>NZ_JXRQ01000001.1 GCF_000829445.1 Jeotgalibacillus alimentarius
CAACAGGTTGATATTCCTGTACCACCAACACATCGTTTGAGTAATGGGGGGACGCAGGAGGATAGGAGAGCACGCCGTTGGTTGCGCGTGTTTAAGCAGGTAGGCAGGAAATGAGGCAAATCCCGTTTCCGTGTAAGCTGAGCTGTGATGACGAGGGAAATTTAGTACCGAAGTCTTTGATTCCACACTGCCAAGAAAAGCCTCTAGCGAGATGCAAGGTGAAATGACCCCGTAACTTCGGGAGAAGGGGTGCTCTATTAGGGTGCAAGCCCGAGAGAGCCGCAGTGAATAGGCCCAGGCGACTGTTTAGCAAAAACACAGGTCTCTGCGAAACCGTAAGGTGAAGTATAGGGGCTGACACCTGCCCGGTGCTGGAAGGTTAAGAGGAGTGCTTAGCGCAAGCGAAGGTGCGAATTGAAGCCCCAGTAAACGGCGGCCGTAACTATAACGGTCCTAAGGTAGCGAAATTCCTTGTCGGGTAAGTTCCGACCCGCACGAAAGGTGCAACGATCTGGGCACTGTCTCAACGAGAGACTCGGTGAAATTATAGTACCTGTGAAGATGCAGGTTACCCGCGACAGGACGGAAAGACCCCGTGGAGCTTTACTGCAGCCTGATATTGAATTTTGGCACAGCTTGTACAGGATAGGTAGGAGCCTTAGAAACCGGAGCGCCAGCTTCGGTGGAGGCATTGGTGGGATACTACCCCCGCTGTGTTGAACTTCTAACCCGCGGCCCTTATCGGGCCGGGAGACAGTGTCAGGCAGGCAGTTTGACTGGGGCGGTCGCCTCCTAAAGAGTAACGGAGGCGCCCAAAGGTTCCCTCAGAATGGTTGGAAATCATTCGAAGAGTGTAAAGGCATAAGGGAGCTTGACTGCGAGACCTACAAGTCGAGCAGGGTCGAAAGACGGGCTTAGTGATCCGGTGGTTCCGCATGGAAGGGCCATCGCTCAACGGATAAAAGCTACCCCGGGGATAACAGGCTTATCTCCCCCAAGAGTCCACATCGACGGGGAGGTTTGGCACCTCGATGTCGGCTCATCGCATCCTGGGGCTGTAGTCGGTCCCAAGGGTTGGGCTGTTCGCCCATTAAAGCGGTACGCGAGCTGGGTTCAGAACGTCGTGAGACAGTTCGGTCCCTATCCGTCGTGGGCGCAGGAAATTTGAGAGGAGCTGTCCTTAGTACGAGAGGACCGGGATGGACGCACCGCTGGTGTACCAGTTGTCATGCCAATGGCATCGCTGGGTAGCTATGTGCGGACGGGATAAGTGCTGAAAGCATCTAAGCATGAAGCCCCCCTCAAGATGAGATTTCCCACACGCAAGTGGTAAGATCCCTGAAAGATGATCAGGTAGATAGGTTCGAGGTGGAAGCATGGTGACATGTGCAGCTGACGAATACTAATCGATCGAGGACTTAACCAA
>NZ_JXRQ01000002.1 GCF_000829445.1 Jeotgalibacillus alimentarius
TGGTAAGATCCCTGAAAGATGATCAGGTAGATAGGTTCGAGGTGGAAGCATGGTGACATGTGCAGCTGACGAATACTAATCGATCGAGGACTTAACCAATTATGAGAAAGTGGAAGCGACTGATCAGCTTTGAGAGCTGGTGGAGGCCTGAATGGATGAGACGTCAGTCTCAAACAGGCAGGGTGAAGCAGCCGAAAAGCTAGGAGCTGAAGCTGGACTAGGTGATTCTCGGAATCCCTTACTTTGATGAACGTATCCAGTTTTGAAGGCGCGAGCCTTTCATAGTCTAGTGATGACAGCGAAGAGGTCACACCCGTTCCCATGCCGAACACGGAAGTTAAGCTCTTCAGCGCCGATGGTAGTTGGGGGTTTCCCCCTGTGAGAGTAGGACGTCGCTAGGCACTTTGAAAAAGTCTTTCCTTTAGGGGAAAGGCTTTTTTTGTGCTTGTAAAAAGCGAAGGAAGGGCCAGAGACATAAATGCATATAGGGCAAAGTGCCGGAATCCTAAGTGCATCCAGGGCAAAGGGCCAGGATCCCAAGGGCAGAAACCGACTGATTCCGTTATTAAAAAACATCATTTCCTCAGCCGTGTCCACTTTCAATCCAGCAAAAACACTCTCATCCCATCAGGTACCTGATGCGCTGCGTAGGTGAGGAAGCTTTTGATCACTGGATAATCTGTTGTTTCTTTATAAGTCATACACCGGTGCCACCATTCTGTTTCGTAGCGTGCGAGCATGCTGAGGCTGTAGAGAATCAGGTAATGGGTCTGCATGTTGTGTAATGACGGGCAGGGGTCATGCAGTGAATTGAATAATTGATGCATATCACAGGTGATCATTCTTGGTGAACAGTGAAGCAGTTTTTCTGAGAATGTTGTGTATAGCCCGTGCTTTTGAATTTTGACGGTGTCTTCTAAAAAGGTGTAGTGTTTCTTTTTGATTTTACGGGAAGATACGCCGTGCGCGAGCTGATTGGTTTTTTCGGGATGAAAAGGGTCTTTCATCATGATGGCTGCTTTAAAGAGGTGGATCATCCCGTAGAATTGCAGGACAGGCTGAATGAAGACAGTGGAGTGAGCTGCCTGCTGATAGAATAGTTCGGCGTGTTCAATATGCGCACATAATGCAGGTGCTTTTTCAATGGCCAGCTGTTCAGAATGAGTGATCCCTGCTGCTGTATATCGGGTGAATAAAACCTGTGTAACGTGGTGTTTGGCGTATAGGGGCAGGTAGTGCTGCCAGATAAAGTCGGACGTCATACAAAAAATCTCCCAACTATTCTTAATAATCGAACTTATTCCTTCAATATTGACACGCGGTTGACCGGCTGATAACCTTACAATAATATTTTTGAGACGGGGAGGAAATTGACAATGTGGGAAACGAAATTTGCTAAAGAAGGTTTGACGTTTGATGATGTACTGCTGGTCCCGGCGAAATCTGAGGTATTACCGCGTGATGTTGATCTGTCAGTTGAGCTTACGGATACGATTAAACTGAATGTACCAATTATCAGTGCAGGTATGGATACGGTGACTGAAGCTGCAATGGCGATTGCAATGGCACGTGCAGGCGGTCTTGGTGTCATTCATAAGAATATGAGCATTGAAGCACAGGCTGAGCAGGTTGAGCGTGTAAAGCGTTCTGAGAGTGGTGTCATCACAGATCCGTTTTTCCTGACTCCTGATCATCAGGTTTTTGATGCAGAGCATTTGATGGGCAAATATCGTATTTCAGGTGTACCGATTGTCAATGATATGGATGAGCAGAAGCTGGTTGGAATTATTACAAACCGCGATCTTCGTTTCATTCAGGATTACTCAATGAAAATTGATGAAGTGATGACAAAAGAAAATCTTGTGACTGCTTCTGTTGGCACAACTTTGGATGAAGCTGAGAAGATTCTTCAGCAGTATAAAATTGAAAAGCTTCCTTTAGTTGATGCGAACGGCATCTTAAAAGGGCTAATTACGATTAAAGATATTGAAAAAGTGATTGAATTCCCGAACTCGGCGAAAGATTCGCAGGGACGTCTTTTAGTGGCTGCTTCAGTCGGTGTGACAGCAGATGCTGAAAAGCGTGTGCAGCAGCTCGTAAAAGCAGGCGTTGATGCACTTGTAATCGATACAGCGCACGGTCACTCACAAGGCGTGCTCGATACCATTGCACTGATCCGTAACTCATTCCCTGATGTAGTCATTATCGCAGGAAATGTGGCGACTTCTGATGGAACAAAAGCACTCATCGAAGCTGGTGCTGACGTTGTCAAAGTTGGGATCGGACCAGGTTCAATCTGTACAACACGTGTTGTTGCCGGTGTTGGTGTACCACAGATCACGGCAGTGTATGACTGTGCAACTGAAGCACGTAAACACGGTAAGTCTATTATTGCCGATGGCGGAATTAAGTATTCAGGCGATATCGTGAAGGCACTGGCTGCCGGCGGACATGCTGTCATGCTTGGAAGCCTGCTTGCAGGTACGACTGAAAGCCCAGGTGAAACGGAAATCTTCCAGGGACGCCGCTTCAAGGTTTACCGTGGAATGGGTTCAATGGCTGCAATGGAAAAAGGCTCAAAAGACCGTTACTTCCAGGAAGATGCGAAAAAACTTGTACCTGAAGGCATCGAAGGCCGTACAGCTTATAAAGGACCGCTTGCAGATACTGTTTATCAATTAGTCGGCGGGATCCGCAGCGGAATGGGCTATTGCGGTTCTAAGAATCTGTTCGAACTGCGTGAAGAAGCACAGTTTATCCGTATGACGGGTGCAGGTCTTCGCGAAAGCCACCCGCACGATGTACAGATTACAAAAGAATCTCCAAACTACTCATTATAAGATAGATGCAACATTCGACACACCCAAAGCAGGGCTCCATTCTTACAGGAGTCCTGCTTTTTTGTCACTGAACAGTGCTAATCTGGCTATACTTTTTGGTAAATGATTATGATAGAATGACAGAAGTGTACATAGAAATGCGTAAGCGCCTCGAACAGGCCCGACAAGCATAAGACGCGCTGAGAAAAATGGGCGGTCTTTCCTATTTTCTCAGCGTGGCTTATGACTCGAGGGCCTAGGCGCTGAAGCTGGACACGGATAACTTATCGGAGGTCTAACATGTTTAAAACAAATGTATTACGTAAAGCGACAGCAGGTGCGCTTGCGTTAGGGTTATTTTTTGGAAGTGGTGCATTTACCCACGAAGCAAAGGCAAATGTGATTCAGAACTGGCAGGTTGATGCAGCAATTTTACTTGAAGCAGAAACAGGTAAGGTTTTATTTGCAGATAATGCAGATACGCAGCTTGGTGTTGCGAGTATGACGAAGATGATGACTGAGTATTTGCTGCTTGAAGCGATCGCGAACGGAGAAGTATCCTGGGACGATCAGTATACGGTAACGGATAAGACATATGAAATTTCTCAGGATACATCACTGAGTAATGTGCCGCTGCGTAACGGTGAGCAATACTCGATTCAGGAACTTTATGAATCAATGGTGATCTATTCAGCGAATGCATCAACAATTGCACTGGCAGAAACAGTGGCGGGCTCTGAAGGAGAGTTCGTCAAGCTCATGAATGAAAAGGCGGCTGAACTCGGACTTGATGATTATAATTTTGTGAATTCAAGCGGTCTGAATAATTCGGATATGAAAGGCTATCATCCGGAGGGCACAGGAGCAGATGAAGAAAATCTGATGTCAGCACGTGCTACAGCAAAGCTTGCTTATCATTTGTTAAATGATTTCCCTGAAGTATTGGAAACGTCAAGTATTCCTAAAAAAATCTTCCGTGAGGGTACGGATGATGCAACTGAAATGGAAAACTGGAATTTCATGCTGCCTACTTTAGTATTTGAATATGAAGGCGCTGACGGGATTAAAACTGGTACAACTGACTTTGCAGGTTATACATTTACAGGTACAGCAGAGCGTGACGATATGCGTCTGATCTCTGTTGTGATGAATGCGACAAATGAAAATGGTGTCGGTTCTTATGCTGCTCGTTTTGGTGCCACAGCTGAACTATTTGACTACGGTTTTGGAAATTTCTCTATGCAGGAAATTCTTCCGGCCAATTATACAGTAGAAGGTCAGGAAACACTTCCTGTTGATAAAGGAACAGAAGATACAGTGGGCATTGAGTCAATGGAACCGGTACAAGTGATCCTTGAAAACGGTCAGGACCCTGCAACATTCACACCTGAACTGATGCTTGATGAATCCCTTTTAAATGAAGATGGTGAACTGACAGCGCCAATTGAAGAAGGTGCACAAGTAGGTACGCTCAGCCATGCATCAGCAGCCGGCGAGTACGGATTCCTTGATGAAAGCATGGCATCATCTCTTGAGACAGAAGTCGTGACAACTGAAGCAGTGGAAAAAGCCAACTGGTTTGTGCTCAGCATGCGTGCAGTCGGTGGATTTTTTGGCGGTCTCTGGGATACAATCGTGACTACGGTTAAAGGCTGGTTCTAAAAAATTTCTGACACGTTAACGTGCTAAAAACCTTTACATATCAAGGTTTTTAGCACCATTTCATATGTTAAAAGCACTTCCTATCTTGACAGGAAGTGCTTTTTTAGTGAAGATAAAAGATGGGATAAAGAAAAGCCGAGGAGCTAGCGCCCGAAGCTGGACACCATTTATTCCGACTATTTAGATCAAAATTCACCAGCTTCAACTGAAGGCAGGGGACAGTCCCGGGTCTTCAGGGGAGCTGTTCTAGAGGATGAAGGAGGCTTTTACCATGAATACAGGTACGGATCGTGTAAAAAGAGGAATGGCTGAGATGCAAAAAGGCGGCGTGATTATGGACGTTGTCAATGCAGAGCAGGCTAAGTTAGCAGAGGCAGCAGGTGCGGTAGCAGTTATGGCACTTGAACGTGTGCCATCTGATATTCGTAAAGAAGGCGGAGTTGCCCGTATGGCAGATCTTCGCATTGTAGAAGAGGTTATGAGCGCGGTAAGTATTCCGGTCATGGCAAAAGCAAGAATCGGGCATATCACAGAAGCCCGCGTACTAGAATCAATGGGTGTAGATTATATAGATGAAAGTGAAGTATTAACACCAGCGGATGAAGAGTATCACTTAATGAAGAGTGATTTCACTGTACCATTCGTATGCGGGTGCCGCGACCTTGGTGAAGCAGCACGCCGTATCGGTGAAGGTACGTCAATGCTTCGTACAAAGGGTGAGCCTGGAACAGGTAACATCGTAGAAGCAGTACGCCACATGCGTAAAGTGAACGGACAGATCCGTAAAGTCGTAAATATGTCTAAAGATGAGCTGATGACGGAAGCAAAACTGCTTGGTGCGTCATTTGACCTTCTTTTAGAAATTAAAGAACTTGGACGTCTTCCGGTTGTAAACTTTGCTGCAGGCGGCGTTGCAACGCCGGCGGATGCTGCACTAATGATGGAGCTTGGCGCTGACGGTGTATTCGTAGGATCAGGGATCTTCAAATCCGATAACCCTGAAAAGTTTGCACGTGCAATTGTGGAAGCAACAACGCACTACCAGGATTATGAGTTAATCGCAAAAGTATCAAAAGAGCTTGGTACAGCGATGAAAGGGATGGAAATCTCATCACTATCATTAGAAGACCGCATGCAGGAGCGCGGTTGGTAAGAAAGGGCTGATCATCATGACAACAATTGGTGTTTTAGGATTACAGGGAGCGGTTCGCGAACATGTCCGTTCAATCGAAGCAGGCGGTGCCAAAGCGGTTGTCGTGAAGAAAGCAGAACAGCTCACAGAGATTGACGGATTGATTTTACCAGGCGGAGAAAGCACAACGATGCGCCGCCTGATTGATGTATATGGTCTGATGGAGCCGCTGAGAGCATTTGCCGCTTCAGGTAAGCCGATGTTTGGCACATGTGCCGGGCTGATCCTGCTTGCAGGAGAAATTACCGGGTATGATGAGCCTCACCTTGGTGTGATGGACGTTGTGGTTGAACGGAACTCATTTGGTCGTCAAAAGGAAAGCTTTGAAGCGGACCTGACGATTACAGGTATTGAAGGAGATCCTTACACAGCGGTCTTTATCCGTGCGCCGCATATTGTATCAGCCGGACCTGATACACAAGTGCTGGCCACGCACAATGACCGGATTGTCCTTGCGCGTCACGGGCAATTCCTCGGCTGCTCATTCCATCCAGAGCTGACGGATGATCACCGTTTGACTGAGTATTTCATCCAAATGGTAGAATCTCCAGCTGTTGTGATATAAAAAACAGTTGATCTTTTCCGGAACGTGTAGTAACCTAATTTTTATCATAACAAACGAAAAGCTGTGACAGAAAACAGTAGCGGAATGCGCTTATTCAAGAGAGCCTGCGGCCGGTGTGAGCAGGTATAAGACGTTCGCGAATCCATTCTGGAGCGGGAATCCGAAAATTGAGTAAGATTCCACGGGCAGGCACCGTTATGCCTTAAGCGGAAAGTACACATGTGCTTTCAACCAGGGTGGTATCGCGGGCTTCAACTCTCGTCCCTTATTATTTTTATAATAAGGGGCGGGAGTTTTTTGTTTTTTGGAAGTCTGGGACAGACCCAAACTTCCCTGCAGCTTTTCAATCATCTAAAAAGAGGAGGAATCATCATGTTAGATTTAAAACGTTTACGTAATAATTTTGACGAGATAAAAGAAAAAATGGCAAAGCGCGGAGAGGATCTGAAGGATTTCGATCAGTTCCAGGCACTGGATCAGGAACGCCGCGAGCTGATTACAAAAACGGAAGAGAAGAAGAGCCGCCGTAATGAGGTGTCTCAGGAAATTGCACAGATGAAGCGTGAAAAGAAGAATGCGGATGACGTGATTACTGAAATGCGAAATCTTGGTGATGAGATCAAGCAGATCGACGAGCGTCTGCGCGAAGTGGAAGAGAAGCTTGAAACACTGCTGCTCTCTATTCCAAATGTACCGCATGACAGTGTACCGATTGGTGATACTGAGGATGATAACGTTGAAATCCGCAACTGGGGGAACATTCGCAACTTCGATTTTGAAGCAAAGCCTCACTGGGACGTGGCAACTGACCTTGAGATGCTTGATTTTGAACGTGCTGCAAAGGTAACAGGCAGCCGCTTCGTTTTTTATAAAGGCGCAGGTGCACGTCTTGAGCGCGCGCTGATCAACTTCATGATGGATCTTCATCAGGATCAGCACGGCTACACTGAAATGCTGCCGCCATACCTTGTTAACCGTGCAAGTATGACAGGAACCGGCCAGCTGCCGAAGTTTGAAGAGGATGCTTTCCGTATTGAAAAAGAAGATTTCTTCCTTGTACCGACGTCTGAAGTGCCTGTTACTAACTATCACCGTGATGAAATTTTAAAAATTGAAGACCTGCCAAAAGCGTATGTCGCTTACAGCGCGAACTTCCGCTCTGAGGCAGGATCCGCAGGCCGTGATACACGCGGACTGATCCGTCAGCACCAGTTCAACAAAGTGGAGCTTGTACGTTTTGCGAAGCCTGAAGAGTCTTATGAAACGCTTGAAAAACTGACTGGTCACGCTGAAAAAGTACTTCAGCTGCTTGAACTGCCGTACCGTGTGATGAGCATGTGTACAGCGGACCTTGGTTTCACAGCTGCTAAGAAATATGATATCGAAGTATGGATTCCAAGCTATGGCACATACCGCGAGATCTCTTCTTGCAGTAACTTCGAAGATTTCCAGGCGCGTCGTGCAAATATCCGCTTCCGCCGCGAGCCAAATGCAAAGCCTGAACATGTGCATACGTTAAACGGCAGTGGTCTTGCAATCGGCCGTACAGTTGCTGCGATTTTAGAAAATTATCAGCAGGAAGACGGCAGTGTAGTCGTACCTGAAGTACTGCAGCCTTATATGGGTGGTAAGAAGGTTATTTCTAAATAAGTGAATTGAGAGCTGTCCTGTAGTGGACAGCTCTTTTTATATGGTTTTGTACCGGTCAGTCAGACACTCCCAAAAACTCCCCGCTTGACGTTTCGATACCATCCGGCGTATGATAGCTTATAAACTTATATTCCGATCAGAAAGGTATGATATAGATATGTCTCAACCTCTTTCCATCCCGCGTCCGCTCGTCCGTACGAACCAGTGGACCATTGTTCTGACCGTTGCAGCAGTCTGGATCACAGGATTCCATCATTTATTACTCATTCCGTTGCTTGCCGGCCTTGGTGGTGTCTTATTTAACTTTAATCCGGTTATGCGTCTTGCTAAGCAATTTTTGAAGAAACCGATGAACAGCTATATCCCTGAAGATCGTTCAGATCAGCGTTTTAATCAGACGCTTGCTGTATTTTTCCTTACCGGGGGCTATCTTTCTTTCATTTTAGGGTGGACAATTGCAGCTTATGCCTTTACAATAATGGTTGTGACTGCGGCATCAGTTGCGATCATGGGCTTTTGTGTCGGCTGCTTTATCCGTTTTCAATGGAAACAGTGGCAGTACCGCCGCACAAAAGAATCTAAAAGTTTTTCATAAAATCTTTTAAAAAAGATTGACGGGAACTTTCAACCATGATATTATAGTTCTTGTCGACAGGGAGGTATACCCAAGTCCGGCTGAAGGGATCGGTCTTGAAAACCGACAGGGGTGTAACAGCCCGCGGGGGTTCGAATCCCTCTACCTCCTCCATAATTTTCAAATTAAACATCAACGCGCATAAATTGGAGAAAGTCACTGCTTTGGCAGTGGCTTTTTTGTATATAAAAAAGATCATTCACTGCTGGCAGTACAGTTAAAATGGTGTACTGCTTATCTTATTTGTTTTGTTAAAGCCCAATGTTGTTTTAGCACAGCTGGTGATTGGAGCGGAAGGGGGACGACTCCAGCAGGAGAAGCGTGACAGGTGAGACCCCGCAAGCGCCGCGCGCTGAGGAGGTCCGATTGAACCGGAGCCAAAAGACGGCTCATGCGGAAAGCGTTCCCCCTGAAGCGGAAATCAACAGCCAGATTTAACAGAGTATGCTTTTTTGCAAAAAACCACGAATTTTCCCGACTCCTAATACTAAAAACAAGAACGTATGTTTGGTATAATGTGAAAAAGGAGTGATGATATGCAAAAAAGTTTATATGATATCGCTGTAAAGATGCGGAGTGGAGAGGAAAGGGAGGCGCTTGAGCTGCTGTCGACGTTTGAACCGGTTATTCACAAATATGGCCGATTACTTGATGGCGAGGATACAAAGCAGGATCTGAAGCTGCATTTATTAAAAACCGCACGGAAAATGCCGCTCGAGCGATTAACTGAGAAGAATAATAAAATCATCTTCAGCTATCTCGCAAAATCGTTAAAATACGAATTCATTCGTTTATCAAAAAAGAACAGCAGGATGATTGAAATTGAACAGGCTTTTGAGATAAAAAACGTTGCGGACGAGGCGGCTATGAATTCAGAGATTGAATTACTGGAAATGATGGGGGTCTTAACGACACAGGAGGCGTTTGTTATTGAGTGTATATATATAAATGACCTGTCTGCTACAGAACTTTCCCAATACATGAAGATCTCAAGACAGGCTGTGAATCAGACAAAAATGAGAGCTCTTGAGAAAATCAAATGCCTGTATTTTGGATATGAAAAAGAGAAAAGGAAGCCATCAGATTCAGTGCAGTGACCAGACCACAAGAATTGAAGCTCCTTTTCCCTGTCTCAATTATAGCTTATTTGAGATGAGAATTCATGCAATGAAAAACCCGGCGGTGTATCGGCACACCGCCGGGTTTTCTTTACCGTCCATCTTTCTTCAACAGCATCTCAATCAGCTGCAGCGTCTCCTCAAGCTTCCGGTTCGTCTCAAAAAACTTATCCTCCCGCTCCTTATTCATCCGCAGCACATAAAACAACAGCCCCGCAAACAAAACCGCAAACACACCCTGCGTCGACAATACATCAATTAGAATTTTCTCCATCAAAAAATCCCCCTTTTACTCTATATAAAAGGAGGATGAAGTCGTTTTGTAAACATTGGTTTTAATTTTATATAAATTGGCTGATGATTTCCGCTTCAGTCATCAGCTATGCAGATTCTAGAATGGAATATTTCAACGAACATGATAAAAATGAATTTATTCACACTCACTCAGCTGGTCCTTGGAGTGGAGGGTGAAGACTCCCGCCCCAGGAAGGGACAGGTGAGACCCCGCAGAGCGAAGCTCGAGGAGGCTCACCGCCCGGGGGCAGGAAAGCGAAGCCCTCCACGGAAAGGACCAGCGGTTTCAGAGACTACTTCTTCAAAAGCGAAGTCTGCTGAATAAACGATCCGATCTTCTCGAGAATCGGATCAATCGAATCAGGATTCTTCACGAGATCATAATCATTAATATTCAGTCTCAGCACCGGACATGCATTAAACGAATCAATCCAGTTCTCATAGCGCTGGTGCATCTCTTCCCAATAAGCAAGCGGTGTTTCCTGCTCCATCGGACGGCCTCTTGCCTGAATGCGCGTCACAATATCATCCAGCGACCCTTCAAGATAGACAAGCAGGCTTGGATGAGGGAAATAAGGTGTCATCACCATTGCCTCAAACAGGCTCGTATACGTCTCGTAATCTACCGGTGACATTGTGCCTTTTTCATAGTGCATCTTCGCGAAAATGCCTGTATCTTCATAGATCGAGCGGTCCTGAATGAAGCCGCCTCCGTATTCAAACATGCGCTTTTGTTCCTTGAAGCGTTCTGCGAGGAAGTAAACCTGCAGATGGAAGCTCCACTTTTCAAAGTCTTTATAGAATTTATCAAGGTAAGGGTTCGCTTCAACTTTTTCAAAAGACGTTCTGAACTGAAGGTGTTCAGCGAGCTTTTGCGTCATGGTTGATTTGCCGACGCCGACTGTTCCGGCGATTGTAATGACGGCATCGTTCGGGATACCGTAGCGTTCACGTGCGTTCATAGGGTTGTACTCCTTTTAAGTAATGATTCTTCGACCTTTTGCAGGACTTGTCCGAGGTCTTGTTCGTAGTTGACGAAATCAATCTCGTCACCGTTGATCCGCAGCACCGGAATTTCCGGGTGCGTTTTTTCGAAGTGATGAATGAATTCATCATAATCTGCTGAGAGCTGCTCTAAGTAAAGCGGGCTCATATCTCTTTCAAATTCGCGTCCGCGCAGCTTTACGCGTTTTAGCAGTGTCTCAAGGCTTGCATGAAGGTAGACAACGACATTTGGCTTTGGCATATCAGCCGTTAAAATGCGGTACACTTCAAGATACTTATCGTATTCCTCAGGACGAAGCGTACGTTTGGCGAAAATGATGTTTTTGAAAATGTGGTAATCTGCCGCGACAGGCTTCTGTGCTGACAGATAGTGACGCTGAATATCGCTCAGCTGCTTATAGCGGTTGCAGAGAAAGAACATCTCTGTCTGGAAGCTCCACTCATCAATGTTTGAGTAGAATTTATCTAAAAAAGGATTCTCATCGACAATCTCTTTTAACAAATGAAAATCAAAGTGTGAGGAAATGGCTTTTGCAAGAGACGTCTTGCCGACGCCAATCGGCCCCTCCACTGTAATAAACGGAATGGTTGTCATTCTCGTTTCCTCCTTGTTCTCCAGTCAAGCCGGTTCAGTTCGCACCCGTTATTGTACCATAATCAACAGGTGAAAAGTAGGCGTGATCCGACGAAAAAAGACAAGGAGTGTGATATCACGCTCCTTGTCCGTATGAAAAAATTATCTGAGCTTTACAGGGGTGAACTGGTCGCCGAGCAGCACCCAGTTTTGAGGAAAAGAAAGGCCGAGTTTCCAGTAACTCATCCCACGTAAATTCAATTCTTTTAACAGATCAAACTTCGCCTGAATGGACCGTGCATCCTCAAACCAGATAATATGGTCCTTTCCGTCAGCAGTGTATTCAATAAACGGTGCCTGGGCAGTTGTATCATACTGGATGGGCACCCCTTGTGTTGCGGCGATCTCAATTGCCTGCTGGGGACTGATTGCACGTGCCTGAGAGCCCTGTACAAACGGCAGCGTCCAGTCATAGCCGTAAAGGTTCTGCCCCATCATGATTTTATTTGCAGGTATTTCAGTAAGGGCATATTCAAGTACATCCCGCACCGGCCCAATCGGTGAGACTGCCTGTGCGGGTCCTCCGCTGTAGCCCCATTCATACGTCATAATGACGACAAAATCCACGACTTCACCGATCGCCTTGTAATTATGCGCTTCATACCATCTGCCAGGCTGATCGGCGCGCGTTTTCGGCGCTAGTGCAGCTGAGACAAGCCAGCCTTCTTTGGCGTAACGCTCTTTTGCTTTTGCTAAAAACGCCGTATATGCTTCTTCATCTTCAGGACGCAGGTATTCAAAATCAAAATGTATATCCCGGAATCCATACTGTTTAGCTGTTGTTTCAATATTATCCAGCAGGTTATCCTGCACAGTCATATCATTTAAAAGGATCCGGCCGAGCTCATCGTTAAATCCGCCTTCTTCAAGATTTGTAATGACCATCATCAGTGTATTGCGGTTGGCGTCAGCAATCGGCACGAACGGTTCGACCGGCAGCGTGCTGAGTGAACCATCTCGTTTCGCCTGAAAACTGAACGGAGCGAGATAGGTTAAATAGGGAGCGGCCTCCCTCGTCCGCAATAGGATATTTTCAGAAACGGTTTCACCAAAAGGTTCTGCATAGGCATTGAATTCTGCAGATGTTTTAGGTTTTGGCGGTAAATAAAGGCGCCACCCGATTGCAAGCGGCTGTTCAGGCGATAACCCATTAATTGAGGCGAGTTCCTGATAAGTGATGCCGGCTTTCTGGGCGATCGAATAGAGGGAGTCCCCGGCCTGAACGAAATAAAAGCTGCCGGTAATCGGGATCACGAGTGCCTGCCCCGGCACGAGCTGATCAGGATTAGGAAGCTGGTTGGCATCAGCAATCTGCTGAGGGGTAATGGAGTAAAGTGCGCTGACTGTAAACAGGTTCTCACCCGGTTGGACAACGTGAATTTGCATAAAGAACTCCTTTCACTTTTAGAGAAAATAGACGCTATTTTCAACTATATGATAGAATCAGAAAAAAATGAGCAAAGGGCGAATGTGATGACTGAACGCGATGAATACTGGATGCAGCGGGCGATAGAGGAAGCGAAAAAAGCTGAAGCGATCCGTGAAGTGCCAATCGGGGCTGTGCTGGTTAAAGATGATGAAATGATCGCCTCCGCCTATAACCTTCGCGAAACAACGCAGAATGCTGTCACTCATGCCGAGCTGCTCGCGATTGAAAAAGCATGTGACGCAGTTGGCAGCTGGCGCCTTGAGAATACAACGCTCTATGTCACACTTGAGCCATGTCCGATGTGCAGCGGTGCGATCCTGCTGTCACGCGTGGACCGGGTTGTCTATGGTGCGCGTGATCCAAAGGCGGGGTGTGCGGGCAGCCTGATGAATTTACTTGAGGATGACCGCTTCAACCATCGCTGTGAAGTGGTGCCGGATGTACTTGGAGAAGCGTGCGGTCAGATGCTGACGGACTTTTTCAGGGGTTTGCGTGAGGAGAAGAAACGCAGGAAACAGATGTCAAAAGATCCTGATTGATTTTTCTGTCTACAGGTAGTATACTAAATCTTGCGTCGTCAAAAGGCGCAAATGAATATTGGTCTCATTTTTGCCGTGCTAGGTGGGGAATTAGCGGTGCCCTGTATTCGCAATCCGCTCTAGCGAAACTGAATCCCTTCTCGAGGCTGCCATGCTTCATGGTCTGCCTTCTGTAAGTGGTGTTGACGTTTGGGTCCTGCGCAATGGGAATTCATGAACCATGTCAGGTCCGGAAGGAAGCAGCATTAAGTGGAACCTCTCATGTGCCGCGGGACAGCCTGAACCGAGCTAACTGCAGGAGTAACGCATGGGGCTGTCAGTCGACAGAAGGTGCACGGCATTTTAATTTTTATATAATCAAAGTCATTCCGGATTCCGGGGTGGCTTTTTTGTTTTGGTGTGGGCTGCTGGTGTGGCGTGTTTCGGGGCGGAGGTGGGGCAAAGTACCCGAAGCGTCGAACGTTGGCTGCTGAACGTCGAACATGGCGGTATAAAACTCGAACTTGCCATGTTAAGTGCCGAACACACAGTCCTAAAACGCGAACCACCCGGCACATACGCCGAACCGCCATTCCGTCCCTAGACACATCCACCAAGTCCACAAAACCCATAAAAACCCACACAAATCCCATTATATGGGCGTTTCCTGAATCATTTTTAAAGGTATGTTACCCTTAAGAACATTACAACTGAAAAGGGGAAGTCATATGAAGCCGAAAAAGTCACCAGTATTTTCGATTTCTGTGGGACTTGCAGTCGCATTTGTGCTCGTTGGTGTGTTATTTACCGATCAGCTCAACGCGGGACTTGCAACAGCGCAGTCATTTATGTTTGAAACGTTCGGGTGGTATTACCAGCTGCTTGTAACGGGTATGTTTTTATTTGCGGTGTATTTAGCATTTGGCCGCTTCGGTAAAATTAAGCTTGGGCCACAGGATGGAAAGCCTGAGTTCAGCAGGCCGGTCTGGTTTTCGATGCTGTTTTCAGCAGGAATTGGGATCGGGTTATTCTTTTACGGCGTGTCTGAGCCGATTGGACACTTTTCTTCACCGCCTTATGGGGAAGGCGGGACACCGGCTGATGCAGTTAGTGGTGTAGCCTATACCTGGCTTCACTGGGGCTTTCACGCATGGGCGATCTACGCACTTGTTGCACTTGCACTCGCACTCCAGCAATTCCGCTACAATACTCCAGGTTTAATGAGTTCTACGCTTTATTCCGTATTGGGTTCACGAGTAAAAGGACCAATTGGACATACAGTTGATATCATCGCTGTATTTGCCACATTGTTTGGTGTTGCCGCATCTCTCGGGCTTGGTGCCCAGCAGGTGAATTCCGGACTCGTGTTTTTATTTGATGCACCATACAATTTTACAATTCAGCTGATCATTATGATGATCATCACTGTTATTTTCGTCATTTCAGCATCCACGGGTATTCATAAAGGAATAAAATACTTAAGTACGATTAATATTTCGATCTCATTTATCTTCTTAGTGTTTATTTTTATCACAGGGCCGACGCTGTTTATGTTAAATATGTTTGTATCAGGTCTGGCTGAATACTTATCCATTTTTATTCCGATGTCGTTGCAGGTGAACCCTGTTAATGAGCAGGCTTCAAGCTGGACAGAGAGCTGGACGATTTTTTACTGGGCATGGTGGATCTCCTGGACACCGTTTGTCGGGATGTTTATTGCCCGTATCTCTAAAGGCAGAACGATCCGCGAATTTATCGTGGGTGTCATCTTAGTGCCGAGTTTTGTCATGTTTATCTGGTTCGCTTTTGTCGGCGGGACAGGGATTTATTATGAGTTATATGAAGGGCTTGAAGTATCTGCCCAGTCACTTGAAACAGCACTCTTTTATGTGCTGCAGGAGCTTCCGTTCACAGCCTTTATGTCATTTTTCACCATCATTATTGTGACGATCTTTTTCGTTACAACAGCTGACTCAGCCACTTTCGTATTAGGGATGCAGTCAACGAATGGTAACCTGAATCCATCAACGCGCATCAAAATCACATGGGGCGTTCTGTTCGTGTCGATCACAGCCATTCTGCTGTTAGTCGGTGGTCTCCAGGCCTTCCAGACAGCAATTGTGATCAGTGCGCTGCCGCTGTCGTTCATTGTGATACTCATGTGCGTGGGGCTTGTGAAGACATTGAATAAAGAAGTGAAAGGCAAAAAGTCATAGTTTAAAATCTGTATGATTTCCTCCTCTATTTCTGAGTGTCAGATGCGCGGATTTGCGTTATACTGAAGGGAGGAAATCATGACAGATGAGGAGGGTACACCAATGGCTTATCAAGCGTTATACCGCGTGTGGCGCCCGCAGGAATTTGCTGATGTTGTAGGGCAGCAGCACGTGACAAAAACGCTGCAGAACGCCCTCTTACAGGAGAAAATTTCTCATGCTTATTTATTTTCCGGCCCCCGTGGTACCGGAAAGACAAGTGCGGCGAAAATTTTAGCCAAAGCGGTGAACTGTGAGCATGCACCAGTCAATGAACCGTGTAATGAATGTGCGATCTGTAAAGGAATCACAGATGGTTCCATTTCTGATGTGATTGAACTCGATGCCGCATCCAATAACGGTGTCGATGAAATCCGTGATATTCGTGACAAGGTAAAATACGCGCCAAATGAAGGGCGCTATAAAGTATATATCGTCGATGAAGTGCATATGCTGACGCCCGGAGCTTTTAATGCGTTACTTAAAACGCTTGAAGAACCGCCTAAGCATGTCATCTTTATCCTCGCAACAACAGAGCCGCATAAAATCCCACTGACGATCATTTCACGCTGCCAGCGCTTTGATTTTAAACGGATCACAGCTCACGACATTACAGGAAGAATGAAGCATATTGCAGAAGCGTCCGGTGTGACAGTTGAAGAGAGAGCACTTCATATCATTGCCCGGACTGCTGAAGGCGGAATGCGTGATGCGCTCAGTCTGCTTGATCAGGCGATTTCATTCAGCGGTGAGCAGGTTGAGGTGGAAGATGCGCTCACTGTAACAGGTTCAATCGGCCAGGAACAGCTGACGAATCTCGTAAAAGCGATTATTGATCAGGATACCCCTCAGGCACTCGACGCCATTCATCGTCTGCTTGAAGAAGGGAAAGACCCCCTCAGGCTGATTGAGGATCTCATTTTATACAGCCGGGATCTCTTGCTGTTTAAAACAGCACCTGAGCTTGAGGATTCACTAGAGCGCGTATTGTCAGATGATGCATTTAAAAAGATTGCAGAAACTGTGGAATCTGATCTGTTGTATCAATATATTGAAGTGCTCAACAAAACGCAGCAGGAAATGAGAATGTCCAATCATGCCAGAACCCATTTAGAGGTGGCGGCAGTGAAGCTGTCTCAATCTGAGCGGCCAAAAGCAGCTCAGGCAGTGGATATTCCTGATCTGCAGCAGCTGATCAACAGAGTGAACCAGTTAGAAGGAGAGCTCAAAAAACTGAGGGCAATCGGCGTGCAGGAAGAACAGGCGCAGCCCGCTGCAGCCCCGACTGCGAAAAAGCAAACGCGTCAAAGTACATTCAAAGCGCCAGTCGGCAGAATTAAAGAAGTGCTCAGAAATGCAACAAAAGATGACATTACACAGATTAAAAACCGTTGGGGAGATATGCTCGAGAGTATGAACCGCCAGCAGCTGAGATCACTGACAGCACTTTTGAATGAAGCTGAGCCAGTTGCAGCATCTCAGGACACTTTTGTGTTAAAATTTAAATATGAGATTCATTGCAAAATGGCAATGGAAAACAATAAGCTGACAGACACAATGCCTTCTATTCTGCAGGAGCTTACCGGCACATATTATTCAGTGATCGGTGTGCCTGAAGATCAGTGGCTTGATATTCGCGAAGACTTTATCCAGCAGCAGGATGAACCTGAGGGAGACGGTGAAGCGAAAGAAGACCCGCTGATTGAAGAAGCAAGGAAACTTGTCGGCTCAGACTTACTCGATATTCAAGACTAAATTATTCGGAGGTAATACACATGCGTGGTGGAGGAAATATGCAAGGTATGATGAAGCAGATGCAGAAAATGCAGAAGCAAATGGCAAAGGCACAGGAAGAGCTTGGAGAAAAGCGCCTGACTGGTACAGCTGGCGGCGGAATGGTGACAGTTACTGTTTCAGGTCATAAAGAAGTGGTAGATGTAGAGATTAAAGAAGATGTTGTAGACCCGGAAGACATCGAAATGCTGCAGGACCTTGTTTTAGCCGCAACAAACGAGGCAATGAAAGCAGCTGACGAATTGACCAATTCTACAATGGGACAGTTCACTAAAGGCATGAACCTCCCGGGGATGTTTTAATACGTGCACTACCCGGAACCGATATCCAAGCTGATCGACAGCTTCATGAAACTGCCAGGCATTGGGCCGAAAACAGCGGCCCGGCTGGCGTTTTTTGTATTAGGAATGAAAGAAGACACAGTGCTCGATTTCGCAAAAGCGCTGGTCAACGCCAAGCGGAATCTCGGATTTTGCTCTGTTTGCGGACATATCACAGACCAGGATCCATGCTACATTTGTGAAGATCAAAAGCGCGACCGCTCAATCATCTGTGTCGTTCAGGACCCTAAAGACGTGATTGCAATGGAGAAGATGAGAGAATATACAGGTCTGTATCATGTTCTTCACGGTGCCATTTCCCCAATGGATGGTATTGGCCCGGAAGATATTAATGTACCTGATCTGCTGAAGCGTCTGCAGGATGATGAAGTACAGGAAGTCATTCTAGCAACCAACCCGAATATTGAAGGGGAAGCAACAGCCATGTATATTTCCAGACTGCTCCGTCCTTCAGGAATCAAGGTTACCCGCATCGCACACGGTCTTCCTGTAGGGGGCGACCTTGAGTATGCCGATGAAGTGACGCTATCCAAAGCGCTTGAAGGAAGAAGAGACGTCTGATAATTAATCGACCCAAAGGAGCTTCGTTATGCTGTTTCGTAAAAAAGGGAAGCTGAAAAAAGAGTATGACGAGCGGCTCATTCATTTAATGCAGCAGACAAGGGAAGACTGGCAGCAGCAGAAAAACCTGTCAGACTTAAGTTTTGAAAAAAGCCCTCAAATGATTGCTGAAGAAAAAATGGCCGAAGCACGCTACTTTTATCTATTTAAAGAAGCGCGTCACCGCAAAATTGTCATAAAGTAAGACACCCGCACATAAGATAAGTACAAGACGAAAAGCGTAAGGCGCTCGTTCAACTTCTTAAAGGGGGAGTCGTGTACATGATCTGGCTGTGGGTACTCGGAACGCTCACGACTGTCATTTTAATTTTGTCAGTTGGGACCGTTCCTTTTTTAAAATGGCTGTGGCGGTTTGCGACGAAATGGGTGGTCGGTCTTGGCCTGCTGTTTCTCATTAACCGTTTCGGTCAGGAGTACGGATTATATGTTCCGATGAATCCGCTCACTACAGGAATAGCGGGTGTACTCGGTCTGCCGGGTACAGCAGCGCTGGTCTACATCTTTACCCGTTAATATTGAGGTTCCATACAGAAGGGAACGAAACGACCCTTCTGTATGGAACTTTTTTTATGTTCATTCGTAAAATCAGGTACGGCTTTCAATTCTGGAGGGATGATAAATGGGGCGTTACCGTGTAAGACCGAGCAAAGGAGCTTCAACATTTGCAATGGCCGGAGGAATTGCTTTTCTCATTTTAGGCATTACAGTTGCGATTCCACAGTTCGGTTTGTTTGGCGTAATATGGACACTGATTGCAGCGGGCATTACGATTTTTCATGCGATCAATGCTTTTTCTGATAAAGGAGTCTCGGAATATGATGTGAATATCGAAGACCAGCCTTTATCAAATACAACGGGAGATAGTTATGAAGAAAAGATCAGACAGCTGCACCGTTTAAAAGAAGAAGGACTGATTACAGAAGAAGAGTTTCAAAAGAAGAAAACGGAGCTGCTGAATGAAAAATGGTGAGGATCTTCGTATGATATTTCACCTTTAAGGAGGAAAACATGGAAAAGTGGTTGGATCGAATGGAGATGGATTATGACCTGGAGGGCTATACCCCGGTTGAACCTTATATTGAACGTTCTTACAATCCGGTGGAAGGAACCGTCTACACGCTGACAGTTGACTGGCTGCCTCCGGGTACAGTGGAACGAGAGGAAGAAGGTCACAACCCGGCAGGAACGATCGTCTTAACGTATAACATCACTCATCAATGTTATATCAGGATGATTGTGGTTGGGGATGAAGGCAGTGACAAGCTCGTTTTTAAAACAGAGCAAGAACTGGATGACTGGCTGGTGAACCAGACTAGGATGACGCCGGGAGTGAATCTGATCAAAAAGAAAACAAATCATGGTGTCTCTTATAGTGCGGTTACATATGGTATCCGGTTATCACCAGGAGGATCCATTGGCATAGAGCTTGATGAACAGCATCGATTAAAGATGTATTCAAAATACGGCGTGTTTCCCACTGATGAGTGGATTCATCAGGAAACATTCACAATCACTCAGCCGGACGTGATGTCTATAGCCCGCAATCAGGTAAAGGTGTATGAAACGCCTTTTATTTTTGATGGGAAACCATTTTATGCGTTCGAAGAGATTTACGTTAAAAACAATGATCTGAACACACTGCCGTTTGAACTTGATGAAAGAAATCAATGGTATAATCAGCATTCATCTTTGCTGGAGTGGGATCATGCAATCAAAAGAGAGTGGTCATTTAAACCGCCCTTTACCCACCATTCGCTTTCAAAGGAACAATTGGAGAAGCACGAACCACATCCTGCAGCGCGTCCGTGGACAGAAGAAGAGGTTAGTTTGATAAAAGAAGCTGTTACATCTTACCTTCAAAGTGAGTACCCTAAAGAGTCCGGTCTCTGGCAGCTGAGAAGTTTCTTTCGTGAAGATCATTATATAGAAGCAACAATTGAACATGACGGAGATAAAATTAAGCTGTTTCTTGATGAGAGCTATCAATTGATAAATGTAATGGATAAGCAAAAAATGCTCGCGCATATGATGCCTGATCAAAAACAGGTGGAGTCGTCTGAACGTATATCACCAGAACAGGCAGCACGAGATATTTTTTCAGCGTGCACTATGACACCTGTCTATGTATTTGATCCGGAATGCGGGAAGTATGTTCTCTGCTGCAAGCTTGATTCTGATGTTGTATTGGATGCACGCACAGGGTGCAAAATTGATCTTTAAAAATTAATTTTGAAAAAGGGTTGCGTTATTTAAAGAATACATGGTATATTAGTTCTCGTTGCTTTAACAACGCAGCACACAATCAAAACACACAACAAAAAACAGCGAAAAACTTTTTTGAAAAAGTGATTGACTTAAAACGCTGAAAGATGTTATGATAGATTGGTCGCTTGAGAGAGCAACACCGCGTTTCTTCTATAGTAAAGAAGAGGGCGGAAAGAAAGAATTGAACCTTGAAAACTAAACAACCAAACGTCAACGTTTTAAGATTTTAAGTCTTTTTCGAATAAAAAAGACATGAGCTTTTCAAACACTTTACGGAGAGTTTGATCCTGGCTCAGGACGAACGCTGGCGGCGTGCCTAATACATGCAAGTCGAGCGAACAGATGAGGAGC
>NZ_JXRQ01000003.1 GCF_000829445.1 Jeotgalibacillus alimentarius
TGGTAAGATCCCTGAAAGATGATCAGGTAGATAGGTTCGAGGTGGAAGCATGGTGACATGTGCAGCTGACGAATACTAATCGATCGAGGACTTAACCAATTAGGTGATTCTCGACAATCTCCTTACTTTGATGAACGTATCCAGTTTTGAAGGCGCGAGCCTTTCATAGTCTAGTGATGACAGCGAAGAGGTCACACCCGTTCCCATGCCGAACACGGAAGTTAAGCTCTTCAGCGCCGATGGTAGTTGGGGGTTTCCCCCTGTGAGAGTAGGACGTCGCTAGGCACTTTTAAAAAGTCTTTCCTTTAGGGGAAAGGCTTTTTTTGTGCGTGTAAAAGAGAAGGAAGGGCATGTAGGGCAAGGCCAGTGACCGAAGTGCATAAAGGGCAAAAGGCAGGAATCCTAAGTGCATCCAGTGCAAAGGGCCAAGATCCTAAGGGCATTATTGCAGGTATTAACTGAAACCAGACTATCCTTCTTACTAGATCAAACAGACACGCCGCCGAAGATTTCTTCAGCAAATAAGGCGTATTCCTTCAACACTTCATTTAATTCCCTCAGCAGATTGCATAATTCCTTCACCCGCCCCGCTCACTATGCCCGATCCCTCACTCACGATATTCACCCAAAAAGAGTAAACCTAATTAAAAATCGTTTGTTTTTTAATAAACAATAGTATAATATGTTTATTAATTGATAAACTTTTAAAGGAAGTGTTTGTGTTGAGTGAGTTGTTTTGGGAGGCTTCTGTGGAGGAGCTTGCGCATGGGGTGAAGTTTTTGGATGAAGCGTATCATTGTCTGGTTTGCGGTGAGCGCTTTATAAAGGGAGAAGTGTTTCAGGTTGACGGGCGGTTTTTTGAAGCTTACAAAGCAGCTGAGATGCATGTGAGAGCTGAACATGAGTCGATGTTTGTGTATTTGATGAATATGGATAAGAAGTATACGGGTTTGTCTGATCACCAGAAGGAATTGCTTTCTTATTTTATGCAGGGAGTTTCTGATAAGGAGGCGGCGAAGCAGATTGGCGGAAGCCCTTCGACGATTCGGAATCACCGGTTTAAGTTTAAGGAGAAGGAAAAGCAGGCGCGCGTGTTTTTAGCGTTAATGCAGTTGTTAAAAGAAGATGCCGGGCCGGAGAGTCTGGTTCAGATACACAGGGGGGCGACGATGGTGGATGAACGATATGCGATTACGACTGAAGAGCAGGAAAAGGTGTTGAAGACGTATTTTAAAGCAGATGGGACGCTGAGTCAGTTCCCGAGTAAGGAAAAGAAGAAGATTGTAGTGCTTCAGTATTTATTGAAAAAATTTGAGGCAGGGCAGCAATATACGGAAAAAGAAGTAAATGAAGTGATTAAGCAGGTATATGCTGACTTTGTGACGATTCGCCGTTATTTTATCGAATATGGTTTTATGGATAGGAATCAGGATGGCTCAGCTTACTGGATAAAAGGATAAAACGTATAGCGATAGCAGCATGTGAGAAGTTTGTTGATGAGTTTCCTTCACGTTTGCAGATAAAAAGAATAGGATAGAGAGATTACTTTTTATCCGCAGTGACCATACTGGTTGGTATGACATACTGCGAAGTGGAGGAAAGTGCATGAGACATTGCCGTGCTTGCGGAAGGCGATACAATCGGGCGATCCGCCTGTCATCAAAGTTTATCTGTGTCTGGTGTGAACAGTCATTGATTCAGTTGAAGCCTGAGGATCATGGGTATGACAGGTGGATACATTTGTTAAAAGACTAAAAGCCTGCTGAATTTGCAGGCTTTTTTTATTTGAAAATGATAATAATTTTAGTTGAACAGGGAGATGTCGTCATGAATATAGAGTGTACCCGGTTTAAGGTCAAGGAAGGTAAATCAGAACGTGTAGATGAATGGCTGGCCTTTTTAAAGATGAACATGAAGGATGTTTTAATCACGCTGGAAAATGAAAAAATGTATGTCGAAACCATATTCAGAGAGTATATAGACGGTAAAGAGTATTTGTACTGGTATTCCATACAGGGAGAAGGCGGTCTGGATGTGCAGGCCTCTAAACATTGGATAGACAACAAGCATTTGGCCTATTGGCATGAGTGTATAGATGATACATATCGACCGGTTGATCTAAAAACAGAAGTTGTGATGATTCCTGAAAAAATTCAGGAGCTTATGAGATAAGGTCTCCGGCCATGATACAATAAAGAAATGATTTCACTAAAGGAGAACACGATGAATCAAAATGAGAGACCGCTTGTGGAGGCGCTTGAAAATCATATGAATCAGAAGCCTGTGTCTTTTCATGTACCTGGTCATAAAAACGGGCTGGTGGGCAAGGTTGCAGGTCATTTTGGGGCATGGGACCAGACGGAGATCTCCGGACTTGATGATCTGCATGCGCCTGATGGGCCTATCGCAAAAGCGCAGGAACTGTTGGCTATGCATGCCGGGGCTTTTAAAAGCTATTTTCTGGTGAATGGTTCGACCACTGGTAATCTTGCGATGGTGATGGGGTTATGCGAGCCGGGCAGTCATTTGATTGTGGCAGGTAATGCGCACAAATCTGTGATGAACGCATGCCGCCTGGCGCGGGTAAAGCCTGTTTTTTTAACACCTGAAGTGCATACTGAATCTATGACACCGTCAGGAATTTCACCGGATTTGCTTAAAAAAGCAGTGGGTGAGTTTCCTGATGCGACAGCAGTGTTGCTGACTTATCCTTCCTATTACGGGCATACGGGTCAGATGAAGGAAGTGATTCAGCAGGCGAAGTCTCTCGGTCTTACTGTCCTTGTAGATGAAGCGCATGGTGCACATTTTTCACTACCGGGTCTTCCTGACTCATCTTTAAAAATGGGAGCGGATGTAGTCGTGCAGTCAGCGCATAAAACGCTTCCGGCTTTAACGATGGGTTCTTATTTACATATCAGGAATGATCAGATCAGACATCTGAAGGTTGAACAGCTGCTTCGTATGCTGCAGTCGAGCAGCCCGTCCTATCCGGTTATGGCGTCTCTGGACGATGCGAGGCATTATGCTGCAACCTATTCAAAAAAAGATGCCGCGTTTTTTAAAATGAAGCGTGCTGCTCTGATTACCAGGCTGCGTGACATCCCGCGGCTTAAAGTAATTGAACCGGAAGATCCGCTTAAGCTGCTGATTAGAATTGATGGCATGAGCGGACCGGATGTGCAGGCTGCCTGTGAAGAGCGAGGCATCTATGCAGAGCTTGCTGATCCACTGCAGGTACTGTGGATGCTGCCGCTTTTAAAAGTGGATGATGAGGTGGAGTGGGATTGCATCATTGAGTCGCTTAGTGAGATTGCAGGTACGGCCGAGTGGAAAGAGCAGCGTGAAATCTCTGCTTCATTTACCGAAGAGATCACGATATTATCAATGCAGGATACAGATCAGCTTCCGTCAATAGCCGTGTCGATTGATCAGGCTGTTGGAAAGATTGCGGCAGAGACCATGATTCCGTATCCACCAGGCATTCCGCTTGTTATCGCAGGAGAGACATTAACACAAAAGAAACTGTCATATCTTAAAGAGCTTGCTGCTCACGTACGTTTTCAGGGTGGTGCTCACTTAATAGATGGAAAGATCATGATTATCGAGGGGGAAGTCCATGAGTAAGGGATACTTTATTACGTTAGAAGGACCTGAAGGAGCAGGAAAAACGACTGCTGCTGTTGAAATAAAGAGAGAGCTGGAAGCGCTTGGCTATGATGTGATGCTGACGCGTGAGCCAGGTGGCATTAAGATTGCCGAAAAGATCAGAGAAGTGATTCTTGATCCGTCGCATACGGAGATGGACAGCCGGACTGAGGCACTGCTATATGCGGCAGCACGCAGGCAGCATTTAGCTGAAAAAGTCAGACCTGCACTTGAAGCAGGAAGAGTTGTGCTGTGTGACCGTTTCATTGACAGTTCACTTGCGTATCAGGGACATGCCAGAGGGCTTGGAATTGATGAAGTATGGAGTATTAATCAGTTTGCGATCGAATCAATGATGCCTGATTGCACGCTGTACTTTGATATTACCCCGGCAGATGGGCTGAAACGGATTGAACAGAATGCAGGCCGTGAAGTGAACCGTCTGGATCTTGAAGGAATGGCTTTTCATGAAAAGGTGTATGAGGGTTATCAGCTGGTACAGGCACGTTTTTCAGAAAGAATCCAGCGTATTGACGCTGCCCAGACGCTTGAGAAGGTCACGGAGGATGCCATCAGCGTACTGACAGACCACTTTAAAAAATCAGGATTTCAGTAATGTTTTCGTAAAAATGACGTATTGTTGATATAATAAAGACAGAACGATACTAATAGGAAGAGGGTGGAATGGATGAAACTTGTTGTCGCAATTGTGCAGGATCAGGATTCAAGCCGTTTATCAACTGCTTTGATGAAAAATAATTTCCGTGCAACGAAGCTTGCCAGTACGGGTGGATTTTTAAAGTCGGGTAATACGACATTTATGGTTGGTACTGAGGATGCGCGCGTTGATAAAGTATTAGAAGTCATTAATGACAGCTGCCGGTCAAGAGAACAGATGGTAGCCCCTGTCTCACCAATGGGAGGGAATGCGGATTCTTACATTCCTTATCCTGTCGAAGTCGAAGTTGGCGGAGCCACGGTATTTGTACTGCCGATTGAGCAGTTTCACCAATTTTAAAGTAGCGGAGTGGGATCATGAAAATTAACCGGGATTTACGCATTGGCGTTAATCAGCCAGGTAATAGTCCGCAGCCTCTGACAGGCACTCAGGCGAAGTTTGGGGAGCTTGTTGAAAAGCAGGATCAGAAGCTGCAGACAGAGCAATTGACGAGGTTGATGGGAGAAGTGACTGCAGCTGGAGACAGACTGGGCAGATCAAGAAACTTCAAGGATCTCGCAAAGTTCAAAATGCTTGTAAAGCGATTTGTAAAAGAAACAGTTGAATATGGAATGAATCTCAAGCAGTCCCATTCCTGGAACGAATTCGGTGAGGGACGGAAGCTGAGACTGGTGGAGACCATCGATGAGAAGCTTGCTGAACTGACTGAAAGTGTTCTGCATGGGGAAAAGGAATCAGTTGATGTACTCGATCAGATCGGTGAAATCAAAGGACTGCTCATTAATATATATACGTAGAAAAGAGAGATAACATGGCCGACATGCATCAGGAACTGGCATCGCGTCAGCCTGTCGCGATGAAAATGCTGCAGCAGAGCCTTCAGAAAAACCGTGTGGCACATGCGTATCTGTTTGAAGGCGGACGCGGCACAGGAAAAAAAGAGATGGCACTATTTCTGGCAAAAGGACTTTTTTGCAGGCAGCCTGACCACGGTATGCCCTGTCTCACTTGCGAACAGTGCACCAGGATTGATCAGGGTAACCATCCTGACGTTCATATGATTGAACCTGACGGGCAATCAGTGAAGAAGGAACAGGTAAAGCTATTGCAGGAGGAGTTCAGTAAAACAGGGATGGAATCAAAAAGAAAAGCTTATATTGTAAGCGGCGCTGACAAAATGACCGTTCAGGCAGCCAACTCATTATTGAAATTTCTTGAAGAGCCTCACCCATCCACGACAGCGATCCTGCTGACTGAGCAAATCCATCAGATGCTTCCGACTATACTTTCCAGGTGTCAGCACGTGTCTTTCCGTCCGTTGACACCTGTTTTGTTTAAAGAAAAGCTGATTTCAGAAGATGTTCATCCGACGATGGCCTCACTTGTGTCGAAATTAACGAACCAAGTGGATGAGGCAATTGAGATGAGTAATGATGAGTGGTTTGTACAAGCCAGAAAAATCATGTTAAAATTATACGAAGTGCTAAAGAATGATCCCTTTGAAGCCATGATCAGGGTTCAAAGTGACTATCTTCCGCATTTTAAAGAGAAATCACAAATTGACCAATCACTCGATTTGTTTCTTCTTATATATAAGGATCTCCTATATATCCAAACGGACAAGCATGATCACCTGTCGTACCCGGACTGGCTGGATACGTTTCGTACAGATGCGCTCCAGACGTCAGCGAATCAGCTTACTCACCAGCTGACAGTCATACTGGAAGCGAAAACACAGCTTCAGAGAAACATGAATACACAGCTGCTCATGGAACAGCTGATGCTTAAATTGCAGGGGGGATCTGCACTTGTATGAAGTAGTAGGCGTCCGTTTTAATAAAGCGGGCAAAATATATTATTTCGACCCGAACCAGCTTTCACTTGATATAGATGAATACGTGATTGTAGAAACGGTACGCGGTGTCGAATATGGTAAAATTGTCACTGAAGTCAAGAAAGTCGACAAGAATGACGTTGTGCTTCCACTGAAAAAAATCGTCCGTATTGCTGAACAGAAAGATCGTCTTTCGGTTCAGGAGAATAAGGAAGAAGCAGCACATGCTTATCAGGTGTGCTCCGATAAAATCAGTGAACACGACCTGGATATGAAGCTTGTTGACGTTGAGTATACATTCGATCGCAATAAAGTGATCTTTTATTTTACAGCAGATGGACGGGTTGATTTCAGAAATCTTGTAAAAGACCTGGCATCTGTTTTCAGAACAAGAATTGAGCTGCGTCAGATTGGCGTGCGTGACGAAGCGAAAATGCTTGGCGGTATCGGGCCATGCGGACGCATGCTGTGCTGCTCAACATTTCTTGGCGATTTTGAGCCGGTTTCAATTAAGATGGCAAAGGATCAGAATCTGTCTCTGAACCCGGCAAAAATTTCAGGACTATGCGGCCGTCTGATGTGCTGCCTGAAATATGAGAATGACGAATATGAAGCAGCAAAAGAAGAAATGCCTGACCTTGGTGCGTTTGTACAAACGCCTGAAGGAAAAGGTAAAGTGGTCGGCCTGAATATGCTTGAGCGCGTGCTGCAGATCGAAATGAAAGAGCAGGATCGTACGCTTGAGTATACGCTTGAAGAAATTATGAATCACGATATTGCGTCAATTCAAGCCACAGAGTAACGGGGTGGAGTTCGTGGATAAGAAGGAGTTCTTTGATTCAGTATCCAATATGGAGCAGCAGATTGGTCAGTTATACCAGCAGCTTGGCGAACTGAAGCATCATCTTGCTGACATGATGGAGGAGAATCATTCACTGCAGATTGAGAATGAACATTTACGCAGAAGACTTGAACAGCTCGGGAGTGAGACAGAAGCTCCTGCCGGCAGGGCTGATGCCGGAAAAGCTGCAGGTCCTAGTGCAGATGTTGGTGAAGGATACGATAATCTTGCCCGTCTTTATCATGAAGGTTTCCATATTTGTAATATTCATTTTGGAAGCCCGCGCAAGGATGAAGATTGCCTGTTCTGTCTGTCATTTTTAACGAAAAAATAAGGCTGGCATGTCGCCGCCTGATCTCCCTTAACCGGAGGCAGGCGGGCGTCCTGCCGGGCTTTTTTTGTGTAAAGTATTAAAGGAAAAGAGGATCGCAACATGCAATTAATTGGTGACGAGCGGCTGGATTATCTGCTGGCTGAAGATTTGAGAATTATACAAAGTCCATCTGTATTCTCGTTTTCCCTGGATGCTGTGCTGCTCGCGCGGTTTGTGCAGGTCCCGATCAGAAAAGGATCACTGATTGACCTTTGTTCAGGAAATGGCGTCATTCCACTCCTGATCAGTACAAGGACGAACGGCACAATTACAGGGGTCGAGATTCAGGAACGGCTTGCTGATATGGCGAATAGAAGCATTGATTATAATAACCTGAGCGGTCAGATTCAGATGATCTGTGAAGACTTAAATACGGTTTCGCCTAAGCTTGGTTATTCGAGGCATGATGTCGTGACGTGTAATCCTCCTTATTTTACAACGCCAGGCAAAGAAGAGCTGAATGAGAATGAACATCTGACGATTGCCCGCCACGAGATTATGTGTACGCTTGAAGATACAGTGCGCGTGACCAGCGGTTTATTAAAGCAGGGTGGGAAAGCTGCATTTGTGCACCGTCCCGGCAGGCTGCTTGATCTGATTACACTGATGAGACAGTATCGTCTTGAGCCGAAGCGCATTCAGTTCGTCTATCCGAAAGAAGGTAAAGAAGCCAATACGATTTTAGTGGAGGCTGCAAAAGATGGTAAACCTGACGTGAAAATTCTGCCGCCGCTTGTTGTATATAAAGATAACAATGAATATACAGATGACATGAAGGAGATTTTATATGGAAGCAGAGGCTAGCCATTTCTTCTATGTGCTGTTATGCCGGGATGGATCTTACTACGGCGGTTATACGATTGACCTGGAACGCCGGCTGTCTCAGCACAATGACGGCACGGCATCCAAATATACGAGAACGAGACGGCCTGTTGAAATGATTCATCATGAATCATTTACCTCTAAAAGAGAAGCCATGCAGGCAGAATACTGGTTCAAAAAGAAATCCCGGAGTCAAAAAGATCTGTATTTACAAGAAAGAGGTGAATAGATTGCATACACAAAAAAGTTTTCAGGATGCGGGTGCAGGCCGTCTGTATCTGGTGCCGACACCGATTGGGAATCTGGAGGATATGACATTCAGAGCGGTCAGCATCCTGAAGAAAGCAGACCTGATCGCAGCGGAAGATACGCGCAATACAAAAAATCTTTGCCGGCATTTTGAGATAGAGACGAAGCTTGTCAGTTATCATGAACATAATAAAGAAGAAAGTGGCCGCAAGCTGATGGCTGACCTTCATGAAGGAAAGCAGATTGCGCTTGTGACAGATGCGGGGACCCCATGTATTTCAGATCCGGGCTATGAGCTTGTGAAGCTGTGTGTGGAAGAAGGCGTGAATGTGGTGCCTCTGCCTGGTGCGAATGCAGCAGTCACCGCATTAATTGCTTCAGGACTAAAGCCGCAGCCTTTTTACTATTACGGTTTTTTACCGCGTCAGAAAAAAGAAAAACGTGAAGAATTAGCCTTTCTTTCAACCATTCCTGCAACGTTTATTCTGTACGAATCACCTCACAGGCTGAAAGAATCGTTAAAGGAAATGCAGGAGGCACTTGGGTCTGAGCGTCAGATGACGATTTCCCGGGAGCTGACAAAGAAATTTGAGGAGTTTGTACGGGGATCCATTGAGGAATGTCTTCAGTGGGCTGAAGAAAGTGAGCTGCGCGGTGAGTTCTGTCTGGTCATTGAAGGGGCGGAACGCGATAAGTGGCAGCAGGATGAAGAGATCTGGTGGTCTGAATTATCACTCACTGAGCATGTCGAACATTATATTCAGCAAAAGTCTATGACATCAAAAGCAGCCATTAAAGAAACGGCAAAAGACCGGGGAGTTCCGAAGCGGGACGTCTATCAGGATTATCATATTGATCATTAGGAGAAAAGATCGCGAACGCGGTCTTTTTTGGTTGCGGGCGTGGTTGTAGCGTTTTGGCTGGTGGTTGCTGTGTTTGGCGCTGCAGGTGTATGATACACCCGGGTTTGTTGCAGTGAGACGGGCTCCAGCTGTTGTGAGACAGTCCGCAGCTGCAGTGAATGAACCGCTCAGCCACCGCAACCGGCCTCGTGGACAATAAAAAAACTGCTCCACTATGGGAGCAGTGACCAATCTTATGAATTAAGCACCTTGCAGGTTGCTTTGGATTTCCTTAATGAGCATTTCAGCACCTTCACGGCTTAGTACAAGCTTTCCGCCTGCAAGCTTAAGGTTGTCATCTGACACTTCGCCAGTGATCTGGCAAGTCATGCTTGGCTTGTATTTCTTAAGGATGATTTTTTCGTCATCCACATAAATTTCAAGTGCATCTTTCTCAGCGATTCCAAGTGTGCGGCGAAGCTCGATTGGGATAACTACTCGTCCTAGTTCGTCTACCTTACGTACAATTCCTGTTGATTTCATGATTAAAAATCCCCTCTCATAGGTGTAATAATTTTTTATTTTTCTTTTTTCGTCAAGTTTCGACATTTTTCTCTCTGTTTTTATATCATACCAACGTTTCCCAAATCAGTCAATACATATTTTCTACCAAATGTGTTTAAAATAAATATGATAAAACCCTTTCATCCCAACACATACAGCACTTTGAAAATATTACCTTCTACATTATTCACTATATCATGTAATAACTGTAAGTGGCAATCATTTTATTTCGAATTCGAGTTAGTTCGTGTTTCGACAAAAGTTACATGCTCATTCGACAAAACTGGGGAGTTTTTACTGGGAGGGCTGCGCCGGTTGCATTCACTTCCTATTTCGGGTATATTTTTTTACATATGAAAACGCGTCAGAACTGAGTTTCTGGTGCTGATCGAGGAGGATAAACAGTGAGTCAGCCGAACAATACGTTTTATATTACTACCCCAATTTATTACCCGAGTGGCAAGCTCCATATCGGGCATGCTTATACAACAGTAGCAGGAGACGCGATGGCACGTTATAAGCGTCTGCGAGGATTTGATGTCATGTATTTAACTGGAACGGACGAGCATGGACAGAAAATCCAGGAGAAAGCAAAAGAGCAGGGTGTATCGCCACAGACCTACGTTGATGAGATTGTATCAGGTATTCAGGATCTTTGGAAAAAGATGGACATCTCTTATGATGATTTCATCCGTACAACAGAAGAACGCCATAAAACTGTTGTCGAAAAGATTTTTAAGCAGCTTTATGACCAGGGAGATATTTATCTTGGGGAATATGAGGGCTGGTATTCGATTCCTGATGAAACCTTTTACACTGAAACGCAGCTTGAAGATAAAGAGCTCGACAGTGAGGGCAATGTCATCGGCGGGAAAAGTCCTGACAGCGGCCATCCGGTTGAAAAAGTTCGTGAAGAATCATATTTCTTCCGTATGAGTAAATATGCAGACCGGCTAGTGAGGTATTATGAAGAAAACCCGGCATTCATTCAGCCTGAATCACGCAAAAATGAAATGCTGAACAACTTCATTAAACCGGGCCTTGAAGATCTGGCTGTGTCGAGAACGACATTTGACTGGGGTGTGAAAGTGCCTGGCGATCCGAAGCATGTTGTCTATGTATGGATTGACGCGCTGTCCAATTATATTACAGCACTTGGCTACGGATCTGAGCATGATGAGCGCTTCCGCCAGTTCTGGCCTGCCAATGTGCATTTAATGAGTAAAGAGATCGTACGTTTCCATACCATCTACTGGCCAATCATGCTGATGGCGCTTGACCTGCCGCTGCCAAAGCAGGTATTCGCACACGGCTGGCTGCTGATGAAAGACGGTAAAATGTCCAAGTCTAAAGGAAATGTAGTAGACCCGGTTACACTGATTGACCGTTACGGCCTTGATGCGCTTCGTTATTATCTGCTGCGTGAAGTGCCATTTGGTTCAGACGGGATCTTCACGCCTGAAGGCTTCGTTGAAAGAGTCAACTTTGACCTTGCCAATGACCTTGGGAACCTGCTGAATAGAACAGTGGCGATGATCAATAAATATTTCGATGGTGAAATTCCTGTGTATCAGGGGTCAGAAGGTCCTTTTGATAAAGAATTGCTTCAATTGAATGAAGAGACAGTAGAAAAATTCCAGGATTCAATGGAAAACATGGAATTCTCTGTGGCACTGGGGACAGTGTGGCAGCTCATCAGCCGTGCCAATAAATATATTGATGAAACGCAGCCATGGGTGCTGGCCAAAGATGAAGCTAAGAGAGAAGAACTTAGTAACGTGATGAACCACTTAGCAGAAACACTCAGACGTGTGGCAGTTCTGCTTCAGCCATTCATGACACAAACGCCTGGTAATATTCTTTCGCAGCTTCAGCTTGATGACACGCATCTGAAATGGGAGACGCTCGAACAATTCGGCGCGATCCCTGCAGGTACAAAAGTCGTTGCAAAAGGAGAGCCGATCTTCCCGCGTCTTGATGTGGAGGAAGAAGCAGCTTACATTAAAGAAAAAATGTCAGGCTCAGCACCTGCTGCAGAGCCGGTTGAGCTCGAAGAAGAAATCACGATTGATGACTTCATGAAAGTAGACCTGCGTGTCGCGACAGTGACAGGGTGTGAGCCGGTGAAAAAAACAGATAAGCTGTTAAAGCTCCAGCTGGATCTGGGCTTTGAAAAACGTCAGGTTGTCTCAGGGATCGCAAAGTTTTATGAGCCTGAAGATCTGATTGGTAGAAAGGTTGTCTGCGTGACAAACCTGAAGCCTGTGAAGCTTCGCGGAGAACTTTCCCAGGGAATGATACTGGCGGGGGAGAAAGATGGAGTCTTATCACTTGCACAAGTAGCAGAAAACCTGGAAAATGGGGCACGTGTTAAATAATTGATTGAAGAAGGGAGGATAGATGCCTCTCTTCTTTTTATGTTCAGAAAGGAATTGCATTAATTGGTTTCAATGTTTCTAATATGTCCTGAATATTACATTCGTGTAACGGACTATAACAATAGAAGAAACTCGTCATTTCTTGATTCACTTTTGTGCATCTGGGCTGAAATTACCAATAAATCATCCTTTATCTAATTCATTATATCGGAATAGGCATTTTTACTAAGGAATGCTTTATTTTTAGGGTGTCATAATAAAAATTACTTTTAAATTAATATTATTTGCAAAGGAACACATCAATCATCATTAATGTGTATTTTAATCTGATTGTTAATTTGTTAATAGATTGTTACATGACTGTGATGTATGACATATGGTTTTTTAATACACTAAATTTGCTGTGAAGGAGAGGATACAATGTTATTCGATACACACGTTCATTTAAACGCAGATCAGTTTGAAGAAGATCTTGATGAGGTGATACAGCGCGCGAAAGAAAATGATGTTGAATGGATGACTGTCGTCGGCTTTGACAGAAAGACGATTAACAAAGCGATGGAGCTCGCGGAAGCGCACTCATTCATTTATGCAGCAATCGGCTGGCACCCTGTCGATGCAATTGATATGACAGATGAAGACCTGGCCTGGATCGAGGAGTTAACTGCTCATCCAAAAGTCGTTGCGATTGGTGAAACAGGACTTGATTATCACTGGGACAAGTCGCCTCATGACGTCCAGCAGGAGGCCTTCAGAAAGCAGATTCAGCTGGCGAAGAAAGTGAAACTTCCAATTGTCATTCATAATCGTGAAGCCACCCAGGATGTTGTCGATATTCTGAGAGAAGAAAACGCTGAAGAAGTTGGCGGGATTATGCACTGTTACAGCGGCAGCGTCGAGATTGCCAAACAGTGCGTGGACATGAATTTTATGATTTCCCTCGGTGGACCTGTCACATTTAAAAATGCAAAGAAACCGAAAGAGGTTGCTGAAGAGATTGATCTTGAGCACTTACTGATTGAAACAGATGCACCGTTTTTAGCGCCGCATCCCAACCGTGGAAAGCGTAATGAGCCTGCTTATGTCAAGCTTGTGGCGGAGCAGATTGCAGCGTTAAAAGGTATTTCATACGAGGAAGTTGGAAAACGTACGACAGAAAACGCAAAAAAAATTTTTCAGCTGAAATAAATAAGATCAGGCATGGCATAAAAACAGGACCGTTTGTGCGACACCTTTTGCGTTCATACCGGGGCGGGTTGTCGATAAAAAAGCCTTTTCAGGCAGGACAAGCGTCTGCATAATTGGGACATATCTCACCCTGCGCAGGGAAAATTATCTCGAATTCGAAGGTTGACAATCTGTCACTATAGTCTTTATAATCACTCGGAGTAAAGGAGGAGTTTTTCATGCAATCAGAAAATAACATGAAAAACCTGTTTCCAAAGTCTATGAGTAAGAGGAACTGGGTCTATACGTTTGTTACTTTAACAGTATTTGTTTTAGTAATTGGTTTCCTTTTTCAGGAAGGTATGAAGAAAACTGTAGCCCTTACCTTAAATGGTGAAGAGCAACTGGTACGCACAAACGCTGCGACTGTTGAAGATATATTTGCAGAAATGGATATGGATTTACACTCAGAGGACTATTTATACCCCTCTGGCGATACGGAGATCTATCACGATATGACCGTACGCTGGAGACCGGCGAAACAGGTGTCATTTGATTTAGGCGGGGAAACGCTTGAAATGATGACCAACGCACGTACTGTAGGAGAATTCCTGCGAAGAGAACAACTTGAAGTAAGTGACGAAGACAAGCTGTCTCACGCTTTGAATGAAAGCATTGAGGAAGATATGACCATTTCCCTTGAAAAAGCTTTCGCATGGACGCTTGTGAATGGAACTGACAAAGAAGAGGTTTGGTCGACTTCGATCACCGTCGCTGACTTTTTAAAACAGCATGAAATTGAGCTGGATCAAGATGATCGCGTAGAACCATCTGAAGACACTATGTTGACGGAGGGCGCTACTGTTAAGATCGTCCACGTTGATAAGGTCACCGATGTGGTGGAAGAAACCAAGGACTTCAGTGTGGAACAAAAAGATGACAATACATTAGCCCAGGGTACTGAAAAGGTAGTTCAGGAAGGCGAAGAAGGTCTCATTGAAAAAACATATGAAGTCGTAAAAGAAAACGGAAAAGAAGTTTCCCGTGATCTGAAAGAAGAAAAGGTTGTAAAGGAAAGCAAAAATAAAGTTGTGGCAGTAGGAACGAAGAAGCCGGTTGTTGCGAGCGTTCCACGTGAAACAACGACTAAAACTGCTGCGTCATCATCGTCAGCAACAGCATCTTCACAGCCCGTGCAGACTGCATCATCATCAGCACCAACCGGCCGTGAAATGACGATGTCATCAACCGCTTATACTGCTTCTTGTACAGGATGTTCAGGGATTACAGCGACAGGTATCAATCTGCTGGCAAACCCTGGCATGAAAGTAATCGCTGTGGATCCATCAGTGATTCCGCTCGGTTCAAGAGTATATGTTGAAGGATATGGCTATGCAATTGCCGGAGATACTGGCGGCGCAATTAAAGGAAATAAGATTGATATCTTTATCCCGGACCGCGCTTCAGCTCTTGCATGGGGAAGCAGAACCGTAAAAGTAACAGTGATGCCATAAGTGGCTACTTAAAAACAGAGAGCACGTTCTCTCTGTTTTTTGTGCGTTCAAAAACAATTTCAGCTATAATGAACCACAGAAACCATTTCGGAGGAAAACATGAAACTTAAAGAAATTATTGTGGTGGAAGGCAGAGACGATACAACTGCAGTCAAAAGAGCAGTAGACGCTGACACGATTGAAACAAACGGTTCAGCTGTTTCTGAAAAAACGCTTGAAAAAATCCGTCACGCCCAGGAAAAAAGAGGCGTCATTATTTTAACTGATCCGGATTATCCGGGCCAGCGGATCAGACAGATTGTGCAGGAAGCGGTACCGGGGTGCAGGCACGCTTTTGTCGAAAAGCATGATGCTCTGCGTAAAACAGGCCGGGGTCTTGGCGTAGAACACGCTTCTCCTGAAGTGATCCGTCAGGCACTGAAAGATGCTCACCTGATGACAGTGGAGCCTGTTGAATTAATTACTAAGGAAGACCTTGTGACAGCAGGCCTGATTGGCGGACCGAAAGCCAAAGCACGCAGGGAAAAACTTGGTGCTGCTTTAAAGATCGGTTACGTGAATGGGAAGCAGCTGTATAATAGATTAATGATGTTTGAAATAACAAAAGAAGATTTCGCTCAGGCGCTGACGCGTATTTTACAGGAGGAAGAGCATGAATAAAGATATTGCAACACCAGCACGCACGAAGGAAATTATGCAAAAGTACGGTTTTTCTTTTAAGAAAAGTCTCGGACAGAACTTTCTGATCGACCCGAATATTCTCCAGAATATCGTCGGACATGCCGGCCTGACAAAAGAGCACGGGGCGATAGAAATTGGTCCCGGTATTGGTGCGCTGACAGAACATCTTGCACGTGCTTCAAAAAAGGTAGTCGCTTTTGAAATTGACCAGCGTCTGCTTCCGATCCTGGATGATACGTTATCGCCGTATGACAACATTCATATCCGTCATTCTGATGTCTTGAAAGCTGATGTGAGACAGATGATGGAAGCGGAGTTTGCTGATATCAAAGACATCATGGTTGTTGCGAACCTGCCTTATTACGTGACGACACCGATTATCCTGAAGCTTTTAATGGAAGACCTGCCAATCAAAGGTCTTGTTGTCATGCTTCAAAAAGAAGTGGCAGACCGTATTGCAGCAAAACCTGGGACTAAAAATTACGGCTCGCTTTCAATCGCGATTCAGTATTACACGGAAGCCTCAACTGTCATGATTGTGCCAAAAACAGTCTTTATCCCACAGCCGAATGTAGATTCAGCCGTGATTAAATTAGTAAAGCGTGAAAAGCCGCCTGTTGAGGTTACAGATGAAGATTTCTTCTTCACCGTGACGCGCTCTTCATTTGCACAAAGAAGAAAAACGATTTTAAACAACCTGACCAGCCAGCTGCCGGATGGAAAGGCAAAGAAAGAAGACATTTTAAAAGCGCTTGAACAGGCAGGGATTGAGCCTCAAAGACGTGGGGAAAGTCTCTCAATTCCTGAATTCGCAGATCTTGCAAACGCGCTTTATCCATACTTTTCATAAAAAGAACTCCGGTTGTGATACCGGAGTTTTTTTTATAGCCTGCTCCTGCTCCCGGTTTAGACAGGGCATTCACCCTTCACCTTGCCAGTGCATATAGTGGAGTCATGGGCCTGCAGAGGAGGGGGAGCGGAAGTGGAATGGATTAATCAGCTTGTTGGACGTATATCCTATAACTGTGATGTCGTATTTGTTGTCGCGGCAGTTGAAGAGCGGGAGAGTGGCTCTTACGCCATTTTATACGGCCGGGATATCCGGCTGGTTGCAGATGCCCCGCTCAAAGATCTGCAGCTTCTCGATGAAGACCGTCTGGCTGAAGCCGATCAGCAGATCAAGGAAATGAAAGCGAACCGGGCGAAAACTTCAGCTGATGCAGAAAAAGAGTCCGGCACACTTTCATTCCATTTGCCGGGACGTGTGCTGCATCTTGATGGAGATGAACGTTATCTAAAGAAGTGCCTTAAAATCTATAAGGATGCAAATGTGCCCCATATAGGTGTGCACTGCCCTGAGAAAGAGATGCCTGACCGTATTCAGGAGCTGATTCTCCGCTATCAGCCCCAGATCCTCGTCTTAACAGGACACGACGCCTATTTACCGGCTCAGGGTAAAAAAAGTGATCTGCAGGCTTACAGACACTCTTCCTCATTTGTTCAGGCTGTAAAAAACGCACGTAAAATCCTGCCGTACCTCGATCAGCTGGTGATTTTTGCAGGCGCATGCCAGTCCCATTTTGAATCACTGATTTATGCGGGAGCGAATCTGGCCAGCTCTCCGCTGCGTGTGAACATTCATGCACTTGACCCCGCATATGCAGCAAGTGTCATCAGTTATACCTCTATTCATTCAATGTTCAACGTTGAAAATATCCTGCCCCACACCCTCGCTGATGAAAATGGAATTGGCGGAATTGAAACGCGCGGCGTGTTAAGAACAGGCATGCCTTACAAGAAAGAAATGTATACAGAGACACAAAACGACAGCAAATAAGCACTTTGACGGAATAAAAACATTGACATCCACTAAAGAGAATTGATAAAATAAATATTTTATTTGACCAAAACGTAATATTTTGGTATACTAATGTCAGTGAGGTGGAAGCGGAATGCCAAAAACGTTAGCTGATATTAAGAAAGCACTTGATGTGAATCTTGGAAAACGTCTATTGTTAAAAGCCAATGGTGGAAGACGCAAGACAATTGAGCGTTCAGGAGTTTTGACTGAAACATATCCATCAATTTTCATTGTGGAACTGGATCAGGACGAAAATGCTTTTGAGCGGGTATCGTATAGCTACACCGATGTACTGACTGAAGCTGTAGAACTGACTTTTATTGAAGAAGGTTCTGAAGCAGCAAGCGTAAGTTAATGAAATCATAATGATTTTTCTATGGGCGGTCTGCCCGGTTAATTGTCAATCAGTTAACCGGGCAGACCGCCTTTTTGTTATGGTGAAAAAACATAGTGTGTGAACTGATATGTGTCTGAACCATTATCTGGATGGAATATATTGCTCAACTTGAAGCAGATTATAGAGGCATGACCAAAAAGGGGATGCCAAAGATGAGCAGAAGAAGAGGCGTAATGTCAGATCAGCTCAAGGAAGAAATCGCCAGAGAACTCGGGATTTATGATACGATTCAGCAGGAAGGCTGGGGCGGAATCAAGTCCCGGGATGCCGGTAACATGGTCAAACAGGCTATTCAGATGGCAGAGCGTCAGCTGAGAGAGCAGTCTGATCAGCGTTAACCGTGGTACATGCAAAGGAGAATCGTCCGGCTGAGGCCGGGCGGTTTTTGGGTTGGCCGGGAGCGGTTGTGTGGGTGTGGCGCTGGCTGGTTATATGTATCACCTTTTGGGTTTTATCTATGACCTATTGGTTTAATTCCATCATCTTTTTGGATATTCAACCATTTTGCTGTGTGTCCCTCATAAATCTAACAGCTTTTAGCGTTTATCTATCACCTTTCAAATTATTCCATCACCTTTTCGCTTAATTCGGCCCGCTCGTCCGTAACCTCCCCAATACAGATAAGTCCACCGCATACGCCCCTAAACGGGCGCTTCCACTTTTCGTGAGATCCAGTTCCAGCAGGCAGGTCCTCGAGTCATAAGCCACGGTGAGAAAATGGGGAAGGTCGCCCATTTCTCTCACCGCGTCTTATGCTGTCGGAGCTAAACGCCCACTTCCACTTTTCGGTGATCCAGTTTCAGCGCCCAGCCCCTCGGGTCATAAGCCACAAAGCGGTAAACGGGAAAGGTCGCCCGTTTTCCGCTTCGCGTCTTATGCCTGTCGGGCCTAAACGGGCGCTTCCACTTTTCAATAGATCCAGTTCCAGCAGGCAGGGGCTAGTGCGGTTCCCTCGGTTCCTTAAGATAAGTCAACATCGGCTCACTTCGTTCGCCGTGTTTCCTTTATCTCAATCCACCTCAGTCCACCGCATACGCCCCTAAACGGGCGCTTCCACTTTTCGGTGTTTATTGCTACAATAACTTCAATGACTTGAAGGAAGATTGAGGTGTGTGGATTGATGATGATGGTGAAAGCTCCGGCGAAGATTAATCTTTCGCTGGATGTGCTCCATAAGAGGCCTGATGGGTTTCATGAGGTGGAGATGGTCATGACGACTGTGGATCTGGCTGACCGCATTGAGCTGAAGGAAACAAAAGGCACGCGGATCCGGATTATCTCGCATGACCGTTTTGTACCGAGTGATCACAGGAACCTGGCTTACAAAGCGGCGGACAAGCTGCAGAGAAAGTATAACGTGAAAAAAGGCGTTGATATTACGATTCATAAGCAGATTCCGGTGGCTGCGGGTCTTGCGGGCGGCAGCAGTGATGCAGCCGGTACGCTGAAAGGGCTGAATGAATTGTGGACGCTTAATCTGTCAGCGGACGAGCTGGCTGAGGTCGGATCAGAGATCGGTTCTGATGTGGCGTTTTGTATTTATGGTGGAACGGCACTTGCGACGGGACGGGGCGAGCAGATTCAGGAGCTTCCTGCACCGCCAAAGTGCTGGGTCGTGCTGGCGAAGCCTTCAATCGGAGTTTCAACAGCAGATATCTACCAGAATCTGAAGCTTGATCAGGTGAAACATCCGGATACAGCTAAAATGGTACAGGCGATCGAAGAGGGAGATTATCAGGGGGTTTGTGAGAACCTTGGTAACGCGCTCGAGTCTGTTACGCTTCAGCTATATCCGGAAGTGAAGCAGATTAAAGATCAGATGCAGCGGTTCGGTGCGGATGCTGTATTAATGAGTGGAAGCGGGCCGACTGTTTTTGGGCTTGTGCAGTATGAATCCAAAGTTCATCGTGTTGTAAACGGATTGCGTGGTTTTTGTGACCAGGTATTTGCAGTGAGGATACTTGGGAGCCGGGCACCTCTTGCTTAAAAACGTACGATAATGATATAGTTACTATACATTATTCGGGTTTTGGGAGGTTGCTCACCGCATGAAAATTAAACGAAGTGAACGCCTGATTGATATGACGCATTATTTATCTGAACATCCACGCGAGCTTGTATCGCTTACTTTTTTCGCGGAACGTTATGCTTCAGCTAAATCATCAATCAGTGAAGATTTAGTCATTGTGAAGGAAACGTTTGAGAACAGAGGAATCGGCACTTTACAGACAGTGCCTGGTGCAGCTGGCGGTGTGCGGTTTATTCCGGGCGTCAGAAAAGATCAGGCAGAAGAAGCGCTTAGCGTATTATCTGAGCAGGTAAGCAGATCTGACAGGTTATTGCCGGGCGGCTACTTATTCATGACGGATATTCTCGGTGACATCCACCTCATGAATCACGTTGGAAAGCTGTTTGCAGGAGCGTTTGCCAATGAGCAGATCGACCTCGTGATGACAGTAGCGACTAAAGGCATCGGGATTGCTCATGCAGCTGCCCGTTACCTTGGTGTGCCGGTAGTCGTTGCAAGGCGTGACAGTAAAGTAACGGAAGGCTCCACTGTCAGCATTAACTATGTTTCAGGTTCATCTAAAAGGATTCAGACAATGGTCTTATCCAAAAGAAGCGTCAAACAGGGGGCAAGAGTCCTGATTGTTGACGACTTTATGAAAGCCGGCGGGACAGCAGCAGGCATGAAAAATCTACTTGAAGAGTTTTCAGCAACTGTCGCAGGAGTTGGTATTTTTATCGAATCCGAACAGGAAGCCGGAGAAGAGCGTCTTGTAGAAGATTATATCTCGCTTCTGAAATTAAGAAGCGTGGACGAAAAAGGTAAAACCATTCAAATCGAAACCGGCAACTACTTTGACCGCGTCTCATCCTTTTTAAAACAATAGCTATGTTAAAGAACGATGTTGTTTTAGCACAGCTGGTGATTGCAGCGGAAGGGGGACGACTCCAGCAGGAGAAGCGTGACAGGTGAGACCCCGCAGAAGCGTAGCTTCGAGGAGGCTCACCGCACGCCCTGCGGAAAGCGTTCCCCCTGCAGCGGAAATCAACAGCCACCTTTAACAGAACCAACACAATAAGAGGAGGAATGATCATGAAATTTGTACAGACGAATGAAGCACCACAGGCAATTGGCCCATACTCACAAGGGATGGTCGTAAATAATATGTTCTACAGCTCAGGGCAGATCCCGCTGACACCTGAAGGTACGCTTGTTGATGGCAGTATTGAAGAGCAGACGCACCAGGTATTTAAAAACCTGCAGGCTGTTCTTGCAGAAGCAGGAGCTTCTCTTTCAACTGTTGTAAAAGTAATGGTCTTTCTTGATGATTTGAGCGACTTTGATGCAGTTAATGCGATTTATGCAGAGTACTTCGGTGATCATCGTCCGGCACGTTCATGTGTGGAAGTGTCAAAGCTGCCAAAAAGTGCAGGTCTTGAAATCGAAGTCATCGCGCTGGTTAAATAAACCTTAACTATCAGGCTTTTCCCGCAGGTTAACAACCTGTCTGGAAAAAGCCTTTTCTTTTTGGAAAAAAATATGACTATTTTCATGTTTCAGGTAGGGATATCGGCCTTCCATATAGAAATAAGAGGGAGGCTTGTACTAAGGGGGGAAAGGTGGTGGAAATCAGTGGAAGTAACAGATGTGAGACTTAGACGCGTGAGCTCGGATGGCAGGATGCGTGCGATCGCTTCCATCACGCTCAATGGTGTATTTGTTGTACATGACATCCGGGTGATTGATGGAAATAATGGATTATTTGTAGCGATGCCGAGTAAACGTACACCTGATGGGGAATTCCGGGATATCGCTCATCCGATAAATGCTGAGATGAGAGATATTATTCAGCGTTCAGTACTGGCTGAGTACGATCGGGATTCAACGATTGCTTATGAAGAAGCGGGTGCTTAATGCCCTGTATATGAATAATGGAATCCGGATGCGTAGCAGCATCCGGGTTTTCTTTTACAGAATTGTAACCGTTAACAGATTCTTCTGAAATTACCGCTTTCCTTGAAATGAATGAGTTTTTGTAATATATTCAAAGTGGAAAAATGTTGACTGGAGGACCGGTAATGTCGAATCGATATGCGGTAATTTTAGCTGCGGGTCAGGGTACCCGTATGAAATCCAAATTATATAAAGTACTTCATCCTGTTTGTGGAAAGCCAATGGTTGAACACGTGTTAGAGCAGGTGAAAGAAGCTGATATGCAAGAAGTCATTACCGTTGTTGGTCATGGTGCTGAACTTGTTCAGTCCAAGCTTGAGGGTCGTTCGGAATTTGTTCTTCAGGCTGAACAGCTGGGAACTGCCCATGCTGTTATGCAGGCGAAAGACCGTTTACAGAATAAAGATGGAATCACGTTGGTTGTATGCGGTGATACACCACTTATTACTGCTGAAACAATGTCTTCGCTGATTCAGCATCATGAGGAACAACAGGCGAAAGCAACGATCCTGACAGCACATGAAGAGAACCCTGCCGGCTATGGCCGGATTATTCGCGGAGAAGACGGACTTGTGACGAAAATCGTTGAGCACAAGGACGCGAATGAGACAGAGCTTGCTGTCCAGGAAGTAAATACAGGAACCTACTGCTTTGATAATCAGGCACTCTTTGAAACACTTGAAAAAGTAGACAATGATAACGTCCAGGGTGAGTATTATCTTCCTGATGTCATTGAAATTCTCAAAAATGCAGGCGAGGCCATTGCGGCTTACCAGACGCCTTCATCTGATGAAGCACTTGGTGTGAATGACCGTGTGGCGCTATCAAAAGCGGAAAGCCTGATGCGTAAGCGTATTAACGAGCAGCAGATGCGTAACGGTGTCACCCTGATTGATCCTGCTTCCACTTATATCAGCGTAGATGCTGTGATCGGAAGCGATACAGTCGTGTATCCGGGTACTGTCATTGAAGGTCAGACTGTCATTGGTGAAGAATGTACAATCGGACCGAACAGTGAGATCAAAGACAGCAAAATCGCGGATCGCACAGTGATTAAACAGTCAGTCGTACATGATAGCGAGATCGGTTCAGATGTAAATATCGGACCGTTTGCACACATTCGTCCTCAGTCTGCAATTGAAGATGAAGTGAAGATCGGTAACTTTGTAGAGATTAAGAAAACACAGTTCGGCAAGGGAAGTAAGGCATCTCATTTGAGCTATATCGGTGATGCTGAAGTCGGTTCAGGTGTAAATCTTGGCTGCGGATCGATCACTGTGAATTACGATGGTCAGAAGAAGCATCTGACAAAGATTGAAGACGATGCTTTTGTAGGCTGTAATTCTAACCTTATTGCTCCTGTCACGGTTGGAAAAGGTGCTTATATTGCTGCCGGATCTACGATTAATAAGGATGTCCCGGCTGCGGCGCTGTCTATCGCCCGTGCCCGACAGGAAAATAAAGAAGGCTACGCACAAAGAATTAACACTAAAAAATAATTGGAGGCTGTCATGTCTACTGAATATGCCAATTCTAAATTAAAAATCTTTTCATTGAATTCAAACCATAAGTTAGCTGAGGATATCGCTGAGTCAATCGGAACGAAGCTTGGAAAATGTTCAGTTACACGTTTTAGCGACGGAGAAATTCAAATTAATATTGAAGAAAGTATCCGTGGCTGTGATGTATTTGTCGTACAGTCTACTTCAAGCCCGGTGAATGAAAACCTGATGGAACTGTTAATTATGGTTGATGCGCTGAAACGTGCTTCTGCTAAAACAATTAACATTGTAATGCCTTATTACGGTTACGCACGTCAGGACCGTAAAGCGCGTGCACGTGAACCGATCACTGCAAAATTGATTGCCAACCTGCTTGAAACAGCAGGTGCTACACGTGTCATCACACTTGACCTTCATGCACCGCAGATCCAGGGCTTCTTTGATATCCTGATTGACCACCTGCGCGGCGTGCCGATCATCGCTGAATACTTTATGCAGAAGAATTTCAATCCTGATGAGCTTGTCATCGTTTCACCGGATCACGGTGGGGTAACACGTACGCGTAAACTCGCTGAATATCTGAAAGCGCCAATCGCAATCATTGATAAGCGCCGTCCGAAGCCTAACGTATCAGAAGTCATGAACATCGTTGGTAACGTTGAAGGTAAGACATGTATTCTGATTGACGATATTATTGATACAGCGGGAACAATCACACTTGCTGCCAATGCACTTATGGACGTTGGCGCAAAAGAGGTATACGCAAGCTGTACGCACCCTGTCCTGTCAGGTCCGGCAATGGAGCGTATTAACGACTCTGCCATCAAAGAATTGGTTGTAACAAACTCAATTGCACTGTCTGAAGAAAAACAGGGCGGTAAAATTGTAGAACTTTCAGTAGCAGGACTTCTTGGCGAAGCCATTATCCGCGTTTACGAACAACAGTCTGTGAGTATGCTGTTTGACTAATAGAAAAACGTAAACAGACGTCCAAAACAGGGCGTCTGTTGTTTTTAAATCGTCACAAAAAGTACGCTGAAGTCTTATTTGACACGGATTTCCATCAAAAAATCTCAATATTTAAGGGTTTAATTGCACATATGCAGGGTAATGTAGTGTATGGACAGCTAAAAAAATTAAAAATTGAAATTAACTTTGGAAGGTGATTAGACATGAGTTCAGTACTAAAAGCAACGAAAAGAGAAGGATTTAAACATTCAGATTTAACAGCACTTCGCAACGCAGGTAAACTGCCTGCTGTCGTGTATGGTTATAAAGTTGAAAACACATCAATCTCAGTAGATGAAATTGATCTTGTTAAAACAATCCGTGAAGTAGGCCGTAACGGTATCATTCAACTTGATATCGAAGGTAACAAGCAAAATGTAGTATTAAGTGACTACCAGAGCGACTTCCTTAAAGATGAAATCATCCACGCAGATTTCCTTGCAGTCAACATGTCTGAGGAACTAACTGTAGACGTGACAGTAAATGTTGTGGGTGAAGCAGCTGGAGCGAGAGAAGGCGGCGTAGTACAGACAGTCCTTCACGAGCTTTCAATCTCTGCAAAGCCTAATGACATTCCGGAATCATTCGAAGTGGATGTAACGGATCTGAATATTGGTGAGTCATTCAGTGTGGAAGATCTGCGCAGCAAGTATGACGTAACGATCAACCATGAAGATGACGAAACAATCGTTTCAGTTCTTGCACCTCGTACAGAAGAGGAAATCGAAGAGCTTGAAGAAGAAGTAGGCGCAGGTGAAGCCGGTTCTGGTGATGCTGAAAGCACAGAAGAAACAGAAGGCGATGCTGAAACAGCTGAAGAAAACGCATAAAACTCCGTTGAGATCAGCCACTGCTGTCTGAATGACAACAGCCTGTTTCAACAGAGCACAGATAAGCGCAACCTTTCTTATGGAGGTTGCGCTTCTTATCGTTTAAAATAGTATTTATATTAAACGTTTGGCACGGCTGTTGATTGGAGCTTTAGCCGAAATCGCCAATCAGAGTTAACAGAAACAACAAAGAAAAATGTTTGAACGTATACAGAGGTGTAAATAATGAAACTAATGATTGGTCTCGGAAACCCCGGGAAACCTTATGATAAAACAAAACACAATATCGGCTTTGAAGTCATTGATGAACTCGCAGAACGCTGGAATGCACCTTTAATGCAGACAAAATTTAAAGGTATCTTCAGCAAGGCAGTCGTGAACGGAGAAAAAGTGATCCTGTTAAAACCGCTCACTTATATGAACCTGTCAGGTGAAAGCATTCGGCCGCTCATGGATTACTTTCAGATCGACATTGAAGATATTGTCGTTATTTATGACGATCTTGATCTTCCAATGGGGAAAATGCGTCTGCGTCAAAAAGGCAGCGCGGGTGGTCATAATGGGATTAAAAGCACGATTGCCCATCTTGGTACGCAGGAGTTCAATCGAATCCGCATTGGTATCGATCGTCCGCCGCACGGAATGAAAGTGCCGGACTATGTGCTGAGCCGCTTTTCTAAAGAGGAATGGACAGAAATGGGGCAGGTGGTAGCGAAAAGTGCTGATGCATGCGAACGCTTTTTGGAGAAGCCTTTTTTAGAAGTCATGAATGAATTTAATGGAGCTTAAGTGAATAACCCGCGCGCTTCCTGCTTATACTAGATTATCAGGCAGGACGTGAAGGGAGATGACACAATTGGCTGTTCATTATCATTGCCGTCACTGCAGAAGTGAAATCGGCACAATTGACTCGCCGCTGATGGATGCAGAGCGGCTTGGGCTGCACACCCTTTCAGCAGAGGAGCGTCGAAACATGATATCCTATACAGAAGGACATGTTCACATCCAGACAATCTGTGAGGATTGCCAGGAATCCCTTGAGAGGAATCCGGATTTTCATGAACTGGATCAATTCATACAGTAAAAGCTTTGGATCAGTATCCAAGGCATTTTTCTGTTTACATCCGGGAGGAGAACAACTTGAAAACGTTAGTAAACGGTTTAATAAAGGACCAGCAGATCAGGTCTGTTATAGAAGATTTGGATCTTGAACGCGGGGAACAGCTGTTATCCGGGCTTTCAGGATCTGCAAGAAGCACATTTATGGCAGCTGTCTATGAGCAGCATAAGCGTCCGCTGATGATCGTGACGCCTAATTTGCTGAGCGCGCAAAAGCTGTATGATGACCTCGCCCAGTCTGTGGATGAAGAGGCACTTTATATGTATCCGGCCAATGAACTGATCGCAGCAGAGATGAGTATCGCAAGCCCTGAGCTGCTGGCGCAGCGTCTTGAGGCAATGAATCATCTCGCGGTCAGTGGACGGGGTGTCTATATCGTACCGATGGCGGGTCTTAGAAAGATTGTACCGCCTAAAGATCAGTGGGTGAATCACCAATTCACTTTATCGGTTGGACATGACATTGATGTGGACCAGACATTGTCTGCTTTAATAAAAATGGGCTATCAGCGCGCGGATATGGTGAGCAGTCCGGGCGAATTCAGCATGCGCGGAGGTATTCTCGATATTTATCCGCTGACATCTGATCCAGTCAGAGTTGAGCTGTTTGATACCGAAGTTGATTCAATCCGGACATTCTCAGCAGAGGATCAGCGGTCAATTGAAACACTTCAGGAAGTCGCGATCGGACCGGCCAGCGAAATGATTATGGAAGCACCGACGCTTGAAAAGATTGCTGGTGAGCTGAGAGCGCGTCTGAAGGACAGCCTGAAAAGAGTAAAGCGAAAAGCTGTGAAAGAAACGATGGCAGAGCAGACTGAATACGATATTCACCTGCTTGAAAACGGCCGTAAACCTGACCAGCTATTTAAATATCAGTCTCTCGCTTATTCAAAAGCTGCAAGTCTCATTGATTATCTACCTGAAGACGGCATGGTGATGTTTGATGAGATCAGCCGGATATTTGAAATGGATGAGACGCTTGAAAATGAAGAAGCTGACTGGACTGTCTCGCTTCTTGAAGAAGGGAAGATGCTGCACGATATTCAGGTATCGCACAAGCTTTCAGAGCTGATGGCTGAGAAGCGTCAGAAGGTTTATTTTTCCTTGTTTACAAGAAAGATTGCACATATGAATCCGAAGAAGGTTCATTCATTCTCGTGTAAGCCGATGCAGAGCTTCCACGGTCAGATGCATCTGCTAAAGGCAGAGATTGATAGATGGAAGAAAGGCAGATTCACAGTTGTGATGCTTGCGCCGGACGGACAGCGGATTGACAAGTTCGAACGGGTGCTCGCTGACTACGAGATCGACGCTGTAATTGTTAAAGAAGGCGATCCGCTGATTCCGAATGCTGTGCAGATTGTGAGCGGTTCTCTTCAGTCAGGCTTTGAGCTGCCGATGAACAAGCTTGCGGTGATGACAGAAGAGGAGCTGTTCCGCCAGAAGACACGGAAGAAAAAACGCCGTCAGAAGCTTTCGAATGCTGAACGGATTAAGAGTTATTCTGAACTGAAGGTCGGGGATTTTGTCGTTCACGTTAATCACGGGATCGGAAAATACCTCGGTATTGAAACACTTGAAATTAACGGTCTTCATAAAGACTATTTAAATATTCACTATAAAGGCAATGATCAGCTGTATGTGCCTGTGGACCAGATTGATCTGGTGCAGAAATATGTCGGCTCAGAAGGCAAAGAACCGAAGCTTTATAAGCTTGGTGGAACTGAATGGAAGCGCGTAAAGTCCAAGGTTCAGTCAACCGTTGCTGATATCGCTGATGATCTAATAAAGCTTTATTCTGAACGGGAGACGTCAAAGGGATATGCGTTTACAGAAGATACGTCTGAGCAGCGTGACTTTGAAGCAGCTTTTCCTTATTCAGAAACAGAGGATCAGCTGCGTTCGATTGAAGAAATTAAAAAAGATATGCAGCGTGATCGCCCGATGGATCGTCTTTTATGCGGTGATGTGGGATACGGGAAAACAGAAGTTGCGATCCGTGCTGCTTTTAAAGCGGTGATGGATGGCAAGCAGGTAGCCATTCTTGTACCAACCACGATCCTGGCCCAGCAGCATTATGAAACGATGATTGAACGGATGCAGGACTTCCCTGTGAATGTCGGACTGATGAGCCGCTTCAGAACGAAAAAGCAGCAGGAAGAGACAATGAAAGGACTCGCTTCAGGGTCTGTCGATATTGTCGTCGGTACACACCGTCTGCTGTCCAAGCAGATCAAGTACCGTGATATCGGTCTGTTAATCATTGATGAAGAACAGCGCTTTGGGGTAACGCACAAAGAAAAAATTAAGCAGCTGAAAACAAATATTGATGTCCTGACACTGACAGCGACCCCTATCCCTCGTACGCTGCATATGTCGATGCTTGGCGTGAGAGATCTTTCTGTGATTGAAACGCCGCCTGAAAACCGGTTCCCGGTTCAGACGTATGTAATGGAATATAACGGTGCGCTGATCAGAGAAGCGATTGAACGGGAAATGGCACGGAATGGCCAGGTTTATTTCCTTTATAACCGGGTTGAGGATATTACAAAAAAAGCAGATGAAATTGCTTCGCTTGTACCGGATGCGCGCGTGGCAGTTGCTCACGGCCAGATGACTGAAACCGAGCTTGAATCTGTTATTTTTCAGTTCCTTGAAGGGGAATATGACGTCCTGGTGACGACGACTATTATCGAAACAGGCGTCGATATTCCGAATGTTAACACGCTGATTGTATTTGATGCTGACAGAATGGGCTTATCACAGCTTTATCAGCTGAGAGGACGTGTCGGCCGTTCTAACCGTGTCGCGTATGCCTATTTCACTTACAGAAAAGATAAAGTGCTGACAGAAGTGGCTGAACAGCGGCTTCAATCCATTAAAGAATTCACAGAGCTCGGTTCAGGATTTAAAATCGCGATGCGTGATTTGAGTATCCGGGGGGCCGGAAATCTTCTTGGTGCCCAGCAGCACGGCTTTATCGATTCTGTCGGATTCGACCTTTACTCACAGATGTTGAAGGATGCGATTGAAGAGCGTAAAGACCTTCTTCCAGGAAAGCAGCAGGATGAGAGCCGTGAAAAGCAGCAGGCAGTGGAGATTGACCTCGATATTAAGCAGGATGCGTATATTCCTGAAAGCTATATTCCCGATGGTCATCAGAAGATCGAGATGTATAAGAAATTCCGCGGTCTGAAAACGATCGATGAAGTACTTGAGCTCAAAGACGAAATGATCGACCGTTTCGGCGATTATCCGGATGAAGTGCATAACCTTTTTCAGGTCGCTGAAATTAAAGCGTACGGTTATGAAGTCGGACTCGAGACAATTCATCAGACAAAAGATGAGGTTAAAATCGAGCTGAGTGAAGACGGTACTCAAAAAATAGACGGTGCTAAAGCGTTCGATATTACCAATGAATATAAGCGTAGCGTAGGGCTTGGTTTTGAGAATAACAGGCTCCGGATCACATTCAAAATCAAGGGTCAGAAGCCTGAGTCATGGTTTACTATGATTCACCGGGTGCTGTCACGTCTGCCTGAGACGCTTAAAGAATCCGCTTAAGGACACCTTTCTTACAAGGCGATGTTAAAGCCCGATATCGTTTTAGCACAGCTGTTGATTGGAGCGGAAGGGGGACGACTCCAGCAGGAGAAGCGTGACAGGTGAGACCCCGCAGAAGCGTAGCTTCGAGGAGGGCCGATTGAACCGGAGCCAAAAGACGGCTCATGCGGAAAGCGTTCCCCTGCAGCGGAAATCAACAGCCACTTTAACAGAGCTTTTTACAAAAACTTTTAACAAATCGTATAAATCTCAGGATTTGCCGGATACTATCGTTAAAAGCAGCTGTAAAAGAAGGAGAGAGTCCGATGAAAGCTACTGGTATTGTGAGACGGATTGATGACCTGGGGCGAGTTGTGATCCCGAAGGAAATCAGGAGAACATTAAGGATCCGTGAGGGAGATCCGCTTGAGATCTTTGTGGACAGAGACGGGGAAATCATCCTGAAAAAATATTCACCGATTCACGAGCTTGGCAACTTTGCAAAAGAGTATGCTGAATCACTGTATGATAGTCTTCATCATGCTGTGCTGATCTGTGACAGAGACCATTTTATCGCGGTCGCAGGCGCATCTAAAAAAGAATTTCTGAATCGCAGAATCAGTTCCCATACTGAAGAGATGATGGATGCAAGGAAAACGATGATGAAAGAAGAGTCGTTTTCAACAGAGCTTGTCGAGCATAATGAAGAGGATCTCGCTTCACTGGCTGCCTCCCCAATTATTGCCTCAGGTGACCCGATTGGCGCAGTACTTGTATTCTCTAAAGACCATGCACTGACTGAAGTTGACTTGAAAGTCTGTGAAACAGCAGCCCGCTTTTTAGGGCGGCAGATGGAAACATGACCATATCCGGTACGCCGGATATGGTTTTTTACATATAACTGCAGGCTGCGGCCTGAAAAGACATTCTTTTCACCCTTTGGTATAATAGATAATCAGTGAACGTGATCGAAGTGAAAGAGAGGGCAGCTGAATGTCGCATGCTTCTCAGTCAATGATGAAAGGCGCAGCGATTTTAACATTTGCTGCGCTATTTTCAAAAGTATTAAGTGCACTCTACAGGGTGCCATTTCAAAACCTTACAGGTGATACAGGTTTTTATATTTATCAGCAGGTCTATCCTTTTTATGGGCTGTTTATTGCGCTGTGTACATATGCCTTCCCTGTTATGATCTCAAGTATCTTAATTGAGCGGGAGCATGAACGTAAAAGAGTATTAAAACTGATGACGCTGTTTTTGACCGGAATCGGATTTTTGCTGTTTCTCATCCTTTATACAGGAGCGGGTCTGATCGCAGATTTTATGGGAGATCCGGAATTACAGCCGCTTATTGCCCTTTCAGCATGGCCATTTTTGTTGCTGCCGCTGTTATCAGCAGGTAAGGGGTGGTTTCAGTCGCAAAGCAATATGATCCCGTCAGCGGCCGCCCAGGCGGTTGAACAGACGGTCAGAGTCATTGTTATCCTTGCTGCTGCATTCATCCTGACAGGCAGCGGAGCTTCACTTTATACAGTCGGAGAAGGTGCGGTAGCCGGTTCAATTGCCGGCGTTACAGCAGGTATTGTTGTATTACTCTTTTTTGCTCGCAGACAATTCTCGGGGGACAAACAGCCTCTGAAGCTGCAAAAAGGGGATCTGTCTCTGCTGAAAATATTACTGGTCAGGGGAACAGCGGTTGCAATGGTCAGTATGCTGCTTGTGCTGTATCAGCTTGTTGATGCATTAAATTTGTATTCGCTGCTGACAGGATACGCCGGGGATGCCGGTGAAGCGAAAAGTTTAAAAGGCATCTACGACAGAGGACAGCCGATCATTCAGATGGGCGTTGTAGCCGCTACTTCTCTCTCGCTGGCGATTGTCCCGGTGATCGCTGCTGATTATGAGAGAGGCAGGCATGATCAGGTAAGACGTAAAGCATCCCTGGCATTGAAAATGGGACTCGTATTTGGTGCAGCGGCCTGTGCGGGACTGATCAGTATTATGAGTCCGCTGAACACATTTTTATTTCAAAATAATGATGGCAACGCTGTTTTATCCATACTCACACTCTCTGTCTTACTCACATCAGTGATTGTAACGGTAAATGCTGTCTTACAGGGAACGGGCAGTTATCATACGGCAGCGTGGGTGGCGGCGTTCAGTATATTAGTAAAGTATGGTTTGAATATGGTTCTGGTTCCACACATGGGAACCGGCGGCGCAGCAATTGCGACTGTTTTATCATTAGCAGCAGTTGCAGCTGCACTGATCGTAAAGTTCTACCTGAAAGTCGGCTTGCGGCTTGGGAAGCCTTTTTATATCAGGCTTTCATCAGGGCTTGCCGTCATGGCGGCGGGTGTGACAGCTTTACTTATGATCTGGACACCTGAGACGCGGTTATCGGCGGGACTTGCTTCTGTAACCGCATCAATTGCCGGCGCTTACTTATTTTTTATCAGCAGCTGGTCCACCAGCTTATTTACAAATGACGAGCTTGGTCAGATTCCGCTTGGCCGGAAAATTGACCGTTTATTTGGCAGAAGGATAGAGAAAGGGGCAGATTAATTTGAAACAGATTACAGTGATCGGTCTTGGTGCAGGAGACCTTAATCAGCTGCCGCTTGGCATATATAAAAGGCTGACAGCAGCCAAAAAACTGTTTGTACGTACTGCAGAACATCCCGTGCTGACTGAACTGTCAGCAGAAGGTGTCGTCTATGAGTCTTTTGATGAGATCTATGAAGCGCATGACCAGTTTGAAGCGGTCTATCAGCACATTACTGACAAGCTTGTGCAGTTAGCGGCAGAAGAGCCAGTTTTATACGCTGTTCCCGGTCATCCGCTCGTAGCGGAGCAGACAGTACAAAATCTTCTTGCGCTTCACAAAGAAGGAGAGATCAGTGTCACAATTGAAGGCGGACAGAGCTTTTTGGACCCGCTTTTTACAGCAGCCGGCTTTGATCCTGTAGACGGCTTTCAGCTGCTTGACGGCACGGCGCTCGAGAGTGAATCCATTAAGCCTGAACAGCACGTCATCATCGGACAGGTATACGACGGCATGACAGCTTCTGACGTCAAGCTCGAACTGATGAATAAATATCCCGATGAGCATCTTGTAAAAGTGATCACAGCAGCCGGTTCCAAGGCAGAAGAGATCCGCACAGTGAAGCTGTATGAACTCGATCACGGCATGACGCTCTCAAACCTGACGAGTGTTTATGTACCGCCGCTTGAACATGAAAAAGACTTCTACGGGGAATTTTCAAAGCTGAGAGAAATCATTTCGATCCTGCGAAGCCCTGTAGGCTGCCCGTGGGACCGTGAGCAGACACATGAATCACTCAAGCGTTATCTGATCGAGGAAACATATGAGTTCCTTGAAGCCGTGGACCGCAGAGATATAGATGACATGATCGATGAGCTTGGAGATGTCCTGCTGCAGGTTATGCTGCATGCGCAAATTGGTGAAGATGACGGCTATTTTGATATCAGAGATGTTATTCAGAGCGTCTCATCTAAAATGGTCCGCCGGCACCCGCATGTATTTGCAGATGCCAAAGCAGATACAGCAGATGACGTGAATGACCGCTGGCAGAAAATCAAAGAAGAGGAAAATGGCGGTGCACCGTCAAGGTTACTTGATAAAGCAGGAACCGGACTGCCGGCACTGATCCAGGCTTATGAGATTCAAAAGAAAGCGGCAAAGGCAGGATTTGACTGGGACGATCATGCTGACGCCTGGGATAAATTCGAAGAAGAATGGCAGGAGTTTCAGGAGGAAGTGGCCAATGGCAATAAAGAAGCCAGCCTTCAGGAGTTTGGCGACGTTCTGTTTGCACTGGTAAATGTATCAAGATTCCATGGTATTTTCCCAGAAGAAGCACTGGTCATGGCAAATCAGAAATTTATCAGCCGTTTTCAATTTGTCGAAGACAGGGTAAATGAATCAGGAAAGCCTTTTGGCGCATTCAGCCTTGGTGAGCTGGATGAATTCTGGAAACAGGCAAAACAACACGGATTATAAAGGAGCAGATCATATGCGTTTGGATAAATTCTTAAAAGTATCGCGTCTCATTAAGCGGAGAACCCTTGCAAAGGAAGTCGCAGACCAGGGACGCATTCAGATCAATGGCAATACGGCCAAAGCAAGTGCGACAGTGAAAGAAGGCGATGAGCTGGTGATCCGTTTTGGCCAGCGTATTGTCACACTGTCAGTCGACCGCCTGATGGAAACGACTAAAAAAGAAGAAGCGGGCACGATGTATACGATTAAAAAAGAAGAAAGAGTCAACGAATAAATCACCTTCACCGGCATAAAATGAATTAAGGTTTTTCAATTCATTGCGGGGTGAAGACATGCCAGTTGAGCAAAAACGCCATCACGAAGTCCGTATGACGGGAAGAGAAGATATGTCAGTCACTGGTGTGAAACAGCTTGAGCGCTTTGATCAGGATGAATTTCTGATTGAAACCGTCGAAGGTGAGCTTTCTGTGAAGGGGAGCGGCCTGAAGCTTGTGAATCTGGATCTTGATAAAGGGGTGGTGTCATTAAAAGGGAAAGTAGACCACGTCCTTTATCTCGACAGCGTCAGTAAAGAAGCTTCAAAAGGTCTGCTGGGTAAACTGTTTAAATGATCGTGGAAGAACAGTTTCGCATTTTTCTTTCAATGATGGCTGCCGGTTTTTTTACCGGTTTTTGTGTCACGTGTCATGAACGCTTTATCATAAAAGGAAAAATGGGCATATGGCGCTTCTTCCCAGATCTGATTTTCTGGCTTGGACAAGCGCTGATGATTTTTTTAATTCTCTTTATGTTAAATGGGGCTGAACTGCGCTTTTATATGATCGTATCGCTCCTGATTGGCTTTACGCTTTTCTGGAAACTGGCAAGGACTCTCACGCTCAGTATATTGAATTGGCTGGCGTGGCTGACTGTTAAAACCATCACAATTTTACTGCTGCCTTTTAAATGGATGTGGCTGCTGTTACTGCTGATCTTAAGCGGTATATGGCGCCTGCTATCACTGTTGGGTAGGCCTTTTCACCCGATTTCACTGTTTCTTCAAAAAAAAGCGTCAATTCTTGCGAAAAAGATAAAAATATGGCTTAATCTGTTATATAATAAGATAAATAACAGGTATGATCACTAATTGACGCGAAGGAGGTAAGCAGCTATATATGGAAAAGCCGCGCAGGAACGTGACGTCCCTTGACAATCAGTATACAGCAGAGCGGGAAAGAAACGAATCTAACCGCCAGTCCCACAAAAAGAGACTCGCCAGACGCCTGACTGCCTTTTTTATCATGGCGGCTACAGTAAGTGGCGTGCTGATCTCATCAATGGTGACGCAGGCCAGTGTACTCGAGGACAAACAAAACGAAAAAGCACAACTTGAAGAAAAAATTGTCGAACTTGGAAAACAGGAAGATCATTTAAGAAATGAAATTATTAAGCTGAATGATGATGAATACATAGCCAAGCTTGCAAGAAGAGATTATTTCCTCTCTGAAAGCGGAGAGATCATCTTCACTATCCCGGAAGACCAGCCTGCAGCGAGAAAAGAGCAGAATGATCCGACAGAATAATGCGTAGTAAAGTAAGGTCATTTCATCAAAGCAAAAAAATAAAAACAGCAGATTGAGTGTCACGATGTTGACACTCTTTTTTCTGTTTGGCTATAATGGGAAGTAAGGTCTATTTTTTATTTATTCTAAGGAGGATCATTTTTTTTATGTCAATCGAAGTAGGCAGCAAAGTAAAGGGTAAAGTGACTGGGATCACTAATTTCGGGGCGTTTGTTGAATTGCCGGGCGGTTCAACAGGGCTGGTACACATCAGTGAAGTTGCGGATAATTATGTTAAGGACATCAATGACCATCTGACAGTTGGGGACGAAGTCGAAGTAAAAGTCCTGAACGTAGAGAGTGATGGCAAAATCGGCTTATCAATCCGTAAAGCAAAAGATCAGCCACAGCAAAGTCAAAGCCGCCCTCGGCCGAATCGTGGGAACGATCAGCGCGGTGGAGGCCGTGGAGGAAACTCGAGTGCACCGCCACGCGCAGAGAATTTCGAACAAAAGATGGCTCGTTTCCTAAAGGATAGTGAAGACCGTCTGACTTCTCTTAAGCGCCACACAGAATCAAAACGCGGTGGACGCGGAGCGAAAAAAGGTTAATAGCTGCCGAAAGTCATTATAAAAAGGCATCAATTACAGTGATCATACGATAGATATACAACCGGTGTGCAGATATGCATGCCGGTTTTTTTATATACCCGGATGTAAAATAGAGGAATAAAGATACCAGTGTCGAAGTGGATATGAGTGAACAACCTGAGGAGGTAAATAAAATGACAATTGATGAATGGCTTGATGAACATAATCAGCAGTATTTTTCATGGCTTGAAGGGTTAAGAGGAATGGATCGCGCAGCATTCTTTCAGCCGGTTTCAGAGGGGAAATGGTCTCCTGCAGCGATTGTGATGCATATGGCTGCCTGGGATCATTACACGCTTGATAAGAGAATCCCACACATTAGTGAAGGCGTGAAGCTCGAAAAGAATCCTGACTTTCAGAAATTCAATGAGCAGGCATGGAAAAAGGCTGATAGCGGCCTGAGTCAAAGTGATATTATTGACGAAGCCAGAAATGAACGGGAACTTTTAATGGAGACTGTCCGTACAATGGATAAGGACAAGCTGAATGCAGGATTTTCAATCGGGGATGAATCATTGACTTTAAAAGGGTATATCACAGATTTCGCGTGGCATGATCAACATCATATGAAACAGATTAACTGACAAAGGAGGGTGCAGAGTATGGATATTGTTGGGCTGGTAGCAGTTGTAATGGTGTTTTCGGTCCCTTTGACAGCGATTATGACGACACATTTTCGCAAACAGACGCAGTCAAAGCATCAGATCATCGACAAACAGCTTGAGCTTGAGAAGCTGAAGCATGAGAATTACATGCTCGAGACGGAAAAGCTGCGACTTGAGCTGGATTTGCGTCAGGGGATTAAGATGGAAGATGATTATAAGCGGCTGAGTTAGATAGTGAAGACAGTACGGGGATGGACTCCGTGCTGTTTTTTGGTTTTACCGGGGGGTGGCATGGTGTGCAACGGGTGAGTGAAATTTGCCTGGAAGGCTGAGTGTGGTCCAAGAGGGGGTTTTATTTCTATGAGCTTTTGAGTTAATTAAGTGACCTTTTGGAATAATTGCGTCAGCTTTAGCGATTATTCTCTCACCTTTCAGGTCGATTCGATATGCCATGATTCATTCGCTCATCTTAAAGGTTAATTCTATCACCAATTTCATTATTCAATCATGTCGACTATTTATTCTATCACCTTTTTTCTAAGGCCGTTGCCCGTTGCATAGAAAAAACGCCCGTCCAGCTCCCAGACCTGAGTCTGTCGGAGCTAAACGAGCGCCTTTCACTTTTCTGATGTCTAGCTGCAGTGGGCAGCTCCTCGAGTCATAAGCCACAATGAGAAAATGGAGAAGTTCGCCCATTTCTCTCATTGCGTCTTATGCTTGTCGGAGCTAACCGCCCACTTTCACTTTTCTATATGACCCGTACGGGATTCGAACCCGTGTTACCGCCGTGAAAGGGCGGTGTCTTAACCACTTGACCAACGGGCCTCGTATGGTGGCGGCAGAGGGGATCGAACCCCCGACCTCACGGGTATGAACCGTACGCTCTAGCCAGCTGAGCTACGCCGCCATTAATGAAGCACAAGTTATATAATACATAGCGCGTCATGAAGTGTCAATATTTTTTTCGCAAATTGATCATCGTACTTTTCGCAGGAATCCGTCGAACATTTTTGTGTGCCGGCTATGCTATTTTGACAAACTCTTTCGTTCTGATCTTTTTATAATAGGCGCAATAAGAAATGAAGGAGTGGACCTGCAAGATGGCAAATGTGCATGAAGCAAATTTTGAACTGACAAACGCGCTCGCTCTGAACAGATCAAGAAAAAAAGAAGGCAGGAAACTGAATGTGATGAAATGGTTGTATGACAAAGGAATCTTTCATCTGCTGGCAGGGTTTATGCTTGGCCGTGCAGTGGTGATGGTTCAGTTTATGCCGTTTGCACTGCCGTTTTTTGCTGCAGTGATGATCATGCAGCGCCAGAAGTCTCCTTATACATTTGCCGGCTTAACAGCAGGGGCTGCTGCACTTGGTCTGCTTCCCGGCCTGTATACAGCTACGATCCTGCTGCTTTACTATGTCAGCTTCGGTTTGCTCAGAAAGTATGCGGGTAACCAGTTTGTTGCAGCCGGCCTGGCAGCGGCTGTCACTGGTGTTGTCAGAACGCTCTATACCTGGGCGCTTCAGCCGCTTGACTGGATGACAGGATTTTATATTCTGGCAGAAGCCGCGATGACTGGTGTTCTGCTGCTGATCTTTCTGCAGAGTTTTCTCGTATTAACAAAGGGAAGGCGAAGCGCTTATTCCCATGAAGAACTTGTTGCGCTATCTGTACTGGCCGCCTGCATTGCGCTGGGCCTGACAGGACTCATGGCGGGCGATCTGGTCATCAGTCACGTGGCCGCGCGTTATGTTGTACTGGCTGCTGCACTTTCAGCAGGGGCACTTGTCGGGTCTACCTCAGGTGTTGTGATCGGGCTTTTGTTCTGCCTGGCTTCATTTGCATTTATTCCGGAAGTGGCACTGTTAGCGGTAGCAGGGCTTCTTGGCGGTCTGTTAAAAAGTGGTGGGCGTGTGGGCGTGGTGATTGGCTTAATGCTTGCAACGCTGCTGACTGGCTTGATGATGGAGAATCCTTTACGTCTTGAATTCTCATTATATGAATCTGCAGTAGCTGCGCTGCTTCTTTTTCTGACGCCTTCAGTATGGGTGCGTGCTTTAGCGCGGCACATCCCCGGTTCTGAAGAATATGCAGAAGAACAGCAGCAGTATGCCAAAAACGTGAGGGACGCGACGGCTGAAAAGGTGGAGCATTTTTCAGCTGTTTTCAAAAAGCTATCTGACAGCTTTTCTGATACTGAGCCGCCAGCAGCAGAATTTGAAGGCGCGTCTGATCAGCTGATTGGACAAGTCACGCAGCAGACGTGTGATCATTGTTTCAGAAAAGAATTCTGCTGGTCTGAACATTTTGACCGTACATATGAATGGATGACCTCGCTTGCAACCAGGGGTGAGCCTGAATCTGACTGGACTTCGTACTGTGTAAAATCCGTTTTGATGAAGCAGGAGTTTGAGCGGCACCATCAGGAAAAGGCAGTCAGTCAGCTGATGCAGCAGCATATGCAGGAAGGAAACCGGTTTGTCGCCAGACAGCTTTCAGGGCTTGCGGATGTCATGAATCAATTCGCAAGCGAGCTTCAGCGCGAGACGAGGCAAAATGATGAGCAGGAAGAGAAAATCGTGGAGGAACTGCAGGAGTATGGCGTGCGGGCGGATCAGGTAACGATTCATTGTCTGGAAACAGGAAGGGTGGATCTGGATATTTTGCTGCCGTTTCAGGAAAAGCACGGTGAATGTGACAAGCTGATAGCGCCAATGCTGTCATCTATTTTGCATGAAACGGTGGTGGTCTATCAAAAAGGGGACCTTCCGCCGCCGTATTACGGTACAGCCGCCACTTTCCGGTCCGCTAAAGCCTTCCTGGTTCAATCAGGTGTCGCGCATGCTGCCTATGCAGGAGGACTTGTATCAGGCGACAGCTGTACCGCTGTGCCAATTCACGAAGGTAAGTTTGCCGCTGCGATTTGTGACGGGATGGGCAATGGTCAGAAAGCCAGAAAGGAAAGTGAGGAAACGATTGGCCTGTTAGAGGAAATGCTAAAGGCGGGTATAGAAGAAGAACTGGCGATCAAATCGGTGAATTCTATTTTAACTGCAAAAAGAACGGGTGATATGTATTCAACTGTTGATCTGGCAATGATTGACCTTCAGCATGCAGGGGCAAGGTTTTTAAAGGTGGGGGCTGTCCCGAGTTATGTGAAGCGCGGCAGGCAGATTCAGATGATTGAAGCTGCCAATCTGCCACTTGGTTTCTTTCATGAAATGGAGATGGACGTGCTTGAGTGTCAGTTAAAGGCTGGAGATATGCTGTTTATGATGAGCGACGGGCTGATGGATGGCCTGCGCTCTATTGAGAATCCGGAGAGGTGGATGCGGCGTCAGATCTCAGAGCTTGTGACAACTGATCCTCAGGAAGCTGCTGATTTACTTGTAGAAGCCGCCGTGCGGGCAGCAGGCGGGTCAATCAATGATGATATGACAGTAGTGGCTGTAAAAGTGGATCATCAGCTGCCGAAGTGGGCAGCGATTCCTTTAAAAAGGAACACAGGATAAGATTTGCATGACCCTCTCTGTCTTCCTGTATACTAATGAGAAACAAAGGATCAGAAAGGGTATCAGTATGGATGAATTTCAACTGAAAGTGATGAGGTATTGCAGTGAGCATCAGCTGGTCTCACCGGGGGACCATGTGCTGATTGGTGTCTCGGGCGGACCGGATTCGCTCGCGCTTCTTCATTTTGTCCTGCATAGCGGTCTGAATGTAAAGCTTGCAGCAGTGCACGTTGACCATGGATTAAGAGATGGTTCTGCAGAAGATGCTGCGTTTACTGAAGCGTTCTGCCAAAAGCATGACCTTCCATTTTACTTATTAAAAGCGAATGTGAAGGAAAGAATGCATCAGACCGGGGAAGGTGTGCAGGAGGCCGCACGAAAAGTCCGCTATGACTATTTTGAAAAAATAATGACTGAGACAGGTGCAGGTGTGTTCATGACAGGTCAGCACGCAGATGACCAGGTTGAGACGATTTTATTCAGGCTGATGCGCGGCACCTCTATGCGTGGAGCTGCCGGTATCCAACCTGTCAGAAATTTTGCGCCTGGAAAGTTAGTGCGGCCTTTTTTAGCTGTGACTAAAAGTGAAATCGAACAATATTGTGAACAGCATCACCTGAATCCGAGAAGAGATCCGACCAATGAGCGTGATGCATATACGAGAAACCGTCTGAGAAATCATGTGATTCCTCTCTTGAAAAAAGAGAATCCGCTCCTTCATGAGGCGTTTGGACGCTTTTCTGAAGAGCTTAGTGAAGATCAGGCGTATCTTGAGGACCAGGCTGAAAAAGCACTGGGTGATGTGTGCCTTTCAAAGTCACGTGAACGTTTGCATCTTTCAGTAGAAAAATTTCGGAGTTATGGTCTTCCTTTACAAAGAAGAATGATTCATCTAATATTAAATTATCTGTATGCAAAAGTACCCACATCATTATCTTCAGCGCATACGCGCGCGATACTCGATCTGCTGAAACAAGCGCATCCGTCCGGGGATCTTCACCTGCCTGAATCACTGACTGTAACCCGATCATATGAAGACGGTTATTTTCATTTTCAGCGTGAAACAAAAGCTCAGCCTTACACTTTTACAATAGATAAGGCGCAGCTGACGGATCTGCCTGATGGACATCAGCTTGAAGTGCGGAGCGGAGAGTTCGTGCCGGCTAAGCCGTATCTGGACCTGATCTATGTATCTGAATCATCCATGCCGCTGACGGTGAGAAGCCGCAGGGAGGGTGACAGGATACAGCTGCCCCATGGCAACGGGTCTAAGAAGATAAAAGATGTCTTTATAGAAAAGAAGGTACCTGTGCATCTGCGCCATCAGCACCCGGTTATCACGGACGCTGACGGAAAGGTACTTTGGCTTCCGGGACTGCGCAAAGCGCCGTCTGACGGAAAACCTGCTGCATATACGTTAATTTACTATTAGGATCTTCTAGGAGGACATTGTTCGTGTTAAATAAAGACATCGAGAAAGTATTGTATACCGAGGAACAGCTTCAGGAAAAAATCAAGGAGCTTGGCACTGAGCTGACAGCTGAGTATCAGGACAAATATCCGCTTGCAATCGGCGTGCTAAAAGGTGCTATGCCTTTTATGGCTGATCTGATCAAGCGTATGGATGTATATCTTGAGATGGATTTCATGGATGTTTCAAGCTACGGGAACTCAACGGTTTCTTCAGGTGAAGTAAAGATTGTCAAAGATCTGAACACGAAGGTGGAAGGCCGTGACATTCTGATCCTTGAAGATATCATCGACAGCGGACTGACACTGAATTATCTTGTTGATCTGTTCAAGTACCGTAAAGCAAAATCAATCAAAATTGTGACCCTGCTTGATAAGCCAAGCGGACGTAAGGCTGACATCAAAGCAGATTATGTTGGATTCATTGTGCCGGATGAGTTTGTTGTAGGATATGGACTTGACTATGCGGAACGTTATCGTAACCTCCCATACATCGGTGTACTGAAGCCTGAAATTTATACAGATTCCGAGTAAAATAGAGTTGAAGGCAGAGCATGCTGTGAGCAGGCTTATTGGTTGTCACTCTTTATTTTACTGTGATAGTATTGGTATTAGTTTTCTTGACCGTGGGAGGAGGTAAGGGATGAACCGTATATTTCGAAATACGATATTTTATTTGATTATTTTCCTCGTCATTATTGGTATTATTGGCCTATTTAATAATGGGAACCAGCCAAATGAGGAACTCACATATGGTGAATTTTTAAATGCACTGGACAGTGGGGAAGTAACGGAGATTGAAATCCAGCCTGACAGAAGCGTGTACAATGTGCGCGGACAGCTCGAAGGCTATGAAGAAGCTGAGTATTTCCTTACAAATATTCCATTTGAAAGTTCAGCACTAGAAACAATTGATGAAGTAGCACAGGCGAATAATACTGAGGTGAATGTGCTTAAAGCCCCTGAAACAAGCGGCTGGGTAACATTCCTGACAACGATTATTCCATTTGTGATCATCTTCATTCTATTCTTCTTCCTGCTTAACCAGGCTCAGGGAGGCGGCGGTGGCCGTGTCATGAACTTTGGTAAGAGCAAGGCGAAGCTTTATACTGAAGAAAAGAAAAAAGTCCGCTTTAAGGACGTTGCAGGGGCTGACGAAGAGAAGCAGGAACTTGTCGAAGTTGTTGACTTCCTAAAGGATCCCCGTAAATTTACTGATGTTGGTGCACGTATTCCTAAAGGGATTCTGCTTGTCGGGCCTCCGGGTACCGGTAAAACACTTCTTGCCCGTGCGGCAGCAGGTGAAGCAGGCGTACCATTCTTCTCGATCTCCGGTTCAGACTTCGTTGAGATGTTTGTCGGTGTCGGGGCATCACGTGTACGTGACCTGTTTGAAAATGCGAAGAAAAACGCACCATGTATCATCTTCATTGATGAAATTGATGCAGTTGGACGTCAGCGTGGCGCAGGTCTTGGCGGTGGACACGATGAACGTGAGCAGACGTTGAACCAGCTTCTTGTTGAGATGGATGGTTTCGCCGGTAACGAAGGAATCATTATGATCGCAGCAACAAACAGACCTGACATCCTGGACCCTGCATTACTGCGTCCTGGCCGTTTTGACCGCCAGATCACAGTAGACCGCCCTGATGTAACAGGTCGTGAAGCTGTCCTGAAGGTTCATGCAAGAAACAAACCGCTTGCTGAAAACATCGATCTTAAAGCGATTGCCCAGCGCACACCGGGCTTCTCTGGTGCAGACCTTGAGAACCTGCTGAATGAAGCTGCCCTTGTCGCAGCGCGTCGTGATAAGAAGAAAATTGATATGGGCGATATCGATGAAGCAACAGACCGCGTTATTGCCGGTCCTGCGAAGAAGAGCCGCGTGATCTCTCAAAAAGAGAGAAAAATTGTTGCCTTCCACGAAGCAGGCCATACAATTATCGGGGTGGTACTCGATGAAGCCGATATGGTTCATAAAGTAACGATTGTCCCTCGTGGCCAGGCTGGCGGTTATGCCGTTATGCTTCCGAAAGAGGATCGCTACTTCATGACAAAACCTGAATTGCTGGATAAAATCACAGGCCTTCTTGGTGGTCGTGTGGCGGAGGATATTATCTTCGGAGAAGTATCAACTGGTGCGCATAATGACTTCCAGCGTGCGACAGGCATTGCCCGCCGCATGGTAACTGAATTTGGTATGAGTGATAAGCTCGGACCGCTTCAGTTCGGTCAGGCACAGGGTCAGGTATTCCTTGGCCGTGACTTCAACAGTGAACAGAACTATTCTGATCAGATCGCTTATGATATTGATACAGAAATTCAGCGTATTATTAAAGAGTGCTATGCACGAGCGAAGACGATTCTTACAGAGAACCGTGAAAAGCTTGAGCTTGTAGCTGAGACACTTCTTGATATTGAAACACTTGATGCTGAGCAGATCAGACACCTTGTGGATCACGGGAAATTGCCGGAGCGTGACTACGGTCATGATGACGACAATAATCGCAAAGATATTACAGATGAGTCAAAAGAGCTTGAATCAGAAGAAACATCTGTTACGACTGATGAGGAGATCAATAAAGAAGAGAAATCTTCAGAAGATCTTCTGAAAGAATCTAAAGAGGGTACGCCTTCTGAAGAGGATCAGCGAAATAAAGAATAATCACCTGATCTAAGGTGCAGGATCCGCGGTTCCGCGTAAACGGGGCCGCGGATTTTTTGACGAATTGAGGGCGTATAGTCAGGCTACCCTGGCTTGCTTTTACAGGTCAGAACAGTGTGTTTTCCGGTCGGTATTTGTTATTTGCGGGTCACCAACAACGACTTTTCGGTCACATTCAGCCGTTTACCGGTCACAATTGTTATGACAGGCTTCTACCATTAATGCACCCGCACCCATTTCAGAATATGGTAAAATAATTTCAGTGTATACCCTAATAAGGCGTGGTGAATATAGATGTTATTTGTATTGGATGTTGGGAATACCAACACAGTTTTAGGTGTGTATGAGGGAGAGGAGCTCCGCTACCACTGGCGTGTGGAGACAAACCGTCATAAAACGGAAGATGAGTATGGCATGCTTGTGAAGAATCTGTTTGAGCATGTCGGATTAACATTTTCTGATTTCGACGGGATTATTATCTCCTCTGTTGTACCGCCTGTCATGTTTCCACTTGAAAGAATGAGTCAGAAGTATTTCCACCTGAAGCCGCTTGTTGTCGGTCCGGGCATGAAGACAGGTCTGAATATTAAATATGATAATCCGAAAGAAGTCGGAGCAGATAGAATTGTTAATGCGGTCGCTGGTATTAAAGAGCATGGCGGCTCATTAATTATTGTAGATTTTGGGACGGCGACGACTTATTGCTATATCAATAAAAATCGTCAATACATGGGCGGTGTGATCGCTCCGGGTATTGGGATCTCAACTGAAGCGCTGTATGCAAAAGCAGCCAAACTTCCACGTATTGAAATTGCCCGTCCTGAAATGGTCGTGGGGAAAAGTACGGTTTCTGCAATGCAGGCAGGTATTGTTTATGGCTATGTGGGGCAGGTTGAAGGCATCGTTTCACGTATGAAAAAAGAAGCGGGTGAGCACGTAACTGTCATTGCTACAGGCGGTCTTGCTTCACTTATTGCCAAGGAATCAGATATTATAGATATTGTTGATCCGTTTTTAACATTAAAAGGACTTCAGTTAATATACAAACGCAACGTTGAATGAAAGGAGATTTTTTAACATGAAAGATTATATGGTACGCGCGCTTGCTTATAATGACCAGGTGCGTGCATATGCTGTAAATACGACAGCTGCTGTGCAGGAAGCGCAGGACCGTCACTACACGTGGCCGACTGCTTCTGCTGCGCTTGGCAGAGCGATGACTGCAGGTGTCATGATGGGTGCAATGCTTAAAGGCGACAATAAACTTACGGTGAAAGTCGAAGGAAACGGTCCGCTTGGCATGATCCTCGTTGATAGTAATGCTAAAGGTGAGGTAAGAGGTTACGTCACAAATCCTCAGACGCATAAAGACCTGAATGAGCAGGGGAAGCTTGATGTAAAAGGTGTTGTCGGTACTGAAGGAACACTGACGATCGTAAAAGATCTTGGTATGCGTGATAACTTCACAGGTCAGGTACCGATTGTCTCAGGTGAAATTGGTGAAGATTTCACGTACTACTTTGCATCGTCAGAACAGGTGCCATCATCTGTTGGCGTTGGCGTCCTTGTCAATCCGGATAATACCATTTTAGCAGCGGGCGGCTTCATCATTCAGCTGATGCCTGGTGCGGATGAGGAAACGATTGAAAAGATTGAGAAGCGCCTCGGCACGATTCCGCCTGTATCTAAAATGATCCAGGAAGGTCTTGCTCCTGAGCAGGTGCTGGACACTGTCCTTGGTGAAGGAAACGTCAGAATTCTGGATTCTATGCCAGTTGCTTTTGAATGTAACTGTTCCAAAGAACGCTTTGGCAATGCCATTATCGGTCTTGGCAAAGAAGAAATCCGTGCAATGATCGAAGAAGACGGAAAAGCAGAAGCAGAGTGCCACTTCTGCCGCGAAAAGTATGAGTATACGAAAGAAGAATTAGAAGCTTTTTCAGAAGAGGCTAACTAGGAGATGGCTGAGATTCGTAAAAGACGACTTAAAGCTAAGCCGCTTTTATATATCATTGGTTTTCTGATGGTGACGAATCTGATTTTCCTGATTGGCTGGATCACAAAAGACGGAGCACCACCTGATGCTGAGGCAGAGGTGGTGGCTCAGGTCGGTGATGAAGAAATCACGCGTCAGGAATGGCTGCACGCAATTGAAGTGCGCCATGGAAAAGAAATTCTCCAGCAGCTGATCAATCAGTCAGTCATGGAGCAGTCAGCTGATAAATATGATGTCGCTGTGTCAGAAGAAGAACTTGATCAGGAACTGTCTATGCTGCGATCAGTTCTCAATGTCTATGATCAGGCATCTCTTCCGAATGAAAGTGTACTGAAAGAAGAGCTGAAAACAGATCTGATACTCGAAAAGCTGATTGCAACTGAAGCAGAAATTTCCGAAGAAGATCTTCGTACATATTACGATGAAAATGAAGAACTCTATTCAGTACCTGAGATGTACAGACTATCACAGATTGTGCTGCCGACAGCTGAAGATGCTGCGAAAGCCATGGAAGAACTTGAAAACGGTTCCTCATTTGAAGCTGTGGCAAGAGAGCGCTCGATCGATCCTGTTACGGCAAGCCAGGGCGGGCAGCTGGGATTTATTCCGGAAAATACGGAGTCAGTTGATGCAGCTGTTTTGGATGCTGCCGCCAGCGTGTCGCCGGGTGAATATACGGATGCTTTTCAGACACCAAACGGGTACACCATTCTTTTCGTTCACGAAACGGTCCCCGGGGTGAAATTCGAATTTGAAGAAGTCCGCGGGAAAATTGAACGTCAGCTGGCGCTTGAAAAAATGACAACGCCTGTGACAGCAGAATCTTTCTGGGATGACTATTCAATCGACTGGTTCTACGGCCCTGCCGAATAATCAAAATAGTTGAAATTTAACAGTTCTCTTGTTACATTTGCATTATGTTAAACCGATCACATTACTAGGGATTAGGAGTGAGGTAAAATGGTACGCATTGCAAATAATATTTCTGAATTAGTAGGTCAGACACCGATCGTTAAACTGAACCGGCTGCCAGATGAAAACTCAGCAGAGGTCTACCTGAAGCTGGAGTATATGAATCCAGGCAGCAGTGTGAAAGACCGTATTGCCCTTTCAATGATTGAAGCGGCAGAACGCGATGGTAATCTGAAAGAAGGCGACACAATCATCGAGCCGACAAGTGGGAACACTGGAATTGGTCTTGCGATGATTGCCGCAGCAAAAGGCTACCGCTCAGTACTGGTCATGCCTGAGACGATGAGTATGGAAAGAAGAAACCTGCTTCGCGCTTATGGAGCAGAGCTTGTCCTTACACCGGGACCGGACGGCATGAAGGGTGCGATTAAAAAAGCTGAAGAGCTGGCAGAGGAAAAAGGTTACTTTATGCCTCAGCAGTTCAAAAATGAAGCAAACCCTGAAATCCACCGCCGCACAACAGGTAAAGAAATCGTGGAACAGATGGATCAGCTTGATGCATTTGTATCAGGCATCGGAACTGGGGGAACGATTACAGGTGCAGGTCAGGTACTTAAAGATCACTACAAAGACGTAAAAATCTATGCAGTAGAGCCTGCGGACTCAGCAATTCTGTCAGGCGGGAACCCCGGCCCTCATAAAATCCAGGGAATCGGTGCAGGCTTCGTCCCGGATATCTTGGACACTAAAATTTACGATGAAGTCATTCAGGTGACAAATGAGCAGTCATTTGAAACAGCCAGAAGAGCTGCCCGTGAAGAAGGCATCCTCGGCGGTATTTCGTCAGGTGCAGCGATCTATGCAGCGCTTGAAGTGGCGAAGAAGATGGGTAAAGGTAAAAAAGTGCTGGCTGTGATTCCGAGTAACGGCGAACGTTACCTGAGCACACCGCTTTATCAGTTTGAAGATTAATGGTGAGAGCAGTCCCTTGGCGGGGGCTGTTTTTTTGTTGGGTCGTGTAATGGTGGTTCGAGGGTAAACCCGCGGTGTTCGCGTTATGCCCGCCCGTGTTCGGTGGATAAGACGGATGGTTCGGCGTAAAACCCATGGTGTTCGACGTTTGCAGCTCCATGTTCGCCACATAGTATCTTTTGACCTATGCCGTCATCCTGCCCACCGCCATCCCGACTCCGCAGTAAAAAACCGGAACTCATCCTAAAAGGACAAATTCCGGTCTTCACATTATGCCCGCCCGATTACGCGGACTTCCTTTTCCAAATCAACGCCAAACTTCTCTTTAACTGTTTTCTGCACGTGCTGCACAAGATTCAGATAATCTTTTGCTGTTGCATCGCCTTTATTCACGATAAAGCCGGCATGCTTCAGTGATACCTGGGCGCCGCCGATCTGAACACCCTGCAGGTTTGCGTCCTGAATCAGTTTTCCGGCGAAGTGGCCCGGCGGTCTTTTGAATACGCTGCCGCATGATGGATATTCAAGCGGCTGCTTGGACTCCCGCAGATAAGTGAGCTCATCCATTTTTGCTTTGATGACGTGCTGCTCGCCTTCTTCAAGAACGAATTCCGCTTCAAGTACGATCCAGTTTTTCTCCGGGATTGCACTTGTACGGTAATCAAACGCCATTTCTTCAGCAGGCAGTCTTTTTACTTCGCCTTCAGGGGTGAGGACGGTCACGTGTGTACAGACATCTTTGATTTCGCCGCCGTACGCACCGGCATTCATATAGACTGCGCCGCCTACGCTTCCCGGGATTCCGCATGCGAATTCGAGTCCGCTGAGTGAGTGGTCGTGTGCGGTTCTTGATACTTCGATGATTGGGGCACCTGCTTCTACTGTGATCAGCTGATGCTCAATCGTCATATTCGTCAGTGACGTTGTTAAAATAACAAGCCCTTCAATGCCGCCGTCCTGAATCAATACGTTTGATCCGTTGCCGAGCACCATCCATGGCAGGTTATTCTTTTTTGCAAAGGTAACGGCTTTCGTCAATTCTTCAATTGACTCAGGAATCGCAAGGTAATCTGCATTCCCGCCGATTTTTGTATACGTATAATCTTTCAAAGGTACATTCTTTTGAATCATATTGTGCCTCCTGTGTGTTTCTGCTTTCTGTAAGTATAGTCACAGTTTGCAAGGGACGTTCGTCATTTACATACAAAAGCTCCTCCTCCAGAAAAGAGCCTGGCAAAAGGAGCTGCTTTAATGAATAAAGTATATGGAAATTCAGCGTAAACGTCAATTTTTTATCAGATGTCCGTGTACCACCTGATGAATTGTTTCGTGTATGATTGAGGAAGAGTCTGCTTACTGGGAGTGAAACTTCTTGAGTTCATACACAATTACTTATCAAACCACAAAAACAACGTTAGATACGTTTTATTATACAGCTCAGAAAATGGCTGAGCATGAAGAGCGCTACCTGTTTTTAGAAAGTGGCAGAGGCGGCCGGTACAGTATTGCCGGTGTTAAACCGTTTGCCTGGGCGAGCGGGAAAGAGGACCGCCTTTCTGTTGTCGAAAATGGGGAAGAAACGGTGTTCGAGGGGGACGTGCTGAAAAGTCTGCTTGACTGGATGGCACCGTACCGCACTGAACCAAATCCTGAGCTGCCGGATTTTCAGGGTGGTGCGATCGGTTATATCAGCTATGATTATGTCCGCTCGATTGAAAAGCTGCCTGAGTCCGCAGCAGATGACCTCGATCTGCCGGATGTCTGCTTTTTAATGTTTGATGAGTGGATGGTATTTGACCATCAGACAGATACGCTTTACTTTATGATTCTTCATCATTATGAGGAGCCAGCTGATGCAAAGCTTGAGCAGCTGATCAAACAGTGGAAGGAATCATTTTCTCAGGAAGCGCCTGAGCGGTCTGTGCCGGTTAACCCGTCTGATGACATGACGGTGTCAATGGAGGAAGCATCGTTTTGTGAGGCGGCGGAAGCAATCCGCACGTATATCGCCCAGGGTGATGTCTTCCAGGTGAATCTGTCTGTTCGCCAATCCAAACCGCTTGCTGTAAAAGCTGCTGATGTATATGAAGAGGTGCGGAAGCTGAACCCTTCACCGTATATGTCTTACCTGCATTTACCTGATATGCAGATTGCGTCTGCATCACCGGAGCTTTTGGTGAAAAAAGCCGGAACAGAGCTCAGCACACGGCCGATTGCCGGAACACGCTCACGCGGGAAGACGCCTGAAGAGGATCAGTCGCTTGCAAATGAATTGATTCATAACGAAAAAGAACGTGCTGAACATGTGATGCTTGTAGACCTTGAGCGCAACGACCTTGGCAGAGTGAGCAAATATGGCAGCGTTGAAGTCAATGAATTCATGGTGATTGAAAAGTATTCACACGTGATGCATATCGTATCCAACGTCCGCGGGACACTGGATGAAAAGTATGATGAAGCGGATGTCATCAGGGCTGTATTTCCGGGAGGGACCATTACGGGAGCGCCGAAAGTCCGTACCATGGAGATCATCGAAGAACTCGAACCGGTCAGAAGAGGGCTGTATACAGGCTCAATCGGCTGGATCGGCTTTAACGGGGACCTCGAGCTTAATATCGTGATCCGCACGATGCTTGTCAAAGATGGACAGGCCTACGTCCAGGCAGGTGCCGGCGTTGTGATTGATTCCCACCCGAATAGAGAGTATAAAGAATCGCTGAAAAAAGCGCGTGCGCTCTGGCAGGCGAAAGATCAGGCGGAAGGAGTGACCACGCAGTGATTTTGATGATTGATAACTATGATTCATTTACCTATAACCTCGTTCAGTTCTTAGGGGAGCTTGGAGAAGAGCTTGTTGTAAAGCGTAATGATGAGATCACCATTGATGAAATTACACAGATGAACCCTGACTTTCTGATGATCTCACCGGGGCCGTGCAGTCCGGATGAAGCGGGTATCAGTCTTGAAGCGATCCGCACATTTGCAGGTAAGATTCCGATCTTGGGGGTATGCCTCGGTCACCAGTCGATTGCACAGGTATTTGGCGGCAACGTTGTCCGCGCAACGCGGCTGATGCACGGGAAAACCTCAGATATGTACCATGATGGTAAAGGTGTCTACAAAGACTTGCCGATGCCGTTTACTGCAACGCGCTATCATTCACTGATTGTGGAGAAGCATACGCTGCCTGATGAGCTGCTGATTACGTCCTGGACGGATCAGGGGGAGATCATGGGCATCCGTCATACAGAGCTCGCGGTTGAAGGCGTGCAGTTTCATCCGGAATCGATTATGACAGACCAGGGTAAGAAGCTGCTGCAGAATTTTCTCAATGCCTACCGTGTCCATGAGGCTGAGCGTGTATGAAACTCTGGCTGGATGGACAGGTCATAGAGGAAGCTGATGCGCGTATTTCGCCGTTTGATCACGGCTTTTTGTATGGAATGGGCGTCTTTGAGACGTTTCGGACGTATGATGGTTTTCCGTTTTTAATTGGAGATCATATAAAGAGGCTTCAGTTTGCACTGGATCAGATGAATATCCAGGCTGAACTGAGCACAGCATCGGTCATGCAGATGATTGAAGAACTGAGAGTGGCAAACGGCGGGGAGGATGGATACTTCCGTCTGAATGTGTCTGCTGGTGAGCGGGAAATAGGGCTTGACCCGTCTCCTTATACGCGCCCGTTGGTGATGCTTTTACAAAAGCCGCTCGCTGCACCACCGGCTGAGCGTCATGCGCAGTGGATCAAGCTGCCCCGTAACACACCGGAAACTGCTGTCAGATTGAAATCGCATCATTATTTTAATAACCTTGCTGCAAGAAGAGAAGTGCCTGATGCAAAAACAGAAGGGATTTTCCTGACAGCGGACGGAATGATCTCTGAAGGGCTTGCCTCTAACGTGTACTGGGTAAAGGGTGACACGCTTTACACACCGGACGTAACAACAGGTATGCTTGCAGGCGTCACGCGAAAAATGGTCCTCTCACTCGCACGTGCTGAAGGCATTCCGGTTCGGGAAGGCCGCTTCACGCAGTCAGATGCTGAAGGTGCCAGTGAATGGTTCGTGTCTAACTCCATTCAGGAAGTGGTGCCGATCACACAATTTGAAGAGCGGGAGTTTCCTGACAGCGGTCCTGTATGCAGCAGGTTAAAGCATCTATATAAAAATAAGACCAGGCTGCACATTGAATCAGTTGAATGAGGTGAAAGAACATGAAAGCTGGCGCTTATACGCTGGATTTTAAGAAAAAAACATATGTTATGGGGATTTTAAATGCCACGCCCGATTCATTTTCTGATGGGGGTAGATACAACACAGTTGAAGCGGCAGTTGCCCATGCAAAACAGATGGCTGCTGAAGGTGCTGACATCATTGATATCGGAGGAGAGTCAACGAGACCCGGCTATACACCTGTATCGATAGAAGAAGAAATTGAGCGGGTCGTGCCGGTGATTGAAGCGGTTAAACGCGAAGTAGACCTGCCCATTTCAATTGATACTTTTAAAGCACAGACAGCTGAAGCCGCTGTAAAAGCAGGTGCAGATATCATTAATGATATCTGGGGTGCGAAATATGACCCAAAAATCGCTGAAGTGGCTGCACAGCACAACGTTCCGATTATTTTGATGCATAACCGGGAAAAGCGTGATTATCAGCATTTTCTATCTGATGTAGTGAATGACCTTGAGCAAAGTGTCGCAATTGCCCGGGATGCCGGCGTCAGAGAAGAGCAGATCGTGCTTGATCCGGGTGTAGGGTTTGCAAAAACTTTTGAACAAAACGTTGAAGTTACAAGGCATGTGGACCGCATAGTTGAGATGGGATACCCTGTGCTGCTCGGCACATCCAGAAAGTCAATGATCGGCAATATTCTGGACCTGCCTGCAGACGAGCGGACAGAAGGAACCGGTGCAACCGTATGCTACGGTATACAAAAGGGCTGTCACATTGTCCGTGTTCATGACGTGAAAGAAATTGTCCGCATGAGTCGTGTAATGGATGCGTTAATCGGAAAGGGTGAGTGACATGGATAAAATTAAAGTAAATGAAATGGAGTTTTACGGCTATCACGGAGTTTTTACTGAAGAAACAAAGCTTGGCCAGCGCTTTCGTGTGAATGCAATCCTCGAGCTGGACCTTTCCAAATCTGCAGAGTCAGATAATGTGGATGACTCCATTAACTACGCAGACGTCTACAACGTATGCAAAGAAGTCGTGGAAGGTGAGCCGCTGAAGCTTGTGGAAGCAGTAGCAGACAGAATCGCTTCGTGTATGCTCAGTGAGTTTAATATTCTTGACCGTATAACCATTGAAGTTGTGAAGCCTGACCCGCCGATCCCGGGGCACTACAACTCTGTTGCCATAGAGCTGACCCGGAGCAGAAACTGAATGGTTACAGCCTATCTGTCACTTGGCTCAAATATCGGGGATACAAAGCGTAATCTTCAGGAAGCGGTGAAGATGCTTGATGCTTCTCCTTCTATAGAAGTAACGAAAGTATCCTCCATTTATGAAACAGATCCGGTCGGCTTTACAGATCAGCAGGTATTTTTAAATATAGTTGCTGAAGTGAAGACAGAGCTTTCCGCTGAAAGTCTGCTGGATGAAGCGCAGAGGATTGAGCAGTCACTTGGCCGGGAGCGTAAAATCCACTGGGGTCCGCGTACGATAGACCTTGACATTCTGCTCTATCATTCAGACAATATACAATCAGACAGGCTGACCGTGCCACATCCCTATATGCGCGAACGCAGCTTTGTGCTTGTCCCGCTGAATGAAATCGCCGCAGAAGCTGTACACCCTGCGTCAGAAAAGTCGGTTCGCGAACTGCTCAATCACACTGGCAGTGAAGGCGTCCGTTTATGGAAAGAAACCGTTCATCAGCATAAAGAAAGCTTCCTTGCACTATAACCAGACTGCCGAGACCCATGGGCAGTTTTTTTATGCAGAAGAAGTCATCCTAGTAAAAAAGCCTTTAGGGGTGTACGCGCGTTATATATTGTGTAAAATAGACAGGTATTCAAAAAGATCAGAGACAATATTTGAATCATAGATAAAACAATGTAAAAGGAGTGACGAACATGAGTCAGGAAGAAATTAATGACCAGTTCCGCGTCAGACGCGAAAAAATGGAAGCGATTCGTGAACAGGGGAACGACCCGTTCGGTAAACGTTTCGACCGTACACACGCTTCAGAAGAAATCAAAAGCGAATTCGGAGAGCTGTCAAAAGAAGACCTTGATGAGACACCGCACGAAGTAACAGTAGCAGGCCGTATCATGACAAAGCGTGGTAAAGGAAAAGCAGGCTTTGCGCATATTCAGGATCTCCAGGGGCAGATTCAGCTTTATGTCCGTAAAGATGGAGTAGGCGAAGAAGCGTATGAACTTTTCAATACAGCTGACCTTGGAGATATCGTAGGAGTAAACGGAACAGTTTTCCGTACAAAAGTAGGCGAGCTTTCTATTAAAGCGACAAGCTTTGAACTCTTATCAAAATCACTTCGTCCGCTGCCTGAAAAATTCCACGGCTTAAAAGACGTTGAGCAGCGCTATCGTCAGCGTTACCTTGACCTGATTACAAGCGAAGACAGCAAAAACACTTTTATTGCACGCAGTAAGATCATCCAGTCAATGAGACGCTACCTGGATAACAACGGCTACCTTGAAGTCGAAACACCAATGCTGCATTCAATCGCAGGTGGAGCGGCAGCCCGTCCGTTTATCACTCACCACAATGCACTTGATATGGAACTTTATATGCGTATCGCAATTGAACTCCACCTTAAGCGCCTGATTGTCGGCGGACTTGAAAAGGTGTATGAAATCGGACGCGTATTCCGTAATGAAGGGATCTCAACGCGCCACAACCCTGAGTTCACAATGATTGAGTTGTATGAAGCTTATGCAGATTACAATGACATCATGGACCTGACTGAAAACATGGTTGCGCATATCGCACAGGAAGTTCTGGGCTCAACAGTCGTTCCTTACGGGGAATTCGAAGTTGACCTGACACCTAAATGGACACGTCTCCATATGGTAGATGCAATCAAAAAGGAAACAGGTGTAGACTTCTGGCAGGAGATGTCCAATGAAGAAGCACATGCACTTGCGAAAGAACACGGGATTGATGTAAAAGACAATATGGAATACGGTCATATTGTAAATGAATTCTTCGAACAAAAAGTAGAAGAAACGCTTATTCAGCCAACATTCATTTACGGTCATCCTGTAGAGATCTCTCCTCTTGCGAAGAAGAACCCTGAGGATGAGCGTTTTACTGACCGCTTCGAACTATTCATTGTAGGCCGTGAGCATGCAAATGCCTTCACGGAGCTGAACGATCCTATTGATCAGCGTGAACGTTTTGAAGCACAAATGAAAGAAAAGGCAGAAGGAAACGATGAAGCGCATGAAATGGATGACGATTTCATTGAAGCGCTTGAATACGGTATGCCACCAACAGGCGGACTTGGAATCGGAATCGACCGTCTGGTGATGCTGCTGACGAATTCTCCTTCTATTAGAGACGTACTGTTATTCCCACTGATGCGTCATAGAGACTAAATGACTTGAGCCGCTGCTTTTAAGCAGCGGCTTTTCTTTTTGAGCGTGAGCATAATACTGAGGCAGATCGCCTTTGTAATGGTTTGAAAGCTTGTTCAATCCAGTTGAATCGAAAGTGAATCATGTAATCTTAAAATTAATTTAACCTTTTTGATAAAAAACTATTGTCACATTGTAAATGCCGTGATATATTATTATTCGTTGCCGCGATAACACACGGCAGCAACAAAAAATAAAGTGAAAAAAGTTGTTGACATCAAGTCGGAAGACATGGTAAGATAACTGAGTCGCCAAAAACGACAAACACTTTTAAAGAAGCACTTGAACCTTGAAAACTAAACAACCAAACGTCAACGTTATAAGATTTTAAGTCTTTTTCGAACAAAAAAGACAATGAGCTTTTCAAACACTTTACGGAGAGTTTGATCCTGGCTCAGGACGAACGCTGGCGGCGTGCCTAATACATGCAAGTCGAGCGAACAGATGAGGAGC
>NZ_JXRQ01000004.1 GCF_000829445.1 Jeotgalibacillus alimentarius
AAACCGACAGGTCAGCTTTGAGAGCTGGTGGAGGCCTGAATGGATGAGACGTCAGTCTCAAACAGGCAGGTTGAAGCAGCCGAAAAGCTAGGAGCTGAAACTGGACTAGGTGATTCTCGGATTTCCTTACTTTGATGAACGTATCCAGTTTTGAAGGCGCGAGCCTTATGTCTAGTGATGACAGCGAAGAGGTCACACCCGTTCCCATGCCGAACACGGAAGTTAAGTGGAGAATTAGCTCAGCTGGGAGAGCATCTGCCTTACAAGCAGAGGGTCGGCGGTTCGAGCCCGTCATTCTCCACCATTTTTGCCGGTGTAGCTCAACTGGTAGAGCAACTGACTTGTAATCAGTAGGTTGGGGGTTCAAGTCCTCTTGCCGGCACCAGTTTTCTCGAGCCATTAGCTCAGTTGGTAGAGCATCTGACTTTTAATCAGAGGGTCGAAGGTTCGAGTCCTTCATGGCTCACCATGAAATTTTTATGCGGGTGTGGTGGAATTGGCAGACACGCTAGACTTAGGATCTAGTGCCGCAAGGCGTGGGGGTTCAAGTCCCTCCACCCGCACCATATTTTTGCGGGAGTAGTTCAGTGGTAGAACACCACCTTGCCAAGGTGGGGGTCGCGAGTTCGAATCTCGTCTTCCGCTCCAAACTTTACTTATAATTTTATCTGCCTTAGCCGGGGTGGCGGAATTGGCAGACGCACAGGACTTAAAATCCTGCGGTGGGTTTCCACCGTGCCGGTTCGAGTCCGGCCCTCGGCACCATTCAGTTTCATAAAGCTTTACTGCGCCCGTAGCTCAATTGGATAGAGCGTTTGACTACGGATCAAAAGGTTAGGGGTTCGACTCCTCTCGGGCGCGCCATATTTTTTCCATAATAGAAAACGGGGAGTAGCTCAGCTTGGTAGAGCACTTGGTTTGGGACCAAGGGGTCGCAGGTTCAAATCCTGTCTTCCCGACCATTTTCTTCTTTATGGGGCCTTAGCTCAGCTGGGAGAGCGCCTGCCTTGCACGCAGGAGGTCAGCGGTTCGATCCCGCTAGGCTCCACCAACAGATTGATTGAACCTTGAAAACTAAACAACCAAACGTCAACGTTTAAGATTTTAAGTCTTTTTCGAATAAAAAAGACATGAGCTTTTCAAACACTTTACGGAGAGTTTGATCCTGGCTCAGGACGAACGCTGGCGGCGTGCCTAATACATGCAAGTCGAGCGAACAGATGAGGAGT
>NZ_JXRQ01000005.1:0-80000 GCF_000829445.1 Jeotgalibacillus alimentarius
TGGTAAGATCCCTGAAAGATGATCAGGTAGATAGGTTCGAGGTGGAAGCATGGTGACATGTGCAGCTGACGAATACTAATCGATCGAGGACTTAACCAATTAGGTGATTCTCGACAATCTCCTTACTTTGATGAACGTATCCAGTTTTGAAGGCGCGAGCCTTTCATAGTCTAGTGATGACAGCGAAGAGGTCACACCCGTTCCCATGCCGAACACGGAAGTTAAGCTCTTCAGCGCCGATGGTAGTTGGGGGTTTCCCCCTGTGAGAGTAGGACGTCGCTAGGCAGTTTGAAAAAGTCTTTCCTTTAGGGGAAAGGCTTTTTTTGTGCGTTTAAAAGTGAAGGAAGGGACGGAGACCGAAGTGCATGAAGGGCAAAAAACCGGAATCCTGGAGACATAAACGGCAAAAGGCTGGAATCCTAAGTGCATCCAGTGCAAAAAGCCGGGATCCCAAAGGCACAAATAAATTTTGCATTCCTTCAAAGTAAATTCCTCGACTTCTTTCTGTCTCCTTCAGCATGCAAGATGATTCCTTCATTTATCCATTTGCCGCGCTGCTATTATTCCCTCACAAATCTCTACTCAGCTGTACCCAACCCCTCAAATTGCACATAACCTAAAATGTGTTGTATAATCATAGTCAAAGATAGTCAAAGTCAAGGTGGGGGAGGTGGCAATGTGAAAAATATTTCTGATGTGATTGAAAACTATTTGAAAGAGGTTTTAGAGAAGAGCGGGAGTGAAATAGTGGAAATAAAGCGCAGTGAAATTGCTGAGCGTTTTCAGTGTGTGCCTTCTCAAATTAATTATGTGATGAAAACCCGTTTTACGATTGAAAGTGGCTACGTTGTGGAGAGTAAGCGTGGCGGCGGAGGGTATATACGTATTATAAAGGTAAAAAGCGATGATCACGCTCATTTAATTGATCAGATATTAGCAATTCTTCAGCCGGCAGTCCCACAGGCTGCTGCTGAGAGTGTGGTTTTCAGGCTGATTGATGAAGACGTTATTTCTAAGCGTGAAGCAAAGCTGATGCTTAGTGCGATGGATCGTTCGACGCTTAATGTCCCGCTGCCTGTCAGGGATGAAGTGAGGGGACGTATGCTGACTGCTATGCTGACGGTTTTAAAATATCAATAAGGTCGCGGGGTGATCGAGATGATGTGTGAACAATGCCAGGAGCGGCCTGCTGCTGTTCATTTAAAAAACGTGGTGAATGGAAAGTCGACTGAGGTTCATTTGTGTGAAGTGTGCGCGCAGGATAAGGGCGAGGCTTTTATGAATGATGATGGTGCTTTTTCATTCAACCATTTGCTTGCAGGGCTGTTGAATGTTTCGCCGGTCATGAAGCAGAATCAGCCAACACAAAACAGGCGCGAGACAGTGGAGTGCAGTGGTTGCCAGATGACGTTTGACCAGTTTTTAAAGATTGGTAAGTTTGGTTGTCCTAAGTGTTATGAATCATTCAGAGATCAGCTGCCGCCTATTTTAAAAAGACTGCACAGCGGTAATACTGTTCATCAGGGGAAGCTGCCTGAACGTCAGGGCGGCACGATTCATATGAAGAGAAAGGTCAGTGATCTTCGTGTTGAATTGAAATCACTGATTGAGCAGGAGGAATTTGAACAGGCTGCGACGATTCGTGATCAAATCCGTTCTCTTGAAAAAGAAATAGATGGTGAAAGGGGCGGTGCTGATGAGTCTTAAGAGGTTTTTGAATCAGGCGGTCAGCTCCTGGATGAATGAGGATGGCCCTGCTTCTGAGATTGTACTTTCAACAAGGATCAGGCTGGCCAGAAACCATAACCGCTATGCGTTTCCTACTGTATTTACAAAGGAAGAGGCTGAACAGACTGCCCAGGCAATGAGAACTGCTGTAGAGCAGGCAGGTTATCCGCTTGAAGAACTGAAAATGCAGGATCTTCAGGGGCTTGAGAAAAGGGTGCTCGTGGAAAAGCATCTGATCAGTCCGAATCTTGCAGAGGATGCAGGCTCGTCATCTGTGTGGCTGTCAGATCAGGAAGATATCAGTCTGATGGTGAATGAAGAGGATCATTTAAGAATTCAGTGTCTGTTCCCAGGGCTTCAGTTAAAAGAAGCTTTGCGAAAGGCGCTTGAAATTGATGATGCGATTGAAAAGCATTTTGATTATGCGTTTGATGAGAATTTCGGTTATCTGACGACGTGCCCGACAAATGTGGGGACGGGATTGCGTGCATCTGTTATGATGCATTTACCAGGATTAATGATGACGCACCAGATGAACCGGATTATTCCGGCAATTGGACAATTTGGTCTGGTGGCAAGAGGAATTTACGGTGAAGGCAGCGAAGCTTTAGGTAACATCTTTCAGATCTCCAACCAGACGACTCTCGGTAAGTCTGAAGAAGACATTACAGAGGATCTGCTGCACGTGGTGGATCAGATTATTACCCAGGAGAAAGCTGCCCGGGAAGCACTGGTGAAGTCATCAGGTATTCAGCTTGAAGACAGAGTATTCCGGTCATATGGAACGCTGCGTTACAGCAGAGTGATCGAGTCAAAGGAAGCGGCGAAATGTCTGTCAGATGTTCGCCTCGGTATTGACCTTGGCTTCATTGAAAATGTGTCGAGAAGCATTTTGAATGAGCTGATGATTTTAACGCAGCCAGGATTTTTACAGCAGTATGCAGGAGGTTTCCTGCGTCCTGTGGAAAGAGATATCAGACGTGCTTCGCTGATCCGCGAGCGTCTGGAGATGGATGTAAGTAAAGATAAAGGAGGATCAGACTTATGATGTTTGGACGATTCACAGAGAGAGCACAAAAAGTATTAGCATTGGCACAGGAAGAGGCGATCCGTCTTTCCCATTCAAATATCGGTACTGAGCATATCCTTCTTGGTCTCGTTCGTGAAGGAGAGGGCATTGCAGCGAAAGCACTGCAGACGCTTAATTTGAGCACAACGAAAATTCAGGAAGAAGTAGAAGAATTGATCGGCAAAGGGACAGAACAGTCACCGAGCGTTCACTATACACCAAGAGCAAAGAAAGTGATTGAGCTTTCAATGGATGAAGCCCGTAAGCTTGGTCATTCCTATGTAGGAACTGAACATATTCTGCTTGGTTTAATCCGTGAAGGAGAAGGCGTGGCAGCACGCGTACTCAATAACCTTGGCGTGAGCCTGAATAAAGCCCGCCAGCAGGTACTGCAGCTTCTCGGCAGTAATGAAGCAGGCAGCCAGCAGGCGTCAAACGCGAGTGCGAATACGCCGACGCTTGACGGACTTGCACGCGACCTGACAGTCATTGCACGTGAAGGAAGCCTTGATCCGGTTATCGGAAGAAGTAAGGAAATCCAGCGTGTGATTGAAGTGTTAAGCCGCCGTACGAAGAATAACCCTGTATTAATCGGGGAGCCTGGTGTAGGTAAAACAGCGATCGCTGAAGGATTGGCTCAGCAGATTGTACAAAATGAAGTGCCGGAAATCCTGCGTGATAAGCGCGTAATGACACTTGATATGGGTACCGTTGTTGCAGGTACAAAATACCGCGGTGAATTCGAAGACCGTCTGAAAAAGGTAATGGATGAGATCCGTCAGGCAGGAAACGTGATTCTATTCATCGATGAGCTTCATACATTGATTGGTGCAGGTGGAGCAGAGGGTGCGATTGATGCATCCAATATCCTGAAACCGTCACTTGCACGCGGTGAGCTTCAGTGTATCGGTGCGACGACGCTTGATGAATACCGTAAATATATCGAAAAGGATGCAGCGCTTGAACGCCGTTTCCAGCCAATTCAGGTAGATGAGCCGACAGCTGAAGAGTCAGTACTGATTTTAAAAGGACTGCGTGACCGCTATGAAGCCCACCACCGCGTATCAATTACTGATGCAGCGATTGAAGCGGCAGTGAAAATGTCTGACCGTTATATTTCAGACCGCTTCCTTCCTGATAAAGCGATTGACTTAATTGATGAAGCAGGCTCTAAAGTGCGTCTGCGTTCATATACAACACCGCCTAACCTGAAAGAGCTTGAAGCTAAGCTTGAAGGCATCCGTAAAGAAAAGGATGCTGCTGTACAGAGTCAGGAATTCGAAAAAGCGGCTTCTCTTCGCGATTCTGAGCAAAAGACGAAAGAAAAGCTTGAAGAAACGAAAAAAGTGTGGAAAGAAAAGCAAGGACAGGAGAATACTGAAGTCACTGTTGAAGATATCGCACATGTGGTTTCTACGTGGACGGGTGTACCGGTATCACGCCTTGCTGAGACTGAAACGCAGAAGCTTCTGCATCTTGAAGATTCGCTCCACGGCCGCGTGATCGGTCAGGAAGATGCGGTAACGGCGATTGCCAAAGCCGTACGCCGTGCCCGAGCAGGTCTGAAGGATCCGAAGCGTCCGATCGGCTCATTCATTTTCCTTGGACCAACCGGTGTCGGTAAAACGGAGCTTGCCCGCGCACTTGCTGAATCAATGTTCGGTGAAGAGGACGCGATGATTCGTATCGATATGTCTGAGTACATGGAAAAACACTCGACTTCACGACTTGTCGGATCACCTCCAGGCTATGTAGGCTATGAAGAAGGCGGTCAGCTGACTGAGAAAGTCCGCCGTAAGCCATACTCAGTTGTGCTGCTTGATGAGATTGAAAAAGCGCACCCTGATGTATTTAATATTCTTCTTCAAGTACTTGAAGATGGACGCCTGACAGATTCTAAAGGCCGTACAGTAGACTTCCGTAACGTCGTACTGATTATGACATCAAACGTTGGTGCAAGCGCACTGAAGCAGAACCGTCATGTAGGGTTTGCGGTACAGGATTCGAGTCAGGATTACAAGGATATGAAAGGTAAAGTGCTTGAAGAATTGAAGCGCGCCTTCCGTCCGGAGTTCCTGAACCGTATCGATGAAACCATTGTGTTCCACTCACTTGAAAAGAACCATTTAAAACAGATCGTGTCACTGATGGCAGGAGAACTTGTGAAACGCCTGAAGGAAAAAGACATTGATCTCGTGATTACAGAAGCAGCGAAAGAAAAAATTTCAGATGAAGGCTTTGATCCTGAATATGGAGCGCGTCCGCTGCGCCGTGCGATTCAAAAGCATATCGAAGACCGCCTGTCTGAAGAGCTGCTGAAAGGCAATGTGCTTGAAGGCTACAGAGTGGAAATTGATTATAAAGACGGTGAGTTCACCGTATCACGTAAAGAAGAAGTAGATGTAACGCAATAATGTCTGAAGGTGCACGTGTGAATGAATACAATCACGTGCACCTTTTTTAACGGAGGTTATCAGTTTGGCAAAAAAGAAATCCAAGTTTATGTGTACGTCATGCGGGTATGAATCTGCTAAATGGATGGGTAAATGTCCTGGGTGCGGTGAATTCAACACCATGGTGGAAGAAGTAACGGTGACAGGCAAACAGCCGAGAAAGTCTTTTACCCATACACCAGAAGGCAGCCAGTCAAAGGCTACACCGCTGATTAAAGTTGAGACACAGGAAGAAACACGGGTTATGACAAAAATGCAGGAGTTAAACCGCGTACTCGGCGGGGGTGTTGTGCCCGGTTCGATGGTGCTGATCGGGGGAGATCCCGGTATCGGGAAATCCACGCTGCTGCTCCAGGTCTCCTCACAGCTCGCTGAAACGAAAAATAAAGTACTTTATATCTCAGGTGAGGAATCCATCAAACAGACGAAGCTTCGTGCCGACCGTCTGAGTGTGACTTCAGAAGAGCTGATGATCTATGCTGAGACAAACCTTGAGTCGATTCACCACTCCATCGAGCAGGTCTCCCCTGATATTGTCATCATTGATTCTATCCAGACAGTCTACCACCCTGAAGTCACATCAGCGCCGGGGAGCGTCACACAGGTACGTGAATGTACAGCAGAGCTGATGCGGATTGCCAAAACAAAAAACATTGCGATTTTCCTTGTGGGGCACGTCACGAAAGAAGGATCGATTGCAGGACCGAGAATTTTAGAGCATATGGTGGATACAGTGCTGTACTTTGAAGGTGAACGTCATCATACGTACCGGATTCTCCGCGCTGTGAAAAACCGTTTCGGTTCGACAAATGAAATGGGTATTTTTGAAATGAGGGAAGAAGGCTTAAGGGAAGTCGGTAATCCGTCTGAGATTTTCCTTGAGGAACGTTCCCAGGGTGCCGCCGGTTCGACAGTGGTGGCTTCAATGGAGGGAACGCGGCCGATTCTTGTAGAAATTCAGGCGCTTGTTACACCGACGAGCTTTAATAACCCGAGAAGAATGGCGACAGGAATCGACCAGAACCGAGTCTCACTGCTGATGGCTGTCCTTGAAAAGCGTGTCGGATTAATGCTGCAGACGCAGGATGCCTACCTGAAAGTAGCGGGTGGCGTGAAGCTGGATGAGCCTGCAGTCGATCTCGCTGTACTCGTCAGTATAGCGTCGAGTTACCGCGATGAGCCGCCAAAGCCGTTTGACTGTATGATCGGTGAGGTTAGCCTGACGGGAGAAGTGCGCAGGGTATCAAGAATTGAGCAGCGGGTACAGGAAGCGGCAAAGCTTGGCTTTAAAAGAGTCATTATTCCTGAAAATAATATTGGCGGCTGGACATTCCCGGAAGGTATTGAAGTCATCGGCGTATCAAATGTAGCAGACGCTCTAAAGAAGACATTGGAGGGATAAAGAATGGATAACAGGAGAAGAAAGCGTCCGTCAGCTGATATTATTCAGCTTGTTGCACCGGGTACACCTTTTAGAGAAGGAATTGATAATGTGCTTCGGGCAGGAACAGGCGGGCTGATTGTTGTCGGATGCAACGATAAGATGAAGCCGCTTGTAGACGGGGGCTTTCAGATCCATTGTCCATTTTCCCCGACTTATCTGTATGAGCTGGCAAAAATGGATGGGGCTATTATTCTCAATGAATCAGGCAGTAAGATTCTGATTGCTAATGCGCAGCTGAATCCGAGTCCGATGGTGCCTTCATCTGAAACAGGTATGCGTCACAGAACAGCGGAGCGGGTGGCAAGAGAGACAGATTCACTTGTCATTGCGATTTCACAGAGAAGAAACGTCATTACACTGTACAAAGGAACATACCGCTACGCATTAAAAGAGATTGCTGTCATTTTGGCCAAAGCGAATCAGGCGCTTCAGACGCTTGAGAAATACCGCACTGTGCTTGATCAGAGTCTGTCACACTTAACGCTGCTTGAATATGAGGAAGCGGTGACGTATAACGATGTTTTACAGGTGATTCACCGTTTTGAAATGGTCATCCGGATTAAAAATGAGCTCCTGCTCTACCTGAATGAACTGGGATCGGAAGGCCGTCTTGTGCGGCTGCAGCTGAATGAGTTGCTGGCTGACCTTGAAAAAGAAGCGGTAATGGTCATCCGGGATTATGCTTCACAGGATCATGCTGGTGCCCATGATATGTATGAGGCGTTTGCTGAAAAAGTGTCATCTAAAATCATGGAGGATGAATCAATCATGAAAATGCTTGGTCATCCGTCATCGACTGAATATGAAAGCCAGACAGTGCCAAGAGGGTATCGCGTGCTGAACAAAATCCCAAGACTGCCGCTTACGATTATTGAAAATATCATAGGCGATTTCGGTACGCTCGATCAGCTAAAGAAAGCGACAGTTGAGGAACTGGATCAGGTGGATGGAATCGGCGGCATCCGCGCAAGGAAAATTAAAGAGGGATTGAAATCAGTGAGAGAACAGTCTCTGGCGGACCACTAACAAAAAATGGTTTGTAAGCACTCTCTTTGTATGATATGATAATTCATTTTTATTAAAATTGACTTGCTTATTACTGTCATGCTACTCTTTTCACAAGCTTTCATTATAGAAAAAATTTCATCTGAGGAGGTGAAGGAATGTTAAAACGTATTATTCAAGTCTGTTTCCTGATCGTTGGCGGAACATTAGGCGTATTTTTATTACCTGAATTAGTTCTTATACCTTTTAATCTTGATTATGCACTTTTAAACAACCCTTATGTGACTGCTATTTTAGGAGCGATCATCTTTTATGCTGCTACGTTTTGGGCCATTAAGTATGTAGTCAATTTTATTACCTGGGCAGAGGATTCCCTTGTGAAGGCACCTGTTACAGATATTTTATTCGGGGCACTTGGACTGATCATCGGTCTGATCACCGCTTTCCTTCTGGGGGTGGCAGTGAATGATATTGAGATTCCAATCGTGAATACCGTCGTTCCGATTCTGTTAACGCTGATTCTCGGGTATCTCGGGTTCCAGGTTGGTTTCACAAAAAGGGACGAGCTGGTCCAGCTGTTTTCAAGGGGTGGTTCAGCTAAAAGAACTGAGGAATCGGCTGCGAAGGAAGTTAGTGATGTTCCGGCTTCAAAGCGCCATAAGATCCTTGATACAAGTGTTATTATTGACGGTCGTATTGCAGATATCTGTCAGACTGGCTTTTTAGACGGTGAGATTGTCATTCCTCAATTTGTGCTTGGTGAGCTGCAGCATATTGCGGATTCATCAGATGCATTGAAACGTAACCGCGGGCGCAGGGGACTGGATATTTTAAAAAGAATCCAACGCGATATCCCGATTCAGGTTACGATTTATGAAGGTGATTTTGAAGAAATCCAGGAGGTCGACAGTAAGCTTGTCAAGCTTGCAAAAGTACTGAATGGTATTGTCGTGACCAATGACTTCAACTTAAATAAAGTATGTGACCTGCAGGATGTGCAGGTACTGAATATTAATGATCTTGCCAATGCTGTAAAACCTGTTGTGCTACCGGGTGAAGAACTGCACGTGCAAATGATCAAAGACGGTAAAGAACAAAATCAGGGAATTGCCTACCTTGATGACGGCACGATGATCGTAGTCGAGGACGGCAAAAACTTTATCGGTAAACATATCGATGTAATTGTAACGAGTGTGCTTCAGACGTCAGCCGGCCGCATGATTTTTGCCAAGCCTAAGTCTTATGAAAAAGCACTGTAAAGGGAGTTTCAAATGACATATGAAGTGGTAATTCCGGCAGCGGGCCGGGGCAAGCGCATGGGGGCAGACCGCAATAAGCTGCTGCTTGAATTAAAGGGGATTCCGGTTATCGTCCATACGCTGCAGGTATTTGAACGCGATCCACTGTGCAGCGCCGTCATTCTTGTTATTCATCCTGACGACAAAAAGACGCTTGAAGAGCTGATTGATCAGTATCATCTGACAAAAATCACGCAGATGGTGACAGGCGGTGCTGAACGCCAGCATAGTGTCTACGAAGGACTGAAGAAGGCTGCTGCTAAGATTGTGATGGTTCATGACGGAGCGCGTCCTTTTATCAGCCAGGAGGTCATCCACAAGCTTGCAGAAGCCGCTGCATCAAAAGGCGGTGCGATTGCGGCTGTTCCTGTAAAAGATACGATTAAAAAAGTTAAAAACGGCACAGTAACCGAAACAGTGGAGCGTTCAGATCTGTGGTCAGTTCAGACACCTCAGGCTTTTTTACTTGAGGTGCTGATGGGTGCGCATGAGGAAGCAGTCCGTACAGATTTTCTCGGCACAGATGAAGCGTCACTGGTCGAAAAAACTGGCGGAAAAGTAGCGGTTATTGAGTCGGATTATGATAATATAAAGCTGACAACAAAAGAAGATCTCGTTTTTGCTGAAGCGATTTTAGCGAAAAACGGTCAATAGAGAGGGGAAACTGCCATGTTTCGAATTGGACAGGGCTATGACGTCCATCAGCTTGCAGAGAACCGTCCGCTCATTATCGGCGGGGTAACGATTCCTTACGAAAAAGGACTTCTCGGTCATTCAGATGCAGATGTACTGCTTCATGTAGTGGCGGATGCAGCGCTGGGTGCGATCGGTGAAGGTGATATAGGAAAGCATTTTCCGGATACAGAACCCGAATTTAAAGATGCCGATTCAAAGAAATTACTTCAGCACGTCTGGAGTATTGTCAGAGAACACGGTTACCGCTTAGGCAACATTGACTGTACGATTATCGCGCAAAAGCCGAAGATGGCGCCTCATATCAGTGACATGCGCAAAGTAATCGCAGAACTGCTTGAAGCATCAGAAGGCCAGGTCAATGTCAAAGCGACAACAACTGAACAGCTGGGCTTTGAAGGTCGCGGCGAAGGAATCGCTGCACAGGCAGTTATTCTTTTGCAGAAAACCTAATAAGCAGAGCTGCTTAAAGTCTTTTTGAATTTATAAACTCATAGGTGCATGATTTTATAAAAATACACTTTGTAACATGCACAGCGGTGATCGCAGTGGAAGGCGGCGACTCCGGGACGATTAGAGGGAAGCTGAGACCCCGCAGCCGAAGGCGAGGAGGCTCAGCAACCTCCGTCCGGAAAGCGTCCGCCTGAAACGGAGATCTAACGCCAAAATATTAAGCAATCATTCTAGGAGGATTTTTTATGTCTACAGACATTCGCGTGCGTTACGCACCAAGCCCGACAGGACACCTGCATATCGGGAACGCAAGAGCAGCTTTATTCAACTACCTATTCGCAAGAAGCCACAATGGGACATTCATTATCCGCGTTGAGGATACAGATACAAAGCGTAATATTGAAGGCGGAGAGGAATCTCAGCTTGAGTACCTGAAATGGCTCGGTATTGACTGGGATGAAAGTATTGATGTAGGCGGAGATTACGGTCCGTACCGTCAGTCAGAGCGTAACGACCTTTACAAAAAGCATTATGATGACCTGCTTGAGCGCGGGCTTGCATATAAATGCTATTGCACAGAGGAAGAACTTGAAGCAGAGCGTGAAGGACAGATCGCACGCAGCGAGATGCCACGCTACAGCGGAAAGTGCCGCAACCTGACAGATGATGAGCGTGCAGCACTTGAAGCGGAAGGCCGCAAGCCGAGTATCCGTTTTGCTGTACCACAGGGTAAGACATATACATTCAACGATATCGTAAAAGACGATGTGTCATTTGAAAGTGATGGAATTGGCGACTTCGTTATTGTGAAAAAAGACGGAATTCCGACCTATAACTTTGCAGTGGCAGTAGACGATCACTATATGGAGATCTCTCACGTCCTGCGCGGAGATGACCACATTTCTAACACACCGAAGCAGCTGATGATTTATGAAGCGTTCGGATGGGATATTCCGAAGTTCGGTCATACGACACTGATTGTCAATGAAGAGCGTAAAAAGCTGAGTAAGCGTGACGGCTCAATCATTCAGTTCATCGAGCAGTATAAAGACCTTGGCTATCAGCCGGATGCGTTATTTAACTTTATTGCTCTGCTTGGCTGGTCACCTAAGGGTGAAGATGAATTATTCTCAAAAGAAGAGCTGATTGAGCGCTTTGATGCTGACCGTCTGTCTAAGTCACCGGCTGTATTCGACACGAAGAAGCTTGAATGGATGAATAATCAGTATATGAAGAATCTTGACCTTGATGAGGTTGTGGCGCTGTCAGTTCCTCACCTTGAAGAAGCAGGTAAGATTCAAAAAGACCGCACACCTGAACAGGATGAGTGGGTAAGAAAGCTTGTCGGACTTTATCAGGAGCAGATGAGCTATGGTGCTGAGATCGTGGCACTATCAGAACTGTTCTTTAAAGATGAGATTGCCTACGACGAGGAAGCGAGCGCTGTCCTTGCTGAGGAGCAGGTGCCTGAAGTGATGGCAGAACTAAGCCGCCAGCTTGAAGCACTTGAAAACTTTGAAGCATCAGAGATTAAAAAGGCGATTAAAGCAGTGCAAAAAGAAACGGGTCATAAAGGTAAAAAGCTGTTCATGCCAATCCGTGTAGCAGCGACTGGCCAGACACACGGACCGGACCTTCCGAGTGCAATTGAAGTATTAGGAAAAGAAAAAGTACTGGCACGCCTAGCGAAGCTGACTGATTAACATTTTGAAAAGAATAGTATATAGTATGTCTATAGAAAACTTTTAAACAGCTGATGAACACACAGTGATATAAATAAAAGCTTTGAGAGGGAGAAGTAGGAAAAGTGGAAGCACCGAAAGAGAGAACCGCCATCAGGCTGAAAGCGGTTTGGGCTGAATGCTTTCTGAAATGCACCCTTGAGTCTTTTGCTGAAAGTTGATGTAGGCAACAGCGGTTCAGGCCGTTATCCTGATTAAGTTGGGGGTAGTATTGCCTCAAACAGAGTGGAACCGCGCAAAAGCGTCTCTGTCATTTGACAGAGACGCTTTTTCTATTTTAAAACAGTTAATTCTGATCGTATTAGTTGGTTTTAGGTGTGAATCGGATAAAATGAAAGGAGTGAACCGTATGTTCAAGCGGATTCGTGAAGATATAGATACCGTGTTCGACCAGGACCCGGCAGCCCGCTCAGCTTTTGAAATCGTTCTGACTTATTCAGGGCTTCATGCGATCTGGGCTTACCGGATTGCACATTGGTTTTATAAGCGGAAAATGTTCTTTATTGCCCGGGCAATATCGCAAATTGCGAAGGTTCTCACAGGCATTGAAATTCATCCTGCAGCAAAAATCGGGCGACGCTTTTTCATTGATCATGGAATGGGTGTAGTCATTGGTGAAACGTGCGAAATCGGTAATAACGTGACAGTTTTTCAGGGGGTCACCTTAGGTGGAACCGGTAAAGAAAAAGGAAAGCGTCACCCGACACTTGAAGATAACGTACTGATTGCCACAGGTGCCAAAGTACTCGGGTCGATTATTGTCGGTGAGAATTCAAAGGTTGGAGCGGGATCAGTTGTGTTAAAAGACGTACCCGCAAATTCCACTGTGGTCGGTATCCCAGGCAAAGTCGTCATCAGAGATGGCAAGAAAGTCCGCCGGGATCTTGATCATCAGGATATGCCGGACCCGATCTGGGAGCGGATCAGAACACTCGAAACAGAACTGGCTTTTGTAAAAGATCAGCTGAAGAAAGAACGTGAAAGGAGCTCACAGCCATGAGCATTCAAATGTACAACACTGTAACAAGAAAGAAGGAACCGTTTAAACCGCTTGAAGAAGGAAAAGTATCCATGTATGTATGCGGTCCGACCGTTTATAACTATATTCATATTGGAAATGCCCGTCCGCCGATTGTCTTTGATACAGTCAGACGTCACCTTGAATACAGAGGATATGACGTGAATTACGTCTCAAACTTTACAGATGTGGACGACAAATTAATCCGTGCAGCCAATGAGCTTGGTGAAGAGGTGCCAGCAGTGGCAGAGCGCTTCATTGACGCTTATTTTGAAGATGTGGGTGCGCTTGGATGCGCACGCGGTACAGCGCATCCGCGTGTTACAGAAAACATTGACCTGATTATTGAATTCATTGAATCACTGATTGAGAAGGATTTTGCTTATGAATCAGGCGGCGATGTCTATTACCGCACAAGAAAGTTCAATGGTTACGGCAAGCTGTCTCACCAGTCAATTGATGAGCTGCGCATTGGGGCGAGAATTGAGTCGGATGAGCGGAAGGAAGACGAACTGGATTTCGTTCTCTGGAAAGCAGCGAAAGAAGGGGAGATTTCCTGGGAAAGTCCTTGGGGAGAAGGGCGTCCGGGCTGGCACATAGAGTGCTCTGCAATGGCGCGTAAGTATCTCGGGGATACAATTGATATTCATGCAGGCGGCCAGGATCTGGCTTTCCCTCACCATGAAAATGAAATTGCCCAGTCTGAAGCCTTAACAGGTAAACCATTCGCCAACTACTGGCTTCATAACGGTTATATCAACATTGATAATGAAAAAATGTCAAAATCACTCGGTAACTTTGTCCTTGTGCATGACATTTTAAAAGAAGCGGATCCACAGGTACTGAGATTCTTTATGCTGTCCGTTCACTACCGTCATCCGATCAACTATAACCGTGAATTGCTTGAAGCAGCAGGAGCGGGACTTGACCGCATCCGGACAGCTTACGAAAACTTAAAGCACCGTAAAGAAGCAAGTTCAGGCCTGACAGAAAACGATGCAGAATGGCTTGAAAAAGTGGCAGCACAGAAAGAAGCATTTATTAAAGAAATGGATGATGACTTCAACACAGCTAACGCGATCTCTGTTCTGTTTGACCTTTCAGGAGAGGCGAATCTTTACTTAAGAGAAAAGAATACCTCTCCGGAAGTGATTGATGCATTTACGGATACACTAAAAGAATTAGCGGGTGTGCTTGGCATTGAAATGAAAGAGCAGGAAATGCTTGATGAAGAAATAGATGAGCTGATCGTAAAGCGTGAGGCAGCGCGTAAAGATCGCGATTTTGCAACAGCAGACGCCATTCGTGATCAGTTAAAAGAGATGAATATCATTCTGGAAGATACAAAACAGGGTATCCGCTGGAGAAGAGGATAGTATGACGTATTCATCTCCACTTGATCCAAAGCAGCTGAATGCACTTGCACTAGCCTATATGGGGGATGGGGTCTATGAACAGTATGTCAGACACCATCTTCTCACGATCGGTACAATCCGTCCCCATGCCCTGCAGCGGGAAGCGATCTGTTACGTATCAGCAAAAGCACAGGCGCAGGTACTGCATCAAATGTTTGAAGAAGACCTGTTCACCGAAGAGGAGATGGCGATCATCAGGCGGGGGCGCAATGCAAAGTCAGGCAGCGTACCTAAGAACACAGATGTCGCTACTTACCGGTACAGCACAGCATTTGAAGCCATGATTGGCTATTTATATTTAACAGAACAAAAAGAACGTATGGAAGAGATCATATTAAAGGCGATTTCCATGATAGTGGATAGCAGAAAGGAGCCGGGCAATGAGTGAAGAGTTTATTGGCGGCAAAAATCCGGTACTTGAAGCACTGAGAGCCGGAAGAGAAATCAATAAGATCTGGATTGGTGAAGGGTCACAGAAAGGACAGATGCAGCAGGTCATCCAGTTGGCTAAAGAAGCGAATGTACTTGTGCAGTTTGTGCCGAAAAAGAAGATTGATCAGCTGATGGATGGGCAGCACCAGGGTGTTGTGGCCTCAATCGCTGCCTATGAATACGCAGAGCTCGATGACGTGTTCGCACTTGCTGAGAAGAAGGGCGAAGATCCGTTTATCATGATCTTAGATGAGCTTGAAGATCCCCATAACCTTGGCTCAATTATGAGAACAGCAGATGCAGTCGGCGTTCATGGCATCATTATTCCAAAGCGCCGCGCGGTTGGTCTGACTGCGACGGTAGCGAAAGCTTCTACAGGAGCGATTGAACACGTGCCGGTTGTGCGCGTTACAAACCTTTCCCGTACGCTTGATGAACTGAAAGATAAAGGATTATGGATTGCCGGAACGGATGCAAAAGGCAGTGAAGACTACCGCCGTTTTGATGGCACCATGCCTGTTGGTCTCATTATCGGGAGTGAAGGAAAAGGCATGAGCAGAATCCTGCGTGATAAATGTGACTTTCTGATCCACCTTCCGATGAGTGGACATGTTACTTCGCTGAACGCTTCAGTTGCTGCAAGCATTCTGATGTATGAAATCTACCGCCGCCGTCATCCGTTGGAAGGATGACGTGCGATGAAAAACGTGCTGCTCGTCGATGGCTACAACATTATAGGCGCCTGGCCTGAATTAACTGAATTAAAAAGCCACGACCTTGGTTCAGCGCGGGACAGGCTGATTGAGATGATGGCGGACTATCAAGGCTATACGGGCCACCGCGTCATTATTGTCTTTGATGCCCAGTTTGTCGAAGGCATGTCCAAAAAAATGTATAACTACCGCGTGGAGATTATATTCACGCGGAAAAATGAAACGGCTGATGAGCGGATTGAAAAGCTTGCGATTGAATTGAATGATATACGCACCCAGGTGATTGTAGCGACTAGTGATTACACAGAACAATGGGCAATATTCGGTCAGGGAGCGCTCAGAAAGTCCGCCCGGGAACTTTTAATTGAAGTGAAGCAAATCGAGAAGAAAATATCAAAAAATATTGAAAAAAACCAGTCAGCACGCCCTGTATCCAAAATTCCGATCAGTGATGAAATCGCCGAAATATTCGAAAAATGGAGGCGTGGAGACAAATGAGCGGTTGACGCTCGAAAATTCAGTAAAGTATAATATTTCTATCTATTTGTTTCACAGAGTCGGGGGGATCCATTTGAACGCACATACTCAGACGTCGGACCGAAACTTATTCAGCGGAATGGAAGACGATAAGATCATCGAACTGATTCATCACGGCAACAGCGATGCACTTGATTTTCTGATTAACAAATACCGCCATTTCGTCAGGGTGAAAGCCCGCTCTTATTTTCTGATTGGAGCTGACAAGGAAGATATTATACAAGAAGGCATGATTGGGCTTTATAAGGCAATCAGAGACTACAAGGGTGAGAAGCTGACATCCTTTAAGGCATTTGCCGAGCTTTGTATTACCCGCCAGATTATTACCGCAATTAAAACAGCAACCCGCCAGAAACACATCCCGCTTAATTCCTATGTGTCCCTGGATAAGCCGATCTATGATGAGGAGTCTGACAGGACGCTGATGGATGTTATTTCACCTGCCAAGCCGACTGACCCCGAAGCACTCGTGATCCACCGGGAGGAGTTCAGTAAGATTGAGGGGAAAGTAGCTGAGCTGCTCAGTGACCTTGAAAGGAAAGTGCTCGCACTATACCTGGACGGTCAATCCTATCAGGAAATATCTGAAGAACTGGATCGTCACGTCAAATCAATTGATAATGCCCTCCAGCGTGTCAAAAGAAAACTTGAGCGCTATCTGGAGGCGCGGGAATTGACTTTCTAGCTTGAATGTTATATTGACACAACTTCCATAGAGTGTTATTTTTTAAAGGATGCACATCCTGAAAAGGAATGAACATTATGACTAAAAAGACAATCCTTGCCTGTACGGAATGCGGATCCCGTAATTATACGATTCCTGCAAACGGTAACAGACAGACCGATAGATTAGAAGTGAAGAAATTTTGCCGTTACTGCAATGCTCATACTGTTCATAAACAGACAGTATAATGGTCTGCCCCCGGGCAGGCACAAATGAAATAACACTGGTTGGAGGGTACGTCATCATGAGTAAAATCAGCAACTTTTTTCGTAACGTTGCTTCCGAAATGCGCAAGGTCAGCTGGCCAAAGCGTAAAGAACTCACAAAGTACACTGTTACAGTACTATCAACAGTTGTCTTTGTTGCAGTGTTCTTTTTCGTAGTTGATATGGGTATTGATGCGATCATTAACTGGATTTTATAATCCGCTTTGTTTTCGCAACTGATCAGCATTTCGTGTACAATAGCAGGAGACATGCAAAAGCCCGTTTAACGGGTTTTTTCATTGTTTAAAATGATTTTTGGATATTATGACTGTCAGATAGATAAGTGTTATGTAAAATTGAATGTTGTTTTATCACAGCTGGTGATTGCGGTGGAAATCAACAGCCAGCTTTACAAGAGACTATTTAAAAAAAGGCAAGCGCCTTAAAAAGGAGGAGCCCATTCGTGGAAAAGAATTGGTATGTTGTTCACACATATTCCGGTTACGAGAATAAGGTGAAAATGAACTTGGAAAAACGGGTAGAGACAATGGGGATGCAGGATAAAATCTTCCGCGTTGTTGTGCCTGAAGAAGAAGAAACTGAAATTAAAGATGGTAAAGCAAAAACGGTGAAGCGTAAAACATTCCCTGGTTATGTACTTGTAGAGATCGTCATGACAGATGACTCATGGTACGTTGTGCGTAATACCCCTGGCGTAACAGGTTTCGTCGGTTCATCAGGCGGCGGCGCAAAGCCGACTCCGCTGCTTCCGGAAGAAGTTACACAGCTGCTTAAGCAGATGGGTATGCAGGAACGTACAATTGATGTGGACTTTGACCTTGGTGAAAATGTAACCGTGAACGACGGCCCATTTGCTAACTTTGCCGGTGTGATCGAAGAGATCGACGCTGACAAAGGAAAAGTGAAAGTACTCGTCAACATGTTCGGCCGTGAAACACCGGTTGAACTTGAATTCACACAGATTACGAAGCTGGATTAAGAGATGTTATAGCGGTTATAACTTGAGAAGAGAGGCTTTATTAAGAAGTTTAATAAAACCCATCTTTAGTATCTGCACAGATGGTGGTTGTAGCGGAAGGGGGCGACTCCAGCAGGAGAAGTTGGACAGGTGAGACCCTGCAGAGCGAAGCTCGAGGAGGCTCACCGCCGGCCCTGCGGAAAGCGTCCCCCTGGAGCTTCAACCACCAGCCAACTTGAATAAAGCCAAAATAAAACCGCTTATTTCACCAATTTCCTTAAAATATAAAAAGAACGTCTTGAATTATGATTTGAAAGATGGTAACATCTTTTAAGTCAGTATGTCTCAATAGAGAGACTGAACTAACATTTTATATTCTTTATATAAAAAGAATCAGTTTTGAGTGGGAGGGCAAAAACAAAAGCCCTATTACCACATCACGGACTTAAGGAGGTGTGTCTCGTGGCTAAAAAAGTTATTAAAATGGTAAAGCTTCAAATCCCTGCTGGGAAAGCTAATCCAGCTCCGCCGGTAGGTCCTGCGCTAGGTCAGGCTGGTGTTAACATTATGGGATTCTGTAAAGAGTTTAACGCTCGTACAGCTGATCAGGCTGGTCTTATCATCCCTGTTGAAATTACGGTTTTTGAAGACCGTTCATTTACATTCGTTACTAAAACTCCGCCGGCTGCAGTTCTTCTTAAGAAAGCAGCAGGAATCGAGTCAGGTTCTGGTGAACCAAACCGCAACAAAGTAGCGGCTGTCAAGCGTGACAAGGTACGTGAAATCGCGGAAACAAAAATGCCAGATCTTAACGCAGCTGATGTTGAAGCAGCAATGCGTATGGTCGAAGGTACGGCTCGAAGCATGGGTATCACGATTGAAGACTAATTGATGTTTTGTTTTTGGACTGGGTTGCGAAGCTGAAGAACTTTCACTCGCAACCTTTATTCGTGGGAGGTTATTCCGCTAAAACCACATTAGGAGGAACTTATAATGGCTAAAAAAGGTAAAAAGTATCAAGAAGCTGCAAAGCTTGTTGACCGTTCAGTGAACTACTCAGTAACTGAAGCAATCGAGCTTGCGCAAAAGACAAGCACAGTAAAATTCGATGCAACAGTGGAAGCGGCATTCCGCCTTGGAATCGATACTCGTAAAAACGACCAGCAGATCCGTGGAGCAGTTGTACTTCCAAACGGAACTGGTAAAACGCAAAGCGTTCTTGTTTTCGCTAAAGGCGAAAAAGCGAAAGAAGCTGAAGCGGCTGGCGCAGATTTCGTTGGAGACAGCGAGCTTGTTCAAAAGATTCAGGGCGGCTGGTTTGATTTCGACGTAATCGTTGCAACACCTGACATGATGGGTGAGGTTGGTAAGCTTGGACGTGTCCTTGGACCAAAAGGCCTTATGCCAAACCCTAAAACTGGTACAGTTACATTTGACGTTGAGAAAGCTGTTAATGAAATCAAGGCTGGTAAAGTTGAATACCGCGCTGAAAAGTCTGGTATCATCCACGTGCCAATCGGTAAGGTTTCATTTGATCAGGAAAAGCTTGTTGAAAACTTCAATGCAATCTTTGATGTTGTTCAAAAAGCGAAGCCATCTTCATCTAAGGGAACTTACATGAAGTCAGTAGCTGTAACAACGACTATGGGCCCTGGAATCAAGGTTGACCCATCTTCTGTAACAGTAAAATAATTTCTGAAACTTATTGACACAACGTGAGAGCATCTGATATGATGTTCTCTGTTGTGAAATTATATATTCATTTGTACCGTAGACAGCAGGTGTCTCAGACTTAATTTCCTGCCGAGGTCATGACGATTAAAAGAACTTTCTTTTACTTGAAATGATACGCCTCTATGTCTACTTTCCGGCATAGAGGCTTTTTTATGATCGGGACGGTATAGGTGTACAGCAAATATTACAGGAGGTGTTAGGATGAGCAGTATTATCGAGCAAAAGAAACAGGTTGTAACAGAAATTCAGGAAAAATTTCAATCAAGCGCATCATCTGTGATTGTTGATTACCGCGGACTATCTGTTGCAGAAGTAACTGAGCTTCGTAAACAGCTTCGTGAAGCAGGCGTTGAGTTCAAAGTATACAAAAACTCAATGACTCGCCGTGCTGCAGAAGCTGCTGGTCTTGAAGGTCTTGATGAAAGCCTTACAGGTCCTAATGCAATCGCATTTTCTGCTGAAGATGTTGTTGCGCCAGCGAAGATTCTTAACAACTTTGCGAAAGACCATGAAGCACTTGAACTTAAAGCAGGTGTGATCGAAGGAACTGTTGCTTCACTTGACCAAGTGAAAGCTCTTGCAGAACTTCCATCACGCGAAGGCCTACTTTCTATGCTTCTTAGCGTTCTTACTGCGCCAATGCGCGGATTCGCAGTTGCGACTCAAGCAGTTGCAGATCAAAAAGAAGAACAGGGCGCATAATTCCCTGTTAACCGGATAGCAATATCCAAAAAAACTAAAAACATTCCACGAGGAGGAACTATATCATGACTAAAGAACAAATGATCGAAGCAATCAAAGAAATGACAGTTCTTGAACTGAACGACCTAGTAAAAGCAATCGAAGAAGAATTCGGCGTATCTGCTGCTGCTCCTGTAGCTGTAGCTGGTGGCGGAGGCGGCGAAGCTGCTGCTGAGCAAACTGAATTTGACGTTGTTCTTACTGAAGCTGGTTCTCAGAAGATCAAGGTTATCAAAGTGGTTCGTGAAATCACTGGTCTTGGCCTGAAAGAAGCTAAAGAAATGGTTGATAACACACCTAAAGCTGTTAAAGAAGGCGCTTCTAAAGAAGAAGCTGAAGAGCTTAAAGCTAAACTTGAAGAAGTTGGCGCTGGCGTAGAAGTTAAGTAATTTTGCCTTAAGAAGAAAGTCCGCTTGAAATATAGCGGGCTTTTTTTATCGAAATGAAGAAGGGTGGAGTGATCAGAATGGCAGATCATTATTACTCAAAAAAACCCGGCGTTGAAAGTAAACCGAACGGGTGGAACTACACGCTTCGCGGTCATGTAATCAAATTTAAAACTGATCAGGGTGTATTCTCGAAAAAAGAAGTAGATTTCGGTTCGAGGGTGCTAATTGAAGCGTTCGAAGAGCCTGTAACCGGGGGACCGGTACTGGATGTGGGCTGCGGCTACGGTCCGATTGGTTTGTCGCTCGCTAAAAGTATGCCTGAGCGAAATATTCATATGGTCGATGTGAATGAACGGGCGCTTGAATTAGCAAAAGAAAATGCGGAACAAAACCAGATTCGCAATATCTCAATTTATGAAAGTGATTGCCTTGATCAGGTGGAGGAGCAGTCTTTTGCAGCGATTCTTACAAATCCGCCGATCCGCGCAGGGAAGCAGACTGTACACCGCATTTTTGAGCAGAGTGCAGAAAAACTTACCTCGGGCGGGGAGCTATGGGTGGTCATTCAGAAAAAACAGGGCGCACCATCTGCTAAGGCGAAACTTGAAGAATTATTCGGCAATGTGGAAACGGCTGACAAGCAAAAAGGCTACTTTATCTTCCGCGCGAAAAAAGATTGACCGGCTATACCGGTTGTGTTACTATTATAAGATGTAAAAATATTAATATCAGTAAGTATGTCCATTTTGTATAAATGGGCTGTCTTTTGGGTAAAATGGTTTAAATAAAGTTTTAAAGAATAGAAAATGTGGAGTTTTCCCGTTTTCTATTTGTGTTATGTTCGTTTTTTCTTTTTTAAAGAAACAAATGGACACTAAAATGCTTGATTTGAGGGGTGAATCAGTTGACAGGTCAACTAGTTCAGTATGGACGACACCGCCAGCGCAGAAGCTATGCGCGTATTAGTGAGGTGCTGGATTTACCGAATCTGATAGAGATTCAGACAGCTTCTTACGACTGGTTTTTAGAAGAAGGATTACGCGAAATGTTCCGAGATATTTCGCCGATCGAAGATTTCACAGGCAACTTGTCACTTGAGTTTATTGATTACAGCCTTGGTGAGCCGAAATATTCTGTTGATGAATCTAAGGAGCGTGACGTAACTTATTCTGCACCGCTGCGTGTGAAGGTTCGTCTATTGAATAAAGAAACCGGCGAAGTAAAAGACCAGGATGTATTTATGGGAGACTTCCCGCTGATGACTGAAACAGGTACCTTCATTATTAATGGAGCAGAGCGTGTTATCGTTTCTCAGCTTGTACGTTCTCCAAGCGTATATTTCCACGATAAAATGGATAAAAACGGGAAGAGAGGCTTTGGCGCAACGGTTATTCCAAACCGCGGTGCATGGCTTGAGTACGAAACTGATGCGAAAGACGTTGTTCACGTCCGTATCGACCGTACGCGCAAGCTTCCTGTGACTGTATTACTGCGTGCACTTGGTTTTGGTTCGGATCAGGAGATTATTGACCTGGTTGGAGACAACGAGTATATCCGTAATACGCTTGAAAAAGACAATACCGAAAGTGTTGAAAAAGCGCTTCTGGAAATCTATGAGCGTCTGCGTCCGGGCGAACCCCCGACAGTAGAAAATGCCAAGAGCCTTCTGGAATCACGTTTCTTTGACCCTAAGCGTTACGATCTGGCTAATGTAGGCCGTTATAAAATGAATAAAAAGCTTCATATTAAGAATCGTCTGTTCGGACAGGTGCTTGCTGAAACGCTTGCTGATCCTGAAACTGGCGAAATTATCGCAGAAAAAGGAACACTACTTGACCGCCGTAATCTTGATAAGCTGATTCCTAACCTTGAAAGCGGAGTAGGATTCGTTACGTACAATCAGGTGAGCGGAGTTGTCGAAGAAGACCTAAAGCTTCAGACAATTAAAATTCAGGTACCTAATTCTGAAGAAGGTCAGGAAATCAACGTAATCAGTAATGCATACGTTGATGACAGCGTGAAAAACATCACGGTAGCTGACATTGTATCTTCAATCAGTTACTTCTTTAACCTTCTGCATGGCGTTGGCTTAACAGATGATATTGATCACCTTGGTAACCGTCGTCTGCGTTCAGTAGGTGAGCTTCTTCAAAACCAATTCCGTATTGGTCTCTCACGTATGGAGCGTGTTGTTCGTGAAAGAATGTCTATTCAGGATACGAATACAATTACGCCTCAGCAGCTGATTAACATTCGCCCTGTAATCGCGTCTATTAAAGAGTTCTTTGGAAGCTCTCAGCTTTCTCAGTTCATGGATCAGACAAACCCGCTTGCAGAATTAACGCATAAGCGTCGTCTTTCTGCGCTTGGACCGGGTGGTTTGACACGTGAACGTGCAGGCTTTGAAGTACGTGACGTACACTATTCTCACTATGGCCGTATGTGTCCAATCGAGACACCTGAGGGCCCGAACATCGGTCTGATCAACTCGCTTTCAAGCTTCGCAAAGGTAAACCGTTTCGGCTTCATCGAGACACCTTACCGCCGCGTTGACCCTGAAACTGGCAGAGTGACAGAACGCATTGATTATCTGACTGCTGATGAAGAGGATAATTATGTTGTAGCACAGGCAAACGCCCGTCTTGGTGATGACGGTTCATTCCTTGATGAAGAAGTTGTTTCCCGTTTCCGCGGTGAAAACACTGTATTCAAGCGTGACCGCATTGACTATATGGATGTATCGCCTAAGCAGGTAGTATCTGCTGCGACAGCATGTATCCCGTTCCTTGAAAACGATGACTCGAACCGTGCGTTAATGGGAGCGAACATGCAGCGTCAGGCAGTTCCGTTAATGAATCCGGAAGCGCCTTTTGTAGGTACGGGAATGGAGCACGTTTCTGCGAAGGATTCAGGTGCTGCTGTTATTAATAAACATGAAGGTATCGTTGAGCGCGTACAGGCAAACCAGGTTTGGGTACGCCGCTTAGTAGATGTGGACGGCAGAGAAACTGAAGCCGACCTTGATAAGTACAAGCTGCAGAAATTCATCCGTTCCAACCAGGGAACATGCTACAACCAGCGTCCAATCGTTGCTGTAGGTGACCGCGTTGAAAAAGGTGAAATTCTTGCAGACGGACCATCGATGGAAGCAGGAGAGCTTGCGCTTGGACGTAACGTTCTTGTCGGCTTCATGACATGGGACGGCTTTAACTACGAGGATGCTGTTATCATGAGTGAGCGCCTTGTAAAAGATGATGTATACACGTCTATTCATATTGAAGAATATGAATCAGAGTCCCGTGATACAAAGCTTGGACCTGAAGAAATCACACGTGACATTCCTAACGTTGGTGAAGATGCACTGCGCAACCTTGACGACCGTGGAATCATCCGTGTGGGTGCTGAAGTAAAAGACGGAGATATTCTCGTTGGTAAAGTAACGCCTAAGGGTGTAACTGAGCTGACAGCTGAAGAACGTCTGCTTCATGCAATCTTCGGTGAAAAAGCACGTGAAGTACGTGATACGTCACTTCGTGTACCACACGGAGCAGGCGGAATCATCCTTGATGTGAAAATCTTTAACCGTGAAGACGGCGATGAGCTGCCCCCTGGTGTAAACCAGCTGGTACGTGTCTACATCGTACAGAAGAGAAAGATTTCTGTAGGGGATAAGATGGCCGGACGTCACGGTAACAAAGGTGTTATCTCGCGTATTCTTCCGGAAGAAGATATGCCATATCTTCCAGACGGCACACCAATTGACATCATGTTAAATCCACTGGGTGTACCATCCCGTATGAACATCGGTCAGGTTCTTGAGATGCACATGGGAATGGCTGCCCGCGCAATGGGTATTCATATTGCTACACCGGTATTTGATGGTGCCAATGAGGAAGACGTTTGGGAAACAATCGCAGAATCGGGTATGTCACGCGATGGTAAGACAGTTCTTTATGATGGAAGAACCGGCGATCCATTCGACAACCGTGTATCTGTCGGCGTCATGTACATGATCAAGCTGGCTCACATGGTTGATGACAAGCTTCACGCTCGTTCAACAGGACCTTACTCACTTGTTACACAGCAGCCACTGGGCGGTAAAGCACAGTTCGGCGGACAGCGTTTCGGTGAGATGGAGGTTTGGGCACTTGAAGCATATGGTGCTGCATATACACTTCAGGAAATTCTAACTGTCAAATCAGATGACGTTGTCGGACGTGTGAAAACGTACGAAGCGATCGTTAAAGGTGACAGCGTTCCGGAACCGGGCGTTCCTGAATCATTTAAAGTATTAATCAAAGAACTTCAGAGTCTTGGCATGGACGTGAAGATGCTGTCTGCCAATGATGAAGAAATCGAAATGCGCGACCTGGATGACGATGACGACATCCACCAGGCTGATGCATTGAACATTGCCCCGGAAACAGAAGCACCGACTTCTGAAACTGTCGGCACGAAAGAATAGTTGTGACACTGGGAATCAACAAAAGGGTGAAACCTTTAAACGAAAAGGGAGGTAGGCTCCTTGATAGATGTTAATAACTTTGAATATATGAAAATTGGTTTAGCCTCACCAGATAAGATCCGTTCTTGGTCATTTGGTGAAGTCAAGAAACCTGAAACGATTAACTATCGTACACTGAAGCCTGAAAAAGACGGTCTTTTCTGCGAGCGAATCTTCGGCCCGCAGAAAGACTGGGAGTGTCACTGCGGTAAATACAAACGCGTCCGTTATAAGGGCGTCGTTTGTGACCGCTGTGGTGTTGAAGTAACACGTGCGAAAGTGCGCCGTGAACGTATGGGTCACATCGAACTTGCAGCACCTGTTTCTCACATCTGGTACTTCAAAGGCATCCCTAGCCGTATGGGACTTGTTCTTGACATGTCACCGCGTGCGCTTGAGGAAGTCATCTACTTTGCTTCTTACGTAGTAACAGAAGCAGGAGATACTGCACTTGAAAAGAAACAGCTTCTGTCTGAGAAGGAATACCGTGCGTACCGTGAAAAGTACAGTGGTAAATTCCAGGCTGCAATGGGAGCTGAAGCAATCCGCAAGCTTCTTCAGGATATCGATCTTGATAAAGAAGCGGAAACGCTGAAAGAAGAATTAAAAACTGCTCAGGGGCAGCGTCGTACTCGTGCGATCAAGCGCCTTGAAGTAGTTGAATCATTCCGTAACTCAGGTAACCTTCCTGACTGGATGATTCTTGATGTACTACCTGTGATCCCACCGGAACTTCGTCCGATGGTTCAGCTTGATGGCGGACGTTTCGCTACATCTGACCTGAATGACCTGTACCGTCGTGTGATCAACCGTAACAACCGTCTGAAGCGTCTATTGGACCTTGGTGCACCAAGCATCATCGTTCAGAACGAGAAGCGTATGCTGCAGGAAGCTGTAGATGCACTAATCGATAACGGCCGCCGCGGACGTCCTGTTACAGGACCGGGTAACCGTCCACTAAAATCTCTTTCTCATATGCTGAAAGGGAAGCAGGGACGTTTCCGTCAAAACCTTCTTGGTAAGCGTGTTGACTATTCCGGCCGTTCAGTTATCGTAGTTGGACCTAGCCTGAAAATGTATCAGTGCGGACTGCCGAAGGAAATGGCACTTGAACTGTTCAAGCCTTTTGTGATGAAAGAGCTTGTTGAGCGCGGACTTGCGCACAATATTAAGAGTGCAAAACGTAAGATTGAACGTGTTCATGATGAAGTATGGGACGTACTTGAAGATGTTATTAAGGAGCATCCGGTTCTTCTAAACCGTGCACCGACACTTCACCGTCTTGGTATCCAGGCATTCGAACCAACACTGGTTGAAGGCCGTGCGATCCGTCTTCACCCGCTCGTATGTACAGCTTATAACGCTGACTTTGACGGTGACCAGATGGCGGTTCACGTACCACTATCATCTGAAGCTCAGGCTGAAGCGCGTCTTCTTATGCTTGCTGCACAGAACATCCTTAACCCGAAAGACGGAAAACCTGTTGTTACGCCGTCTCAGGATATGGTACTTGGTAACTACTACCTGACATTGGAACGTAAAGATGCTGTAGGTGAAGGTTCAGTATTCCGTGATGCGGATGAAGTCCTTCTTGCATACCAGAATGGTTATGTACACCTGCACACACGTATTGCGATCCATGCGGGTGCTGTTAACAAGCCAACATTTACGGAAGAACAAAATAAGAAGCTTCTTCTGACAACAGTCGGAAAAGTAATCTTTAACGAAATTCTTCCTGAAGAGTTCCACTACATTAACGAGCCGACAATGGAGAACCTTGAGGTGAATACACCTGATAAGTACTTCGTTGACCCGACGACTGATGTAAAAGAACACTTCAAATCAGCTGACCTTGTAACGCCGTTCAAGAAAGGATTCCTTGGAAGCATCATCGCTGAAGTCTTCAAGCGATTCCACTTAACGGATACATCTAAAATGCTTGATAGCATGAAAAACCTTGGATTCAAGCACTCAACGCGTGCTGGTATTACAATCGGTATCGCTGATATCGTGGTACTTCCTGAGAAGCAGGGAATCCTTGACGATGCACAGTTAAAGGTTGATAAAGTCCAGAAGCAATTCCGCCGTGGTCTGATCACAGAAGAAGAGCGCTATGAGCGTGTTATCTCAATCTGGTCAGCTGCAAAGGACATTATTCAGGATAAGCTGATGCTTACACTCGACAGCCTGAACCCGATCTATATGATGAGTGATTCAGGTGCCCGTGGTAACGCATCTAACTTTACGCAGCTTGCCGGTATGCGTGGTCTGATGGCCAACCCGGCTGGACGTATCATCGAGCTTCCGATCAAGTCAAGTTTCCGTGAAGGTCTGACAGTACTTGAGTACTTCATCTCTACACACGGTGCACGTAAAGGTCTTGCCGATACAGCACTGAAAACTGCCGATTCAGGTTACCTGACTCGCCGACTTGTAGACGTGGCACAGGATGTGATCGTCCGTGAAGAGGATTGCGGTACTGACCGCGGTCTGCGCGTAAGCTCTCTGAAAGACGGTACAGAAGTGATTGAAGCACTTGAAGAACGTCTTGAAGGCCGTTATTCAAACCAGACAGTCAAGCATCCTGAAACTGGTGATGTTTTCGTAAGACGTAATGAACTGATTACAGAAGATATTGCCCGTCAGATTGTTGAAGCTGGTGTTGAAGAAGTATCTATTCGTTCTGCATTCACTTGTAACACGCGTCATGGCGTATGTGAGAAGTGTTATGGTAAGAACCTTGCGACTGGTGAAAAAGTTGAAGTCGGCGAAGCAGTCGGTATCATCGCAGCCCAGTCAATCGGTGAGCCGGGTACACAGCTTACAATGCGTACATTCCACACAGGTGGTGTAGCAGGAGACGATATTACACAGGGTCTTCCGCGTATCCAGGAAATTTTCGAAGCGCGTAACCCGAAAGGTCAGGCTACGATTTCTGAAATTGATGGTGTCGTAACTGAAGTAACAGAAGGTAAAGACCGTCAGCAGGATATTACAGTAAAAGGTGAAGTAGAAACAAAGACTTATTCTGCTCCTTATACTGCCCGTATTAAAGTAGCGGTTGACGATGTAATCGAACGCGGTCAGGTTCTGACAGAAGGTTCAATCGATCCGAAAGAACTGATCAAGATCCGCGACGTTGCTGCTGTACAGGAATATCTGCTGAAAGAAGTACAGAAAGTATACCGTATGCAGGGTGTTGAAATCGGTGATAAGCACGTTGAAGTCATGGTTCGCCAGATGCTTCGTAAAGTACGTGTTATTGAAGCCGGAGAAACTGAACTGCTGCCTGGTTCACTGCTTGATGTACATCAGTTCATGGAAGCAAATGAACAGGTTCTGCTTGATGGTAAGCAGCCGGCAACTGGCCGTCCGCTTATCCTGGGGATCACAAAAGCATCTCTTGAAACAGAATCGTTCCTTTCAGCTGCATCATTCCAGGAGACAACTCGTGTCCTGACAGACGCAGCGATCAAAGGAAAGCGTGATGAGCTCCTTGGACTGAAAGAAAATGTTATCATCGGTAAGCTTGTTCCAGCCGGAACAGGAATGCAGCGCTATCGTCAGGCTGAGATCGAAAATGAAGAAATTCCAGAGGAAGAAGCAGTATCCGTGGAATAATTCACAGCCTGTGAAAGCAAAAGTGGTGGCGCCCCTGTGGCGCCACCTTTTTTATCTATTATTTCATCGAAGAATGCGATTGTTTCTATAAAAGTAATAGCAGTTGATTGTAGTGGGGGACGTAGACTCTCGCCCGGGGACAGGAAAGCGAAGTCCCCCACAGAAATCAACAGCGGTTACCGGAAATCAGCCGACTCTCATTAATCTTGATAAAGAACCCGCAATTATTTTCAAACGTTGTTGACAACCTATCATTGAGATGATAATATATTCAAGGTTGCTACTAATTAACAACCTGTTACTTTGGAGGATATGATTATGTCTTATGAAAAAGTATCACAGGCTAAACACATCATTGTAGGATCCAAGCAAGTTGTAAAGGCACTCAAAGCAGGGTCAGTGAAGGAAGTCATCGTTGCAGACGATGTCGACCGCCATGTAATTGATCGGGTGCTACTCACCGCTGAAGAGATGAACGTAAACGTAACCCATGTTGATTCCATGAAGAAGCTGGGCAAAGCGTGCGGGATCGAGGTTGGTGCTGCTGCGGTAGCCATTACTATGTAAACATGTTTTTGCAGCAAAAGTTGCAAAGACTTTGTTTTTACCCTAAAATGAACCACCTGGATGTGTGGGCTTAAAATATTGAGGAAGGGAGGACATAAACATGCCTACTATTAACCAATTAGTGCGTAATCCACGCCAATCAAAGGGCTCAAAGTCTGACTCACCAGCACTTAACAAAGGTTACAACAGCTTCAAGAAGAAAGCGACTAACCTTTCATCACCACAAAAGCGTGGTGTTTGTACTCGTGTTGGTACAATGACACCGAAGAAGCCGAACTCGGCACTTCGTAAATATGCTCGTGTGCGTCTTACAAACCAAATCGAGGTTACAGCATACATTCCTGGTATCGGGCACAACCTTCAAGAGCACAGTGTTGTTCTTATTCGCGGAGGACGTGTAAAAGATTTACCAGGGGTACGTTACCACATCGTACGTGGTGCGCTTGATACTGCTGGTGTAGATGGACGCCGTCAAGGCCGTTCACTATACGGTACTAAGAGACCAAAAGACCAAAAGTAATCGATTCAATATAAAGAAGTTATTTTCCTATGAAAGGAGGAAATCACATGCCTCGTAAAGGTGCAGTTGCAAAACGTGACGTTTTACCGGATCCGATTCATAACTCGAAGCTGGTAACTCGTCTTGTAAACAAAATCATGATTGACGGAAAGAAAGGTACAGCACAGCGTATCTTATATTCTGCTTTCGATATCGTTCAGGAACGTTCTGGTAAAGATGCTCTTGAAGTATTCGACCAGGCGCTTAAGAACATCATGCCAGTACTTGAAGTACGTGCTCGTCGTGTCGGCGGAGCGAACTATCAGGTACCAGTTGAGGTGCGTCCGGAACGTCGTACTACACTTGGACTTCGCTGGTTAGTTAACTATGCGCGTCTTCGTGGAGAAAAGACTATGGAAGAGCGTCTTGCTAACGAAATTCTTGATGCAGCAAACAACACTGGCGCTTCAGTTAAGAAGCGTGAAGATATGCATAAAATGGCTGAAGCAAATAAAGCATTTGCTCACTACCGCTGGTAAGATTCAGTATTTTATCACCCAAATCTCATTTAGTAGGAAGGAGAAAGACCAATGCCTAGAGAGTTCTCCTTAAAAGACACTCGTAATATCGGTATCATGGCTCACATCGATGCCGGTAAAACGACTGCTACGGAGCGTATCCTTTACTACACAGGCCGTATCCACAAGATCGGTGAAACGCACGAAGGTGCATCACAGATGGACTGGATGGAGCAGGAGCAGGAGCGTGGGATCACGATCACATCTGCTGCAACAACAGCTTCATGGAAAGGCCACCGTGTAAACATCATTGATACACCTGGACACGTAGACTTCACAGTAGAAGTTGAACGTTCACTTCGTGTACTTGATGGTGCTGTAGGTGTACTTGATGCCCAGTCGGGTGTTGAGCCACAGACAGAAACTGTATGGCGTCAGGCGACAACATACGGTGTTCCTCGTATCGTATTCGTTAATAAAATGGATAAGATCGGGGCAGACTTCCTTTATTCTGTAGGAACACTGCACGACCGCCTTCAAGCTAATGCTCATCCAATTCAACTGCCAATCGGTGCGGAAGATGAATTCGAAGGAATCATCGACCTGGTTGAAAATGTAGCATACTTCTATGAAGATGATCTTGGTACTCGTACTGAGCAGCGTGAAATTCCTGAAGAATACAAGGCACAGGCTGAAGAATACCGCGGAAAGCTAATTGAAGCGGTAGCAGATCTTGATGAAGATCTTATGATGAAATACCTTGAAGGCGAAGAAATGACAGTGGAAGAAATCAAAGCTGCAATCCGTAAAGGAACTTGTGACGTTGAATTCTATCCTGTAATCTGTGGTTCTGCTTTCAAGAACAAAGGTGTTCAGCTTCTTCTTGATGCAGTACTTGAATACCTTCCGTCACCACTTGATGTTAAGCCAATCACAGGACATGTTCCTGAGACTGAAGAAGAAGTTGTTCGTCCTGCTAGCGACGAAGAGCCATTCTCAGCGCTTGCATTCAAAGTAATGACAGACCCTTATGTAGGTAAGCTTACATTCTTCCGTGTTTATTCTGGTGTGCTATCTTCTGGATCATACGTACAGAATGCAACGAAAGGTAAGCGTGAGCGTGTAGGACGTATCCTGCAAATGCACGCTAACTCTCGTGAAGAAATTGCGGAAGTATATGCTGGAGATATCGCTGCTGCAGTTGGTCTTAAAGACACAACTACAGGGGACACACTATGTGACGAAAAGAGTCTTGTTATTCTTGAGTCTATGGAATTCCCTGAGCCAGTTATCTCTGTTGCGATCGAACCTAAGTCTAAAGCTGACCAGGACAAGATGTCTCAGGCGCTTCAGAAGCTTCAGGAAGAAGATCCAACATTCCATGCACACACTGACCAGGAAACTGGACAGACGATCATCGCAGGTATGGGTGAACTTCACCTTGATATCCTTGTTGACCGTATGAAGCGTGAATTCAAAGTAGAAGCTAACGTGGGTGCTCCACAGGTATCTTACCGTGAAACATTCCGCGGCTCTGCACAAGTTGAAGGGAAGTTCGTCCGCCAGTCTGGTGGTCGCGGACAGTTCGGTCACGTTAAGATCGAATTCTCTCCTAACGAAGAAGGAGCAGGCTTTGAATTTGAAAATGCAATCGTTGGGGGATCAGTACCACGTGAATACATCCCGGCTGTTCAGCAGGGTCTTGAAGACTCACTGGATAACGGTGTACTAGCAGGCTACCCTCTAATCGACATCAAAGCGAAGTTATACGATGGTTCATACCATGACGTTGACTCCTCTGAGATGGCGTTTAAGATTGCTGCATCTATGGCACTTAAAAATGCAGTTTCTAAGTGTAACCCGGTTCTTCTTGAGCCGCTAATGCGCGTAGAAGTTATGATCCCAGAAGAATACATGGGAGACATCATGGGTGACGTTACAGCTCGCCGTGGACGCGTAGAAGGTATGTCTGCTCGCGGTAACACACAAATCGTTAAAGCATTTGTACCGCTTGCTGAAATGTTCGGTTACGCAACTTCACTTCGTTCTAACACGCAGGGACGTGGAACATTCTCAATGTTCTTCGATCACTACGAGGAAGTACCGAAGTCTGTGAGTGAAGAAATCATCAAAAAAAATAAAGGTGAATAATTGATTTCACCCTTACAATAAAGTATAACTACTTATGTAAGCTATGGTGACTCCTGGGACACTGTCCCGGGGTGAGCCATATTTAAAAATAAAACTAATTAACTTTAATTATTTTAAGGAGGAATTCCGTAATGGCTAAGGAAAAATTCGACCGTTCGAAAACCCATGCGAATATTGGAACAATCGGACACGTTGACCATGGTAAAACAACTCTAACTGCTGCAATCACAACTGTACTTCACAAGAAATATGGTCGTGGATCTGCAATGGCATACGATCAAATTGATGGTGCTCCAGAAGAGCGCGAGCGCGGAATCACAATCTCAACTGCACACGTTGAGTACGAAACTGACACTCGTCACTACGCACACGTTGACTGCCCAGGACACGCTGACTATGTTAAGAACATGATCACTGGTGCTGCACAGATGGACGGCGGTATTCTTGTAGTATCTGCTGCTGATGGCCCAATGCCACAGACTCGTGAGCACATCCTTCTTTCTCGTCAGGTAGGTGTACCTTACCTTGTTGTATTCATGAACAAGTGTGACATGGTAGACGACGAAGAACTACTTGAACTAGTTGAAATGGAAATCCGTGACCTTCTTTCTGAGTACGATTTCCCTGGCGACGACATTCCAGTAATCAAAGGTTCTGCACTTAAAGCTCTTGAAGGAGAAGCTGAGTGGGAAGAGAAAATCTTCGAACTTATGGAAGCTGTAGATAGCTACATTCCAACTCCTGAGCGTGACACTGAAAAGCCATTCATGATGCCAGTTGAGGATGTATTCTCAATCACTGGTCGTGGTACAGTTGCTACTGGACGTGTTGAGCGTGGACAAGTTAAAGTTGGTGACGAAGTAGAAATCATCGGTCTTTCTGAAGAGCCGAAGAAAACTACTGTTACTGGTGTTGAAATGTTCCGTAAGCTTCTTGACTATGCAGAAGCTGGCGACAACATTGGCGCACTTCTTCGTGGGGTTTCTCGCGACGACATCAACCGTGGACAGGTTCTTGCTAAGCCAGGAACAATCACTCCACACACTAACTTCAAAGCTGAAGTTTATGTTCTATCTAAAGAAGAAGGTGGACGTCACACTCCATTCTTCACTAACTACCGCCCACAGTTCTACTTCCGTACTACGGACGTAACTGGCGTATGTAACCTTCCTGATGGAGTAGAAATGGTTATGCCTGGCGACAACATCGAAATGACTGTTGAGCTAATCTCTCCAATCGCGATCGAAGAAGGAACTAAGTTCTCTATTCGTGAAGGTGGACGTACAGTAGGCGCTGGCGTTGTAGCTTCTATCCAGAAGTAATAGCGACTTTGCGATACAAATCCTGCATCCTTATGGGTGCAGGATTTTTTTCGTATAAAAACAGGGCAAGTAGAGCTGAAAGGATCTAACCGGTGAAAGTGAGTTAATGACCTGTAAAATCACGGTTGTGACCGCCAATGCCTCCGATTATGGTAAAAACCCCTTACTAGCCTTATATAACTTCCATATAATGACCTGAACTACTCCCACAAGCCGTTATCAACCTTAGACCGTACACAGCCTGCAAATACTCTTCCCACAACTCCCCATAACCGCTACACTACTATAGAAGAAGCATGTCATCATTCACAGTGAAAGGGGAACAACCCATGAAGACGATTCACCTCTGGCTATCTGTCTACGATCAACAGCACAAAAAACCGCAGCGTACGATGCAGCCGCTGCTCCCTGCAGTCATTCTTGCTTACCGCCAATCAATGAAGCAGCCTGCTGTTCAAGCAGAGCAGGCCTATCAGATACTCACAGGTCTGTTGAAGGAAGATCACTATCAGCAAATCGTAAAAGAGTGGGAGAAGCAAAACTATTACTCTATAGAAGAAAGACGTTTTGGAACGATGGTCTCTAGACTGTTCCATTTAGAAAAAAAGGCGCTGCAGGCACAGCAGGATCTGCGTGAATTAAAAAACCGGATTGAACTTCATATGCTCGTAGAAGATGATCTTCATTACCTCTCTTTCAGCTCGCTCATCAACACCAGGCATCGCGCATTTCGTATGGATCAACCGTGGGTCATAGCAGCTGAACAATGGATTCAACAGCGTCAAAGCCTATGAATTTTCTGCATATTTTAATACCACTTGAAAGTCAGCTGGAAGGGTCTTATAATAGACAAAGTGTATTCAGAAAGTAATTTTGCAACAGGGGTTGCACAATCTAATTATTTTCTGTATAATATTTAATGTTGGTCTTTGACTTGCGATGAAGCAGGAGGTTGCCGACACACCCGGCCGCTTTGCCATGGCTCGTGTGTGGGAAATTTCTGCGGAGAATGTCTATTCCTAAATAGGCGAAAAAGGAGGGAAAATAATGGCAAAACAAAAAATCCGTATCCGTTTGAAAGCATACGATCACAGAATTCTTGATCAGTCTGCTGAGAAGATTGTTGAAACTGCAAAACGTTCAGGTGCTAGTGTATCGGGTCCAATCCCGCTACCAACTGAAAAGTCTGTTTACACAATCCTTCGTGCGGTCCACAAATACAAAGATGCTCGTGAGCAGTTTGAAATGCGCACACATAAACGTCTTGTAGACATTGTGAACCCGACACCACAAACGGTAGATGCGCTAATGCGTCTTGATTTACCGTCTGGCGTTGACATCGAAATCAAACTTTAATCAACAAAAAATAAATTACTAAACAATAATAGGAGGTGTGACTAATGACCAAAGGAATCTTAGGTAGAAAGATTGGAATGACTCAGGTTTTTGCTGAGAACGGCGATCTTATCCCAGTAACAGTAATCGAAGCTACTCCAAACGTAGTTCTTCAAAAGAAAGCTGTTGATACTGATGGATATGAATCAATCCAGATCGGTTTCGAAGACAAGCGCGAAAAGCTTGCTAACAAACCATCAAAAGGACATGCCGCTAAAGCTGAAACGGCTCCTAAGCGCTTCGTCCGTGAAATCCGCGGTGTTGAGCTTGGCGAGTATGAGGTTGGTCAAGAAGTCAAGGTTGATATTTTCGCAGAAGGCGATGTAATTGATGTAACAGGAGTATCGAAGGGTAAAGGTTTTCAGGGTGCAATCAAGCGTCACAACCAATCCCGCGGACCAATGACTCACGGTTCTCGTTACCACCGTCGTCCTGGTTCAATGGGTCCTGTTGATCCAAACCGCGTATTCAAAGGTAAATTACTACCTGGACGCATGGGCGGAGAAAAAATTACAGTTCAGAACCTTTCAATCGTGAAAGTAGACGCTGAGCGTAATCTATTACTTGTAAAAGGGAACGTTCCTGGCCCTAACAAGTCACTTATCACAGTAAAAAGCGCAATTAAAGCGAAATAAAAGACGTTAATCGGAAAGGAGGAAACAGGAATGCCTAAAGTATCCGTATTCAAACAGGATGGTTCACAAGCCGGCGATATCGAGCTTAACGAATCCATCTTCGGCATTGAGCCAAACAACGCAGTGATGTTCGAAACTGTACTAATGCAGCGTGCTGCACAGCGTCAGGGAACTCACAAAGTAAAAAATCGTTCTGCAGTAGCTGGCGGTGGTCGTAAGCCATGGCGTCAGAAGGGAACTGGACGTGCCCGTCAAGGTTCGATCCGTTCACCACAATGGCGTGGCGGTGGAGTCGTATTCGGCCCAACACCTCGTAGCTATAGCTATAAGCTTCCTAAAAAAGTTCGTCGTCTGGCGATCAAATCAGCTCTTTCAAGCAAAGTTGCTGAAGAAAATATCTTAGTTCTAGAGGCGCTTTCATTCGAATCGCCAAAAACAAAGGAATTTGCTACAGTATTAAGCAGCCTTTCACTAGACAAGAAGGTCCTAGTAGTGACTGAAGGTCTTGACGAAAACGTTGCTCTATCTGGACGTAACATTCCAGGCGTAACAGTTATTTCTGCTACTGGCGTCAACGTACTTGATGTACTTGGCCACGATAAAGTGGTTATGACGAAAGGTGCAGTTCAAAAAGTAGAGGAGGTGCTTGCATAATGGATGCTCGCGATATTATTAAGCGCCCCGTAATTACAGAGCGTTCTTCAGACCTTATGGGTGAGAAGAAGTACACGTTCGAAGTCGACACTCGTGCTAACAAAACACAAGTGAAAGACGCAATCCAGGAAATCTTTGGTGTGGATGTTGAGAAAGTTAACATCATGAACTACAAAGGTAAATTCAAGCGCATGGGACGTTACACTGGTTTTACCAACAAGCGTCGCAAAGCGATTGTAACCCTGACAGAAGAAAGTAAAGAAATCGAATTTTTTGAGGTTTAATAAAACCGATAAATAGAAGAGGAGGGAACAGACATGGCGATTAAAAAGTACAAACCTACCTCTAATGGTCGTCGCGGCATGACAGCTTCTGACTTTGCTGAGATTACAACTAGCAAGCCGGAAAAATCGCTTCTTGCGCCAATTAAGCGTAAGGGTGGCCGTAACAACCAGGGTAAGTTAACAGTTCGTCATCAAGGTGGAGGCCATAAGCGCCAATACCGTGTCATCGATTTCGCTCGTACGAAAGATGGCATTCCAGGACGCGTTGCTACGATCGAATATGATCCAAACCGTTCAGCAAACATTGCACTAATCAACTACGTTGATGGTGAGAAGCGTTATATCCTAGCTCCTAAAGGACTTGTAGTAGGCATGGAAATCATGTCAGGCCCTGAAGCGGACATCAAAACAGGTAACGCACTTCCACTAGTTAACATTCCAGTGGGTACAGTAATCCACAACATCGAGCTTAAGCCTGGTAAAGGTGGTCAGCTGGTACGTTCAGCTGGTACATCAGCACAGGTTCTAGGTAAAGAAGGTAAATACGTGCTTGTACGTCTTAACTCAGGCGAAACTCGTATGATCCTTGCAACTTGCCGTGCTACTGTAGGACAAGTTGGTAACGAACAACACGAACTAATCAACATCGGTAAAGCAGGACGTTCACGCTGGTTAGGCAAGCGCCCAACTGTACGTGGTTCTGTAATGAACCCGAATGATCACCCACACGGTGGTGGTGAAGGTAAAGCGCCAATCGGCCGTAAATCACCAATGTCACCATGGGGCAAACCAACTCTTGGTTACAAGACTCGTAAGAAGACAAACAAGTCCGATAAGTTTATCGTACGCCGTCGTAAAAAATAACGGGATTGAGCTACGGTTCATTAAACGGGCCGTAGGGCAATCACGAAGGGAGGTTCCAATATGGGTCGCAGCTTGAAAAAAGGACCTTTTGTGGACGATCATTTAATGTCAAAAGTTGAGAAGCTTAACGAATCAGACAAGAAGCAGGTTGTAAAAACTTGGTCTCGTCGTTCTACTATCTTCCCTAACTTCATCGGTCATACAATCGCTGTATACGATGGACGCAAACACGTACCAGTTTACGTGACTGAAGATATGGTTGGTCATAAACTTGGCGAATTCGCGCCAAGCCGTACGTACAAAGGTCACGCAAGTGATGATAAGAAAACAAGACGCTAATTGAGAGGAGGCTATCCTAATGCAAGCAAAAGCTGTTGCAAACACAGTTCGTATTGCTCCTCGTAAAGTACGCCTAGTAGCAGATTTAATCCGCGGTAAGCAGGTTGGCGAAGCGGTGGCTATTTTGAACCACACACCACGCGCTGCATCACCAGTAATCGAGAAAGTATTAAAATCTGCTGTAGCGAACGCTGAGCATAATTACGACATGGACATTAACAACCTTGTGATTTCTGAAGCATATGTTAACGAAGGACCAACACTTAAACGTTTCCGTCCTCGTGCACAAGGTCGTGCAAGTGCCATTAATAAACGTACAAGCCACATTACAATCGTGGTATCTGAAAAAAAGGAGGGATAACACGTGGGTCAAAAAGTACATCCAATTGGACTACGTATCGGAGTCATTCGTGACTGGGAATCAAAATGGTTCGCAGGCAAAGACTACGCAGACTTACTTCATGAAGACCTTAAAGTTCGTGACTACATCGAAGGTCGTCTGAAAGAAGCATCAGTTTCTAAAGTAGAAATCGAACGTGCGGCTAACCGCATCAACATTACAATTCACACTGCTAAGCCAGGTATGGTTATCGGTAAAGGTGGTACTGAAGTCGAAGCACTTCGTAAAGACCTTAACAAGATCACTGGCAAGCGAGTTCACATCAACATCGTTGAAATCAAACGCGCTGACCTTGATGCGAAACTTGTAGGTGAAAACATTGCACGTCAACTGGAAAACCGTGTGTCTTTCCGTCGTGCACAGAAGCAATCAATCCAACGCACAATGCGGGCTGGCGCTAAAGGGATCAAAACTCAGGTTTCTGGTCGTCTAGGCGGAGCAGACATCGCACGTGCTGAACATTACAGTGAAGGTACTGTTCCACTTCATACTCTTCGCGCTGACATCGACTACGCTCACGTTGAAGCGGATACTACGTATGGTAAGCTCGGAGTTAAAGTATGGATCTACCGTGGAGAAGTTCTTCCTACCAAGAACCACAAGAAATCCGAGGAAGGAGGAAACTAATCATGTTATTACCTAAACGCGTGAAATATCGTCGTGTACACCGCGGAAAAATGCGCGGCCAGGCAAAAGGCGGTACTGAAGTAAGCTTTGGTGAATACGGTCTTCAAGCTCTTGAAGCTAGCTGGATCACTAACCGTCAGATCGAGTCTGCCCGTATCGCGATGACTCGTTACATGAAACGTGGCGGTAAAGTATGGATTAAAATCTTCCCACACAAGCCTTACACTAAGAAACCTCTAGAAGTCCGAATGGGTTCCGGTAAAGGGGCACCAGAAGGATGGGTAGCAGTTGTAAAGCCGGGTAAGATTATGTTCGAAATCGCTGGAGTATCTGAAGAAGTTGCTCGTGAAGCACTTCGTCTTGCATCACACAAACTTCCGGTTAAGACTAAGTTTGTAAAACGAGAAGAAATTGGTGGTGAATCAAATGAAAGCTAATGAAATTCGTGACCTAACCACTGCCGAAATTGAACAAAAAGTAAAATCTTTGAAGGAAGAGCTATTTAACCTTCGTTTCCAACTGGCTACTGGTCAGCTTGAAAACACTGCTCGCATCCGTCAAGTACGAAAAGCCATTGCTCGCATGAAAACCGTGATTCGTGAAAGAGAAATTGGCGCTAACAACTGATAACTGAGAGGAGGTTTGCAGCATGAGTGAACGCAACCAGCGTAAAGTTTACACTGGCCGTGTTGTTTCGGACAAAATGGACAAAACAATCACAGTGCTAGTTGAAACTCAAAAGAAACATTCACTTTATGGCAAACGAGTAAAGTACTCTAAGAAGTACAAAGCTCACGATGAACAAAACCAAGCCAAGACTGGCGATATTGTTCGTATTATGGAAACTCGTCCGCTTTCAGCAACAAAACGTTTCCGTCTAGTGGAAGTCGTAGAAGAAGCGGTTATTATCTAATATATTGTTCGGAAATGTAATTCCGAAGGGAGGTAACCTACATGATTCAACAGGAATCGCGTTTAAAAGTAGCTGACAACTCTGGCGCACGTGAAGTATTAACCATTAAAGTTCTTGGAGGTTCAGGCCGCAAGACTGCTAATATTGGTGATGTGATCGTCTGCACAGTGAAACAAGCAACACCAGGAGGCGTTGTTAAAAAAGGTGAAGTTGTAAGAGCGGTAATCGTTCGTACAAAGAGCGGTGTTCGTCGTAAAGATGGCACGTACATCAAGTTTGATGAGAACGCTTGTGTCATCATTCGTGACGACAAAGGCCCTCGTGGAACTCGTATCTTCGGACCGGTTGCTCGTGAACTTCGTGACAGCAACTTCATGAAGATTGTTTCTCTAGCACCAGAAGTTCTTTAATTGATAATCAACCACCGTATCAAGGAGGTGCGACAGGATGCACGTTAAAAAAGGCGATAAAGTAATGGTTATTTCCGGAAAAGATAAAGGCAAGACAGGTACTGTACTTGCTGCTAATCCGAAAGCTGACCGCGTAATTGTTGAAGGTGTGAACATCGTCAAGAAACATTCAAAACCTTCACAGATGAATCCACAAGGTGGAATCTCTAACATGGAAGCAGCAGTTCACGTATCAAACGTGATGCTGATCGATCCGAAAACTAACGAACCAACACGCGTTGGTTATAAAGTTGAGGACGGTAAGAAAGTACGTATTGCTAAAAAATCAGGTGAATCTTTAGATAAATAGTTAATGAAGAGGGGAGGTACTCAAGCATGAACCGCCTAAAAGAAAAGTTCAATAGTGAAATCACACCTGCTCTAGTTAAGAAGTTCGATTACACTTCTGTAATGCAGGTGCCAAAAATCGAAAAAATCGTAATCAACATGGGTGTTGGTGAAGCAGTTCAAAACACTAAATCACTGGATACAGCTGTAGAAGAGCTTACGACTATCACTGGTCAGAAGCCTCTAATTACAAAAGCTAAGAAATCTATCGCAGGTTTCCGTCTTCGTGAAGGTATGCCAATCGGAGCGAAAGTTACACTTCGCGGCGAGCGTATGTATGACTTCCTAGACAAGCTAATCTCTGTATCTCTACCACGTGTACGTGACTTCCGCGGAGTATCTAAAAAGTCTTTCGACGGACGCGGTAACTACACTCTTGGTGTTAAAGAGCAGCTAATCTTCCCAGAGATCGATTATGACAAAGTAAACAAAGTACGTGGCATGGACATCGTAATTGTTACGACAGCTAACTCAGACGAAGAGTCTCGTGAGCTTCTTACACAATTCGGTATGCCATTCCAAAAGTAATCTCTACAAAAGGGAGGCGTAAACGTGGCTAAAAAATCAATGATTGCGAAACAACAGCGCAAACAGAAATTCAAAGTACAAGAGTATACACGTTGCGAACGTTGCGGACGTCCACACTCAGTACTGCGTAAATTCAAGCTGTGCCGTATTTGTTTCCGTGAACTAGCATACAAGGGTCAAATTCCTGGCGTTAAGAAAGCCAGCTGGTAATACCCGATTTTGGGAAGGAGGTAAATTAATATGACAATGACAGATCCAATCGCAGATCTTCTGACTCGCATCCGTAATGCGAATCAGGTCCGTCACGAGAAGCTAGAGGTTCCTGCTTCTAACATGAAGAAAGAAATCGCAGAAATCCTTAAGCGTGAAGGTTTCATCCGTGACGTTGAATATATCGAGGACAGCAAGCAGGGTATCATTCGCATCTTCCTTAAGTATGGTGCAAACAATGAGCGTGTTATCACTGGCCTTAAGCGTATTTCTAAGCCTGGACTTCGCGTATACGCAAAAGCTGATGAGCTTCCACGTGTACTGAACGGTCTTGGAATCGCAATCGTTTCTACTTCAACTGGCGTTGTAACTGACAAAGAAGCTCGCTCTAAGCAAGTGGGCGGAGAAGTTCTAGCATACGTCTGGTAATATCTTTTAATCGAAAGAGAGGTGCAACAAAATGTCTCGTGTAGGAAAAAAACCAATCGAGGTACCTTCAGATGTAACATTAACTTTTGACGGTTCACATGTTACTGCTAAAGGACCTAAAGGTGAACTTTCATTCACTTTTAATTCAGAAATGAAATTCGAGCAGGAAGGCAGCACACTTACAGTTGTCCGCCCTTCTGACTCAAAAGAACACCGTACAATCCACGGTACTACTCGTGCGATCCTGAACAACATGATCGAGGGTGTATCTAAAGGTTTCGAACGTAGCCTTGAGCTTATCGGGGTTGGATATCGTGCACAGAAACAAGGTAACAAGCTTGTTCTTAACGTAGGATACTCACACCCGGTTGAGATCACACCGGAAGAAGGAATCGAAATCGAAGTTCCTTCAAACACAAAGGTTACAATTAAAGGCGCAAGCAAAGAGCGCGTAGGCGCACTAGCTGCAAACATCCGTGACGTTCGTCCTCCAGAGCCTTACAAAGGTAAAGGAATCCGTTACGAAGGCGAATACGTTCGTCGTAAAGAAGGTAAAACAGGTAAATAATGCCACTTAGGCGCATGAAAGGAGTGACCTTGATTGATTACTAAAGTTGACAAGAATGCGGTACGTAAAAAACGTCATGCGCGTGTTCGTACAACGATCACGGGAACTGAATCTCGTCCGCGTTTGAATGTTTACCGTTCAAACAAGCACATCTACGCTCAGCTTATCGATGATGCTAATGGCGTAACACTAGCTGCTGCATCTACGAAGGAGCTTGGGCTTGAATCTGGCGGAAACGTCGAGGCTGCACAAAAAGTTGGCGAAGCAATCGCTAAACGCGCAGCAGAAAAAGGAATGAAATCAGTCGTATTCGACCGTGGAGGATATCTTTACCACGGACGTGTGAAAGCTCTTGCTGAAGCTGCACGTGAAAACGGACTTGAATTTTAATAGAAAAAGGAGGGACAATCCAGATGCGTCGCATTGATCCAAACAAACTTGAACTTGAAGAACGCGTAGTTACGATTAACCGTGTCGCTAAGGTTGTTAAAGGTGGCCGCCGCTTCCGTTTCTCTGCTCTAGTAGTAGTAGGAGACAAGAATGGCCATGTAGGTTTCGGTACAGGTAAAGCCCAAGAGGTTCCTGATGCGATCCGTAAAGCAATCGAAGACGCGAAGAAAAATCTGATTGAAGTACCAATGGTTGAAGGAACTACTCCTCACATTGTTACAGGCCGCTTCGGTGCAGGCTCAATCTTCATCAAGCCAGCATCTCCTGGTACAGGAGTTATCGCTGGTGGACCAGTTCGTGCGGTACTTGAACTTGCAGGTGTCCACGACATTCTTTCAAAATCACTAGGTTCTAACACACCAATCAACATGGTTCGTGCCACAATTGACGGCCTTAAGCAGCTTAAGCGTGCAGAAGACGTTGCTAAGCTACGTGGCAAGTCAGTGGAAGAACTGTTAGGATAAGGAGGGATAAGTGATGGCAAATAAACTAGCAATTACCCTCACTCGCAGCGTGATCGGACGCAGTAAAGATCAGCGTGCAACAGTTCAGGCTCTTGGTCTTCGTAAGACTAACCAGACTGTTGAACAGCAGGATAACGAAGCTATTCGCGGAATGATCAATAAAGTGTCTCACCTGGTATCAGTTAAAGAAATCTAATTTCATGTTTATCAACAAGGAGGTGCCACTATGAAACTTCATGAGTTAAAACCTGCAGAAGGATCCCGCAGAGAGCGCAATCGCGTTGGTCGCGGTATCGGTTCTGGTAATGGTAAAACTTCAGGTAAAGGTCACAAAGGTCAAAACGCTCGTTCAGGCGGAGGCGTAAGACCAGGCTTTGAAGGTGGTCAGAACCCATTAGCACGCCGTCTTCCAAAACGTGGATTCACTAACATCCACCGTAAGGAATATGCGGTTGTTAATCTTGACACACTTAACCGTTTTGACGAAGGTACGGAAGTAACTCCGGAACTTCTAATCGAAACTGGAGTAGTAAGCAAAGAATTAGCAGGAATCAAGATCCTTGCTAAAGGTAACGTAGAGAAGAAGCTGACTGTTAAAGCTCACAAATTCTCTTCTGCTGCTAAAGAAGCAATTGAAGCTGCCGGCGGAACAACTGAGGTGGTTTAATGTTTCGGACAATCTCCAATTTTATGCGCGTGGGTGATATAAGAAATAAAATTATTTTCACCCTTTTAATGTTGGTGGTCTTTAGGATCGGAACTTTCATTCCAGTTCCGGGTGTAGACGCACAAGTTCTTCAGGCACAGGATGAAATGGCCGGCCTGATCGGATTTATGAATACATTCGGCGGTGGAGCATTAATCAACTTCTCGATCCTCGCGATGGGCATTATGCCGTATATCACGGCCTCCATCATTGTACAGCTTTTGCAAATGGACGTTGTTCCGAAATTTGCTGAGTGGTCAAAGCAGGGAGATGTTGGACGTCGTAAGCTGGCTCAGTTTACACGTTACTTCACGATTGTACTGGCATTCATCCAGGCAATCGGAATGTCTTATGGCTTCAATCGTATGTACGGCGGATCACTGATCCCTGATACTTCGATTACAACGTACATGCTAATCGCAGTTGTACTGACAGCCGGGACAGCCTTTTTAATGTGGTTAGGAGAGCAGATCACAGCAAAAGGTGTTGGAAATGGTATTTCCATCATTATCTTTGCAGGTATCGTGGCCGCTATTCCTAATGGCGTTAATCAGTTATACGCACAACAGATTCAGGGTGCAGGGGAACAGCTTTTCCTAAACATCGTGATTCTGGCACTATTGGTACTCGCGATTGTCGCAATTACAGTTGGCGTTATTTTCGTCCAGCAGGCATTGCGTAAAATCCCGGTTCAATATGCAAAGCGTGTAGGCGGCAAGAATGCACCGGCAACGGGCGGACAGTCGTCACACATTCCATTGAAAGTGAATGCTGCAGGGGTAATTCCGGTTATCTTTGCGATTTCCTTTATTATCACACCGCAGACACTCGTAACTTTCTTTGGTCAAAACAACATTACAACAACGATTCAGGAAGTATTTGATTACACGCAGCCAATCGGTATGACGATTTACGTTGCGCTGATCGTTGCGTTCACGTATTTCTACGCATTCATTCAGGTGAATCCGGAGAATATGGCAGAAAACCTTAAAAAACAAGGTGGTTATATCCCAGGGATCCGACCTGGACAAGCGACTCAGGATTACCTGACAAGCGTTCTTTACCGTTTAACTTTCGTAGGTGCGATTTTCCTTTCAGTAATTTCAATCCTGCCAATCTTCTTCATTAATCTTGCAGGGCTTCCTCAATCGGTTCAAATTGGCGGTACTAGCCTATTGATCGTTGTAGGGGTTGCACTTGAGACAATGAAGCAGCTTGAAGCACAGCTGGTAAAACGGAATTATAAAGGGTTCATGAGATAATCACATGGTTTTGGGGTGAGAGCCCTGAAGCCCATCGTAAATGAGGGGGCTTACTTGTGAATATTGTTTTAATGGGATTACCTGGTGCTGGTAAAGGTACTCAGGCTGAAAGAATTATTGAAAAATATAATATCCCTCACATTTCGACAGGGGATATGTTCCGTGCAGCGATTAAAGACGGCACAGAGCTTGGAATGAAGGCGAAATCGTACATGGATCAGGGTGACCTGGTACCGGACGAAGTAACGATCGGTATTGTCCGTGAACGATTAAGCAAAAATGATTGCCAAGAAGGGTTTCTGTTAGATGGATTCCCGAGAACAGTGGCACAGGCCGATGCGCTTGATGCATTACTCAAAGACCTTGGCAAAGAACTTGACTATGTTCTAAACATTAAGGTGGAAAAAGAAGAACTGATGACGCGTCTTACCGGCCGCTGGATTTGTAAGACCTGCGGTGCGACGTATCACACAGTATTCAACCCTCCTGCAGTAGAAGGTACTTGTGATAAAGACGGTGGAGAACTTTACCAGCGTGAAGATGACAAGCCTGAAACTGTACAAAATCGTTTAGATGTTAATATGAAGCAAACTCAGCCGCTTCTTGACTTTTACAGTCAAAAGGGTGTGCTCAGAGACATTGACGGCCAGCAGGATATCAATAAGGTATTCGCTGATGTTGATGAATTGCTTGGGGGCCTTCGCTAATGATCATTTGCAAGACTCCTCGCGAGATTGAGATCATGCGCGAAGCAGGCAAGATCGTTGCGTTAACCCATCAGGAGCTGCAAAAGCATATAGCGCCTGGTATCACAACGAAGGAACTTGATGGGATTGCTGACCGGTTCATCCGTCAGCATGACGCAGTTCCATCCTTCAAAGGATACAACGGTTTTAGCGGAAGCATTTGTGCATCTGTGAATGAAGAGCTCGTACATGGTATTCCAGGTAACCGCGCGCTTGAGGACGGCGACATTATCAGCATTGATATTGGCGCAAAGTACAAAGGCTACCACGGTGACTCAGCCTGGACTTATCCGGTAGGAACGATTCCTGAAGAGACACAAAAGCTGCTTGACGTTACGGAAGAATCACTCTACCGTGGCCTGAGCGAAGCTAAACCGGGTGTTCGTCTGTCGAACATCTCTCATGCTGTTCAAACGTATGCTGAAGAAAACGGTTTTTCAATCGTACGGGAGTATGTGGGGCACGGTGTAGGGCAAGACTTACATGAGGCACCGCAAATTCCTCATTTTGGTCCACCTGATAAGGGACCCCGCCTGAAGCCCGGCATGGTACTAGCGGTTGAACCGATGGTGAATGCAGGAAGTCGCTACGTCAAGACACTTGCTGATAACTGGACAGTCGTAACAGTTGATGGTAAAATGTGTGCGCACTTTGAACACACGATTGCGATCACAGAAGAAGGTTACGAGATCCTGACAAGAACCTGATTGAAGGTGATCCTTTTTGTTTGAATCCGATTCGCCCCCCGGGATAGGGCAAATTGTGCAGGTGAACAAGGGCCGCGATACGGGAGTATATGCGGTTGTCATTCATCGGTTAGATGAAAAGTTTGTTTTAATTGCGGACGGTGAAAACCGGAAGTTTGACCGGCCCAAGAAAAAAAACATCCATCATTTGACTTCATGCGACTATGTATCCCCTGAAGTTCAAAATAGTATATCCGAAACAGGGCGTGTGACAAACGGCAAGCTGCGTCATGCAGTGACGACATTTGTCAGCACTCTGCAAGATTGATAAAGAAGGGAGATTTGTTCGATGGCGAAAGACGATGTTATCGAAATTGAAGGCACCGTTGCTGAAACTTTGCCTAATGCAATGTTTAAGGTAGAATTAGAAAATGGTCACACTGTGCTTGCACACGTGTCAGGTAAGATTCGTATGCACTTCATTCGAATCCTGCCAGGCGACAGAGTAACTGTGGAGTTATCTCCATATGATCTGACTCGCGGCCGTATCACTTACCGTTACAAATAATCTTTTGCACTCCGAACCACTAAGGAGGTTTAGATAAGATGAAAGTGAGACCATCTGTTAAGCCAATCTGCGAAAAGTGCAAAGTCATCCGCAGAAAAGGTAAAGTAATGGTGATTTGCGAAAATCCTAAACACAAACAAAAACAAGGCTAATAAAGAAGGAGGTGCTCGTGTAAATGGCACGTATTGCTGGAGTAGATATCCCTCGCGATAAGCGCGTTGTGATTTCTCTAACTTATATTTTTGGTGTTGGTAAATCAACTGCAAGTCAAATCCTTAAAGAAGCTGGTGTTTCTGAAGACACTCGCGTTCGTGATCTGACTGAAGATGAACTTAACAAAATCCGTGAAATCCTTGACAGCTACAAAGTGGAAGGTGACCTTCGTCGTGAAACGTCACTTAACATTAAGCGTCTAATGGAAATCGGTTCATACCGTGGTCTTCGCCACCGTCGTGGTCTTCCTGTAAGAGGACAGCACACGAAAAATAATGCTCGTACTCGTAAAGGTCCTCGTAAGACTGTAGCGAACAAGAAAAAATAATTAGGTAAAGGAGGTTACTTCCTACAATGGCACGTAAACAACAAACTCGTAAGCGTCGTGTGAAAAAGAATATCGAAGCTGGTATTGCACACATCCGCTCAACTTTTAACAATACAATCGTGATGATTACTGATACGCAGGGTAATGCAATTGCATGGTCAAGTGCTGGTTCACTTGGTTTCCGCGGATCTCGTAAGTCAACTCCATTCGCAGCTCAAATGGCAGCTGAAACAGCAGCTAAAGCTTCAATGGAACACGGACTAAGAACTCTTGAAGTAACAGTAAAAGGTCCTGGTGCTGGTCGTGAAGCGGCTATTCGTGCACTTCAGGCTGCAGGTCTTGACGTAACGGCAATCAAAGACGTAACGCCAGTGCCTCACAATGGCTGCCGCCCGCCAAAACGTCGTCGTGTTTAATTTTTCTGTATAAGATCAGCTGATTCCGGTTAATACTGGAAAAGGCAGTTTCCTTCTTACAGAGATGATAGATCCAGTTGTAAAGCACAATGGGAACCGTAAACATGGGGAATTTCGGATACCTTTCCGGGATTTCGACGTTTTGAAGGAGGGTAAATTTGAATGATCGAAATTGAAAAGCCAAAAATTGAAACGGTTGAGATCAGCGATGATGCCAAGTACGGAAAATTCGTTGTAGAGCCACTTGAGCGTGGGTATGGTACAACATTGGGTAACTCCTTGCGTCGTATCCTATTATCTTCACTTCCTGGTGCAGCAGTAACGTCAATCCAGATTGACAGTGTACTGCACGAATTTTCAACGATCGAAGGCGTCGTAGAAGATGTCACAACAGTTGTAATGAATATCAAGAAACTGGCATTGAAGATCTATTCAGATGAAGAAAAAACATTGGAAATTGATGTTCAGGGTGATGGGCAGGTAACTGCGGCCGATATTACTCATGATAGTGACGTAGAGATTCTTAACCCGGATCTTTATATTGCAACAGTGGGCAAAAACGGTCACCTTCGCATGCGTTTAACTGCATCAAGAGGACGCGGTTATACACCAGCAGACCAGAACAAGCGTGAAGATCTGCCAATCGGTGTGATTCCGGTTGATTCAATCTACACACCTGTTTCCCGTGTAAACTATCAGGTTGAAAATACTCGTGTTGGTCAGCTGACTAACTTCGATAAGCTTTCACTTGATGTCTGGACAGACGGAAGCATTGGCCCGAAAGAAGCTGTTGCTCTAGGTGCTAAGATTCTGACTGAACACCTAAACATTTTCGTTGGCTTAACCAATGAAGCACAGAATGCAGAAATCATGGTAGAAAAAGAAGAAGATCAGAAAGAGAAAGTATTGGAGATGACAATCGAAGAGCTTGATCTGTCTGTTCGCTCTTACAACTGCCTGAAGCGTGCAGGAATCAACACAGTCCAGGAACTGGCTAACAAGTCAGAAGAGGATATGATGAAAGTGCGTAACCTTGGACGTAAGTCTCTTGAAGAAGTTAAGGCGAAATTAGATGAACTTGGGTTAGGCCTTCGTAAAGAAGACTAATGAACTGATAGAACAGAATTTTAATAAAGGAGGGAACCCTTCATGGCTTACAGAAAGTTAGGACGTACAAGCTCTCAGCGTAAAGCACTTCTTCGTGACCTTACAACTGACCTTATCGTCAACGAACGTATTGAAACAACTGAAGCTCGCGCGAAAGAACTTCGCTCAACAGTAGAAAAAATGATCACTCTTGGAAAACGTGGTGACCTGCACGCACGTCGTCAGGCAGCTGCATTCATCCGTCGCGATCAGGCAACTGTTAAGAACGAAGAAGGCGAAGAGTCAACAGTATACGCTCTTCAAAAACTATTCAACGATGTAGCACCTCGTTATACTGAACGTCAAGGTGGATACACTCGTATCATGAAAGTTGGTCCTCGTCGCGGAGACGGCGCACCAATGGTAATCATTGAATTAGTATAATTCTGATTGCACCGGAGAGGGCGGAGCCTAACTGCTCTCGCCCTCTTTGTTTAACGATTCATACGACACGCAAAAAGCAGAGCGCTACGATGGGCAGGTCCGCCTGTCCCGTCTAGCTCTAAGCACCTCATTCATCCATCGTCACAATGGAGACGGAAATATAATAGTCACACTTGCGCATTTCCTTGAATGAGGTGCGCGCTTTTTTTGTATTAAGCTATGTTAAACTCAGGGGAGAGTTTGATGTAGTTTAATATGAAAAAATAATTAATAAATAGATACAAACGAGAATTGATCTTCGCTGCAGACGGCTGCTTTCCGCTGCGATCAATTCTCTGAATATGAATCAAACTAATTTATATAACAGAACAGTGTTATGTGCTTTCTTTTTCATAAAAGTAACCTATTTAGTATGTAAATATTAGCTGATGATTGGAGTATAGGGCGAAGACTCCTGCGGAAAAACGATCGTTCGAGACCCCGCAGGGCAGTGGTTTTCTGCCTGAGGAGGCTCGGGCGTTCGTCCGCGGAAAGCGAAGCCCTATACGGAAAACATCAGCGTTTCATAACTGAAATAATTTTTAAAATTGGCTTTTATAAAACCCAATGTCGTTTAAGCACAGCTGGTGATTGTAGCGGAAGGGGGACGACTCCAGCAGGAGAAGCGTGACAGGTGAGACCCCGCAGGCGAAGCCGAGGAGGCTCACCGCACGCCCTGCGGAAAGCGTTCCCCCTGAAGCGGAAATCAACAGCCACTTTAACAGAGCTAAAAAATTTAGCAGAGCAGAGAACAGAAGAAAGGAGTTCCGGATCAATGAGCAATATGATTTCACTCGAGAACATTACATTTAAATATCCCGGAACAGAGAAAGAAGTATTAAAGAATATATCAATCTCTATAAAAGAAGGCGAATGGACAGCAATTGTCGGCCATAACGGATCCGGCAAATCCACACTGGCTAAGCTGATGAACGGTCTCTATTTCCCCGAACAGGGGACTGTTACAATCGCAGGAATCCAGCTGAACGAGGATACAGTCTGGGATACGCGCCGTCATATCGGTATGGTCTTTCAGAATCCGGATAACCAGTTTGTCGGCACCACAGTTCAGGATGACGTTGCATTCGGCCTTGAGAACCATGGGATCCCGCAGGACATCATGGTAGAGCGCGTGCAAACTGCACTGAAGCAGGTTAAGATGGATGACTTTCTGAATCAGGAGCCACATCATCTTTCAGGCGGTCAGAAGCAACGTGTAGCCATGGCAAGTGTGCTTGCACTCAGACCGGACATTATCATTCTTGATGAAGCGACCTCTATGTTAGATCCTGCAGGTCGTGCGGAAGTGATTGAACTTGTCCGGGAGCTTAAGAGAGAAGAAGATATGACCGTCCTTTCTATTACACATGACCTCGAAGAAGCTGCAAAAGCTGACAGGATCATTGTGATGAATCAGGGAGAGGTCTACAGGGAAGGAACGCCTGAAGATATTTTTGCAATGGGACAGGAGCTTGTTGACCTTGGGCTTGATTTGCCTTTCCCGTTAAAAATGGCGCATGTATTAACTGAAAAAGGTATTCCGCTAAAGCAGAATACGCTGACAGAAGAAGAGTTGGTGAATGAACTATGGACATCGTTCTTGAGCAAGTAGAATACCGCTATGCGGCAAATTCTCCATTTGAGAAAAAGGCAGTGGAAGACGTCACTTTTAAAATCCCTGAAGGTCAGTGTACAGCTATTATCGGTCACACAGGGTCAGGAAAGTCTACGCTGCTGTTGCATTTAAATGCGTTGTTAAAACCGACTTCAGGTACTGTACAGATCGGGGAACGGACAGTGAAGGCGGGACGTAAGGAAAAGGATTTAAAGCCGATCCGTGAAAAAGTCGGGATCGTTTTTCAGTTCCCTGAGCAGCAGCTTTTTGAAGAAACAGTGATGAAAGATATCTGTTATGGCCCGATGAACTTCGGTGTCTCAGAACAGGAAGCGAAAAAGCGTGCAGCTTTCTGGTTAAAAGAAGTAGGCATGCCTGAAGAGGTACTCGGGAAGTCGCCGTTTGATCTCTCAGGCGGTCAGATGCGCAGGGTGGCCATTGCAGGTGTGCTTGCAATGGAGCCTGAAGTACTCGTATTAGATGAGCCGACTGCAGGACTTGACCCGCGCGGACGCCGCGAAATGATGGAGATGTTCTATCGTCTTCATCAAGAGCGCGGAATCACACTCGTTTTAGTGACACACAGCATGGAGGACGCTGCGCGTTACGCTGACAAAGTTGTCGTCATGCATAAAGGCAGAAAAGTCCATGAAGCACCGCCGCGTGAACTGTTCAGTGATACAGCACGTCTGGCTGAATGGGGGCTTGGCGTTCCTGAGGTTGTAAAGTTCCAGCGAATGCTTGAAGAGAAGACAGGGAAAGCTTTCCCGAAAGTCTGTCTGACGATGGATGAGCTCGCTGACATGCTGAAGCAGGGAGGCGAATCGCTATGATGGAGAAAATGATTTTCGGACGATATATTCCGGCAGACTCTATTGCTCACCGGATGGACCCGAGAGCCAAGCTGATATTCGTCTTTGCTTTTATCGCCATTATCTTTATTGCAAATGATGTCTGGGGCTATGTCATCGCAGCTGCATTCACTTATATAAGCGTGAAGATGTCAGGTCTGTCGCTCAGATTTCTGATCAGCGGTCTGAAGCCTGTGATGATTCTGATAGCTTTTACATTCCTCTTACAGCTGTTTTTCGCACGTGAGGGAAATGTGGTGCTTGACCTCGGCTTTATTCAGGTCTATGAAGAAGGGATCCGTCAGGCATTCTTTATTTCAATGAGATTTACACTGCTTGTATTTATGACGTCACTTTTGACACTGACAACAACACCAATCTCCATTACGGATGGTCTTGAAAGTCTGTTGAATCCGCTGAAAAAAATCAAATTTCCGGCACATGAGCTGGCATTGATGATGTCGATCGCACTGCGTTTTATTCCAACGCTGATGGATGAGACAGATAAGATTATGAAAGCGCAGATGGCCCGCGGCTCTGATATGTCGAGTGGTCCGCTGAAGGATCGGATCAAAGCGATCGTCCCACTGATGATTCCGTTGTTTGTGAATGCCTTTAAGAGGGCTGAAGACCTTGCAACAGCAATGGAAGTACGCGGCTACCGCGGCGGTGAGGGCAGAACCAAGTATCGCCTGTTATTCTGGAAAGCCCGTGATACCTTTGCGCTGCTGTCACTCGTTCTGCTGGCCGGGGCACTGGCTGCGTTCCGTTTTTGGATATAGGGAGAGAATTGTATGCGTATCAAATGTATCGTCTCATATGACGGCTCACAGTTTTATGGTTACCAGGTACAGCCCGGCCAGCGGACTGTCCAGGGGGAGATTGAAGAAGCGCTCTCAGAAGTCCACAAAGGGAAGTTTGTCCGGATCACAGCGAGCGGCCGCACAGATGCAGGAGTTCATGCGATGGGGCAGGTCTTTCACTTTGACACAGACCTCCAGATCCCCGCAGCTAAATGGCCGGTCATCCTTAACCAGAAGATCGGCCGCGATATCGCCATATTAAGCGCTGAGGAAGCATCTGAGGGGTTTCATGCACGTTTTGATGTTAAGACGAAGGAATACCGCTATATCATTGATAAAAGCACTGTAGCATTGCCATTCAGACGTCATTATGCCGTTCACTACCCTTATCATTTAAATGTGGAAGCGATGCGAGAAGCAGCAGCCCATTTAGAAGGGGAACATGACTTCACAAGCTTCTCATCTGCTAAAACAGAAGTCATTGACCGTGTCAGAACAATCGATTTTATTAAGGTCGAAGAAATCGAACATGAATTGATTTTTCGAGTGAGGGGCAATGGCTTTTTATACAACATGGTCCGCATCATCGCAGGAACACTGCTTGAAGTCGGAACCGGCAAATACAAGCCGGGGGAAGTAATGAAGATGCTTGAAGCGAAAGATCGCGGTGCTGCTGGAAAAACAGCCCCTGCACATGGATTGTATTTGTGGGAAGTAAACTATCAATAAATCTTTGAATTTAATTGGGCTGATCATTGCAGCGGAAATCATCAGCCACCTCTAACAAAGTTAAATAAATAAAAATAAATAAAAAAATTACTAAAACAACTAATCCGGGTGTAACATCCTCTTGACATCTAGTGTCAAACATTATAAGATAGCCTATGGTATGTATTTCACCCTCAAGTAAGAACCCGGACCTTACAATGAGTGAAGTGTTATAAATACAACAAAACTAATGAAGCGATTCATAACGATATAATCTTATTTAGGAGGTAAACTCATGCGTACAACATTTATGGCTAAAGGCCACGAAGTAGAACGCAAGTGGCTAATTGTAGACGCTGAGGGCCAGACTCTTGGACGTCTATCAAGCGAAGTAGCTGCGATTCTACGCGGTAAAAACAAACCGACATTCACACCTAACGTTGACACTGGTGATCACGTGATCATCATCAATGCTGATAAAATTCATCTTACAGGTAAGAAGCTGACTGACAAGATCTACTACCGTCACAGCATGCACCCAGGTGGACTTAAGCAGCGTACAGCACTAGAAATGCGCACTAAGTACCCACGTCAAATGCTGGAGCTTGCAATCAAAGGTATGCTTCCAAAGAACTCTCTTGGACGCCAGATCTTCAAGAAGCTTCACGTATATGCAGGCGCTGAGCACCCGCACCAGGCTCAAAAACCAGAAGCGTACGAACTACGCGGTTAATTAAACTTAAGAGGAGGTAACTATCTTGGCACAAGTTCAATATATCGGCACAGGCCGTCGTAAGAGCTCTACTGCTCGTGTACGTCTAGTACCAGGTAACGGAACAATCGTTATCAACGGACGCGACGTTGAAAACTATATCCCATTCGCAACTCTACGCGAAGTAATCAAGCAGCCACTTAACATTACTGAAACACTTGGAAGCTATGACATCCACGTAAATGTTAACGGTGGTGGTTACACTGGACAAGCTGGAGCAATCCGTCACGGAATCTCCCGCGCACTTCTTACAGTAGATCCAGAATTCCGCGGCTCACTTAAGCGCGCAGGTCTTCTGACTCGTGATGCTCGTATGAAAGAGCGTAAGAAGCCAGGTCTTAAAGGCGCACGTCGTGCACCTCAGTTCTCAAAGCGTTAATTTTCTTTTTCGCTTACACAAACTCTCAGGCAGATGCCTGGGGGTTTTTCTGTGTTTGGAATCAGCACAAGCGGCAGCTGCGATTTAGCTGATGGAAAAATGTGCGCAGGTGAAGGAATTACTCATTATTTGAAGGAATACTCAACCAGGCTGAATGGAATACCATAAGTTGAAGTCTGCCTGATTGAATCATTTTAGTCACTGAAGGAATAAAAATACAACTGATGGAATTGACTCATGCATTGAGAGAATTAGTACATAGGTTGATGGAATTCACAGCCTGCCCAGCCCTTAGCCCGTTCCGCCTTATACTACGCCATCAAAATCACCCTCCATGAAGTCTATCTTCCGCCAACCCTGCATATACTCCTCTAGAAAATAAGGAGGACAGGACATGCTGAGGAAATCGATGATACTCGCAGCAATTGTGCTGCTTATAGGAATGGCTGCAGGTGCGCTGCTGTATGCAGTAGAAGAGTGGAGTCTGCCTTTAACAGGAGAAGTCATTGTATTGGACCCGGGTCATGGCGGCCTCGATGGTGGGGCAAGCTATGAAACCATTCTCGAAAAGAACCTGACACTATCGATTGCTAAAAAACTGCAGGCCTATCTGGAAGAACAGGGGGCCATTGTGATTCTGTCCAGGGAAACGGATAAGGATCTGGCTGCTGAAGATACAAAAGGGTTCAGAGATCGTAAAAGAGAGGATCTCAAAAACAGACTGGAACTCATCAATAATAAAGACAATGATTTATTCATCAGCATTCATCTCAATGCCATTCCTGAAACAAGATGGAACGGTCCGCAGACTTTTTATACAACGTACAATGATCAGAATGAGCGGCTTGCCAGGTTCATTCAGCACGAACTGAACCGCCACATTCCCAACAGTAAAAGAAAATCAAAACCGATTGACGGGATCTATGTATTAAGTCATGCAGAGACACCAGGTGCACTCGTTGAAGCAGGATTTCTCTCTAATCCGGAGGAGAGATATTGGCTGTTGCAGGATGATTACCAGCAGCAGATCGCAGCTGCCATTTACATCGGAATTTTGAGACATTATTCCAAAGAAGATAAGCCTCCTGAGTAAGAATGATCGTTTCACCTATGTTATACTTGCATAGATGAAAACGAATTCAAAAGGAGTGTCTTGTTTTGGTAACTGAACAGCAGGTCAGAGAATTGCTCGGTTCGATGAATGATCCGGTTTTACATACAACGCTTGCAGAAACAGAAGGTATTGTGGAAGTAAGTATTAAGGAAGAAAAAAATCATGTCAGTGTAAAGATTGCCCTTGCAAAAACGGGTACAGCTGAACAGATGCAGCTTCAGATGGCAGTTGTAGAAGCACTGAAGGGGGCGGGCGCTGAGACAGTAGGGATCCGCTTTACAGAGCTTGAGCCTGAAAAGCTTGAAAAATTCCGCGGCCAGACTGGTGATGCAGTTGAAGATAACCTGCTCGCACCGGGCAACAAGGTGCAGTTTATCGCAGTAGCCAGTGGTAAAGGCGGCGTAGGTAAATCAACAGTATCTGTGAACCTTGCAGTGGCACTTGCGCGTCAGGGTAAAAAGGTTGGATTGATTGATGCTGACATTTACGGCTTCAGTGTGCCGGATATGATGGGGATCAACAAGCGTCCCGTTGTTCGTGGTGAGCGTATTATCCCGGTTGACCGTAAAGGTGTAAAAGTGATCTCAATGGCATTTTTCGTTGAAGATAACGCGCCTGTGATCTGGAGAGGGCCTATGCTTGGTAAGATGCTCAACAGCTTCTTTACTGAAGTGGAGTGGGGAGAGCTTGATTACCTGCTGCTTGACCTTCCGCCAGGCACCGGCGACGTAGCGCTTGACGTTCACGCGATGCTGCCATCAAGTAAGGAAATTATCGTCACAACGCCTCACCCGACAGCTGCATTCGTTGCTGCGCGTGCAGGTGCAATGGCGCTTCAGACGGAGCACTCGATCCTTGGTGTAGTAGAGAACATGTCTTATTATGAGAGTAAGAAGACAGGTGAACGTGAGTATGTATTCGGTACAGGCGGTGGAGAAAAACTTGCAGAAGAGCTCCGTACAGAGCTCTTGGGCAAATTACCGCTTCAGCAGCCTGATTGGGATGAAGACGACTTCGCACCGTCAGTATACGCAGAAGATCATAAGCTCGGTAAGATTTATGATCAGATTGCTGAAGAAGTGATTGATAAAACAACAGAATAAGCGATAGAGAGCGGCCTCATTTGATGAGGTCGTTTTTATTATTTATTGGCAATGTCGAAGTTGGCTGTTGATTTACACCAGGAGCGGAATTCAACAGCCACTTTCACCCCACTTCTCTACAAAGGCTTGAAGATTAGCATTAACCTCACGCTCGCCAGGAGCACTCGCAATTAATTCCTTTTGGCTATAGACTTTCCCTCCTTTGATAATCACCTGAATGTCACGAGTCGCCTGAATGTTTTCCAGCGGATTCCCTTTCAGAATCACCAGGTCTGCCATATTGCCTTCTCTGATCGATCCGATATGTTCCATGCCAATCGATCTTGCCGCATGAAACGTGGCTGCCTGCAATGCCTCTAATTCGGTAAAGCCAATTTCTGTGAAAATCTCAAGCTCTCGATGTAAAGCCATTCCCGGGTATGTATATAACAGCGCGGGCGTATCAGTACCGGCTACGACTGTACCACCCATATCGTAATACGTTTTAGCGATTATTTTAGTCAAATGACCAACGACTGCCGTTCTTTCCCTGATGATTGTGATATGCTCCGCGTTCCCGCTCCATTGCTGCATAAATGATTCCAGCGTTTCAATAGATTCAATCACTTCATTTTGTGGCGACCAGATATCCGGAAAATTGATCGCCTGATCAAACAAAACCATTGTAGGGCATAGTTTTACATTCTTCTCTAACATCAGCCTGCAAATGTCATTCACTTGATCCTGATCATGTGTTTTCCAGTCAATATGCTGCCATGGCTCCTGATCAACTAAGGGATTCCAGCCCTTATATAGCTCTTGGGCAGCCCCGGAAGCATGCTCGATCCAATTGACGCCAGAATTGATTGCGTCCACTACTGTAAGATTTTTTGAATTGATCAGGTCAATCGCTGTTTCCAGGTTCAATTTTTTAGCCTCATCAATTGCAGCATCCATTACCTCCTGATGAATCCATCCATAAAGCTTGATGAACTTTGCGCCCGCTTTTGCCTGCCGCTGCACCTCTGCTCTTGCTTCCTGCGGATCATCAGTCACGAAATTCCCGTAACTTGTATCTCCCCATAGTCCCGGTGAACCATCTATCATTCTGTCTGCAGCATAAATTCTTGGAGTAGGGGCATCATCCGGGCTTTCAATTAATTTGTCCAGTAGCAATACGTTACCCGCAGTATTCCTGATCGTCGTGACACCGGACGCTGTAAAATGATGCGCGTATCTCTCGTGAATATGACAATGCATATCAATCAATCCCGGAATGATATATTGTCCTTTTGCATCCATCGTTTCTGCACCATGTGGTAACGATTCATTTCCTTGTATGATCCTCTTTATTTTATGGCCTTCGATTTCGATCGTGGCCAAGTAGGTATTTCCTATTTCTACATCGATGACATGTCCATTTGTAATGAATAAACTCATTGTTTTCTCCTCCATTATTGAAACGTATTTTAACTCTTGAATTTATTGTATAGTGAAAGGGAATCAGCTCATTATTTTTTTCATATAGTGGAATTTTTAATAGGGGGAGGTAATTAGTATGACTTATGGTCGTACGATGAGAAGCATCCGGAAGCAAAAAGGAGTGACATTGAACACTCTTGCAGATGGGGTCTGCTCCGTTTCATTTTTATCAAAATTTGAACGTGGAGATTCTGATATCAGTCTTGGGATAATGACCAGCTTATTAGAAAAGTTAATGGTCAGCTTTGATGAATTTTTATTTATACATAACGATCATGCTCCTGATCACCTGCAGCATTTTTTTCATACTGCCTACTCATTGTATTTAGAAAGAGATAGTAAAGGGCTGAAGGAGTTAAAAAAAGCTCAATTAGATAAATGGGAGGAGTTTGGAATAGACACATTTCATCATAATGCTTTATTACTTGAAGTATATGAAAGTATCGTAGATGAAAAGCCGATCTCTGAAGACAAGCATAAGAAGAACGTAAAGACACTCTCAGATTATCTATTCGGTGTTGAAGTATGGGGGTATTATGAACTGTCGCTCTACAATAGCACGTTACTGTTGTTAGAACCGGAAATGGTTATGACTTTATCTAAAACAGCCTACATAAAAAGCGGTCGATTTAAAGAGTTTGAGAAAGTGAACCAATTGATTATGTCTGTCCTGATCAATACTGTCATTTACTTAATTGGACCAGTGAATCAATTTGGCAGAGAATGTTCTTACACGCGGGAATTAAAAGAATTTATTTCCTATCTTGAAGAAGCCGCTATCCCGGAACAGCGCTTATCTGAAAAGCTTCATTTGCTGCAAATGAAGGGCCTCTATGAAATCAGAATTGGTAAAAAAGAAGAAGGTCACTCGAAGGTTGAACGGTCTATCCAGATGCTGGATGACCTGGATTCACCCAAAACAGCGGAGAATATAAGGCAATATCTTAAGCAGATTGAGTATTGATTATTTTGAAGCGAAAGGAAGATCAGAAGCAGGCTTATGAATTTTTAGAGAATGACGATGATACGGCGCTTCTGTCGCGACTTACGCAACCCTTATGAACAGGGTTGTTTTTTATTGGATAGTCTTATTAAAAACAGCTTTTGAGTGAAATCTTGATTTTTGTCACACCCGATATTGGCATTTTTCCTCATCCACATACCCACTTTAAATCACCCAAAACCCTTTCAATCTCATAAATAACACCTTCAAACCTCTCAAAATCAAGGTTTTTTCCAGCTCATTCCATGGAAAAAGGTACTATGGTCGTGCATTTTGTAATGAATGTAACATAAAAATGAAGGATCTTGTCGAATCATTTCCAAGTTACTAGATGTGAAATGGCTAAAGTGATTCATTTGACCCTGACCTCTTTCAGACGACCCGGACTATCTTCTTTTCCTGAAATATTCAATTCCCTCCACGGTTTGACAGTAATCAGAAAATCTATTAAAAACAGTGATAGCTATTTCAGCTCACTTTGTAAAAATATGATGAACGACACGAATGTCATATTAGAAAATACTAATGTGATTCTATACGACTATATTTTAAAGGTCGGTGAAAGAGAGGCGGAAAGTCATGATCGAATCTAAAAGAAGGGCGCTTATATTTTTTATCATTGCTGCATTATTTGCAGCGGCAGCGGGATACTTTACGCTGCAAAAGGTCAAAGAGTTAAACAATGACCTTGGGACAATGGTTACCGTATATGTTGCCGGGTCAGATATTGATGCGCGTGATGTGATCACACCTGAAGCCGTTGCAGTTGAAAGCATTCCGCAGAAGTTTGTCACCGCCGAGCATATTCGTGATCCTGAAGAACTGATGAATAAGGTATCAGTTGTTCCTTTATCTGAAGGAGATGTGATTTCCAAAAATATGCTCAAGGAAGCATCGGCGGTCACAGAAGAGAACAATCGGCTGGTAACTATGATGTCTTCAGAGCGTGTGTCATTTGATGAACCGCTTGAGCCGCTGGATCGTGTGGATATTGTTGTATCGAACAGAACAGATGAAGGTAACAAAACAGAGATATTTATGAAAGATGTGAAAGTAGCCCGCGTCGCGAATAACGAAGGTCAGTTCTCCGGCGTTCAGGTGGAAATTTCACTCGAAGATACGCCACAGCTGATTCATATGCAGAATTACGCGGACAGTGTGCGTGTCATTAAAGCAAATGTCGGGGTTGCAAATCAGGAAGTAGCTGCTGCTGAACCGGCAGAAGAGAAAAAAGCTGAGACGGAACAAGCCCAGCCTGAGAAAACAGAAGAAAAGCCCGCTGACCAGAAGAAAGAAGCTTCAGGTGAGTAGGTCTGAAGGGTTAAAAACAAGTGTCTAATAAAGGAGGCTGAGTCATGGAAGAGTTAGATGTTTTAGTTATTGGAAGAGCAAGCACGCTGATGTCTACGATTCGAACAAGGCTGCCGGAAACATTAAAAACAGAAGTGCTCGATCCATCTCATCTCAGATCAGAGCTTAAAAATAAACAGCCGAAAGTCATTTTACTGCTCCATGATGAAGGCGATATTGAACGCGTTGCGCTGATCCAATCCGAACAGCTGCATGCGCCAGTCATCTTTATCCATGAATCTCATGACTTTCAGCTTTTCAGAGATCTCGTCAGAAGAGGTGTAACCGATTATCTTGTGATGCCTGAAGATCTTGAAGGACTTGGTGACCGTGTGGAGACGATTGTCTCAAGAGCTTCAGCTGAACAGCCGAAAGAACAGCTTTTCAAGAGAGGGAATGGAAAGGTCTTCAGCTTTTACAGCGGAAAAGGCGGCAGCGGCAAAACGTTTTTAAGTACTGCTTTCGCTCAGACACTGAAGTTCGAATCGACTGCCCAGGTCATTTATATTGATCTGAACCTTCAGTATGGAGGCGGCGAAACATTCCTTGGCATTGAGCCGAACCGGACCATTATGGATCTTGAACCGGTTGTAGAAGAGCTGAGCGAACATCATTTGAAAAATGTATCTGAAAAAGAGCCGTTTTCCAAGCTGGATCTATTAATCAGTCCAAGGGATGCAGAGCTTGCAGAGCGTCTGACAGAGGATTTTGTGACCAAAGTGCTCAGAGCCTGCCGCAGAACGTATGACTTTATTATCGTTGACCTTCCGTCATCAATTGATGAGCGGACATATGGCGCACTGATTGAAGCGGATAAAGTTTTCTACACCATTGCACTTGATACCCCTTCTATACGCGTCTTAAAACATGTAGAAAGTCTTTTTCAGAAGCTTGGGATCCCGACGGAAGATCGTCTGGAGCTTGTGCTGAATGAAGTCGGCAAAGAAAACGAGCTTTCTAAAAAGGATCTTGAACGCTTTGTCACGTATCCGCAGGCAGCTCAGATCAGAAGGGATTTGAAAGGTGTCCAGACCGGTATTAATAAAGGACAGCCGATCCGTAAAGAACCAAAGGAAAAGAAAATGATTCCGGCAGCGAAAGATATGCGCAAGTGGGTCAGATCAATGCTGAAGTAAGGAGGGGAATGTAATGTCACTGTTTCAACGTACAAAGCGCTCTCAGGCTGAACCGCAAAAACAAAGCGTCCAGTCGGTGATGACGCCTTATCTGGAAGAATTGCTTGAGCACTATAAGACGCGCCTGCTGGCTGAGACGAACCTTGAGCAGCTGACAGCAGCCAATGAGCATGAGCGGAGAGCCTCGATTGACCGGCTTGTGAATCAATTTATGCTTGAGGAAAAGGTAGTCATTCCACGTGGCGATCGTGAAGTGCTGATGTCACGCCTCATCGATGAAAGTGTCGGATTCGGACCGCTTGAGCAGCTGTTGAAGGACCCAACCATCACCGAGATTCTCGTCAACGGTCCAAAGGAAGTTTTCATTGAGCGCAACGGACAGCTGCAGGAATCCAACGTTACCTTTAAGGATGATGACCATGTCCGCCATATCGTTGACCGCGTGATTGCACCGCTTGGACGGCGGATTGATGAAAGCTCGCCCATGGTTGATGCCCGTCTTCCTGATGGCAGCCGTGTAAATGCAGTTATTCCGCCAGTCAGTCTGAACGGCACGCTGATCTCAATCCGGAAGTTCAGACAGGAACCGATTGAAATGGACGATCTGCTTGAATTCGGCTCACTTGATGAACCGATGGCTGCATTCATCCAGGCAGTTGTAGAAGCCAAAATGAATGTACTCATCTCAGGCGGAACCGGCAGCGGGAAGACGACGCTCCTCAACGCAGCTGCGAAGGCAGTTCCGCCGGGTGAGCGGGTCATCACGATTGAAGACTCCGCTGAATTACGGCTGAACCGTGCAAGCGTTGTTGGTCTTGAAGCCCGCCCGCCAAATGTGGAGGGATCAGGTGAAGTCTCGATCAGACAGCTTGTTAAAAACGCACTGCGTATGAGACCGGACCGGATCATTGTCGGTGAGGTGCGGGGTCCTGAAGCCTTTGATATGCTGCAGGCGATGAACACCGGTCATGAAGGCTCACTGACGACTGTTCACGCCAATACACCAAGTGACGCCATCAACCGTGTAGAAGGGATGGTCGTCATGGCAGGAATGGACCTGCCGACACATATTATCCGCGAATACATTGTCGGTGCACTCGATATGATTGTGCAGGCAGAGCGGCTTGGTGACGGGAAACGTAAGATCGTCAATATATCTGAAGTATACGTAAATGATCAAAACCAGGTAAAGCTGCAGGATATCTTTATTTTCAAACGCACAGGAACAGGTAAAGACGGAGAAGTACTTGGTCATTTCGAACCGACCGGTATGATTCCGAAATGCGTAGAGCGGCTCGAACTGTTTGGCATTGAATTCGATGAACGTCTCTTCCAAAAAGGAGGCGAGCCGATATGGACATGATCATTGCAGTTTTGTTCGGCTCAGCAGCGCTTGCAATTCTATTAATGGTTTACTTCCTGCTTGATTACAGACGCCACAAGCAGGACTGGAAGAAGAAAATGCGCACCTGGTACCCGGAGGAGAAGAGGAAAAGTGCGATCAGTGTCTTAGGGGACAAATATGATGCGTCACCATCTTCTGAAAAGCTCCACAAAAAGCTGCAGCTGGCAAACGTCGGACTGCTGCCATCTGAGTATATTGGGGCTCATATTGTAGGTTTCCTATTGCTCTATGTGGTCTTTAACATGATCTTCAGTATGTCAGCCTTTATCAGTCTGGTGCTGACAGTGGGACTGCTTGCAGCATCACACTTTCTGCTTTTCTATCTACGGAAAAACCGCTATGAGGAGCGTTTTAATGAACAGCTGAGCGAAGTCTGCCGGCTGCTTGCCAATGCTTCTAAAAGCGGGATGACGGTCACGCAGGGGATTGACCTTGTAGCAAATGAAGTCAGCTCACCAGCTATGGAAGAATTTAAAAGAATGTCATACGAACTGAAGCTCGGGGTACCGCTTGAACAGGTACTGAAAAAAGTGCAGGAGCGAAATACTTCAAGAGACTTTCAGCTCTTTGCGGCCACACTCCTGATCCAAAAAAAGACAGGAGGCAACCTTGCTTCAACACTTGAGACAATGGCGACCACACTCGAAGACAGAAAAATTCTGCATCAGACAATCCGGACAATGACGTCAGAGCAGCGTTACATCTCAATCATTGTACCGGCGATGCCAATCTTTATCCTGCTGGTCATGAACAATGTAATGGCCGGGTTTACCGACCCGCTGACAACCACACCAGGGCTTATTATTCTGGCATTGTTCGGCGCAGGAATCATTCTTTCGTTCTTCCTAATCCGGAAGATTACGGATATCAAAGTGTAGGTGATCAAGATGGATGCCTTAATCATTTTATGTATTGTGCTTTTCTGGTTCCTTGTCCTGCTCGGGCTCAGGAACTGGTCAGTTTATATCAAAGAAAAAAGAGAACTACTGCTTCATATCTCCGACGTCACAATGGTCGATGCTTTTGAAAAAAAGGAGAAGAAGCGTAAGCAACGGGCGGGACTTATCGATAAGACAACTAAATTCGCAGATGAATTTGCAGACCTTGGCCAGCGCATTAACTTTTTCAGTGTGAATCAAGATGTAGCGGACTGGTTGAAGAAGTCAGGTAATCGCTATGAGTTAACAGTTGCCCGCTTCCAGGGACTGAAAATGATGCTCATGACAGTCGGCTTTTTCCACGGAATGTTTTTCTTCTTCCTTGGGCTGCCGCTATCACAATTTGGAATCGTGCTGACACCGCTGCTCGGATATTTCCTGCCGATCATTGTGATCCGCCAGCAGGTCAAACAGCGCCAGCAGGCCCTGCGGATGGACCTTCCGGATTTTCTGGATACGGTCAGTACAAGTCTTCAGGCAGGCGTCAGTCTGGATCAGGCTTTAAGGGAGGTGATCCGCTTTTTTGATGGTCCGCTCAGAGAAGAATTCACCCGTTTTATTCAGGAGATCGACTTAGGCGTACAGCGAGAGCAAGCTTACCGCAATCTTCTTGAACGTAACAGCAACCAGGAATTCCAGCAGCTGATAAAATCACTCCTTCAGGGAATGAAGCTCGGTGTGCCAGTCGCCTCAACCTTCAAGCTGCAGGCAGAGGATATGAGGCAGTTAAGAGAAGAACAGGTCAAAGAACTTGCAGCAAAGGCTTCACCGAAAGTAACGCTGGTTACAACTTTTATTGTGGCGCCGGTTTCCATTCTAATGATTGCCGGGCTTATGATCCTGAATTTACTTTATGGCGAAAACAGCATGATGAATCTATTTTAAAAAACAGGAGGAATTAGACATGAAAAAACTAAACGAATTAACGCTTCAAATGATCTCAAAGCTTATGGTACCGGTTCAAAATGAAAGAGGATCACAGACGCTTGAATGGCTGGGGATTGCGGCAGTTGTTGTACTGGTTGTTGGGTTAGTATCTACTGCGTTTGGTGAAGGGGACAGTATTGGTACATCGATCAGAGAGGCTTTTGATGGATGGATTGATCAAATCGGCGGATAAGTGCAACTGTTCCTTTTATTTAGGAAGAATAATTGCATATAAAATGTTACTTTTCCCTTTACTAAGTTTGAATGAAACAATTACTGGCTGTCCGGAAGACAGTCAGCAGGTTCTTGGCTATAAGGAGCAGAAAATTGAATAACTGTATTCTGATGAGGCTGAATAAGGGATTTTTAAGTTTGGAGGGACATCTATGAAAAAGCATATTCTATTTTTACCTATATCCCTCTCCTTCCTGTTAGTAGCCTGTCAAGAAGGTGAACAGGAAACAGAACAAGAGGAAGCAGCTGAACAACAAGAAGCTGGAGAAGCATCAGTATCTGAAGAAAATACCCAGGCAGAACAATCTGATGAAGAAGAGGGTAGTGATCTGGTCTCTGTTGTAGAAGCAATGAATCTTTATGAGCCGCCGTCCTCGCATGAAGATGTTATCAGGCAGCCTGCGGGAATGACAAATGGCATGGTCTCGGATTCGACTAATCCGGAAGTGCGCGAGAAAGTGATCGAAGCAATGAAAGAAATTCCTGCTTTACCAGAAGAGGCGACAGAGCAGGAGATGGATGCTTATTACCAATATTTGTACTCATTGGTTGCCTTTGATTTCCCGGATCCTAAAGATGTGATTGATCAAATGCAATTTCAGCTGTCAGGCACGCCTGAAGCTGATCCTAAGTATCAATTTAAAGAGAACTACAACATTGAAGTGATATTAGACGCGAGTGGTTCAATGGGTGCCATGGTAGGAAATAGCACAAGAATGGAGCAGGCAAAAGAAGAAATCAACTCATTTCTGGCAAAGGCTCCGGAAGAAGCAAGTGTTTCTCTTCGGGTATATGGGCATGAAGGTACGGGCGACGAGTCAGATAAAAAGATGTCATGTGAAGCAATTGAAGAAGTCTATGAGCGCGGAACATATGATGAGACAGCTTTTGGGGAAGCGCTGAATCAGTTTGAGCCTGCAGGATGGACCCCGGTTGCAGGAGCCCTTGAATCTGCAGCTGAAAGCTTTAAAGATCAGGACGGAGAACAAAACACCAATTTGATCTACCTGGTCAGTGATGGAATTGAAACTTGTGATGGTGATCCTGTTGCAGCAGCTGAATCCTTTGCTGAGAGTAATGTGTCTCCTATCATTAATGTAATCGGTTTTAATGCTGATTCAGAAACACAGACCCAGCTGAAAGAAGTAGCAGAATCTGCTGATGGTATTTTTACAAATGTAAATAACGCTGAAGAACTGGCTGAGGAATTTGATCAGACAGAAGAGATTCTTGCCAGATGGGAAGAGTGGAAGCGGAGTGCTGAGTACGATGTGAAGGAAGAAAATATTAATTCCGGTTGGGCGATTGACAATTTTTCAGTAACATTCTTTGATCAAAAAACCTATCAGAAAGTTTCACTGAGAGGAACGCTCAATGAATTGGAAGACCAGGGGATGATCACTAGAGATCAGAGGAAAGAACTCCAGTCGCGGACAAATGAAATTGCCGATCTGATAACAGAAACTCAAAATAAATATGAGGAAGATATGGAAGAAATCCGTGATATGGGGCTTGCTGAAATGGAAGAAAGAATTGAAGAGCTTTATCCAGATGAGGCGGAATAAGGCGAAGTAGATGAGGAGGGACATCAATGAAAAGACTTCATATGCTATTGCCGTTTTCCCTCGCTTTTCTATTGGTAGCATGCCAGGAACAGGAGCCGGAAGCCACACCACCGGAAGAGGAAACTGAGCAGCAGGAAAAACAAGAGTCAGACGTGTCTGCAGAAGAAAGTGAAGCTGTTGAAAGCGCTGAATCAAATGATCTGGTAGAGGCAGTGGAAGCAATGAATCTCCCTGATCCGCCTTCCTCTCCTGAAGAAGTCATAGAACAGCCTGAGGGGATCACAGGTGGAGTGATTTCAGATAATAAGGATGCTGACGTTCTTGAAAAGGTGATTGAAAGAATGGAAGAGATCCCTTCCCTGCCTGAAGAGGCGAGCAAAGAAGAGTTAGATGCTTATTATAAGTATCTATATTCGTTATTGGCATTTGATTTTCCGGATCCAAAGGGTGTAATTGATCAAATGCAATTTCAGTTATCAGGGTCACCTGATGCTGATCCGAAATATCAGTTTAAAGAAAACTATAATATCGAAATTATTCTGGATGCCAGTGGTTCAATGGGAGCTGCAGCAGGAAACGGGACCAGAATGGATCAGGCGAAAAAAGAGATTAATGAATTCCTATCAACAACGCCTGAAGAGGCCAATGTTTCTTTGCGTGTGTATGGTCATGAGGGAACAGGAGACGAAGCGGATAAAGCGATGTCCTGTGCAGCCATTGAAGAAGTGTATGAACGTGAAGCCTATAACGAATCAGCTTTTCAGGATGCACTGAATCAATTTGAACCCGCTGGCTGGACACCTGTTGCAGGAGCATTGGAATCGTCCATGGAAAGCTTTGCTGACTTGGATGGTGAGCAAAATACCAATTTGGTGTATCTGGTCAGTGATGGGATTGAAACATGTGACGGGGATCCGGTAGCGGCGGCAAAAGCATTTGCTAACAGTCATGTATCACCGATCATCAATGTCATTGGCTTCAATGCAGATGCTGAAACCCAAATGCAACTGAAAGAAGTGGCCGAGTCAGCAGAGGGAATTTTTACGAACGTGAATAATTCAGATGAGCTGGCAGCCGAGTTTGACCAAACTGAAGAGATTTTAGCACGCTGGAAAGAATGGAAACGGACAGCAGAACACGATGTACTCAAAGAGAGCTTAAATTCGCGCGGGGAAATCCTTAATTTTGCCGGAACATTCTTTGATCATAGAGTCATGCAGGAAGCTTCTTTAAGCAGAACACTTGATGAGATGGAAGAGCGTGACATGATCACATGGGATCAAAAAAACGATTTTAAATTGCGTTCTTATGATAAGAGTTCTTTAATCGTCACTGCACAAGAGAAATACGAAGAAGAGATGAATGAATTTCGAGACTTAGGTCTTGCTGAGATGGAACAGAAGATTGAAGAACTTTATCCTGACGAAGCGGAATAAAACGGGCAGCCCCCGTTTTCCCACTTGGTTTTACAAAGAGCAAGTGGGAAAGCGGCTTTGGAGGAAAGGAGGAAAGCAGATGGGAAAATGGCTAAAGGAACGGCTGGATGAGCGCGGGTCAATGACAATAGAATTTATCGGAATGGTCCCGCTGGTGTTTTTAACAATTATGATTGCCTGGCAATTCATTGCTGGTGCGCATGCGGTGATACTGGCTGAATCAGCTGCAAATGAAGCGGCTAAAGTGTACTCAGTAACAGCTGAAACATCGGAAGCATCAGCCGCAGCAGAAGAAATTGTGAATGCAGCCGGAGATCATGTGCGGTTCTCAGGTGCACCGATTACAGGAACAGACCAGTTTCAGGCAGCTGTATCAGTAGAAATCTCATTTGTTTTTCTCCCTGGTAAGTTCTTTCCAAATGGGAAGCCCTCCTTCTCCTATACGGCAGACACCTCAGGGAAGGTGATCAAGTGATGCGATACCTGAAGGAAGAGAGAGGTAACATCACAATCTTCGTTTTAGGACTGATGGTCATTTTAATTGCTTTAATCATGCTTGTGCTGAACTTCTCCAATGCACTAATCGCTAAAGAACAGGCAAACAGCGCAGCACAGCAGGCAAGTCTGGCAGCTACTGCAGTGCTGTATGAGCGGCTGGACGAAGTCATTGAAGAATATGAATCTGAAGTGGTCGGCATAGTAGATTCATATCCAAAAAGTATTGAAGAGAAGGTTGAAGAGCGGACTTCAGAGCTTTCATCAGGCGAAATGCGTGGTTACACACTGAATGAAATTCAAAATAAAGCGCTCGATCAGGTTATGGCAGAAGAACTGTCAAAAGGGCTTGGAGATGACCTGCTGCGTGAAAAAATTGAAGAAGAGTTAGAGTTCAGCTGGTCGCTTGATATGAGAGAAGCAGCTAAAAATGCAATCTTGGCAAATGGCGGGACGCTTGATGAAGCAGAAATTACCTTTTTTAATGATGGACAGATCGTGGTAAGTGCAGCGCATGATGTGGAAGTAACGCAGTATAACGACTGGTTCTCTGGAATTAATGAAAATATTAAAAGACAATCCGCAGGTCCGGAGCTTGCTTTTGTAAAAGAACTCGAAGGCTTTGATAACAGAAACTATTCATTACAGTGAGGAGAGGTGCTAAATGGATCAGCCAATCAGATCGGCATTTTCATTTTTCAGTAAAAAATATGAACGGATCCTGCTGATTATCTTGTTTGTGCAGCTTCCGCTCTTAATGGGTTACTTGTATTTTGCTAACTATATGTATTTGGCAGTGCCGCCGGTTAACAGCGTTTTTGGTATAGCGGATATTATGAATGGCTTTTTTATGATCAGTCTATTGATCTTTGCGCAAGTACCTTTCACCTATTTCTGGTACTACGAGGAAATTGGAAAAGAGAAGCCTGCGCGGCTTGCCTTTTTACAATCTGCCATCAGAGCTTTTCACTTCTATCTATTCAGTCTGGCTGCTGCTTTCCTGATCACAATTGGACTCGCTCTGTTCGTCATCCCGGGGATCATCCTGATGAGTATTTTCCTTAGTGCGTCTATCATCGCTGTCATTGATGAAAAATCAGTCTGGAAATCGATTAAAGACGCCTTTCGGATTTTCAAAAAGCATCATTGGAAAATCGTTCTGATCCTTTTTTCTTTTGGCATAAGTGAATTTATTTTATCCATTGTCATACAACAATTTGTTCTGAATATCACGACTTCTTATCTGGCAGTCGTGCTGAGTCATGTTTTTGTTAATACCGTTTTTCTACCGCTAATGTTTCTGACGCTTGCTTTTTGTACAGCGAAATGGAAAGACGGGCTTGGCCTGTACGAATTGGAAGAAAATGAGATGTTAACTTAAGAGAAATAAATGCTGAAAGGAGAAATTGGATGAAAGGAACAGTCCGGAAGATACCCGCTATCTTAATGATTTTATTTATTGTTACTCAATCGTTTTTCTATTCCTACAGCTTGGCTGTGACCCCATGGAATGGCAATACGTGGTCCGGCAATACATGGAGTGGAAACACCTGGTCCGGTCAAACTTGGGAAGGGAGTACCTGGGAAGGTCATAAATGGAAGGGTTCGAGTTTTGAAGAAACCAGTTGGACAAGTGAATCATGGGAGTTCTATTTTGATTTGGAGGGCGGCTATACATCAGAACCATTGCAAATTGATCGAGATGCCTGGCAAGGTCCGCCATGGAAAATTCCAGCATGGGCAATTTCTCCGGCTGGTTCAGGTGATCTGATAAGTGGTACCCCGGGAATGCCACCTGCAGGTTCCAGTACAAATCCATACATAGGTGGCACAATGAATGGACCAGTGATTAGTCAGAACCCATTGTTGAATCCCGCTCCATCAGCCGGTGGTGATCCATTATTCAGCAACCAGGGTCCTTATCTGCAGGATTCATTATTTCCTTACCTTCCGGTGAACCCCGGGACGATCACAAGTGCCACTGCAGATAGCCAGGGAGTGGATGAGAATGATCCGCCGACACTCGGTTATGAAGCGAATAAATACATTTTCAATGGCATTATAAAAGGAAATGTTGATCTCGTATCTTCTGTTTACCTAAAAGGAGATAATTTTCGTTTTAGTGACACAATGAATCTGCGTAAGGCGGCGGTAATGGGCGGATTGAAGCTTGGATTTAAGGATAACGGTCTTGTCAACTTTACGGATGATGCCCTCGCAGTCAAAGGTGCAATTGATCAAGGCAAACTGGCAATGAAGGCTTACCGTTCCGGTGATACGCTAACTGAAGCGGCTGCTTCACTGGCAAGAACAGGACAAGTTTTCGAACAAGGATCAAATGTGCTGCAATCAGCAACAAACCTTGGGGCTGTAACAAAGCTGAATGCTGTCTCCGGAGGAATTGGTGTTGTCTATGGTGTGGCAGATACGGTTCAGAAGTGGCAGGCATATGGTGATCTGTCTTCAACTGCAACATCAAGCGACAAAATCGCTGCAGGTGCTGAGGTTGGTTCGGCTGTAGGGGAGACACTTATGAACGCGGGGTTTGTGGCTGCTGCAATTCCGGGTGGGCAGACGGCTGCACCAATATTACTTGGAATAGGCGCAGGTGTTTTTATCGCTTCTAAAACAACAAAATATATTGCTTCAAATTGGAAGAGTATCACAAAAACAGTTGGGGACCTTTGGGATAACCCCGGTAAAACATCTAAAGAATTGCTGAGCAAAGCAGGCAGTGGTATTCAAAATACATTTGACAGCGGAGTGAAAACAGTAGCAGGATGGTTCGGCAAATAATCTGTATTCCTGTACAATAAAAAGATATGATCTATCCGAGTGAATGGAGGTTAAGTATGATACCTGTTCAGCAAACTGAAATTGAGATTGTCGAAAAAAAAGCAAAGAAGCATAAGAAGTTCCTTGAAAAAATTGAGGTAAATCGTAATCCTGTCGCAATTAATGGCAAGCACTACTATCAGGTAGTGTATATCAATCGTAGGGAAGAGGTAAAAGGTGGTGCCATTTTATCACCTAAAGAAGAGGTGGAAGCTGAGGTTCGTGAAATTCATTATACACTGACAATGTATAATGCCCTGATTGTATCTTTCTATACCGGCGGGGCGCCACGCGCAAAAGTATCGGATTCATTTTTTGCCCGACCGCTCAGAGTGATGGAGGAATCACCCTCTCCTTTACTAGAAGAAGGAAAGCAGAAAATTGAGCGTCTATATGAGCTGCATCTTGAACACAAAAGAGTGTATGAGGAAACCTTAGCAAAAATCCGCTCTACTTTTGTTGTGTCAGAAGACGATTTGCATGCATTGATGAAAACAGCAGCAGAGCTTGATCTGGTCTATTTTGAAATCCTTCTGATCATGACCCGGGATGTTCCTGTGATTGAGAACTGGATAGAGCAAATGAAGAAAAGCGGAGGCTGGAAACAGCTTGATCGCGAAACACAGAAGTTTTATGAGTACATGGTCAAAGATAAGCATAAGACGGAAAAGCACCTGGCGACGAAAACTGGGTTAGTTGGTGATACAAAGGAAGAGATGATAGCCAATAAGCTGAAGGCAAGCTGGAAGCATAATGATGAGATGGAAAAAGGGTACCGCAAAAAACTGCGCTGGCCGAAGCCCTGGTAAAAGGTACTGAGGTTGAAATCAAATGAATGATTAGCGATAGGGGGAATTCAATCCTGCCTATTCAAAAAGAAGAAACTTTACTTGTAGAGAAAAAAGCAAAAAAATATAAGAAGCTTTTTGAAAAGGTTGCAGTTAATCGCAACCCTGTAGCGATTAATGGTAAAAACTATTATCAAATCGTGTATATGAATCGCCAGGGTGAAACAAAGGGCGGTGCGATTATATCGCCTAAAGAAGAAGTGGAATCTGAGGTCCATGATATCCATTTCACACTCTCAGTTTATAACGCTCTCATTCTATCTTTTTATGATGGGGGGATTGAACGGGCGAATGTACCTGACAAATATTTTACGCTGCCATTAAGGATGATGGAGGAATCATCTTCTACGGAACTCGAAGAAGGAAAAGAGAAAATAGCCCGCCTATATGAACTTCACCTTGAACATAAACGAGTGTTTCAGGAAACATTAGCAAGGATGCGTTCTACTTTTGTCGTAACGGCATCTGACCTTAAATATGTAATGGAGACTGCAGCGGCCCTAGACTTAGTTCATTTTGAAATGCTGGAGATCATGACAAGAGATATCCCTGTTATCAAGGATTGGGTTGAGCGAATGAAATTGAGCGGCCTATGGAAACAACTCGACCGGGAAACGCAGCGATTTTATGAATATATGATTAAAGACATTCATGTAACTAAGAAAAATCTTTCAACTAAGCCGCCTTTAGTGGGTAGTACGAAAGAAGAGGTTATGGCTAACAAACTTAAGGTGAGCTGGGAGCACAATGAAAAAATGGAGAAGAACTACCGTAAGCGCCTGCGCTGGCCGAAGCCTTGGTAAGAGAGGTGAGTAAAATGACAATGATAGATACAGAAGCAAAAATAGTAGAGAAAAAAGCAAAGCAATATAAAAGATTGCTTGAGAAAATAGAAGTAAACCGCAACCCTGTAAGCATTAACGGCAGGCACTACTACGAAGTCATTTATACAAACCTTAAAGGCACAGTAACCGGGACTGCGATTCTATCGCCTGAGCAGGAAACGGAATCCGAAGCAAGAGAGGCCCATCCGATTCTCGCCAAATATAATGGTTTGGTCATCAATATACATGAAGCAACCGCCGAAAGAGCACGAGTTTCAGATGTGTTTTTCAAAGAACCTTTAATGTTGATGAAAGAGAACAAATCTCCAGCGCTTGAAGCAGGCAAAGAGAGAATAGAGCGCTTAGATACATTAGTAAAACAACATAAGGAGTATTTCAATCATACGATGGAAACATTTAGAGCGGCAGGTGTCATCTCTCAAAAAGAGGTTGATGATGCGATCAGGATGGCGATTAAAATGGATTTGATCCATGTAGAAGTGCTTCAGATCATGACGAGGGATTTGCCTGTATTAGAACGCTGGGTGAGAGAAATGAAAGCTGCCGGACTATGGGTCAGACTTGGCGTAAATGTCCAGACGTTCTACCGGGAGTTGCTCAAGGGAGAAAGAGAGAATATGGTGCTCCTCGCAACAAAAGATATCCCGAAAGCTCAGAAATGGGAGGATCAGATAGAAGAAATCTATCCAATCGGGAAAGAAAGGATAGAACGTAAAACAATTGGTTATAGAAAAGACTTACGATTCCCAAATCCATGGAGAAAAAGCACCTCTTACATTCAGGGGTGCTTTACAATAGACAAATCATTGCCCCATTCCGCCACCGCTCTCACTTTCACTACTGCCACTACTACCGCCGCTGCCGCCACCATCGCTTCCACCTTCGCCACCACCGTCTTCACTGCCTCCAGACTGCTGCTGCGCGCCTTCTTCACCCATTTCCTTCGCTGCATCAAGCAGCAGATCCTGCATTTCTTTTTTGACGAGTGGACTCTCCATCATTTCAAGCATCAGCTTTTTCGTTTCTTCCTTATAAGCCTGGCTGTTCAGGACAGACATCGTCTGCTCATGCATGGCGGGGTCCTGCATAATGGTCAGAATCATACTTTGGTATTCAGGGTCCTTCATTAAATCTTTTAACAGCTGTTCATGCTCGGTTTTCATACTTTTCGCAAGCGTTTCTGCAAACTCCGGGTCTGCGAACGTTTTTTTCCAGAAGTCCTGACCTTCTTTTGATAAAAGGGTGGTCTGGATTGATTCTTTAACAATCGGCTGGTCAATGACAAGTTCTTTTTTGATTTCTTCATCAGAAAGCAGTTCTTTCACTGCTTTTTTTCCATCATCGGTCTTTAGCAGGTCTGTCACCATCTGCTTCGTTTCCTCATAGCTAGTCTTTTCTTCCGCGCACCCGGTTAAAAGCAGCACCAGCGCAGAACCCACCATCAATTCCTTCTTCATCTCGACACCTCCCGTACAGGCATTTTTCATAGCTTTTGCGTAAAAGGCTGAAATATACACGTTCACATAGCAGTCATGGATTTTTCACATGACGACTGGTACAATCGAATGAGAATGTGTATTTACAGATGTGGAGGATATAGACGTGACCATACGAAATTGGATCCGTTTCTTTATGATGACACTGCTCGTCGGCGGGGTCACCACAGGGATCGTAGGCATAACAGTCCGCTGGAGTGAGTTATCCACTCAGTTCGCGGGTGAAGATAGTATAGAGATTTTATCAGTCATCGTTTGGATGATTGGAGTCGGAATGACATTCAGCGTGTTAAGTCAGATGGGGTACTTTGCCTACCTGACCATTCATCAGTTCGGACTCAGCATTTTCCGTTCATTAAAACTGTGGAACTGGGTGCAGATGGTGCTTGTTGCATTTGTGCTGTTTGACTTAGTATATTTCCGATTCGAGGCGTTTGCAGATGAGGGAGATTCGCTGGTGCCGTACTTCTCACTTGCAGCATTTTTACTCGTAGTCGGGGTGATTGTTTCACTTCTAAAGGCGAAGCAGGCGAAGAACAAGATGATTTTCCCGTCAACGCTATTCTTTATGGTCGTTGTCACAACACTTGAATGGCTGCCGGTACTGAGAAGTAATGAAAACTACTGGCTAATCACGATCATGTTCACACTGATCGCAACCAACGCTTATCAAATGCTTGCCTTACCTAAATATAATGAGCGTTCCAAAAAAGACCGTGAAGCACGACTGGCACGTAAAGCTGCCCGAGAACAAGAAGCGAAAGCGAAGTAAAAGCATGCCTGCGGGCGTGCTTTTTTTGTTAGGGGCGGGGGAGGCTTGAAAAAATAAAAGGTGATGGAATTACTTCCAGAGGTGAGTGAATCTTTGAAGGGTTGTCGTAATTGTACAGTCTGAAGCAGCCGCTGGGCGAATAATTCAAAAGCTGTACCGAAAAGCGCCAAAGATGATAGATATAATATGAAAGATGATCCAATTACCAACCCTGAAAACTCATTACTTTTAGAAATCAAAAAAAGAGCGGGCTGTATTAGCGCCGCTCTTCCTTCATTCGACATTATTTGTTATCAGATGCAAATTTTCTCACAGCAATTGCTGAACCACCAAGCATCACAAACAGTAGGGCGATCAGATATCCGATCGGAAAGCCGTTTTCATCCGCTGCTCCACCCATACCTGTGTTTGGCATTTCTTCAGGCATTTCATGGCCGAACTGCTCAGGGAACTGGTCTGTGATTGCTGCTGACAGTCCTGCAGCCGGCATTGTCATATGTGCCCAAGACTCACGAATTGAATTGTAGGCAGTATCATAGTCACCTGAAACGTAAGAGTCAAATGCAGTCAGTAATTGATCAACATGTGCTGTTAATCCTGTTTCAAGATCTGCAGCTGGCGTACGTCCTTCTGTTGCTGTATCTAAGAAGGCAGCCTGTTCAACGATATAACCGTCAAGCTCTGCTTTTGCAGCTTCCTGACCTTCAGTATCTCCTTCACCAGTTGCTACAATATAATCGACAAAATATCCAATATGTGAGTTCCAGATCTCAGAGAACTGAGCACCTGCATCTTCACCATAGACAGATGCGACAGCTGCTGACAGGTCATCGGCGTTAGCAGTCAAAGCACCAGCGGCCTGATCAAAGCTTTCCGCTCCGTCAGCGCCATCCTGCATAGCCATAGCCGCAAGACCTGCATGCTCAGTAAATACATAATTTAGTTGTGCGCGTAAGTCAATAGCCGGTGTATCAGGGTTTGTCCCTTCGAACTGATCCGGGAACTGGTCAGCGATTGCCACTGATAGCTGTTCAGCAAACATACTCATATGATGAATGGCTTCACGCTCACTTGTATAAGCCGTCTCAAAATCTCCTTCTGCATAAGCGTCAAATGCCATCAGTAATTGATCAATGTGCATTTGAAGTCCTTCTTCAAGCGCAGCAGCAGGGAGGCGGTCCTCAGTAGCAGTTGCAAAGAATGCAGCCTGCTCAACTTTATACTCTTCTAATTCAGCAAGTGCCTGGTCAATACCTTCCTGATTTCCTTCTGCTGTAGCCGTCACATAATCAACGAAATAACCAATATGAGAGTTCCAGATCTCAAGAAATGCAGCGCCATTTTCCTCGCCGTATACAGATGATACAGCAGCAGCAATGTCATCTGAATTAGCTGTCAGTGCAGCAGCGGCCTGATCAAAATCTTCAGCACCGTCAACGCCTTTACGCATTGCTTCAATTGCAAGAAACGCATGCTCAGTTAAAGCGGTATCCAGTGTAATACGCAGTTCAGCAGCTGGTGTGGCAGTGCCCATTTCCATGCCGGATTCTACTTTGCCGTGATCGTCTGCAAGTGCGGCCGTTGGCATTAGTAACATCATACTCATTGGTACAACTAACATACTCTTCTTCAGTTTCATGGTTAAATCTCTCCTTTGTGTTTTGTAATTTGATTTCAAACAGCTAACGAAGAGAGATCAATTTTGGATCACTTTTTTAAAAACTTTTTTAAAAATAATTGCACATTCTCTCAAGAATGTTGATGTAATAGGGTTTTCGAAAGGGGGAGGTTTTTAAAAAATCTCAAACGGGGAAGAACGCCTGTAGTCATTTGCTCATAAAAAAGCACCAGATGGTTTAAATAACCAACCTGGTGCTCCTCTTGCGTAAATAGTTAAATTTCTGAAGCTAAAACAATCTCACCCTGAGGCGTTTCACTATTTGCATCCGGTTCAAGTGAGACAGCTACTGTATCCCAGTCCCGTTCCGCATATTCTTCATTCAGCGTAAAGATCACAGAACCTCTTCCTTCATTATCAATAACAAAAGTTCCTGCGCGTTCCGGCTGGCCATCCTGCAGCAGCCAGACCTGGTACACTTCCTCCTGAGATAAGGCAGTCAGGTTAGAAGCCTGTACAACAAGACGCTTTTCACTGCCCTGTTCAATAATACTCGCGGTTCCGCTTGCATCTCCCGCACTTGGTGCAAGCTCAGCATACTGAAGCACCTGATCAATCGTCGCCTGCTCCACAATATCAGCATCATCTGAAAGTTGGGTAAATAAATACGCATTTCCAAACAGTGATACAGCAAGCAGCGCTGCAACAGATGGCATCATCCACTGTCTCTTCTTTTTAGCAGGGCGGAGAGGGGCAGCTTTAGCAGAATGAGGATGATCTTCAGCCTCAATCCGGGCAAAAACCCGATCTTCCAATCCTTCAGGCGGCTCAACCGGTTCGGCAGCATAAGGGAGCGTGTCTTCAAGTGAGTGAAGATCTGCAAGGATCTCCTGACAATCATCACACTCAGATAGATGCTTTTCAAAAGCTGCTTTTTCAATCTCATTTAAATGGCCATTATAGTAATCGAGCACGCGATCACACTGCTGAGTCATTCCTCATCTCCTCCTTTCCCTTTGAGACAAGCCTTCAGGTGTTTCAGTGCCAGACGGATTCGTCCCTTAATCGTCCCAAGCGGCGTATCGGTTTCCTTAGAGATCGCCTGCTGAGTATACCCGTGAAAATAAAACAGCTGCACAATATTCTGCTGTTCATCTTTCAGCGCACTGATACATTCCTGTATAGCTGAACCTTTCTCTTTCCATTCTAAAATATCCGCAGGGGTTTCCTCAGTCACCCGCAGCGTGTCTTTCTCAATATACTCAACCGTCTCATGGCGGTTTCGTTTGCGCAGTGCATCAAGACAAGTATTCCGGGTCATGGTTAACAGCCATGAAGAAAATTTCCCCTTAGACTCATCATAAGGTGCATGCTTCTTCCAAAGCTTAAGAAACACTTCCTGAATTGCCTCTTCAGCAACTTCCTGATCCTGCGTCATTTTATAAGAAAAAGAATAAATAAGCTTTTCATATTTCTGATACAGATGACGCAAAGCCTGAGCATCCTGCTCGTGCACAACTTTCTGATACAAATCAATATCCGGTAATTGCTGCGACATAGCATACTCCTTTAATATGACGTTTGTACGTTAAGCGTACTAGACCAACGCCATTAAAACAATTCTCTGCACAGCTAACGAAAAAGAACTTCATTTGGATCACTTTTTAGTTTAAAAAAGTTTGGTACCGGGTAAAAGGACTAGTTTGTTATTCCAGAAGTTTAATTTTACTATCTGAAGAAGCAAGCAATTCCAGTATAGAGACATATTTCACGTCAGAAGATGCAGAGAGCGCCTGCTCCCATTTTGCCCATCTCTCCTCCATCGCCTTCAGGTTATTGACTACATCCAGCGCAATCACAGCACCATCAACTTTTTGGTCGCCTCTTATAAGCATGTCATCATCTATCATGAAATCCACCACCAGCAATTCCTGCTCCCTCAATCTCTTCACAACCTCCACAGAAGGGAGGTCACCCTTTGTTCTATAATAACGGGGGTCCAGTTCATGCTCTTGAAAATAAGACGTTAATGAAGAAATATGATCGTCCATTTCTTTTTTAGTCATCTTGTCATAACGGGAAGGATGCAGATCATAAATACCAACATCAACATTCGCCTCCGCTATCATCTCTGCAAGATCAGGATGGCGGTCCACCCACGCGGGATCAAGAAAAAAAGCCACCTTTTCAATCTTTTTTTCCTCAAGTGTCTCAAGCAGCCACCTGACAGATTCATCACCAATCGTAATATTAAACGTCAATGCACTGCCGCTTTCACCTTTATA
>NZ_JXRQ01000006.1 GCF_000829445.1 Jeotgalibacillus alimentarius
GGAGCCAGCCGCCTAAGGTGGGACAGATGATTGGGGTGAAGTCGTAACAAGGTAGCCGTATCGGAAGGTGCGGCTGGATCACCTCCTTTCTAAGGATATTGTGACCACCCTTTACAGGGTAGGCGCAACACAGGTTGACTGTTTGGTTGTTTAGTTTTGAAGGTTTAACCTTCAAGAGGGGCCTATAGCTCAGCTGGTTAGAGCGCACGCCTGATAAGCGTGAGGTCGGTGGTTCGAGTCCACTTAGGCCCACCATTTTCAAATTTATACCCGTCTATGGGGCCTTAGCTCAGCTGGGAGAGCGCCTGCCTTGCACGCAGGAGGTCAGCGGTTCGATCCCGCTAGGCTCCACCAACATACTCTTTCGAGTGAGAAAGAAAACTCGGAAACTTTTGTATGGAACTCGTTCCTTGAAAACTGGATAACGACATCAAAGTAAGAAAGATAAACCGAGAATCGCCATCTTAGGGTTTTCTAATGAAAACTTTTTAAGAAAGACCTTTTTAACTAGGTTAAGTTAATAAGGGCGCACGGTGGATGCCTTGGCACTAGGAGCCGATGAAGGACGGTACGAACACCGATATGCTTCGGGGAGC
>NZ_JXRQ01000007.1 GCF_000829445.1 Jeotgalibacillus alimentarius
GTCTAGTGATGACAGCGAAGAGGTCACACCCGTTCCCATGCCGAACACGGAAGTTAAGCTCTTCAGCGCCGATGGTAGTTGGGGGTTTCCCCCTGTGAGAGTAGGACGTCGCTAGGCATTGTTCCACAGTAGCTCAGTGGTAGAGCAATCGGCTGTTAACCGATCGGTCGTAGGTTCGAGTCCTACCTGTGGAGCCATTTTTCTGCTTCCATAGCTCAGCAGGTAGAGCACTTCCATGGTAAGGAAGAGGTCGCAGGTTCAAATCCTGTTGGAAGCTCCACAGAGGCCCGTTGGTCAAGTGGTTAAGACACCGCCCTTTCACGGCGGTAACACGGGTTCGAATCCCGTACGGGTCACCATCTAAAAACATTCCCTGGAGAATTAGCTCAGCTGGGAGAGCATCTGCCTTACAAGCAGAGGGTCGGCGGTTCGAGCCCGTCATTCTCCACCATTTTTGCCGGTGTAGCTCAACTGGTAGAGCAACTGACTTGTAATCAGTAGGTTGGGGGTTCAAGTCCTCTTGCCGGCACCAGTTTTCAACTTCATATGGAGGGGTAGCGAAGTGGCTAAACGCGGCGGACTGTAAATCCGCTCCTTCGGGTTCGGCAGTTCGAATCTGCCCCCCTCCACCATTTTTTAAAAAAGGACATGCTTTTGAGGTGTCTTTTCGTTTTTTCAGGGTATATTACCTGTAAGCGTTGGGCTATAGCCAAGCGGTAAGGCAACGGACTTTGACTCCGTCATGCGTTGGTTCGAATCCAGCTAGCCCAGCCATACGAGCCATTAGCTCAGTTGGTAGAGCATCTGACTTTTAATCAGAGGGTCGAAGGTTCGAGTCCTTCATGGCTCACTCACAAAGCTTCTCAGCGATTATGACATCGCTGGGAAGCTTTTTTTAGTGGATTTTAAATTGTATGATGGTATTAAAGGTCGGGGAACACGGCCTATTATGAGAGGCGTTGACGACATATGAAATTAGAAGATACGGGTGAGAGGATCATCCCTGATGAGATGAAGCCTTCAAACCTGATGCTGCTTGAGCACATGGCGAGATATCAGTTTGCCTTTCCGTATGTGAAAGGACGTGTGCTGGATCTGGCTTGTGGTTCAGGGTACGGGAGTGTCATGGCAGCTAAGCAGTCAAAGCGTAAGATTACCAGTATGACAGCAGTTGATTTTTCTCAGGAAGCGATTACGTATGCGCGCGGAAGGTATCATCATCCTATGATTTCTTATGAATGTCATAACGCTGTTGATCACATGCTTCCGGAAAAGCTTGGTACGTTTGATTGCATTCTTTCTTTTGAAACGTATGAACATATTGCAGAAGAAGAAGTATTTTTAAAGAACATGTATGAGATGCTTAAGCCTGGAGGGACCTTAGTGATGTCTACTCCATTTGGGGAAGGAAGAGGAAAGCCTTCATCGGAGCCTTTTCATACCCATCAGATTACTAAGGCTGAGTTTACTTCATTATTTGACGGGTACGCTTATGATAAAAAGACATTTTACTATCAGTCAGGTGTGCTGGTTGAACCTTTTAGAGAAGGAATGAATTATCAATTTGGAATTGCGGTTTGTCAGAAAGGAGAAGAGAAATGAAAAAGCTTTTAGTCGCAACGGATGGCTCAGAACACGCTAAAAGAGCTCTAAAGAAAGCCATTGACCTCGCGAGAAAAGATGAAGAATCAGTCATCACACTGATGTATGTAGTGGATGGAGAAACATCTAAATCAGATGTACTGCAATACGGAGATTCAGATACTGCAAGCTACAAACGGGAGAAAAAACTGCAGGAAAGCGTGAATCTGGTTAAAGCAGAAGGTATCAAGGCGAACCTGATTATTGAGCACGGTGACCCTGAGGAAATGCTGATTGATCACGCCAACAGCAATGACTATGACCTTGTGCTGGTTGGCAGCCGGGGACGCAATAAGTTCCAGACGATGGTGCTTGGCAGCGTCAGTCATAAGCTTGTGAAGCATATTGATGCGCCTGTGATGGTTGTGAAATAGACGCTAAAACCCTTTTCGTTCTGACATGAACGGGAAGGGTTTTTTGACGCTGCTATTTATATAGAAGGGAAAAACCTGAATCACGAAAAAGAGATTTCTGGAATAATATCGTTCCAGAGATGGATATCAATTACAGATGTATAATCATACATCTTCCTGCACGGTTGAACCACTTGAAATGAAAGCGTTACAATGGTGGAGTGAGACTTTTAACAGGGGGTATAAAGAGATGAAGAAAAAGAACATTTCAGTGATTGGCGTGCCGATGGATTTAGGGCAGATGCGCCGTGGAGTAGATATGGGACCAAGTGCAATCCGTTATGCCGGTCTGCTTGAACGTCTTGAGGCAGTTGGACACTCAGTGACTGACCTTGGTGATATCCAGATTGACCAGCCTGAGCGTGTACATACAGCAGATACAAACCTTCGTAATCTTGATGCTGTTGTAAAAGGCAGCACTGCACTTGCAGATCAGGTGAAAAAAGTGAAAACAGATGGCGATTTCCCGCTGATTTTAGGTGGAGATCATAGTATAGCAATCGGGTCACTTGCAGGGATCAGCAGCAGCTATGAAAACCTTGGTGTAATTTGGTACGACGCGCACGGTGACCTGAATACTGGTGACACGTCTCCGTCAGGCAATATCCATGGTATGCCGCTTGCAGTCAGTCTGGGTATTGGTCATGAAGATCTTGTAAATATTCATGACTATACGCCAAAAGTGAAGCCTGAAAATATCGTCATTATTGGTGCGCGTTCCCTTGATGAAGGTGAAAGAGTGCTAATTAAGGAAAAAGGTATCCGTGTGTACACGATGCATGAAGTGGACCGCATGGGTATGACAAAAGTGATGGAAGAGTCAATTGAGTATCTGAAAGGCCGTACAGATGGTGTGCACCTGTCACTTGATCTTGATGGGCTGGATCCAAATGACGCGCCGGGAGTTGGAACACCTGTCATTGGCGGAATCAGCTATCGTGAGAGTCACCTTGCGATGGAGATGCTTGCTGAAGCGGATATTCTGACGTCTGCTGAGTTTGTTGAGGTTAATCCGATTCTGGATGAGAAAAATAAGACTGCAACTGTGGCAGTTGCGCTGGCTGGCTCGCTGTTTGGCGAGAAGCTTCTATAATAAAGTTGGCCGTCTGTAGAAATGCTACAGACGGTTTTTTCTTTGTTAGAGTGCAGTTCAATTTACATGATTTCCGGAACCACTGTCAAAATCTCCTGAACGACCACTAAAATTTCATGAACAATTCGAGTAATTTCCTGAACACCGGTCAAAATTTCCGGAACGCCAGCCTTAATCTCCTGAACCAACCACCCCAAAATACCTCTCCCCAGTATTCCAATAATTTCTAACATTTTTGCAATAACTGGATGACACTGTACTAGATTTAGTAGTACAATAGAAATGCGTGTTTATAAAACAATTCGACAAATATCGTTACATAAAAAATCTTGAAATAAAAATAAAAAAGCGTGAAACCTTTTGCGCGTTTCTTACGTAAATAGGTTAGAGCCGCATAGAGCGGAGGTTAAATTGATGGAATCCATAGTGAAAAAGCGAATACAGCAGGTGCGGAAGGGAGATCAGGATGCGTTCGGTGAGATTGTGGAGCTGTTTAAAGACAGAGTCTACCACGTCTGCTTCAGAATGCTTGGTAACCGCCACGAAGCAGAGGATATTGCACAGGAGGCTTTTATCAGAGCGTATACGAATATTCACACGTTTGATATTGACCGGAAGTTTTCAACGTGGCTTTTCCGTATTGCGACGAACCTGTGTATTGACCGGATCCGAAAGAAAAAGCCAGATTATTATCTTGATGCTGAAGTCTCGGGAACAGATGGCCTGACGATGTACTCTCAGGTGGAAACAGACGAACCACTTCCTGAAGAAGAAGTGGAGTCGATGGAACTCCAGGAATCGATTCAAAAAGAAATTTCCAGATTACCTGACAAATATCGTTCTGTTATCGTATTAAAATATATAGAGGAGCTTTCTCTGAAAGAAATCAGTGAAATTCTTGAGCTGCCGATCGGAACAGTCAAGACGAGAATTCACAGAGGCAGAGAAGCGCTCAGAAAGCAATTAAGATCAATATAGGAGAGGGTGAGTACAGTGAACACTTGTCCTGAAAACATCGTAATGATGATGCATGATTATTTAGATGAAGAGATTTCACCAGAACACGAAAAGGAGTTAAAGACGCACCTTCAGTCCTGTGAAGCGTGCAAAACTCATTTTCATGAATTGAAAAAGACAGTTGCGCTCGTACAGAGCACTTCACATATACAGGCACCAGGTAACTTTACTCAGAATGTGATGGCGAAACTGCCGAAAGAAAAGAAAAAGGCGGGGATGAATCGCTGGTTCAACCGCCACCCGCTGCTTGCAGCAGCTGCTGTATTTCTCATTTTGATGAGTGGTAGCCTGATGACGAGCTGGAATGGCGGGGATGAGCTATCCTTTACACAAAGTGACCAGGTCGTTGTGGAAGGAAACACTGTGGTGGTCCCTGAGGGCGAAACTGTACAGGGAGATCTCACAGTCCGCAATGGTGACCTTCGCATTGAAGGCACGGTGGAAGGAAATGTGACCGTCGTCAATGGCCAACAATTCATGGCCGGTGCGGGCGGTGTGACGGGCGAGATTGAAGAAATTGATCAGGCCTTCGAATGGCTCTGGTATTCCATCAAGTCTGCAGCAAAAGAACTTGGCAGCTTTACCAGTAATGATAATGAATAACTGAAGAAACGCCGGCAGATCAAATGACTGCCGGCGTTTTTGTGTGAAAAGTTTTCTGACAGAGAACCTGACGGATGCTGTCAGAAAAATTCGTGAAGATCTTACCTTTAAATAACAGAAAATTCTGTTATTATAACCTCTAATCCTATATGATAATGATACGGTTGAATTCATTTGTTTGAAAAGTCATAATAACAATATATAGGTAAAAATAATCATATTGCAGGATAAAATTATGTTGAAAGGAGGACTTGTACGCTTGAAAAATATTAAAACTGAACAAATCTTTTCTTATTTGCGGTGGATTTTTCTTGTGGGAGTATCGATTACTTACTGGATTCCATTCTTACATGAGCGGATTGGGTATACCGGACAATCCTTTTATCTGCTGATCCTGCTTTTCTTTATGTTCACAGTCGTTGCACAATGGCAGCTGTCTGTCAATGAAAAGAAGCAAGCATATTTTCCATTGATTTTTAGAAGTGGTGTGTGGATTGACTACGTGGCATATATCTGGCTGATTGCGATTACCGGAGGAATTCAGAGTGCCTTTTTACCAATTATGTATGTCATTTTAATGCATGCGATGGTTCACTGGAAGGAGTGGGGAGCCATCTGGATGACTTCTGCACTGGTGATCGGACTCTGGTCAGCACCTTTTTATTCTACAGGATATACAGATCAGGCAATCGTGACAGGTGTGGTGCAGACGTTTGTACTGATTGTGATGAGCACATTCAGTGCGGTTTTGGTCCTGCGAGAGCGCAGATATTTCACCCAGGCGACAACGCTCGGTGATGAACTGAAGAAGGATTATCTGACAGGTCTTTATAATGTCCGTTATTTCAGAGAGGAAATGAAAGTGGTCCATCAGAGTGGCGAGGATTATCATCTGCTCATTGGGGATATTGATTTCTTCAAGGTAGCAAATGATCAGTATGGCCATCTCTTTGGTGACCAGGTACTGGCTTCGCTTGGCCCTGTGCTAAAAAAATTGTCATATGCGCACAATGGAATGGCATTCCGCTATGGAGGAGAGGAATTTGTCTTTTTATTTCCCGGGAAAGATTTTTATGTCGAAGATTTCCTTTATGAGCTGAGAAATGAACTTGAGCAAATCGAGTTAGCGCATAAAGACTGGCGGCTGAGCTTGAGTTTTGGACATGCCGTCAGCGAAGAGGCTGCAGAAACAGAGCGGGTGATTGAACTTGCGGATCAGCGTCTCTATCAGGCGAAAAAGAACGGGCGTGCATGTGCAGTACTGAATAATGACGAAATCTTACCTTATTTGCATGCTTTGTAACAACAGTTAAATATTGATTTCAATCATCCATAATAAGACTTCTTCAGTCTGGTTGTGTTATAATGAGATGGTTTAATTGCTATGTATATAAATGATTATTTAAATAGATAAATGGAGGAAGTCACATGCCGTTTGCCGACCAGTTTTCAGATTTAACGGTGTTAGATTTTGCTGTTCACGCAGTTGACATACTCCTCGTGTGGTTTGTTTTTTATAAGCTGATCACGGTGATCAGAGGAACGAAGGCTGTACAGCTGTTAAAAGGAATTTTTGTTATTGTTGTGGTCCGTGTGCTGAGTGAATTACTCGGTTTTAATACACTGGCCTGGATTATGGAGCAAGTGATGTACTGGGGGGTTCTGGGCGTTATGATTATCTTCCAGCCTGAGCTGCGACGCGCACTTGAGCAGCTGGGACGAGGAAAATTATTTGCCAGAGGAAACCTTCAGGAAGAAGAAGAACGAAACCGCCTTGTAGAAGCTGTGACAAAGTCAGTCAGCTACATGGCAAAGCGACGGATCGGTGCCCTGATTACATTTGAACGTGAGACAGGGATGGGAGACTATATTGAAACTGGGATCCCGATGGATTCGAACCTTACTTCTGAGCTATTAATTAATTTATTTATTCCTAATACACCGCTTCATGATGGTGCGGTAATTATTCAGAAAAACCGTATTGCAGCGGCTGCGTGTTATCTGCCGCTTTCAGAGAGTCCGTTTATCTCAAAAGAGCTTGGTACACGTCACCGGGCAGCGCTTGGTGTCAGCGAAGTAACCGACAGTATTACAGTCGTGGTTTCAGAAGAGACTGGTGCAATTTCTGTCACAACCAACGGAGAGCTTCAGCGGGATCTGGAGCTGGATGAATTCAGTAAGATTATCCGCCGTGAATGGTTTGGTGAAAAAGAAAATGTTACCTCTTCAACGCGATGGAACTGGAGGGGGAAAAAGAAGAATGGATAAATTCCTTGAAAGCCGATGGTTCCTGAGAGGTTTTGCCTTACTCATCGCGCTCCTGATGTTTTATACAGTGAATACTGAAGAAGAAGGTACAAACACGTCGGTTAACTCGCAAAGTGATGTAGAAGTGATTGAGAGTGTTCCGGTCGATACGATGTACAATGATGAGGAGTTTGTTGTAACAGGTGTACCGAGCACGGTAGACGTGACAATTCAAGGTCCTGCCCAGTATGTGACGAGAGCAGAGGCAGTGAGAGATTTTCGTGTGTTCTTAAACCTTGCAGACCTGGAACTGGGCACACATGAAGTGCCGCTGCAGCCTGAAGGTTTTTCATCAGAGTTAACGGTTACTATCTCTCCATCTGTTGCAACTGTCACAATTGATGAACGTGTGACAGAGGAGTTTGCAGTAGATGCAGAGTTTAATCAGTCAATTATTCCTGATGGTTATGAGCTTGCTGGTATTACAGCTGATCCTGAAACAGTCATGGTGACAGGAGCAAGAAGTGTTATTGAATCAATCAGATATGTCAGGGCATCAGTTGATACGGATGAACCGGTAGAGGACGAGCAGACGATTGAGTCAACCGTTCAGGTACTGAATGGATCACTTGATAAGCTGCCTGTGACAGTAGAACCGCAGACAGTCGATTTAACGGTCAGTGTCACACAGCCAAGTAAAGAAGTGGCACTGGTGGCAACACCATCCGGGACGCCTGCTGAAGGGCTTCAGTTTGAATCAATTGAGCTGGCAGAAGACACGGTTACGATCTATGGGCCTGGAGACACGATTGACAATATCAATGAAATTGAAGTACCATTTGATCTTTCGGGTGTATCGAGCGACGGTTCTCGGGTGGAAGTCCCAATTCCGGTACCTGAGGGTGTGACGAGCCTGTCGAGTGAGATGGTTTCCGGCGTCATTTCCCTGACAGAAGCTTCAGGAGAAGTTCCGGCTGAAGATGCAGAGGCTTCAGCTGAAACGCCTGAGGATACTGGAGAAGAGGAACCGGCTGAGGATACGGCCTCTAACGAAGATAATATTGATTCAACGGAAGAGCTGACATTGTCGGCTCTTCCTGTTGAAATGAGAAATATAGGCGATGAACTGCAGGCAACTTTTATAAGCCCTGCCAGCGGGGAGCTTAACTTACGCGTAACCGGAGAACCGGAAGCGCTTGAAGAGTTGTCAGAAGACGACGTTTCATTGTTTGTAGATGCTGAAGGGTTAGAAGAAGGCGAACATGAGATGGAAGTTCAGATCGATGGACCTTCCAATGTGACATATATTTTATCGCAGACCAGTGTGACATTTTCACTGGCAGCTGCATAAGCCCTGGGAGGGGCCGTTTATAAGAAGGAGCGATGTTTATCATGGGTAAATATTTTGGAACGGACGGGGTCCGCGGAGTAGCAAACGCTGAGCTTACGCCGGAAATGGCATTTAAGCTTGGACGCTTCGGAGGATACGTGCTGACAAAAGAAACAACACGCCCGAAAGTGTTAATTGGACGTGATACAAGAATTTCAGGTCATATGCTTGAAGGTGCTCTTGTGGCAGGTCTTTTATCAATTGGTGCAGAAGTGATGCGTCTTGGTGTCATTTCAACACCTGGTGTAGCATTTCTGACAAAAGCAATGGGTGCACAGGCTGGCGTGATGATCTCAGCTTCACACAACCCGGTGCCTGATAACGGAATCAAGTTTTTTGGTCCTGACGGCTTTAAGCTGACAGATGAGCAGGAAGCTGAAATAGAAGCACTGATCGATGCTGAAACTGACAACACACCTCGCCCGACTGGTGAGAACCTTGGCATTGTGACAGATTACTTTGAAGGCGGACAGAAGTACCTTCAGTATCTGAAGCAGTCTGCTGATGAGGACTTCAGCGGTATTCATGTAGCACTGGACTGTGCGCATGGTGCAACGTCTGCACTTGCTACACACCTGTTTGCAGATCTGGATGCAGACCTTTCAACAATGGGTGCATCACCGAACGGTCTGAATATCAACGAAGGCGTAGGGTCCACACACCCTGAAACACTTGCAGGCTTTGTAAAAGAAAAAGGGGCAGATGTTGGCCTTGCATTCGACGGCGATGGCGACCGCATCATTGCAGTGGATGAAAATGGACAAGTTGTAGACGGCGATCAGATTATGTTCATCTGTGCAAAGCACTTAAAGAGCGAATCACGCCTGAAGCAGAACACAGTTGTCTCAACTGTCATGAGTAACCTTGGCTTCCATAAAGGACTTGAAGAAGCAGGAATCCAGAGCATCCAGACAGCTGTCGGTGACCGTTATGTTGTAGAAGAAATGAAAAAAGGCAGCTACACGCTTGGCGGTGAGCAGTCCGGCCACATTATCTTCCTTGATTACAACACGACAGGTGACGGCCTGTTGACAGGTCTTCAGCTTGTGAATATCATGAAGCTCACTGGCAAGAAGCTGTCAGAGCTGGCTGCTGAGATGGAGATCTTCCCGCAGAAGCTAGTCAACATCCGCGTCAGTGATAAGCATGGCGTCACAGATAACGCAGAAGTAAAAGCGATCATTGAGCAGGTGGAAAAAGAGATGAACGGCAACGGCCGTATTCTTGTAAGACCATCCGGTACTGAGCCGCTTGTACGCGTCATGGCAGAAGCACCGACAAAAGAGCTTTGCGAAGAGTATGTGAATCGCATTGCAGAGGTTGTTGAAAATGAGATGGGTGTAAAAGCTTAATATTGTGTGTTTGAGAGGAATACTCTGCTAATGGGCGGGGTATTCCTTTTTGTTTTGGCGAGTGAGGGCTGGCGTGGGTTTGAGGGCTTGGCTGAGGCTGGCTTGGGCTGAAGGAAAAGAGTCTCAGGTTGATGGAATGACGGAAGAGCTGAAGGAATTACGATCCTGGCTGAAGGAAATCACTGGGACCGGCTCCAGGCTGATGGAATAAAATCAGGATTGATGGAATTATTTTCATATTGATGGAATTAAGTCCTTCGCTGAAGGAATTAATGCAGAACCTGATGGAAAAGACACCCGGCGCCCGAGCCCAGCCCCCTGCCCCCGCCACCAAACAAAAAAGGCACACGCCAAGCGCATGCCTTTCACCAATCAAGCTCTATCAATCATCAACTCATACGGATGTACACCCTTTGCGACAAAATAACTCAGTGGTGACGCTTCAAGCTGCTGATCCGCCGGGATATACGTTTTCAAATTGATCCCGATTACCGGCATTTCAATTGCCCGGATCATCCACGGATCCAAAGCTTCTTTATTAATAGAAAAGGATTCTTCTGATGCGACCATTAATCTGAATGATGAGATACTGCCCATCAGCTCTTTTTCTTTAACATTAAATGAGAGCGGCTTAATCAAAAAGAATAGCACGATCAGGCAGATGCCATATGTCAGGAATACCAGGTCGATCCCGGGAGACGTCAGTCCAATGCCAATAAAAATATTAAACACAATCGCAATGCCCCAAAGCCATTTGTTATAGGTAAACTTAAAGGTGAGTGCAAACAGGAGAACAGGGAACGCCAGAAACCCAAAAACAATAAACCAGTTATCACCTTCGAATGAATGCGTCACAGCAAGCAGCACAAACATCAGGACCATTAGTATTCTCAGTACAAGGAGCGGTCTTTTTTTCAACTTAAATTGGTCATTGAACTCTTTCCTGGCAAGCTTCGCCCACTTTTTATAGCCATTAGATGAGAACTCCGATACAAGGGGTGGATTGAGCTTAACCTCATGATGATGCCTAAAGAGCTCATCAATCAGGAACTGTTCACTTTGTGTTAGTGACACAGACAGACCACTCTTTTGAAAAGCGATCGTATCTCCGCTGATCTGTGAAGTCAGTGCCCCTTTTTCCTTTAACGTATAAAGCGCTGCAAGAAGGCTTTCGTATTGCGCGGGCTGTTCGTGCTGCATGAACAAAATCGTCAGCGGGCTGTAATTCATCACATTCTCAGCGTGACCGGATGCACGATTTTTCATCACAAACATCAGCACGACAGAAGTGAGGATCGCAATGATCATCAAAATGTTGAACCATTTGATTCCTTCTCCGATCGCAGCCTGTGTGTCAAAACGTTCATCCGCTTCATCGTACTTTGCTTCCTGCTGTGCGATCAGCTCTTCTTTTGACATAGGAGCAGGCACTGTTTCAGCTTCAGTCATCACGTCTGAAGGAAACAGCACGTGCACCTCAGAATTCGTGTACATCGGTGAGGACGGGGTATAAAAACGTACACCAACCTCATCCTGCTGCGTAATCTCACCCTTATTGTCAGCGAAAAGAGCGGTATAATCATCCGGTGAAACCGCTGAAGGGAATATAACGTCTATATAGAGCTCATTAATATCATCGTCATGATGTGAACCGTCGCTGAAAAAAGGCAAATAGGCATCTGTATATTCATCATAGACCCTCACAGCATCTTCAAGTGTATAGGAATAAAACACTTTAATGGTTTCATATTCACCTTCAACTTCTGTAAATACTGTTTCATCGCCGTATTCATAATCGAGCAGTGCGAGATCTGAACTCTGTATAAAGCCAGGCTCATCATTCGGACCGGTAATGGCATACGCTTCAAAGTCATCGACCCCGCTGTGCCCTTCACGGTAAAGTGTACGGCCAACTTCTTCTTCATATTCAGTAAACGAATAATGAAACACTTCATTCACTGTTACATCACCATTCGGCTGTATCCAGGCACGCACTCTTGCTTCTTCTACCGTATAAGCAGCGGCCTCTACGGCAAATAAAAGCCATAATAAGCCTGCAGTCATCATCAGTTTCTTCATCATAGTCGTCACCTTCTTAATCATCAGTCATGTATCCTTACGAATGATAACAGGAAAAAGTTTCAAAAAGAAGAATATGCGCAAAACTGAAAATATCCTGTAACCAATGTAACAATCCGGCGTGGTATACTACTTCCCGTGCGTCACGAAAAATTTGTTTGACGTCAAAATCATCCATAACGTATGATAAGGTAAGCGTATTTTTCTTGAAAAGGGGTATACAGGAAAAGTCGCACTTTTATTTCAGAAGGAAAGAGAGGGCTGTAAGGTAGACCAATTAGTTATAAAAAGCGCCAGGACTGCCCGTTGAGTAGCGGCAGTTGACGAGGAGAAGGAGCATCGAGCATTCGGCGGATGCCTTCCGGCTGATGACTGCACAGCCGAAAACCTGTTATTCAAAATCACCGAGGCGACTCAGTGGACAAAGAAAACAGGACTGCAGCACCCAAAAACTAAACTTTATTAAAAAGACAATCGAAGAGATTGCACAGCTGGTGATTGTAGCGGAAGGGGGCGACTCCTGCGGAAAAACGATCGTGAAAGACCCCGGAAGGCAGTGGTTTTCTGCCTGAGGAGGCTTGAGCGTTCGTCCGCGGAAAGCGTCCCCCTGGAGCGGAAATCACAAGCCCTATTTAATAAAGTCATAAAACTTTAAAAACAAATAGAGAGATAAAGAGGGCACGTCCGTCCTCTTATACGGTCATGCCCTCCTTATACTCACAGGAGGAAACTTATTATGTGTGGAATTGTAGGATATATTGGATCAAACGATACGAAGGAAATTTTGCTGAAAGGTCTTGAAAAGCTTGAATACCGCGGTTATGACTCTGCAGGAATCGCAGTGAAAAATGACGACGGCGTATCAGTATTTAAAGAAAAAGGACGTATCGCAGATCTTCGTTCAGTTGTGGACTTCAGCGTTAATGCTAACATCGGAATCGGCCATACGCGCTGGGCAACACACGGTGAGCCAAGCCAGGTGAACGCTCACCCTCACCAGAGTACAACAAGCCGTTTTACGCTTGTACACAACGGTGTCATCGAAAACTACGCACAACTGAAGCGTGAGCACCTTGCTGATGTGAACCTTGTATCTGAAACGGATACAGAAATCATCGTTCAGCTGATCGAAAAGTTTGTCAAAGAAGGCCTTGAAACAGAAGCTGCATTTGCGAAAGCACTAAAAGAACTGAAAGGTTCATATGCAATTGCGCTTTTAGATAACCAGAATGAAGACACAATCTTTGTTGCGAAAAACAAGAGTCCGCTATTAGTAGGTCTTGGAGATGACTTCAACGTGATCGCATCTGACGCAATGGCAATGCTGCAGGTAACAGATGAGTACGTTGAACTGATGGATAAAGAAATGGTTATCGTGACAAAAGATAGCATCACGATCAAAACACTTGCTGGCGAAACAGTTGCACGTGATTCCTTCAAAGCAGAAATCGATGCTAGCGACATCGAAAAGGGTACGTACCCTCACTACATGCTAAAAGAAATCGACGAGCAGCCGGCAGTGATGCGTAAAATCGTTCAGGCTTACCAGAACGAAGAAGGCGAGCTTTCCATTGCGAAAGACACGCTTGACGCTGTCAATGCAGCTGACCGCATCTATATCATTGCTTGCGGAACAAGCTATCATGCAGGACTTGTAGGAAAAGAGTACCTTGAGAAAACAGCGAAAATACCGACTGAAGTACACGTAGCGAGTGAGTTCGTCTACAACACACCGTTACTATCTGAAAAGCCATTATTTATCTTTATTTCTCAAAGTGGTGAAACAGCAGACAGCCGTGCCGTACTTGTACACATTAAAGAACTTGGACACCCTGCACTGACACTGACAAACGTAGCAGGCTCAACACTGTCACGTGAAGCAAACCACACACTTCTGCTTCACGCAGGACCAGAGATCGCAGTAGCATCAACAAAAGCTTACACTGCACAAATCGCCGTCCTTGCGATCCTTGCAGAAGCAGCTGGAAAAGCAAAAGGCTTCGAGATGAAGTTCGATCTTGTTCAGGAGATGGGTATCGTTGCAAACGCAATTCAGACACTGACAGACGACAAGGAAGCATTCGAGCAAATTGCTCGCGACTTCCTAAGCACAACGCGCAACGCATTCTTCATCGGACGCTCAATGGATTACCATGTCGTTCAGGAAGCTGCGCTGAAGCTGAAAGAAATCTCTTACATCCAGGCTGAAGGCTTCGCAGGCGGCGAACTCAAGCACGGAACAATCGCACTAATAGAAGACGGCACACCAGTCGTTGCCCTTGCAACACAGGAAAACGTCAACCTGAGCATCCGCGGCAACGTCAAAGAAGTAGCAGCCCGCGGCGCCAACACATGCACCATCTCAATGAAAGGCCTTGAAGAAGAAGGCGACAGCTACGTGATCCCACACGTACACGAACTACTTGCACCACTGGTTTCAGTAGTGCCGACACAGCTGATTGCTTATTATGCAGCGCTTCATAGAGATTGTGATGTTGATAAGCCACGTAACCTTGCGAAGAGTGTTACTGTAGAATAAATAGAATTTTTAGAAAAATTTGTTTGAATATGTAGTACGTTGGAACCCTTTCCGTTACACTTGTATTGAGTGTGATGGGGAGGGTTTTTTAATTATATGGATAAAAAAATGAATCATGTACAAACTGCCTATTATGATCTAATTGCTATGGCGGGCCTCTTGAACACCAAGAATAATAAAAAATTTTCAGCTGTTCCGATTTTTTCTTTAGCTAGAGACATGTGTTTAATGATTTATCAAATAAATAAAGAGGTTAATTGTAAAATGAAATGCAACACCTGAAAATAGAAAAGCCATAGTGAGACCGTGTAACATTAATGTCGACTAAAACAATTAATACACGGAGGTCA
>NZ_JXRQ01000008.1 GCF_000829445.1 Jeotgalibacillus alimentarius
AAATTAAACAACCTGGCACCGATAGAGTATCGGTACCAGGCCGTAGCGTAGTTCTAACCTTTTTTCTTTTTTACTGTCTACTTGACAGGGCGCAGTTCAAGGAAGTACTGCTTTTTTTAATTATTATATTTTGCAGAAACCTGTGAACGGGCAGTTTCAGGAAGAGCCAATCCAATTAGACCGCCTATAATGGCAGGCAGGATCCAGCCCAGGCTCGAAGCCATTAATGGAAGAAACGAAAAAGCGGAAGCCAACGATGTAAAGCCGGCAGCTGCCAACCCGTCCATTATGCCAATCAGCAGTGTTGGAATAATCGCGCCGATATAGACTGACCTTTTCCCTTTCACCCATTTATCTAAGAATGACATGACAATCAACACAATTGTCATCGGATAAATCATCACCAGTACCGGAACTGAAACAGCAATCAGCTGAGCCAGACCTACGTTGGCAATCAGCATACTGAAGACCGAAAATAAAAGTACAAACCCTTTGTAACTGACTTTAGGGAATGTCTTTGCGAAATATGTCGAAGTAGCAGATACAAGACCGATTGATGTAGTCAGACAGGCTGCACCAATGGCAAGTCCAAGTATAATAGCGCCTGAAGAACCGTACAGATAACTTGCAGAGGCAGCAAGTAAAGCACCTCCATTATCCTGAACACCAATCGCATTAAGGCTTGTAGCACCAAGATAGCTGAGTGAAATATACACAGCAGCAAGCCCGGTCGCTGCGATCAGACCTGCAAAAGTAGCTGCTCTGACAACACTTTTTCGCTCTGTCATCCCTTTAGATTGTATAGCTGAAATAATTACAATGGCAAAGACCAGTGCAGCGATCGCATCAAGTGTTAAATAGCCTTCCAGGAAACCTGTGATAAATGGTGATTCAGCATAACCGGCAGTTGCCTGGCCCGGCTTACCCATTGGATTTATAAATGCTCCTCCCACAAGCACGGTAAGAATGATTACCAGTACAGGTGTCAGGAACTTACCAATCCTGTCTACAAGCTTTGCAGGATTTAAAGACAGCCATGCTGTTACAGTAAAGAAGAGAATTGAGAATAAAAGAAGCGTCCATCCACCGGCTGAATCCTGCTCCAGAAACGGTAAAACACCGATTTCATAGGAAACAGTAGCCGTTCTTGGTATCCCAAAGAAAGGACCGATTGCCAGGTACAGGATGATTGTAAAGATTATTCCGAAAATTGGGTGTACACGCCTTGCCAGGTCCAGCGGGCTCCCGCCTGACTTCGCAATAGCAATGACCCCAAGTAACGGTAACCCTACACCTGTTAACAGAAAGCCTGCAATTGCAACCCAGCTGCTGTCACCCGATTGCTGTCCCAGAAGAGGCGGGAAGATCATATTTCCTGCGCCAAGAAACAGTGCAAAAAGCATGAGACCAATCGTGAAAACGCTACCAAATGTTATTTTGTTACTACTCATAATACCCTCCACCAATGTTCAATGTTTTGTCCGCAACATCATATCATAGAAAAGTTGAAATTTGTCGAAAATAGCAAAAGTCTAAATATAAGGAATATTCCGCATAATGCGGACCCATTTTCAACACATAACATTCTCATACTAGATATGTTAGGATTAATTAGATTTAAAACTGATGAGGTTTCTTTTTGGAAAGTCTTTGTTAAAGTCCAGTGTTGTTTTAGCACAGCTGTTGATTCTCGCTGCAGGGGGACGACTCCAGCAGGAGAAGCGTGACAGGTGAGACCCCACAGACGCGAAGCGTCGAGGAGGCTTACCGCACGCCCTGCGGAAAGCGTTCCCCCTGGAGCGGAAATCAACAGCCATCTTTTACAGAGCTTTTTGGAAAAGACCTGATGAAAGAGTGATTAAATTGATTTATCTCGATAACAGTGCAACAACTAAGCCGCATTCTGAAGTTGTTTCTTCCTATATAAAGGTAAACGAACAATATTATGCTAACCCATCATCTAATCATACGTTTGGTGAACAGGCATCGTCTCTATTCAACAGGGCTAAAAAGCAGTGTGAAGAACTAATCGGCATGCCAGACAGCCGCGTTATTTTCACTTCCGGGGGTACTGAATCCAATAATCTTGCCATCAAAGGGATTGCCTACACTCGTGCAGGTGCAGGGAAACATCTGATTACAACTGAAATTGAGCACCCTTCAGTTCTTGAGGTTTTCAAAAATCTTGAAAAGGATGGATTTGACGTCACATATCTTCCGGTTGACCGTGATGGAGTGATTTCATTAGAAAATCTGAAAAATGAACTTAGATCAGATACCATTTTAGTTTCGATTATGTATGTGAATAACGAGACCGGCAGTATACAGCCCATTCATGAAGCAGGGGAGCTGATCCACAGTTATTCACAAGCTCTATTTCATTCAGATGCTGTGCAGGCTTTTGGTAAAATAAAAACAGATTTCAGATCACTCGACCTGATGACGCTCTCAGCTCATAAGTTTCATGGCATGAAGGGCTCAGGGTTACTTGCTGTGAAAAATGGCATCCAATTAGCACCTGAAATGCTTGGTGGCGGTCAGCAGGAAGGTGACAGAAGCGGTACTGTTAACACGCCGGGAACTGTGGCACTTGCAAAAGCCATGAGATTAACAGTAGAAGGGCAGCTGGCTGCCAGTGAAAATCTGAAGAAATATCATATCATGCTGAGAGACTTTTTTACTCATCAGGCTGAAGTGACCCTGATTTCTCCTGAACGTGCAGCACCTCATATTTTATCGGTAAGTGTACCGGGGTTAACCGGAGAAGTAGTTGTACATGCTCTGGCTCAAAAAGATGTCTATATTACCACCTCAAGCGCCTGCTCTTCAAAGCTCAATAAAAAAAGTCATGTGCTGACTGCATGCAGAGTAAGCGACCGCGCGATACGCGGAGCGGTGAGAATCAGTATGAGCACGATGCAGTCCGCTGAAGATATACAGGAATTTATGACACGCTGGCAGGAAGTCATTCCGCCATTATTGAAAGGAGTTAAATAAACATGCAAATTGACCGGATTTTAATCCGTTACGGGGAAATCTCCACTAAAGGAAGAAATCGTAATAAATTTATTAAAAGGCTTCAAAAGAATATAACAGATGCCTGCTCTGATCTCACTCCTTTCCACATTGAATCAGGCAGAGACAGAATGCACCTTGAACTGAATAACCCTGATGAAGCAGACCAGGTAATGGATAGACTGAAAATCATATTTGGTATTCAGTCATTCAGTCCTGTCATTAAATCAGACCGCGATCTTGATGAAGTAAAAAGAAATGCAGTTGATCTTGTAAGATCTGTTGTTTCTGAGGGAACGTTATTTAAAGTAAAAGCAAGAAGATCTGATAAAACTTACCCGCTTGATACAAATGAATTGAATTATGAAATCGGATCTCACGTATTAAGACAGGTGCCCGGATTAAAAGTTGAAATGAAACGTCCTGAAGTTGAACTGACAGTTGAAGTCAGAAGTGAAGCAGTTTATTTATCAGCTCAGACGATTCAGGGAGCAGGCGGGATGCCGATCGGATCCGGTAATAAGGCTGTACTCATGCTCTCAGGCGGTCTCGACAGTCCGGTTGCAGGCTATCAGATGATGAAAAGAGGCGTGGAGCTCGAAGCTGTGCACTTTTTCAGCCCACCATTTACAAGTGAGAAGGCGAAAGAAAAAGTTAAAATGCTCGCTTCTGAGCTCGCAGGGTTCTCAGGTTCTGTCAAACTGCATATTGTGCCTTTCACAGATATTCAACAGACCATTCATCAGCAGGTGCCGGAAAATTATACAATGACATCAACAAGAAGAATGATGCTCCGAATTGCAGATGAATTGAAAAAGAAAACAAACTCAAAAGCAATTGTGACAGGTGAAAGTCTAGGTCAGGTTGCGAGCCAGACGCTTGAAAGTATGGAAGCCATCAATGCCGTAACAAACACGCCTGTACTGCGTCCGCTTATATCATCAGATAAAACGGAAATTATCGACATTGCTAAAGGAATCGGTACGTATAAGACCTCTATTTTGCCGTTTGAAGATTGCTGTACGATCTTTACGCCTGCAGCACCAAAAACAAGACCGAAGACAGAAAAAGTAGCATTTTATGAAAGCTTTATCGATTTTGATGAGATGATCCTAAAAGCTGTGGAAGGTACTGAAGTCATCACAATGAAACCGGGATACACCGCTGAAACTGAAATTGATTCAGCGCTATTTTGATCAAACACCGATCACTTTATAAGGTGAGAATTTCTTAGGAACATTTACCATTAATAAGCCGTGTGTTATTGCACATTCTAATCTCACAAGGAGGTGATAGCACATGGCAAACAGAAGCTCAAATCAGCTTGTTGTTCCAGGTGTAGAACAAGCTCTTGATCAGATGAAATACGAAATTGCTACTGAATTCGGCGTACAGCTTGGAGCTGACTCTACATCACGCGCAAACGGTTCAGTAGGTGGAGAAATCACTAAGCGTCTAGTTCAGATGGCTGAACAACAGCTTAGCGGATACCAGAAATAATGAAATGAAGAACAGCAGGCGCTGAGCCTGCTGTTTTTTGTATTGTGAATAAGGAGGAATCGGTGCTTAAAGATGGAGGACTGTTTAGAGGTCACATTCCTTATTTTACGGGTAACATCCGTGAAATTAGAGATCACATCTTTGTTTACAGGTCACATCTCTCAAATAAAAGGTCACTCCCAGGCATCTACCTGCTCGCCAGTAATCATTCAGCAACTTCAAAACTGATTTCTCTTCAATTCTCTACAGAATAAAAGTCCAAACACTTCATCTTTCGAAATATTTTTTGTACACTGAGAATAAATGTGTTGAAAGATGAGGGATCTGATATGCTGCAGCTTTTTAAAAATGGAACAATTTATACAATGGAACAGGAAGGCGCAATGGCAGAAGCTGTTTTGACGAGTAACGGAAAAATAAAAGCAGTCGGTACGGAAGCAGAACTGTCAGCACTAGCAGGCAGTGAGGATATTACAACGATTGATCTGAATGGCAAGACCATGTTTCCGGGATTTGTCGATAGTCATTTACATATTGTCGGGGTGGGAGAAACCCTGCTGAAGCTTGACCTGTCCGGGATGAAGTCCAGACAGGAAGTACTGGATGCAGTAAAGAAAAAGGCACAGGAGCTGCCAAAAGGAGAATGGATCCAGGGGGACGGCTGGAATGAGAACCAGTGGGAGGATTCTTCAGTACCAACAGCTGCAGAGCTTGATGAAATCGCTCCGGATCACCCGGTTATGCTGAAACGGATCTGCCGTCATGCGGTGGTGGTCAATTCATTTGCCTTATTCCTGGCAAGAATTGATGACCAGACTCCTGATCCTGAAGGCGGGGTTATTGAAAAGAAAGATGGCAGGCTGACAGGCCAGTTGAAGGATCAGGCTCAGGACCTGATGATTCCTGCACTGCCACCGATAGAGGATGAATATATTCAGAATGCATTAAGAACAGCGCTTGAGCATGCTTGGTCACTGGGATTGACAGGAGGGCATACTGAAGACCTGAGTTATTATGGTGATTTCACGCGTACATACCGTGCCTTTCAAAAAGTGATTGAAGAGGAAGGGCGTCCATTCCGTGCACACCTGCTGGTTCACCATCACGTCATTGAAGACTGGCACAGGCAGGGACACTCATTCAGATCAGGATCGCGCTACGTTGAATTTGGCGCGATGAAAATATTTGCTGACGGTGCGCTTGGCGGACGGACGGCGCTGCTGAAAAATGGTTATGCAGATGCGCCTGGAGAAAAGGGTGTAGCCATTCACTCACCTGAAAAACTGAAGCAGCTCGTCTGGAAAGCAAGACAATATGATATGCCGGTTGCGGTGCATACAATTGGTGACCAGGCATTTGAGTATATGCTTGATGCGATTGAAGCTTTTCCTTCAAATGGTGAAAGAGACAGACTGATTCATGCGCAGATTCTGGATGAAGAACTGATCAAAAGAGCTGAAAAGCTGCCAATCGTTCTTGATATTCAGCCGAGATTTGTTCCATCTGATTTCCCGTGGGTTGAGGAGCGGATCGGTCATGACAGAATGAAGTTTAATTATGCATGGAGAACGCTGCTGAACAGAGGAATAGCCTGCGCAGGGGGATCTGATGCACCGATTGAGCCTGTTTCGCCGCTTCTTGGCATTCATGCAGCTGTGACAAGAACGAAGCCTGAGGAACCAGGTACAGTGTATGGTGAAAGTGAAAAACTGAGTATGTATGAAGGGATCTCACTGTTTACAAAAGGGAGTGCGTATGCGTGTCATCATGAGCATGACAGAGGCGTGATCCAATCGGGTTTTGCAGCTGATTTTACTGTACTCAGCGCTGATCCATTCAAAGAAGGTCCTGAAAGCCTTCTTACATTAGATATAGAACGTACAATTGTAGATGGTAAAACGGTTTATTCAAGACCCGTCTAATCGTCTGAATGAATGGGTGGTATGATGGAGAACGAAGAAAGAAAAGGCATAATCTATACTGCCCTTGCTTATACATTATGGGGGCTGCTTCCTTTATACTGGAAGTTTGTACAGCACGTATCCGCTGACGAGATTTTAGCAAACAGAATCTTCTGGTCATTCTGGTTTATGCTGGTGTTACTGATTGTCACCAAGCAGTTTAACTATTTTAAAAGAGAAGCACTCTCTCTTTTTAAGCGGCCGAAACTATTTGCCGCTCTAGTCGCTGCATCCATTTTAATCAGTATTAACTGGTTTGTTTATATATGGGCAGTAAACTCTGAACAAATGGTGGAAGCGAGTTTGGGGTATTATATTAATCCGCTGGTTTCAGTGCTGCTTGGTGTATTTATTTTGAAAGAAGTGTTATCAAAAGCGCAGGTTGTCTCGTTTATTTTAGCGTTGATCGGAGTATTGATCTTAACGATCTCATATGGGGAATTTCCATGGATTGCTTTTGCGCTGGCGTTTTCATTTGGATTGTATGGTCTGGTGAAAAAAGTGCTCCGTGTCAATGCAGCAGTCGGACTGACACTTGAAACACTGACAATTATGCCGATTGCACTGATCTACTTGGCATATTTACAGCAGGTAGACCTCCTGTCACTGTTTCATGTCTCACTCACTACAGACTTCCTGCTGCTTGGTGCAGGAGCAGTGACTGCTGTTCCTCTCCTGTTGTTTGCAAACGGGGCACAGAGAATCCCGCTCTTTATGGTTGGCTTCCTTCAGTATATTGCACCAACCTTAACACTGATACTAGGCGTATTTTTATACGGGGAACCTTTTTCCTTGATTGATCTGATTTCGTTTGTATTCATCTGGCTCAGTCTGACGGTATTTACACTTTCAAGAGTAAGGATCTCAAGGCGTGTCAAATTGCAGAAACAGTAAAAGCTGCGGTTCAATGACCGCAGCTTTTCTCTTAAAGAAATGTTCTTTTAACTTTTTCCCAGAAGGAATTATCTTTCAGTTTCACAGTTTTAACAATCTGATCACTCAGCACAAGGTCCACGTGATGCACGTGACTGATGCCAAGTGCTTCATTATCAAGGCCCATAACAGGATAATCATTGCCGTCCTGCGTGACAGATAGGCGCAGTTTGCGCTGACCGCTTAGAATAAATGAAGAACCAAGCGTACGGAAACGGTTACTGTTTACTGATGCGAGTTCACTGACCTGCATACATGGAAGCATTGGATCTACTACAGCACCGCCGACAGATTTGTTATAAGCTGAACTGCCTGTAGGGGTTGAGATGATCATTCCATCTCCACGGAACGTTTCAAAGTGAAGATCATCAATATGCACATCCATGACGAATGTTTTGATGATACCTGAACGAATACTGAATTCATTCAGACAATGAAAGCTCGTCTCATCATCTACAGTAACCTTGATTGTCGGATACTTTCTGATTTCAATCTGATCCTGTGTCATCGCTTCAATCATGGATGAAACGTCATCTACATGGAAATCACAATAGAGACTCTTTTTCCCGGAGTCTGATACGCCTGCATACAGGCAATCCTGTCTGAAGCCGGTTTTTCTGACAGCCTGAAGGAAAGCACCATCACCGCCAAGACTGACAATAATGTTTGCGATTTTATAATCCTGAACAACATTAAAATGATAACGCTCAGCAAGTTCCTCGAGCATTCTCAGATGTTCTTTGGCCTGTTCCGTTTTACGTGCATAGAAATAAATATTTCTTCTTTCAGTCATGTGAATACCTCCAAATCAAACTTTAAAGAATGTTGTGAAAACAAAACATACAAAAAGATTGATTAAAGTGTATCATGAAATGAAACATATCTGAAAGAAGAACGTATAGACAAGAGAGATTATACAGGAGGTTTTCAATATGAATGCTAAAAGATGGATTGCCCTCGGTATTGCTGCATTTTTATTTGTAGTATCTGCAGGGATTAACTTTGCGACTGCAGCACTGTCGACTAACTTTGATGAAATGTTTGCCGGCTTTGAAACTTCAGGAGGTCTTTCTGAAGAAATTGTAGAAGCCGGAAGTGCAACTGACAGAATCGCTGTCATTGACCTGAACGGTACGATTCAGGATACAGGTGAAGCGGGAGGCCTGCTTGGGGCAGCCGGCTACAACCACACTCATTTTATGAATCAGCTTAATCAGGTAAAAGATGACGATACGATTAAAGGAATTGTGTTAAGTGTGAATACACCGGGTGGCGGTGTAGTGGAAAGTGCGCAGATCCACGATAAAATTCTTGAAATTCAGGAAACTGGTAAAACCGTTTATGTTTCTATGGGCGCTCAGGCAACTTCAGGCGGGTATTACGTGGCAGCTCCTGCTGATAAAATCTATGCAAGCAGAGAAACAATGACCGGTTCACTCGGTGTTGTATTGCAAAGCATCAACTACAGTGAGCTTGCGGATAATTATGGCGTAGAATTTGTCACAGTTACATCAGGGGAATTCAAGGATATGTTAAACCCTGGTGAAGAAGTGCAGGAAGCGGATCTTGAAATCGTCCGCAGTATTTTGAATGATTCATACGATGGATTTGTGGATGTCATTGCGAATGGCCGTGATATACCGGAAGACCGCGTGCGTGAATTGGCGGATGGCCGTATTTATAATGGTGTGCAGGCACTTGAACTGAACCTCATTGATGAATTCGGATATGAGGAAGACGTCATCAGGGCGATTAAAACGGATCTGGATATGGAAAATGCTTCGGTCATCCATTACGGTATGCCAAATGACTTAAGTTCACTGCTGTCACTTCAGGTGCAAAAATCACTTGGCGGGCTGGAAGGCCAGATTCTTTCAGAAGTGATGAGTCATACAGGCGGTCCACGCCCAATGTACTTATATGCTGATTAAAAGGAGGAAGCTTTATGGAAACGAATGAAACCTATCAGCCGGAAACTCCAGCTTTCCTCCCTCATTACGGCGGGTTCTGGATCAGAGTATGTGCATTTTTATTCGATCTGCTAGTAATCGGGGCGCTGAACGGTCTGCTGATTTATCCGGTATTCAGATTAAGCGGTCTTGAAATGGGAAGCGGCATGTTCAGCGGCGTTAATATCGCCACTGCCATTGTCTTTTTTGCCTATTTTGTACTGATGACAAAATTCTTCAGCCAGACACTCGGAAAGATGATTTTCGGATTAAAAGTGATATCAAAAGACGGTGCGAAACCGGGCTGGGTAACCGTACTGATCAGAGAGCTCGCAGGACGTTACATTTATACAGCCATCACGTTTTTCGGCATTCCGTTTTTAGCATTACTTTATATCGTTGCCGGATTCACACCAAAGAAACAGGGAGTGCATGATCTGTTTGCTGATACAACAGTTGTGCATGAGAGAACGGTCGTCAAAGCTGAGGCTGTAAAAGTATAATTGAACAAAAGAAGGGCAGTTTATCATAGAGGTGGATGCTATGATCAAGCTGCTCTTTTTATTATGTTTGCCATTTATTTTGTTTGTGCGGATAAAGTTTGCAATCACTGCTGTTTGTAAAGGAAAATCTTTAGAGATTACGATAAACATGAAAGTGATGAAGCTACTCATCAAACGGTGGCATATTCCAATTGAGCTTTCATTTAATCCTGAATATAAAGTGAATCGGGAGAAGAAAATGTTTACTAAAAATGATTTGCAAAATATGAAAACTAAATTTCGTATAATAAAAGAGAAGATTTATCATCTGAAGCATTGGGCAGTCGGCACCCTGAAAGGCTTCAGTATTGATTCTTTTCAATTATCAGCTGGTGCAGGACTTGAGCGTCCGGATTGGAATGCGTGGCTGAATGGAGGGATTGCAATCGCTCAGGCTCTATTCGTGCAGCAGCTATCAAGAGTCATCCGGCTGAATACACTGCCTCAGTTTTCAATCAATCCAGGGAAGCATTTTTCAGCGGATCTCAGTTGCATAATATCAGTATCAGCAGGACATCTTATAAGAGCAGGTATGATGCTGCTGATCAGAAGAATTGGCAGCAGACTGAAAAAACGGGAGAAAGCAGGTGGCTTTGTTGGAGCATCCAATTGAAGGTGTCATGACAACAGCGATGGAACAGCTGAAGGAAATGGTAGATGTAAACACGATCATCGGGGATCCGGTTGAAACTGCGGATGGCAGTACTATTATGACAGTTTCACGTGTCAGATTCGGATTTGCAGCGGGAGGCAGTGATTATCAGACGACTTATGAAGAAGTTGCTGAACTACCTTTTGGCGGCGGCAGCGGCGGAGGCGTATCGATCACGCCTGTCGCTTTTCTGATTGTAGGGAAAGATGGCATTCATCTTCATCATATGAATGAAGGCGCTCATCTGCTCGAGAAATTAATGGATATGGCACCGGATACAGTCAGCAGAATTACAGATGCATTTCGCCAGGATCAATCATATTAGTTGATTGACACTTCCGCCTTTCAGTATGATAAAAAAGAATACATATACTGAAGGAGGATTTTCATGGCTTCTATAACATTTAAAAATAACCCGGTTACATTACTTGGTGATGAAGTGAAGGTTGGGGATCAGGCACCTGAATTCACAGTGCTCGCAAACGATCTGTCACCATTTCATCTGAAGGACTCTGCTGAAAAAGTAAAAATTATCAGCGTTGTACCATCACTCGATACAGGCGTATGTGATGCACAGACACGCAAATTCAATGAAGAAGCTTCAAAGCTTTCGAATACAGAAGTCCTTACGATTTCTGTTGACCTTCCATTTGCACAAAAACGCTGGTGTGGTGACAGCGGTCTTGAACACGTCATAACATTATCCGATCACCGCGACCTGTCGTTTGGAAAAGCTTATGGAGTGGCCATTGAAGAAATGCGCCTGTTGGCACGTGCTGTATTCGTCATTGATACAGATGATAAAGTCACGTACGTTGAGTACGTAAAAGAAGCAACAGATCACCCTGACTACGAAGCAGCGATTGAAGCTGCAAAAAAAGCAGAGTAATCATAAAAGGAAGCCGTCATGGCTTTCTTTTTTTTATTTACGTGTTAAAATGAAACGTCAGAAATTAAACAGGAGGCACAAACTCATGAGCATATCACCTGTAGAATCAATTTTTACATTATTGAATGAAACAGCAGAAGACATACAGCATGTTCATTCACTTTCATATTTAGAAGCACTTGCGGAGTCAGGTGAACACTGGTTTACCGGTACAGTTGAAGATTCAGACCTTGAACTGAAGCAGAGGCTTGAACTCAAATACCGCGGAATGTCGCTTGAATCATTCTCACGGGATGACAGAAGAAAAGCATTCCAGCTTGCTGTTCTGAAAGGAATGAAAGAGCATACTCAGCCTAATCACCAGATGACACCTGATTCAATCGCAATGGTCATTGGTTATCTGCTTGAAAAGTTCACAGAAGGTGAGGAAAAAATCACCCTTCTTGATCCTGCACTTGGAACAGCCAACCTTATTTTATCCATTATGAATCAGCTTGATGGAAAAGTGGAAGTTGCACATGGTGTTGAGATCGACGAAGTGCTGATCCGTCTGGCATACACGGGGGCTAATCTCTCAGAACAGCCGATTCACCTGTACACCCAGGATGCACTCGAACCGCTGTTCATTGATCCGGCAGACGCCGTTATCAGTGATCTTCCGGTAGGATACTATCCGAATGATGTGAGAGCGGCTGACTATCAGCTTCAGGCAAAAGAAGGCCATTCTTATGCGCATCACTTATTTATTGAACAGTCATTAAAGCATGTAAAAGCAGGAGGATATTTATTCTTCCTTGTACCGAACAGTTTATTTGAATCACCTCTTGCGGGACAGCTGCACGAATTCCTGAAAGAAGAGGCGCATATTCAGGGGCTGATTAAATTGCCCCAGTCACTGTTCAAAAATGAACAGTCAGCAAAAAGCATTCTGATTCTGCAAAAGCAGGGTGCGGATACAAAAGCTCCTAAGCAGGTCCTCCTTGCCGACATGCCAAAGCTCTCTAACGGCCCTGCTGTACAGAACATGATGGCAAAGATCCAGCAGTGGGTGAAAGAGAATAAATAATTTAAATCTTTTCAGGATCAAATGTAATAGTGTGAATTAGATATTCAGTGAAATGAAGCGGAAGGCGGTGACTCCAGCGGGATAAAACGGACAGGTGAGACCCCGCAGAGCGAAGCTCGAGGAGGCTCACCGGGGCCACAAAACGGCCCATCCACTTGGAAAGCACCGCCTGCAGCGCAGTGCAACGGTTATTAAGACTGAGACTACATGTTTCAGTCTTTTTTCTATAAATGTATTCTGAAAATAAACACTTTTCCATGTAAACGTTGCCACAGCAAGCTTTCTCTTGAAGCCTGATGGTGAGAGTGATTAAATGAACATGGATAGTAAATTGTTTAACTGGGTATATAATGATTACCTACGTTTTCATAATAAAAGGAGCGAATTTATTTATGACTAAAGTCATTGCAATTAACGCAGGAAGCTCTTCACTGAAGTTTCAGCTTTTTGATATGCCCTCTGAAGAAGTCATTACAAAAGGGTTAATTGAACGAATCGGATTAAATGATAGTGTATTTACAATTTCAGTAGATGGTGAAAAGCAAAAAGAAGTGACGGATATTCCGGATCATGAAGTGGCGGTAAAACTGCTGCTTGATAAGCTGACATCTGCAGGGATTATTCAATCACTCGATGAGATTAACGGTGTAGGACATCGCGTTGTTCATGGCGGAGAGGTATACAGTGACTCAGTCATGATCACAGATGAAGCAATTGCAAAGTTTGAAGAACTGTCAGAACTTGCACCTCTTCATAATCCTGCAAATATTACAGGGATCAAGGCATTCCAGAACGTATTGCCAAATGTGCCTGCTGTTGCAGTATTTGATACAGCGTTCCATCAGACAATGCCGGAAAGCTCATTTTTATACAGCCTTCCTTATGATTATTATAAAGACTTTGGTATCCGTAAATACGGCTTCCACGGTACTTCTCATAAATACGTATCACAACGTGCATCTGAAATGCTTGGGCGTCCGCTTGAACAGCTTCGTCTGATCTCATGTCACCTTGGTAACGGTGCGAGTATCGCTGCAATTGAAGGCGGTCATTCGATTGATACGTCAATGGGCTTTACACCGCTTGCCGGCGTTACAATGGGTACGCGAAGCGGTAACATTGACCCTGCACTGATTCCATTTATCATGGAAAAGACTGACCAGACAGCTGAAGGCGTATTGAACGTTCTGAATAAGCAGTCAGGTATGCTTGGCGTATCAGGTTTCTCAAGTGACCTTCGTGATATCGAGATTCAGTCTGCTGAAGGAAACGAACGTGCGAAGCTTGCACTTGATGTATTCTCAAACCGTATTCACAAATACATCGGTTCATATGCTGCACGCATGAATGGCGTGGATGCGATCATTTTCACTGCTGGAATCGGTGAAAACAGTGACGTTATCCGTGCAGAAGTATTAAAAGGTCTAGAATTCATGGGCGTATACTGGGATCCTGCATTAAATAAAATACGCGGTGAAGAAGCATTCATTAACTACCCGCACTCACCAGTCAAAGTCATTGTGATCCCGACAGATGAAGAAGTCATGATTGCACGTGACGTTATGCGATTAACTTAATCAATTTTAGAAAAGGCACATCTCTGAGCGATCATTGATGTGCCTTTTTTGTACCTGTGAAAATTTCTAATAAATAGTATAATAAAGCAAAAGAAAGGCGGGGTGGTTATATGAGCTGGTCAGCACGCGATCGGGAAGTGTACCAGGAAATAGAGCTCTGGAGACAATCGCTGAATGAAAGATCAGGCAACGATCTGACAAACGTCTATTCAAAATGGATCGAACGCTCCTTCTCACTATTACCTGAAGACATTAAAAAGGAAATTTTTGCGCACATCGATACATCTCTGTTTCATATACATAGCACCATGCAGGGGTTTCAGCTTCAGCAGGATGAAAGAGAAAACATATTGAGAACGGCTAAAGCATTTGATGATTCCATTATGCAGGTAGAGGATATACGCAGACTGACGATTGATCAGCTGAACTATCTTTCACTGCAGCAAAGCGGCCGGCACAGACTATATTCATTTCTTCAGGGTGGAATTGCAGGCTCAGGAGGCGCAGCGGCCTTTTTAAGTGACCTGGTTGCGTTATTAATCATTAATATACGCGCCATTCAATTTACGGCATCTGCATACGGGCGCGATGTCCATACGCCTTATGAAATGACCATTGCGCTTAAAGTATTCCATGCATCCACACTCCCGAGAAAATTTCAGGGAGATGCGTGGGATGATTTGATTGATACACTGAATCACGTACAAAGCGACTACTTTTTTACCGGCAGTGATGAACTGACAAATGAACGCTGGCTTGAGGGACCAGGACTTCAACTGTTTAAAACACTCGCCATCAAAATGTTCAAAAATAAACGCGCCGGCGGTTATCCGGTGATCTCGATGGCTATCGGGGCCACAGCCAATTACCAGCTCACCAGAACCGTCACAGAATATGCAGAACGCTTCTATCAATACCGTTACCTCATCGAAAAGAACAGCTGAGTCTGTTCTTTTTTTGTTTTAAAAATACTATTTTCAGTGCAACTGTACTGGTGCTCACTACAATTTTAAAAATAACTATCGTTGTAGCACAGCTGGAGCGGAAATTACCAGCCCAATTGAACAAAGTTAAAATATAAAATCAGAATATTTAAACTTAAAGAATTTTTATAAGAAGTGTTGCATCTTTATAAATACCCTGTTATGATACATTCATCATATAAAGAATAAATATACAAAATAATTAATAAAAATACGAAAGAGGTTGATTCATATGACACAAAACAAAAAAGTAGTATTAGCATATTCAGGCGGACTTGATACATCAGTAGCGATTCAGTGGTTAAAAGACCAGGGATACTCTGTAGTAGCATGCTGCCTTGACGTTGGAGAAGGGAAAGATCTTGATTTCGTAAAAGAAAAGGCACTGACTGTCGGTGCAGTTGACAGTTACGTGATTGATGCCAAAGAAGAGTTTGCACAGGATTTTGCTTTAATTGCGCTTCAGGCTCATACAATGTATGAAGGAAAATATCCATTAGTATCTGCACTTTCAAGACCGCTGATTGCAAAAAAACTGGTTGAAGTGGCAGAAAAGACTGGTGCATCAGCTGTGGCTCACGGCTGCACAGGGAAAGGAAATGACCAGGTCAGATTTGAAGTGGCAATCAACGGTCTGAATCCTGAGCTTGAAGTACTTGCACCGGTTCGTGAGTGGGGCTGGTCAAGAGAAGAAGAAATTGAATATGCAAAAGAGCACAATATTCCAATCCCGATCAATCTCGACAGCCCATATTCAATTGATCAGAACCTTTGGGGAAGAAGTAATGAATGCGGTATTCTCGAAGATCCATGGGCAGCTCCACCAGAAGGCGCTTATGATCTGACAGCTTCACTTGAAACAACACCGAACGCACCGGAAACAATCGAGATTACATTTGAGAACGGTGTACCGGTTGCATTAAACGGGCAGGGCATGGAGCTTTCTGCGATGATCCTCAAATTGAATGATATCGCCGGGAAGCATGGAGTCGGAAGAATTGACCATGTGGAAAATCGTCTTGTTGGAATCAAATCAAGAGAAGTATATGAGTGCCCTGGTGCAATTACATTGATGAAAGCCCATAAAGAACTTGAAGACTTAACGCTTGTAAAGGAAATGGCACACTTCAAGCCTGTCATTGAGAAAAAGCTGACTGAAGTAATCTATGAAGGTCTATGGTTCTCACCGCTGACTGATGCATTGAAAGCATTTTTGCAGGAAACGCAGCAGTATGTAAATGGTGTTGCAAGAGTAAAACTGTTTAAAGGACATGCCATTGTAGAAGGCAGAACGTCACCGAATTCCCTTTATAATGAAAAGCTTGCAACTTATACTTCTGATGATGAGTTCGACCACGGTGCAGCTGTAGGATTTATCAAGCTGTGGGGACTGCCGACTAAAGTTCACTCAATGGTTCAGAAGGAATCAAAAGGTGTGACCACTTCATGAGCAAACTCTGGGGCGGACGTTTTTCACAATCACCAGAGGAGTGGGTTGACGAGTTCAACGCATCAATCGGGTTCGATCAGAATCTTGTAATGGAAGACCTTGAAGGGTCTGTTGCCCACGTAACCATGCTTGGGGAGTGCGGCATACTCGAACCATCAGAAGTCAAACAGATTATTGAAGGCCTTTCTGTGCTAAAAGAAAAAGCACAGAAGGGTGAACTTTCTTACTCTGTACAAAATGAAGATATCCACCTGAACCTTGAACATTTTCTCATCCAGGAAATCGGACAGACAGGCGGCAAGCTTCATACCGGTAGAAGCAGAAATGACCAGGTGGCAACGGATATGCACCTGTACTTGAAAAACAGAGTGATTGAAATTATGGAGCTCATCCGTGCTGTTCAGCAGGCAGTTGTTAATCAGGCAGAAGCACATGTAGAGACAATCGCACCTGGCTATACGCATCTGCAGCGTGCCCAGCCGGTATCATTCGGCCATCATCTCATGGCTTATTTCTGGATGCTTGAAAGAGATTATAACCGTTTCAATGATTCATTAAAGAGAATCGATATCTCTCCACTTGGAGCAGGGGCGCTTGCAGGAACAACATTTCCAATCAATCGAAAGCGTTCTGCGGAATTACTTGGCTTCGGTGATATTTATGAAAACAGTATGGATGCTGTCAGCGATCGTGACTTTATCGTTGAATTCCTGTCTAATGCCTCGATGACGATTATGCACCTTTCGAGATTTTCAGAAGAGATGATTATCTGGTCAAGTCAGGAATTCCGGTTTATTGAGCTGGCTGATGCGTTTTCAACAGGCAGCAGTATCATGCCGCAAAAGAAGAATCCTGATATGGCAGAACTGGTTAGAGGGAAGACAGGCAGAGTATTTGGGCATCTGGTAGCGATGCTGACGGTTCTTAAAGGACTGCCGCTCGCTTATAACAAAGATATGCAGGAAGATAAAGAGGGTATGTTTGATACTGTGCATACACTAATGGGCTCTCTGAAAATTTTCGCCGGCATGATCAATACAATGAATGTGAACACAGAGCAGCTGTCAAAGGCAGTGAATGAGGACTTCTCTAATGCCACAGAGCTCGCGGATTACCTGGCTTCTAAAGGAATGCCTTTCCGTGAGGCACATGAAGTAGTAGGAAAACTCGTACTAACCTGCATCCAGCAGGGCATCTACCTGAAAGACCTTCCATTGAGTGAAATGCAGGCTGCATCATCATTGATCGCAGAAGATATCTATCAGGTCCTTGAACCGGCAGAAGCAGTAAAACGCCGGGAATCAGAAGGCGGAACAGGGTTTGAGCAGGTGAGAAATCAGCTGAATAAGGCTGAAAGTATTATTAAGGCTCATGTGAAGTCCTAATCTTTTATATCAGCTAAAGATAATAGCTAAATTTAATAGATGGAAATTCAAGTGTAGCGGAGCGAAACGATTAAAGAGGGTGAGACATTGTATGTATAATGTCTCACCCTCTTATTTTTTAAATATCCAAATCTTTCGCTTCTTTTTCCGGAGGCTGGTCAGTGCGGACAACCAGCACATCGCATTTTGCTGCCCGTACAATATGCTCAGAAATACTTCCGATCAGAAAGCGTTCCATCGCATTGAGACCAGTCGCGCCACAAATGATCAGATCTGCTTCAACTTTATGTGCAAATTCTTTTGGAACAAGCACTTTAGGAGAACCGTATTCTACAAAAACGTTAACCTTTGAAACACCTTTGCTTTCAGCTTCCTTCTTGTAATCATTCAGCATTTCTTCAGCAAAGGTTTCAGCTCTTTTCGCAACGCTTCTGTCGTACGCTTCAACAACCGCAAATGAACGGGTATCAATTACGTGAAGCAGATTCAGCGTTGCATCATTTCTTTTCGCGATATCAATTGACTTTTTAAATGCCCACTCCGCTTCCTTAGAACCGTCTACAGCAACGAGAATGTGGTCATAGCTTAATGTCATGTTGATCGCCTCCTTTACTTATATATTACACCGAATCGTGTCAATATTCCTGCTAATTATGAGAAATTTCTGACTGATTTGTGACGTATTTTCGTAAAAGAGGATAAAAGGCTGAAGCAGCTGCGAATACAACTAAACCAGGCGATAAAGTGTCAGGAAGAATAAAATATACAGGGATAAAAACAGCTACTGTAATAAGAGCAGGCATATTTGTATAGTGACCACCTCTGCCAAGACGGGCTAAGTGTTCAGGTGTAATTGACAGTTTCTTCACGACGGTATAGTCAGCAATAATGACAGCTGATAATGGAACGATTGCTGCACCGAGGAGCGAGATATATTGCTCTGCTTCATTTACGATGGAAGGAAACAGACTGAGACCTGTGGCAGCACAGCCGAAAATGACAGCACTTTTTACCCGACCGAGAAGAGGCAGTGCGTTTAAAAGACTGTAGCCGCCAGTATAAGCATTGCTTAGATTAATAGAAATCATGGAAATCACAGCACCCGCAGCAATCAGCAGGATCGCGGCTGAAGAATCTGTCAGCTGACTTGCAGCTACGAAAGGATTCACCGACTGCAGTGCGGCAGCAAACAGTGATCCGAGTACTGCAACAACAGTAAACCCTGCAATATTTCCCACAAGAACGCCTGTAAATCCTTCGCGGGGAGATTTTGCGTAACGTGTAATGTCTGACGAGGCACTGACACCTGAGACGTATTGCATAAACGCAAGACTCCCATAGAATAAACAGGTTCCAAGTGAGAATTCACCTGTCATCATGACAGTCGAATCACTCATGATCAAATCTATAATCAAATAGATCATTAAAAGCTGACTTATAAATAACAGCGGGATAAACCACTTAATTGTTTTTTTAACGGCCTCAAACCCGATTAAAGCAAGGACAGCCATAATGATTGAAAATAGCGGGGCAAGTATGTATAAAGAAATTTGAATACCCGCAAATTCCATCAGCAGAAACTGTACAACAATGGAGCCGCCAATCGTCTGGACGGCAAACCAGTATAATGATGTGAGAGATCTGACAGGTGAAGCAAAATACATAGACAGTCTCGAGCCAATCATCGTACGGATTACATATTGGGCAGGCAGCCCGTACCTGGCCCCGGGGAGTGACAGAAGAGATACAAGAATAAAAGCTAAAATGGCTCCTGTTAACGTGGAAGCGATCGCCCAGCCTGCTGACAATCCTCCTGCAGTAACGGCTAGGGCAGGGACGAGCACATTTCCTGTATTAACTGAAAAAGCCATCTGTATAAAAGCATAATCAAACCATTTTGTTTTTTTCTCAGATTCGGGCACTTCAGACAATCCAATGGTTTCAATCTGGACCCGTTTCTTGTTTACCACTGTCATAATCAGTCTCCTGTCGTCAGAATACTGTCATTTTAACACATTAGCGAAATAGCGAAAACGGTTTCAAAATGTGCGAATAATTAATCAATTTAGAAGTGTGAAATAAGTAAGGACAAGGCATAGGGGATTTGTTAAAATGGAACTGCATAAATGAAGCATAAAATTCTATCAGGATACAGGAGGAATAAACATGCGTGTCGGGATTCCAAGAGAGATAAAAAATAATGAGAATCGTGTAGCCATTACTCCATCAGGGGTATACCATTTTGTCAAACAGGGGCATGACGTATTAGTTGAAGACGGAGCCGGTCTTGGCTCAGGTTTTACAAATGAGGATTATACTGCTGCCGGTGCACAGATTGCTGCAATTGCTGCAGATGCATGGGCTTGTGAGATGGTCATGAAGGTGAAAGAACCGATTGAGAGTGAGTACGGATATTTCCGCGAAGGACAGATCCTCTTTACGTATCTGCACCTAGCACCTGAACCTGAGCTGACAAAAGCGCTGATTGATAACAAAGTTGTTTCTATCGCCTATGAAACAGTTCAGCTTCCTAACGGTTCACTGCCGCTTCTGACACCAATGAGTGAAGTAGCAGGAAGAATGTCTACACAGATCGGCGCGCAATTCCTTGAAAAAATCCATGGTGGTATGGGAATCCTGCTTGCAGGTGTGCCTGGGGTCTCAAGAGGAAAAGTAACGGTTATCGGCGGCGGAGTAGCAGGTACGAATGCTGCGAAAATGGCAGTAGGACTCGGTGCAGATGTGACAATTCTTGACCTGAACCCTGAAAGACTGCGTCAGCTCGATGATTTGTTTGGAAAAGATGTAACGACGTTAATGTCTAATCCGTTGAATATCGCTGACAGTGTAGCAGAATCTGATCTTGTGATTGGAGCTGTTCTGATTCCTGGAGCAAAAGCACCTAAGCTTGTCAGTGAAGAGATGATTAAAGCAATGAAGCCTGGTGCTGTTGTAGTGGATATTGCAATTGACCAGGGTGGAATTTTTGAAACAACAGATAAAATTACAACACATGATAACCCGACTTATACAAAGCACGGCGTTGTACACTATGCGGTAGCGAACATGCCGGGTGCTGTACCGCGTACTTCTACGATTGCGCTGACGAATGTGACTGTTCCTTATGGCATTCAGATTGCTAATAAAGGTTACCGTCAGGCATGTATTGATAATGAAGCTTTAATGAGCGGTATCAATACGCTTGATGGATATGTGACTTATAATGCTGTAGCTGAAGCACATAATCTTGAGTATGCGAATGTAAGAGATCTTCTGATTAATTAATGTCAAAAGCGCCTGCGGATCTTCCGCCAGGCGCTTTTCATTTAATAAGTTTGCAGTGTTTTTGGGAATTTTGTTAATGTTTCATACCCTTCTTTTGTTACCAGTACATCATCTTCAATTCTCACTCCGGCAACACCAGGTACATAGATACCGGGTTCTATTGTAAATGTCATACCTTCCTCAAGAACAAAATCACTTTCAGAAGTAATGGAAGGGAACTCATGAACATTCAGCCCGAGTCCGTGCCCAAGGCGGTGGGGGAAGTAGTCTCCGTAACCTGCATCCTCAATTACTTTTCTCGCAGCAAGATCCAGCTCACTTGCTTTTACTCCAGGCTTGACCATCTCAAGCGCAGTCATTTCCGCTTTTAATACAGTGTCATAGATTTCACGCTGTCTTCCATCGATATCCCCAAATGCAACAGTCCTCGTAATATCTGAGCAGTATCCTTTATATACAACGCCAAGATCAAATAACACAAGATCCCCTTTTTGGATTCTTGACTCACCAGGTGTACCGTGTGGCGAGGACGCATTCTCACCCGTCAATACCATTGTTGAAAACGACATTTCGGTAATCCCTTTTTTCTTTAATTCAAATTCAATAATAGAAAGCACATCAAGTTCCGTTTTACCTTCAGCGAGTTCTTTGCATGCAGTTTCAATTGCAAAATCTGCAAATTCAGCCGCCTTTTTCAGAAGCTTGATTTCTGACTCGTTTTTAATGACTCTGAGGTCATTCATGAAATGTTCAGCTGGATGTACCGTCAGCTGTCCGAATACACCCTGAAGAAGCTCGAGTCTCTCAACTGTCAGATGATTTTTTTCAATTGCAAGGCTGTCAATAGATGGAACGCGTTCTTTTAGAAGAGTGAGTGGGTTTTCTGTATCGCTGTAGCCAATAATGTCCCCGTCCCAGCCTGCACGTTTCGCATCTTCAGTTTCCATCCCGGGACAGATCAGCACTGCATCTCCATCAGCGGGAATAAAGACTGCCAGCCATCTTTCATGCGGGTCACTTCTAAATCCGGTCGTATAAGTTACATTTTCTGTTGAAGTTAAAAATGCACCTTCAATATTCTCTTTTTGTAAGTACGTCTGAACTTTTTTAATCATGTACAAACATCCTCTCATATTCAGTCTCTTCAAAATTATCATTTAAATTTGCACATGTAAATGTTTCAGCAGTCTCAGGAAGGGAAAAGTTGAGTGAAAACGCGGAACTTAGGAGGAATAAAAATGAAAATTTCTTACCATGGACATTCTGTTGTTAAAATCGAAACAAACGGTAAAACGATTCTGATCGATCCTTTTATTAATGGAAATGAACAGACAGACTTAAAGGCGGATGACCAGAATCCTGATGTGATTCTTCTGACGCACGGACATAATGATCATGTAGGTGACACAGTTGATATCGCAAAACGCAGCGGAGCGCTGGTAGTAGCACCGTTTGAACTTGCGAATTACATGGAAATGCAGGGGCTTAACACCCATCCGATGCATATCGGTGGTGCTTATGAATTTGACTTTGGTAAAGTAAAATTCACACAGGCATTTCACGGCTCGTCTTTCACCACTGAAGATAACCAGATTATCTATACAGGTATGCCAGCAGGTATATTATTCATGGCTGAAGGCAAGACAGTTTATCATGCTGGAGACACAGCGCTATTCAGCGATATGAAACTGATTGGGGACAGGCACCTGATTGACCTTGCGTTCCTACCAATCGGTGACAACTTCACCATGGGCCCGGAAGATGCTGCATACGCTGCTGAACTGTTAGGGGCAAAACAGGTCGTACCGATTCATTACGATACTTTCCCGCCAATCAAACAGGACCCGCAGAAATTCATCAGCACGCTAAAAGAAGGACAAGGCAAAATGATGAAAGCCGGCGATAGTACGGAACTATAATAAAAAGAAGATGCGCCCGCGCATCTTCTTTTTATTATGTCTTTGTTAAAGGCGTGGGCTGGGCACTGTAATAAAATTGCTGAATGTGACGTTCGATTGTGCATACGCGACCTCCAACCCGGGTGTATCGGACCTTCCCGGAGCAACACGCGACGTTCAACCGGCAACATACGACGTTCGAGTATGCGGAATTGACCAAAAGTGACCAAAAACCCCTGTATTCGCGCGTACAAAAAGCAAACATCACCAGCCAGCTTCATCACAAGCATCATATTATTGTAAGTGGATTTGAACCTTTCTTACCACTGCGGTTATAATATAAACACGTACACAGGACGCAGAAAGCGGGGATTAGCGATTGGCTACAAAACACGAACAGATACTTCAGCATATAGAATCCCTGCCTGTCGGAAATAAAATTTCAGTCAGACAGGTAGCAAAACATATGGCTGTAAGCGAAGGAACAGCATACCGTGCGATAAAAGAAGCAGAAAACAAAGGGCTCGTCAGCACAATTGAGCGTGTCGGGACGATCAGAATTGAAAAGAAAGTACGCGAAAACATTGAGCGGCTGACCTATGCAGAGGTCGTTAATATAGTGGATGGACACGTTGTTGGAGGACGCACTGGCCTTCACAAAACGCTGAATAAATTTGTCATCGGAGCGATGAAGCTTGAAGCGATGATGAGATATACTGAAGCCGGTAACCTGCTGATCGTCGGTAACCGGACTAAAGCACATGAGTATGCTTTAAATGCAGGCGCTGCAGTCCTGATCACGGGTGGGTTTGATGCAGATGATTCTGTCAAAAAACTCGCTGATGACCTTGAGCTTCCTGTCATTTCAACAAGCTATGATACATTTACAGTAGCAGCAATGATTAACAGGGCGATCTATGACCAGATGATTAAAAAAGAGATTGTACTCGTCGATGATATCCTGATTCCACTTGAACGGTCTTATTATCTGACGTCAAAGTCATCAATCCGTCAGTGGGAAGAAATGAATAAAGAAACGCAGCACAGCCGTTTCCCGGTTGTAGATGCCACAACACTGAAAGTAACCGGAATGGTGACGGCGAAAGATATACTCGGACGCAGTAAAGATGAAGTGCTTGAAAAAGTCATGACAAAATATCCGCTGACTGTCAATGCAAAAACAAGTGTTGCATCAGCAGCACACATTATGATCTGGGAAGGAATTGAACTGTTGCCGGTTGTCAATGAATCCCATCAGCTGCAGGGCGTGATCAGCAGGCAGGATGTATTAAAAGCCATGCAGATGATTCAGCGTCAGCCACAGATGGGAGAAACAATTGATGACCTGATTCTAAAGGAGCTGCAGGTAGAGAAAACGGAAAGCAAACGTCAGACTTTCCAGGTCACACCACAGATGACCAACCACCTTGGCGCTATTTCTTATGGAGTATTCACAACGCTCGTGACTGAATCAGCTAATCAGTTACTGAAAGAATACAAGCGCAGTGACCTTGTAGTCGAAAATATTACTATTTACTTTATTAAACCGGTTCAGATGGAAAGTGAGCTCGAGATTGTTCCGAAACTGCTGGATGTTGGACGGAAATTCGGGAAAGTTGATGTGGAAGTATTCAGCGAAAACGTCCTCGTAGGAAAAGCCATGATGATGTGCCAATTGCTGGAGAAATAATGAAACCGGCTGTCTTCAGCCGGTTTCAGTCCTTTCATTATTCGTTCCAGTTACGATCTTCTTCCTCCATGAGAGGCGTAAAGTGCTTTACAGCTTTATACCGGATCCATGCGCTCGAAAAACCAATGACAATAAACAACAGCGCAATGATATAAGTAAAGATCAGATCTGTTGCGATCTCAAAGTTAAAAAGAAAAAATGTATTCAGGCCGACTAAGCCCATCAGTGCACCAAGTGCCATGCCGGCGCGGCTTTTCTGCCAGGCTTTTTCAGCAGGGCGGGGTGTTCGGATCTGCTTTGTTTTGAAATACAGGTAAGCAACACCGGACATAATAATTAAAAAAACTAATATCGCCATTTCGATTCCTCCAATAATAAACTACTATTATTGTAATGGCTTATCAGCCTAAATTCCACTAAATCAGGGAGTGACATTCATTGAAAGAGCAAATCATTCAGGAAATTAAAAAATATGACACAATTATACTACATAGACACGTCAGACCGGACCCGGACGCTTATGGTTCACAGGCGGGCCTCGCAGAGCTGATCAAAGCTTCTTTTCCGGATAAAAAAGTATTAACAGCAGGAACGGCTGAGCCGACTCTTGCATTTCTCCACGAGCTTGATGATATTGCAGATGAAGATTTCAAAGATGCGCTTGTGATTGTCTGTGACACAGCAAACACTGACCGCATCGACGACCAGCGATATAAACTTGGAGACAAATGTATTAAAATCGATCATCATCCAAACGAAGATCCGTATGGTGACCTGTTGTGGGTGGATACTTCAGCGAGTTCTGCGAGTGAAATGATCTATGAGCTATATCTTTCCGGCGTGCAGGAGGGGCTGAAAATGTCCGACAGTGCTGCACGGTTAATTTATGCGGGAATTGTCGGCGATACCGGCCGCTTTTTATATCCAAGTGCTACGCAGAAAACATTTGATTACGCGGGGGAACTGATTAAATACTCATTTGACCGTACAGCGCTGTACAACTCCCTTTATGAAATGGATGCTCACGTATTAAAGCTTCAGGGGTATGTGCTGCAGAACTTTTATATGTCAGAGAATGGAGCCGCACATGTCAAGCTCACAAGAGAGCAGCTTAAGGAGTTCGGGGCAGCACCATCAGAAGCTTCACTGCTGGTCAGTACGCTCGGCAGTGTAAAAGGGATTCGCGCATGGGTCTTTTTTATAGAAGAAGAAAAAGAAATACGTGTAAGACTCCGCTCTAAAGGACCAATTGTGAATCAGCTAGCAAAAGAATATAACGGCGGCGGTCATCCGGTTGCAGCGGGTGCATCAATATACAACTGGGATGATGCAGAAGAAGTGATTCAAAAGCTTGAAGCGATTTGTAAAGCTTAAGGCTTGAAAGGAGATTGAAGATGGCTTTTACACATTTGCAGGTAACAAGTGCATACAGTCTATTGAGCAGTACAGTATCGATCCCTCAGCTGATCAGACTTGCAAAGCGTGAGAAGCTGTCTGCACTTGCCTTAACTGACCATAATACGATGTATGGTGCGATTCCGTTTTATAAAGCTTGTATCAATGAAGGAATAAAACCGATTATCGGATTGAAAGCAGATATCAGCGGAAATGATAATCAATCATTTCCGCTTGTTTTACTTGCTGAGAACAATGAAGGGTATAAAAACCTGATTAAAATATCAAGTGCGATTTCAACTACAGGTAAGCCGCTCCCGGAAAAATGGCTGAAAGCATATGCAGCCGGACTGATTGTCATTACACCCGGAGACAACGGTGAAATAGAACAGTTGTTAATGCAGGGACAATTCGAGGAAGCGTCAATACGCGCGAATAATTTAAAAGAAATATTGGGAGAGAACCATTTCTTTATCGGTCTTTCAGTTCACAATAAAAGAGAAGACCAGGAACTTAATCAGGAGTTAACAAGGCTCTCTGCTGAAACAACGATACCGCTCGCAGCTACTGCAGAAGTCAGATACAGTGAGGCTGATGATAAGAAAGCATATGAAGCGATGACGGCACTCAGAGACGGACTCACTTTAGATGAAGTACAGGTCAAAGGTGACTATCATTTTCAGATACCTGCAGCGATAGAAGCTTCTTTAGGTGATTATCCTGAAGCGCTCGAGCATACGTACAATATTGCTTCACGCTGTCAGGTGGAGATCGATTTTAACAGCTCCCATCTGCCGGTATATCCTGTACCGGACGATGTCACTCAAAAAGAAGTGCTTGCCCACCTGTGTGAAGAGGGGCTTAAAAAAAGAGTCAGCAACCCGGATGAGCGTTACATGAAGCGACTGCGTTATGAACTTGATGTCATAGACCGCATGGGTTTTAATGATTACTTTCTAATTATATGGGACGTGATGAAGTTTGCGCGTGAACAGCATATCCTAGCCGGACCAGGGCGGGGATCAGCAGCCGGAGCTTTAACGGCTTATGCACTCTTTATTACACATGTGGATCCGATTGAACATCACCTTTTATTTGAACGATTTTTAAACCCTGAGCGTGTCACCCTGCCGGATATTGATCTGGATTTTCCTGATGACAGACGCGATGAGGTGATTCAGTATACTGCTGAAAAATACGGGATGAAAAAAGTAGCACAGATCGCTACATTCGGTTCACTGTCAGCTAAAGCGGTAGCCAGAGATATGGCGAGAGTGTATGGGATGAGCACTGGAGAAATGGAAGTGATCTCGAAATCAATTCCGTCTCTGCATGGCATTACACTGAATGAAGCATACCGGCAGTCCCAGTCACTGCAGCGCTTTGTGAATCAGTCCGAGCGGTATCAGGAGTGGTTTGCAATAGCAGTGAAGCTTGAAGGGCTGCCTAGACACACTTCTGTTCACGCTGCAGGTGTCATCATCAGCGATGTTCCTTTAGCAGATGTTGTCCCGCTGCAAAAAGGTTCAGCGTATGCGCATATTACCCAGTGGCCGATGGGCGTACTTGAAGAGATCGGTCTGTTAAAAATGGATTATCTGGGTTTAAGAAACCTCACCATTTTAGACAGAGTGATTCAGGCCGTCAGAAAAACGGATGCCCGCTTTTCAATTGATGGCATACCGCAAAATGATCAGGCAGCTTTCGAACTGCTTGGCAGAGGGTGGACGAGCGGGATCTTTCAGTTTGAGGCTGAAGGCGTTACAAAAGTTCTGATGACGCTTAAACCGACTGAATTTGAAGATCTCGTTGCAGTGAACGCTCTAAACAGACCCGGACCAATGGAGTTTATTCCACAATATATAAAAAGGAAGTACGGTCAGGAAAAAGTAACGTATATTCATAATGATCTTAAACCTGTTTTAGCATCAACATACGGAATCATCATTTATCAGGAGCAGATCATGGAGATCGCTTCAAGGTTTGCAGGGTTCAGTCTCGGACAGGCAGATGTGCTGAGAAGAGCGGTCAGCAAGAAAAAGAAGGAAGACCTTGACCGTGAAAGAGAGAGGTTTACTGCTGGTGCTGTAAAAAAAGGATACTCAAGTCAGGCAGCGAATGAATTATATGATCTGATCGTCAGGTTTGCCGACTATGGTTTTAATAGAAGTCACGCAGTAGCGTACAGTAAAATCGGTTATCAGCTTGCCTACTTAAAGGCTCATTATCCGGTAGAATTTATGGCGTCACTGATGACAACGGCAACCGGCAATGAAGATAAAACCGCACAGTACATTAAAGAATGCAGAAGACTCTCCATTCAGGTGCTTCCTCCGGATATTAACAGGAGTATGAGGTACTTCAAAGGAGAGAAGGATTCAATCATCTACAGTTTCAGTGCGATTAAAGGAATCAGCAAGGCTGCTGCGGAAGAATTAATTCAAAAAAGACAGGACAAGCCTTACCGCGACTTTTTTGACTTATGCTCAAGGCTTGATCCAAAACTGGTTAACCGTAAACTGCTTGAACCACTGATATTCTCAGGTGCTCTGGACGGTTTTGGACAGGACCGGTCAGTTCTGCTTGCTTCTATTGATATTGCTGTTAACCATGCAGGTCTCACGCAGGGAGAAGGAAGTCTGTTTGAGGATCTCGATATCAAGCCGAAGCATGCTAAAGCCTCCCCAATGCCGGTGGATCAGAAGCTGTCTTATGAAAAAGAAGTGCTTGGCATTTATCTATCCTCCCACCCCGTATCACTGTACCGATCGCAGCTCGATTTATCCGGCGCTGTGAAAATTGATGAAACGGCTCCTGGAAGCAAAGGGATCATTGGGGCATTTATCAATGACGTGCGGGTGATCAGAACGAAAAAAGGGGAGAATATGTGTTTTATCGCTTTAAGTGATGAAACAGGTGATATGGATGGTGTCGTATTTCCTGAACCATTCAGAAAATTTTCTGCTGTAATTCAAAAAGGTGTTACTGCAGTACTGACTGGAAAAATAGAGGAAAGAAACGGGAAAAATCAATTTGTTATACAGCAGGCAGTACCGGCTGATCAATATACTCGTGCAGAGAAAACGAAAACACTTTTTCTCAGAATCCCGTCATCTATGGATGCGCAGGAGTCCATGTCACTTATATTGAAATACTGCAGACAATATGAAGGAACGTCACCTGTAGTCGTGTACGATGAAAGTACAGGGGAGAAAATGAAGCTGCAGATAAGAGGTGTCAGGCTGCAGGAAGAGCTTGTGACAAGGCTTATACAGCTATTAGGTCAAAAGAATGTAGTTGAACAATAAATTGCAAAAGCAGAATAGATTTTGTTATAGTGAATGAGAATGTGGTCGGACCAATTGTTAAATAAAGGGGTAACCCAATAATAGGAGTGAAGTTCGTTGTCATTACGGGATGAAGCACTGCATATGCACAGAGTGAATCAGGGGAAGCTGGAGTCAAAGTCAAAAGTACTGGTTAGAAATGCTGAGGAGTTAAGTCTGGCATATTCACCTGGTGTAGCAGAACCTTGTAAAGAAATTTATGATAAGCCGGAAACGGTATATGACTATACAATGAAGGGTAATATGGTGGCAGTTGTATCTGATGGTACGGCTGTTTTAGGGCTTGGAAATATCGGTCCTGAAGCCTCATTGCCGGTTATGGAAGGCAAAGCAGTATTGTTTAAGAGTTTTGCAGGAGTTGATGCTTTTCCAATCTGTCTGAATACGACTGAGATTGATAAGATCGTAGAGACAGTCAAACTGATGGAACCGACATTTGGCGGTGTCAACCTTGAAGATATTGCTGCACCACGCTGCTTTGAAATCGAAGAGCGTCTGAAAAAAGAAACAAATATCCCAATTTTCCATGATGATCAGCACGGTACAGCGATTGTTACTGTGGCGGGTCTTGTAAATGCACTGAAAATCACTGATAAAGAATTTTCTTCAATAAGAGTGGTCATGAATGGAGCAGGGGCTGCAGGCATCGCCATTATCAAACTTTTATACAGTTATGGTGTCAGAGATATTATTATGTGTGACTCTAAAGGCGCGATTTATGAAGGCAGACCGTATGGCATGAACGAAGTAAAACATAATGTTGCTAAGATCACTAACCGTGAGCGTCTTGACGGCTCTTTAGAAGATGTGATCGAAGGGGCAGATGTCTTTATTGGCGTATCTGTTGCCGGCGCACTGACTGAAGAGATGGTTCAGAAAATGAATGACGACTCCATTATCTTTGCGATGGCGAATCCGGTACCTGAGATTATGCCGGCTCTTGCAAAAGCAAACGGAGCAAAAGTGGTTGGAACCGGCCGCTCGGATTTCCCGAATCAGGTTAATAATGTACTTGCATTCCCGGGTATCTTCAGAGGCGCATTAGACGTAAGAGCAACTCATATAAATGAAAAAATGAAAATTGCAGCCGTTGAAGCAATCGCTTCACTGATCAGTGAAGATGAGCTTCATGAGGATTACGTTATTCCTGCACCATTTGATGCAAGAGTGGCCCCGGCAGTAGCGTCGCGTGTTGCAAATGCTGCGATGGAAACAGGAGTTGCAAGAATTAAAGTTGATCCTGAAGAAGTCAGGGAAAAAACTGCCCGCCTGTCTCAAATTGGAAAAGGCGAGTGACAGTCATTTGAAAGAACATAAAAGGTATATTTCTGTTGTCCACCAAATCAGGGATATGATTCAGCAGGATCGCCTTACAGCGGGAAGCAGAATTCCATCGGAGCGTGAACTGTCGGAAAGATTCGGCGTTGCACGCTCTTCTGTGCGTGAAGCATTAAGAGCACTTGAACTGCTTGGTCTGATAGAAACCAGAAGAGGTGAAGGGACTTATCTGAGAGATTTCAGAGATCATCATCTGATTGACCTGCTGGGGATGTTCATTCTGCAGGATGGCCGTGCAATCAATGATGTTGCACAGGTGAAATCCTGGATGGAAGCCGATGCAATCCGCAGACTCAGAGCGTGTTCAAAAGATCAGGTTTCTCATACATTTGAACATATTTCAGCAAAATATAAGCGATCAGAACTGCAGACACTTTCTCATTTGAAAAAAGAGATCGTGGAAGCAGGGGGAAATCAGCTGTACGTTAAGATCTGGCTCGTGCTGAATGATTTCTACAATACTGAAGGTGAACAGTCAGCTGCACTAACAGATGACATCATGAATGAATTTTACGAGTACCTGATGAATGATGAAACAGATCAATCATTGAGGCTGCTTGCTGACCGCTAGTACAACATAACGGGGAGGACGACAGGTTGCTGAAGGATATATTTGCAAAAAAGAAAAAGTATGCAACAATCCCATCTGAGCACGATAAAAATGATGTGCCTGAAGGGATTCTGACGAAATGTCCAAAATGTAAAAAAATCATCTATACAAAAGAAATCTATAAAAATAAAAAAGTCTGTCTTCAGTGCGGATATCATCATCCGATGAACGCAGCTGAAAGAATTGAATGTCTAGCTGATGAAGGTTCTTTCAAAGAATTTAATCAGCATTTAACATCTGAAAATCCGTTAGATTTCCCTGATTATCTTGAAAAGGTTGAAAAAGATAAGAAGAAAACAGGATTGAATGAAGCTGTCGTAACAGGAATTTGTGAAATTGACGGACATGATGCAGTTCTTGCGATTATGGACTCAACTTTCCGTATGGGCAGTATGGGCTCGGTTGTTGGAGAGAAAATTGCAGAAGCTGTCCGCACAGCTGAAGAACGCGGATTGCCATTTATCATATTTACAGCAAGCGGCGGCGCACGGATGCAGGAAGGGGTTTTATCCCTGATGCAAATGGCGAAAACGAGCACGGCACTTAAGCGTTTCAGTGATAAAGGCGGACTGATTATTTCAATGATGACTCACCCGACAACAGGTGGTGTTTCAGCAAGTTTCGCTTCGCTTGGGGATTACAACTTTGCTGAACCGGGTGCATTGATCGGATTTGCCGGACGTCGCATCATTGAACAGACAATCAGAGAAAAGCTTCCTGAAGATTTCCAGACAGCAGAGTTTTTAATGGAGCATGGTCAGCTTGATCAGGTTATATCCCGCCTTGACATGAAAGAAAAGCTGAGCGTATTGCTTTCGCTTCATAAGAAAGGGGGAGAGTCCTGGTGAATGAACTGGAATTTGAAAAACCGTTGAATCAGCTTCGTGAAAAAATTAATGAACTGAAGGCTTTTACTGCGGATTCTGAAGTTGACCTCAGTGAAGAAATCTCAAAGCTTGAAGATCGTCTGACGCGGCTTGAAACTGATATTTACTCGAATATTAAACCATGGGACCGTGTACAGCTTGCGCGTCACCCGGAACGTCCGACAGCACTTGAATACATAGAAGAGCTGTTTGAAGATTTCATGGAGATGCATGGGGACCGTCTTTATGGTGATGACCACGCCATTGTGGGCGGAATTGCACGATATAAAGGCAAACCCGTTACTGTTATTGGTCACCAGAGAGGGAAAGATACGAAAGAGAATATTAAGCGTAACTTTGGGATGCCTCACCCGGAAGGTTATCGTAAAGCACTCAGGCTGATGAAACAGGCTGAAAAGTTCAAGCGGCCGATTATCTGTTTTATCGATACAAAAGGTGCATACCCGGGTAAAGCAGCTGAAGAACGCGGCCAGAGTGAAGCAATTGCAAGAAACCTGTTTGAAATGGCAGGCTTGACTGTACCGGTTGTCTGTATCGTTATTGGAGAAGGCGGTAGTGGAGGTGCACTGGCGCTTGGTGTTGGAAATCACCTTCATATGCTGGAGAACTCGACTTATTCAGTTATCTCACCTGAAGGAGCGGCCTCAATTCTCTGGAAAGATGCAGGTCTTGCAAAGCAGGCGGCTGAATCCATGAAAATTACAGCGCCTGACCTGAAAGACATGGGCATCATTGATGAGATCATTCCTGAAGTCAAAGGCGGTGCACATCGTGATGTGTTGACTCAGGCTAAGTCAATTGATGAGGTGCTACTTGCCTCTCTGAAGACATTATCTGCTCTTGATGAAGAGTCACTCATTGATCAGCGTTATAAAAAGTTTCAGTCTATTGGTGAATATACAAAAGATCACGTCTGATTAAAAAACCTTCTCGGAACATTTTCCGAAAAGGTTTTTTCTTTTGCTAAATGTGTAAACAATAGGAGAGTGGAACAATCAGGTTGATATGTGTCTATTGTGTGAATTTTTTAAAGAGTGAAGCGTTTACATGAAATAGTTATGAAGAAGTTTTTATGAGGTAAAAGACTTATGATTGAGAACAGGGCCGCTTCATGTTATTTTTAAAAGGATGAAAACGGACTTGTACATCCAACTTCAGAACACTATTTCTGTGAAATAGTTAACATAATTTTTCAATTAAAGGTGGGAACATCATAATGAAAAGAATTGGCGTACTGACCAGTGGCGGAGACGCGCCCGGAATGAATCCTGCAATCAGAGCAGTTGTACGTAAAGCCATCTATCATGGTCTTGAAGTTTACGGGATCTATCAGGGATATCAGGGACTGATCTCCGGTAATATTGAAAAGCTTGAGCTTGGCTCTGTTGGTGATATTATTCACCGTGGAGGAACGAAGCTTTATTCTGCACGATGTGAAGAATTCAAAACACTTGAAGGCCAGAAAAAAGGAATTGAACAGCTGAAAAAGTTCGGTATTGAAGGTCTTGTTGTGATCGGTGGAGACGGCTCTTATATGGGAGCAAAAGCATTAACTGAACATGGTTACCCATGCGTTGGCGTTCCGGGAACAATCGATAATGATATTCCGGGAACTGATTTTACAATCGGATTTGACACTGCACTCAATACAGTGATTGACGCCATTGATAAAATCCGTGATACAGCCACTTCACATGAACGTACATTTGTCATTGAAGTTATGGGAAGAAACGCAGGAGACATTGCGTTATGGTCGGGGCTTTCAGGAGGAGCAGAATCTATTTTGATCCCGGAAGATCCTTATAACCTCGAGAAGGTTGTGGATAAAATTAAAAAAGGACACGCGCGCGGTAAGAAACACAGTATTATTATTGTGGCTGAGGGCGTCATGTCAGGCGGGGAATTTGCTGCACTGATGAAAGAAAAAACAGGTGTTGATACAAGAGTTTCAGTACTTGGACATATGCAGCGCGGAGGATCACCAACTGCTTCAGACCGTGTACTTGCAAGCCGTCTAGGTGCCCGGGCAGTTGAACTGCTGATGGAAAACAAAGGCGGACGCGCCGTGGGTATACAGCGCAATGAACTGGTTGATTATGATATTATAGAAACATTGAAAATGGAACACAAAGCGGATGTGGATCTTTACCGCTTATCACAGGAATTATCGATTTAATAGATTTTCAGGAGGTATAAAATGAGAAAAACTAAGATTGTATGTACGATTGGACCGGCAAGTGAGAGTATTGAAAAGCTGACACAGCTGATGGAAGCAGGTATGAATGTTGCGCGCCTGAACTTTTCACATGGTGACTTTGATGAGCACGGTGCAAGAATCAAAAACATTCGTGAAGCAGCTGCAAAGCTAGGTAAAAATGTAGGGATCCTGCTTGATACAAAAGGGCCGGAAATTCGTACTAACACAATGGAAAATGGAGCAATTGAGCTTGTAGCAGGTAACGAGATTATTGTTTCTATGGAAGAAGTAGTAGGTACAACTGAAAAGTTTTCTATTACTTACAGCGACCTTGTAAACGACGTATATGAGGGATCAAAAATTCTTCTTGACGACGGTCTGATTGGTCTTGAAGTACTGTCAGTAGATAAAACTGCCGGTGAGATCAAAACAAAGATTATGAATACAGGTACCCTGAAAAATAAAAAAGGTGTTAACGTACCAGGCGTTTCTGTTAACCTTCCAGGTATTACAGATAAAGATGCTAACGACATTCTTTTCGGTATCGAGCAGGGTGTTGACTTTATCGCGGCTTCATTCGTTCGCCGTGCATCTGACGTAATGGAAATCCGTGAGCTTCTTGAAAAGAACGGTTCTCCAAAGATCAATATCATTCCTAAGATTGAAAACCAGGAAGGCGTAGATAACATTGACGAAATTCTTCAAGTGTCTGACGGCTTAATGGTTGCCCGTGGCGACCTTGGTGTTGAAATTCCGGCTGAAGAAGTACCGCTTGTACAAAAGCAGCTGATCCGCAAATGTAATGCTGTAGGCAAGCCGGTTATTACTGCTACACAAATGCTTGATTCTATGCAGCGTAACCCGCGTCCAACACGTGCAGAAGCATCTGATGTAGCTAATGCGATCTTTGATGGTACAGATGCAATTATGCTTTCAGGTGAAACGGCTGCCGGTGATTACCCGGTTGAATCAGTTCAGACGATGAACAACATCGCTTCAAGAGCTGAAGAAGCACTTGACTACAAAGCAATCCTTTCTAAGCGCAGCAAGCGTTTTGAACGCAACATGACTGATGCAATCGGTCAGGCAGTTGCTCATACTGCACTAAACCTTGAAGTGAATGCAATTATTGCACCGACTGAAAGTGGTCATACAGCGAAAATGATCTCAAAATACCGTCCTGAAGCAACGATCGTAGCTGTTACCTCTGATTCATCAGTATCAAGACGTCTTGCGCTCGTATGGGGTGTATATCCACAGGTTGGAGCTAAGACAGAAACAACTGATGAAATGCTTGATATGGCTGTAACAGAAAGCTTAAACAGCGGCTGTGTGAAGCATGGTGACCTTGTAGTGATTACTGCAGGTGTACCTGTCGGTGAATCAGGTACAACAAACCTGATGAAGATTCATATCGTAGGAGACGTACTAGCTAAAGGACAGGGAATCGGACGTAAATCCGGCTTTGGTAAGGTTGTTAAAGCTTCAAATGCTTCTGAAGCACTTGAAAAAGTAACAGACGGCTCGATTCTAGTAACAATTGGTACGGACAAAGAAATGATGCCGGCGATTGAAAAGTGCTCTGCACTAATCGTCGAAGAAGGCGGCCTGACAAGTCATGCTGCTGTGATCGGTCTGAACCTTGGCATTCCTGTCATTGTAGGTGTTGATAACGCAGTAGCAACATTTACAGACGGCCAGGAAGTAACAGTTGATGCTGAACGCGGCGTCGTTTATAACGGCCATGCAAGCGTCCTGTAAGAATAAATTGATCAGCCTGAACGGACTCGTCCGTTCAGGTTTTTTAATTCTAATCGTAAATATGCTAAAATAAAGACAGCGCGTTATATTGAAAGGAGAAATTCCTTGTGAGATGGCTCATGCTTTTGATTATTATTATTCCGGCAATTGAGATTGCGATATTGATCAGTGCAGGTAACCTGATTGGGGTTATTCCGACAGTTCTGCTGATTATTTTAACTGGTATAGTAGGTGCGTACCTTGCAAAATCCCAGGGCCTGCAGGCTTTGAAAAAGGTACAGAATATGACTGTGTTTGACGGGGGTCCCGGAGATGCAGTGATTGACGGCTTATGTATTCTGATTGGCGGGGTGTTACTTCTTACACCGGGATTTGTCACAGATACGATCGGATTTCTTTTGCTGATTCCTTTTACAAGAAATAAATTAAAGCCCTTCATTTATAAATGGGTTCAAAGAAAAATGAGAAATGGAAATGTGATCATTCACAGACCATAACACACAGCGCCTGCTGTGTGTTTTTATATTTACACTGTGAATTTCCCGTTTTTCACATACAGCCAGATCAGATGAAACAACCTGGTCTTAATCAAAACTGACAGCATGATCAGAAAAAAAGGAGTCAGAAACAAACCCTTTATACCTGTCAGCTGAACCGAAACATAGAGCACCATTAATGCCAACAGAGGGTGAATACCCATACTTGATCCAATCAATTTCGGCTCCATCATCTGTCTCACACCAACAATCACCAGATAAATCACAAGAACAAAAACAGCTTCCGGACCTGCCTCAAAGTAATAGAAAATCATCAAAGGTAAAAACAACAGAAGTGATCCTGCAACCGGAACAAAATCTAGCATGGCTGATAACAGAGCCATCAGAAAAGGATGCTCAAAGCCGAGAAACAAAAAACCTGTCATTGAAATCATAAAGGTAATCAGTGCGAGCAGAAATTGTGCTGATACATATGAACCTGCTTCATGGATGCCCAGGGTGCCGACATTCTTAATTTGTGCAGTCCAGTCTTTTGGAAGCCGCTGTAACCAGGTTTCAAAATCCACGAGTACATAATAAGACGCGATCAGAATGATCCCTGCAGAAAAAAAGTAGGAGGGTAAAGCGACTGCCCATGACGATGAAGCAGTAACCAGTTGTTTACCGGCTGTCAGTATAAGCTTTCCGGTTTCATCAGTCAGCATAGCGAGCTGTTCTTTTGATATGTAAGGTTCAGTCAGTTCCTGAAGAAACAGAGGCAGTGTATAGATAAAATCTTTGATCATTCCTGCGTAATCAGGAATATAGCGGATGAACGATGATAACTCATTTTCGAATAGGGCAATGCAACCTGTTATCACCAGCGGCCCTGTTATAAACGTAATCATCAATCCGAAAATAACACTCATCCTGTATGGAACCCTCAGGAGAGTGAACATGAATTTGACTGCAGGGTACACAATAAATGAAAGAAGTGCGCCTGCTGCAAAAGGCCATAAGTAGACAAAAACCAGGCGTATCAGAACCAATATGACAATGGTTGTTATAATGACATGAAGTGCTCGTCTCAGCATCACATAGTCCTTTCCGGGCAAATGTTTTTATTTTACTGAAGGAGGTATATATAAATGATTAATCCCGCCATGATTTTTTTGATTTTATTACTGGCAATCGGTTTTTTTGCAAAGAATAATTCACTGATGATTGCAGTGTTATTTTTAATTCTATTAAAAGTTGCCGGTGCTGATGAGAAGATTTTTGCATTCATTCAGGGAAAAGGAATTAACTGGGGTGTCACAATCATCACGATCGCAGTTTTAGCACCAATCGCAAGCGGAGCAATCGGATTCAAGGAATTAACAGATGCAGTGAAATCCCCATATGCGTGGGTTGCGCTTGCTTCAGGAGTTGCTGTAGCGCTGATCGCAAAAGGCGGTATCTCGCTGCTTCAGAATGATCCGCATATTACAGTGGCGCTGGTATTCGGTACCATTTTAGCGGTTGCACTGTTCAATGGAATTGCGGTAGGACCGTTAATAGGAGCTGGTATTGCATACAGTGCGATGAAGATTTTCGAGTGGGGTGGAAATCTGTTTGGAGGATGACAAAATCCGTCAAATTAAAATAATCCCGGCAAATTAATGCGTTTTCATTCACAAAGTTCTGATTATTGATTATAATGGACAATGTAAGCGCATCCGAAATGACGTATTCTATTCTGTCAGCTGACTGAGCAACCGCTCAGTTTTTATGTGATGTCTATGCCGTATTTTAAACGCCGGATCGGCTTTAAATACAAAGACTAAGATTAAAAGGAGAGATTTTTATGACAGCAACGAGAGGATTAGAAAATGTAGTCGCTACTACTTCATCGATCAGCTCAATTATTGATGACACACTTACATACGTTGGTTACAATATCGACGACCTAACTGAGAATGCAAGCTTTGAGGAGATCATCTATCTTTTATGGCACCTGCGCCTGCCAAAAGAAAATGAACTGTCAGAACTTAAAAAGCAGCTTGCTGATAATATGGCAATTCCAGATGAAGTGATTGCTCAAATTAAAGCAATGCCGGTTCAAAACATTCATCCGATGGCTGCAGTGCGTACTGCAGTATCAGCACTTGGTCTTTTCGACGAAGAAGCTGATGTAATGGAAGAGGAAGCAAACTACCGTAAAGCAGTCCGCCTGCAGGCTAAAATTGCGACAATCGTGACGGCATTTGCACGTATCCGTAAAGGCCAGGAACCGGTTGCTCCTAAATCCGACCTGAGCTTTGCTGCTAACTTCCTGTATATGCTCAGTGGCGAAATGCCTGAAGATATTGAAGTGGAAGCAATGAACAAAGCGCTTGTTCTTCATGCTGACCATGAACTGAATGCATCTACATTCACTGCGCGCGTATGTGTTGCAACACTATCTGATGTCTATTCAGGCGTAACTGCAGCAATCGGAGCACTTAAAGGGCCGCTTCACGGTGGTGCAAATGAGCAGGTAATGAAGACACTTACAGAAATCGGCTCAGTTGAAAATGTAGAATCAGTGATCCGCAAAAAGCTTGAAAACAAAGAAAAAATCATGGGCTTCGGTCACCGCGTATATCAGCAGGGAGACCCGCGTGCAAAACACCTTCGTGAAATGTCTAAAAAGCTGACTGAACTTCGCGGAGAGTCTAAATGGTATGACATGTCTGTGAAGATTGAAGAGATCGTGACTTCAGAAAAGAAACTTCCACCAAACGTGGACTTTTATTCTGCATCTGTCTACCACAGTCTTGGTATTGACCATGATCTATTTACACCAATCTTTGCTGTAAGCCGTGTATCAGGCTGGCTGGCTCATATCCTTGAGCAATATTCAAATAACCGCCTGATCCGTCCTAGAGCTGAGTACACAGGTCCTGGTATGCAGGAATATGTACCTGTTGAAAAGCGATAATTTCACAGAACATTTTACAAACTGACAGATAACTGATGTAATAGTATACAAAGCCTGGGGACTGACGGCTCACGTCAGTCCCCGGCCAATGATATTTGGAGGGAAAGACTTATGACACAAGGTGAAAAAATTTCAGTATCAAACGGCAATCTTCAAGTGCCAAACAATCCAATCGTACCTTTTATTGAAGGTGACGGTACAGGCCCGGATATCTGGGCATCTGCACAGCGTGTATTAGACGCAGCAGTTGAGAAAGCATACAACGGTGAAAAGAAAATTGAATGGAAAGAAGTACTTGCAGGTCAAAAAGCATTTGATCAGACTGGAGAGTGGCTTCCACAGGCAACACTTGATGCAATCAACGAATATTTTATTGCGATTAAAGGACCTCTTACAACACCAATCGGTGGCGGAATCCGTTCACTGAACGTAGCGCTTCGTCAGCAGCTTGACCTGTTCACTTGCCTGCGTCCAGTACGTTATTTCGAAGGTGTACCATCACCTGTTAAGCGTCCTGAAGATACAGACATGGTTATTTTCCGTGAAAACACTGAAGATATCTATGCAGGTATTGAGTTTGCTGAAGGATCAGATGAAGTGAAAAAGCTGATCAACTTCCTTCAGGATGAAATGGGTGCAACAAATATCCGTTTCCCTGACACTGCAGGAATTGGTGTGAAGCCGGTTTCTAAAGAAGGTACTGAGCGTCTTGTGCGTGCTGCTATTAACTATGCACTGACAGAAGGCCGTAAGTCAGTAACACTTGTACACAAGGGTAACATCATGAAATTCACTGAAGGTGCATTCAAGCGCTGGGGTTATGATCTTGCTGAACGTGAATTCGGAGATAAAGTATTCACTTGGAACCAGTATGATCAGATCAAAGATGAGCAGGGTACAGATGCTGCAAACAAAGCACAAAGCGATGCAGAAGCTGCCGGCAAGATTATCGTAAAAGATTCAATTGCTGATATCTTCCTTCAGCAGATTTTAACGCGTCCTGCTGAGTTTGATGTTGTTGCAACAATGAACCTGAACGGTGATTACATTTCTGATGCACTTGCTGCACAGGTTGGCGGAATCGGAATCGCACCGGGAGCAAACATCAACTACGATACTGGACACGCGATCTTTGAAGCGACTCATGGTACAGCTCCAAAGTATGCAGGTCTTGACAAAGTAAACCCATCTTCAGTTATCCTTTCAGGCGTTCTTCTTCTTGAGCACCTTGGATGGAATGAAGCTGCTGATCTGATTTCAAAATCAATGGAGAAAACAATTGCTTCTAAAGTTGTAACGTATGACTTTGCACGTCTGATGGACGGCGCTACAGAAGTTAAATGTTCTGAATTCGGAACTGCGTTAATTGAAAATATGTAATCAGACACGGGCCGGCATTTGCCGGCCTTTAACTACATCATTTGATAACAGGGGGATTTGAAATGGCATTTACACGAAATAAAATCTCAGTAGTCGGAGCAGGTTTTACAGGAGCAACAACTGCATTATTTTTAGCTCAAAAAGAACTCGGAGATATTGTGCTTGTAGATATTCCTCAAAATGAAGATCCAACCAAAGGAAAGGCGCTCGATATGCTTGAAGCGGGTCCGGTGTTTGGCTATGACGTAACAATAAAAGGCACTTCAGATTACGCGGATACAGCCGGTTCTGATGTTGTCATTATTACAGCCGGACTGCCAAGAAAGCCTGGTATGAGCAGAGATGACCTTGTTCAGACAAACGAAAAGATTATGAAATCTGTTACAAAGGAGATTGTAAATCATTCACCTGATACCACAATTCTTGTCTTATCTAACCCGGTCGATGCAATGACTTACACAGTTTATAAAGAATCCGGTCTTCCAAAAGAGCGCGTAATCGGACAATCAGGTGTACTTGATACGGCACGCTTCAATACATTTGTAGCTGAAGAGCTCGGTTTATCAGTGAAAGATATCCAGGGGTTTGTACTCGGAGGACACGGGGATGATATGGTGCCCCTTACACGCTATTCAAGTGCAGGCGGCGTGCCGCTAGAAACACTGATCCCAAAAGATCGTCTTGATGCGATTATTGAACGTACAAGAAAAGGCGGCGGAGAGATTGTTGCACTGCTTGGAAACGGTTCAGCATACTATGCACCGGCTGCAGCTTTAATGGAAATGACTGAAGCGATCCTGAAAGATCAGAAGCGGGTTCTTCCATCAGTTGCATACCTTGAAGGTGAGTATGGATTCGAAGGCATCTACCTTGGTGTTCCGACAGTCCTAGGAGGCAATGGAATCGAAAAGATTATGGAACTTGAACTGACTGATGATGAGAAACAACAGCTTCAAAAATCAGCAGACTCTGTACGCAGCGTTATGAGTGCACTGTCATCAACATAATTGCTATGGGGAACTGCTGATACAGGCAGTTCCTTTTTGACATGAACACCAGGCAAAAATGATTTTGAATATTGCAGAAATGATTTATAATGGGGTTAACTTATTTTCAGGGGAAAGATTAAAGTCATCAAGGGGGAAGAATCATGTTACTCGGGAAGAAAAGAAAAATCGGACGTCAGATAGAAGAAATGTCAATCGGTGAAAAATTGACGCTGACTGAAAAAATTGAAGATAAAGACCTGCTGCTGTTTTTAGGGTTAACAAACGACTCTAACCCGCTGTATATCCAGCATGACTACGCGTCACAGACTTCATATAAAAAGCCGATCGTTCCGACAATTATGCTGACAGGTTTTGTTACTTCAGCCGTGTCAAAATACATGCCAGGGCCAGGATCACATATTAAAAGTCATTCACTAAGTTTTCCAAAGCCGCTCTACCATTATGCTACGGTAGATTATGTGTTTGAAATCAAGTCAATCGACAGACCCAAATCAGAAGTTGAAATCAGCGTACGCGGAACAGACGAAAGTGGAGATACGGTTATCAGTGGAACAGTCATCGCCTGTCCACCTTCAAAACTCCAAAAGTTTGAAGGCTCTGCGCTGGATAATTTTTAAATCGTAATGAACTTAGTTTTTATTTTGTAACCTGCAGTGAACCGAACCGTTTCCTAAAAGTCGAGACATCTTGTCGCGGCTTTTTTTAATGGAAAACATAATAGAAGCACCATACTTACTGAATTTGTACTATAATGAAGTCGGATGAATAGGGGTTAATAACAGCTTCTGGAGGTACACGATGAAGAAAAAGGTACTCGTTGTAGATGACGAACAATCAATCGTAACACTATTAAAGTACAATCTTGAACAGTCAGGATATGAAGTGCTGACAGCTTATGACGGTGCAGAGGGAATTGCACTTGTGGAAAGTGAAAATCCTGATCTGCTTGTGCTCGATTTAATGCTCCCTGTGATGGATGGAATCGAAGTCTGCAAGCAGCTTAGACAAAAACAGATTCATATACCGATTATTATGCTGACTGCAAAAGATGAAGAATTCGATAAAGTACTTGGTCTTGAGCTAGGAGCGGATGATTATATGACAAAGCCGTTCAGCCCGAGAGAAGTCGTTGCAAGAGTGAAGGCGATCTTAAGAAGAGCCGGCCGTCTTGAAGTGAAAGAACCTGAAGTAGAAGAAGATTTCATTGAACTGGGTGAAGTAAAAGTTTTCCCCGAACAATATGAAGCTTTTTTCCGTGGTGTGCAGATTGAACTGACACCAAAGGAATTCGAACTACTCGTCTATTTAATTGAAAATAAAGGGCGTGTGCTGACGCGCGATCAGCTGCTTCAGACCGTCTGGAATTATGACTTTGCAGGAGACACTAGAATCGTTGATGTTCACATCAGCCACCTCCGTGAGAAAATTGAAGAGAATACAAAAAAGCCGGTATACATTAAAACAATTAGAGGCCTGGGTTATAAAATGGAGAAGCCAAAAGTCACGTGAAGCTGACTTCTTTTAAAGGCCGGCTGCTTTTCGCGCTGATTACGCTGATCTTTTTAGTACTGATTGGCTTAGGGATCATTATTGGAGAGCTTGTGAAGTCCTATTATCTGAATGCACTGCATTCAAGAATTGAAAAAGAAATGAATATTGTGATCAACCAGACAGAACAGGAGCCTTCTTTTGGTGAGTTGAGATCAGTGTTGTTTGATGAATTAAGTGAAGTGCTTGAAACAAGGATTACAATTCTGACAGAAGATACGGATGTTGTATACGATTCAGGACAGGCGGTTTCAGATATAGATCATAATCAAATGATGACTGAAATCAATGGTTCACTGCCTGATCCTGATGATGGGATTGTAAGATTTCCTGCAGATGATAGTAATTTCTATTATATCAGCAGTGTTGAGACGGGTTCTGAAAGCGGATATGTTGTCCTTGCTGCCTCTTTTGATAATCTGGAGGAGGTTTACCGTCAAATCTGGCTGATCCTTGCTATTACGCTTGGTGCTGCGATGGGAATGATTATTTATATTGGAGCAAGGATTACCAATCAATATACAAAACCGATAGAATCGGCCACTGAGGTAGCGATTCAGCTGGCCAAAGGGAATTACAAAGCAAGAACGTTTGAGGACCGTGCTGATGAGACAGGAATGCTCAGTAATGCCATTAACATTCTTGCAAGAAATCTGCAGGAGATGGTCAGTGAGCAGTCCGTTCAGCAGGACCGTCTGAGAACGCTGATTGAGAATATGGGTAGTGGACTCATCATGATTGATAAGCAGGGGTATATTGTACTTGTTAATCGTCCATTCCTGAATTTTTTCCATTCCCGGATAGAAGACGTATTGAATGAGAGTTATGTGGATGTTTTCAAAAATGTACAGGTGAATGAGCTGGCTGAGGAAGTCTTTTTGACAGAGCAAAGAGTCAGAAAGCAAATTCTCATTGAAGAAACGTTTCCCCATAAGCACCTTGAAGTCTATGGCGCACCGATCATTGGTGAGCGGAGTGCATGGCAGGGAATCGTTCTTGTTTTTCATGATATATCTGAGCTGAAAAAACTTGAGCAGATGAGAAAGGATTTCGTGGCAAATGTATCGCATGAAGTCAAAACGCCGATTACATCTATAAAAGGCTTTACTGAAACCCTGCTGGATGGTGCAATGCATGATCAGGGAGCCCTTGAATCATTTTTAAGTATTATTGCAAAAGAAAGCGACAGGCTTCAGATGCTGATTCAGGATCTGCTTGAATTGTCGCGAGTGGAGCAGCAGGGATTCAAGCTGTCACTTGAGCAGGTCGATCTTGCTGACATTCTTCAAGATGTGTCAGTCATGATGGGGCGTAAAGCAAGTAAGAAGAATGCGCGAGTCAGACTTGATATCGGGAAGCCTCTGATTATTGAAGGCGATGCTGACCGATTGAAACAGGTTTTTATTAATCTCGTGACAAATGCCATTACGTATTCTTATTCGGATCAGGATGTCATCATCAGATCTAAAAAAGAAAAAGATCATATTCAGCTGCAGTTTATTGATCACGGAATCGGCATGGAAAAAGAAGAGCTGTCCCGAATTTTTGAACGCTTTTATCGCGTAGATAAAGCCCGCAGCAGAAACTCTGGGGGAACCGGACTTGGACTTGCCATCGTAAAACACATTATTGAGGTGCATAAGGGTGAGATCAGAGTTGAAAGTGAACCTGAAAAAGGAACGGTTTTCACGATTACATTACCGATTCACATGAATAAGTAATGGAAATCTTTACATGGAATTTACACAAAAGTGACAGTGGTTTAATATTTCATTGATAAGATACTAAGTGAAAACCCCCTTCATCCAGGGAACCCCATTAAAAGCGTGAACAGACCCCGTTCACGCTTTTTCTTATGTAAAAATAAAATTCCTTGAAACCTTTTTGTAACATTACCGTATCATAGGTAATACATAAAGAAAGGGAGTTTGCCCAGTGAGTATGAGAAGAATCATGGCTGGTATCGGGATTGTCGTGGGATCGGCAATATTACTGGTTGTTCTATTCACATCATGGTATACAGTAGATGAATCTGAACAGGCACTCGTTCTGACATTTGGTGAAGCGAATGAAACGATCACAGAGTCAGGCTTAAAGTTCAAGCTGCCATGGCCAATACAGCAGGTTGAAATATTATCAAAAGAAACCTTCAGTCTTCAGTTCGGTTATGAAGAAGAAGGTGGTGAAATTAAATCTTTTCCTGAAGAAACAGTGATGATTACAGGGGATGAAAATATTGTGTTAGCTGATCTGGTCGTTCAGTGGAAGATCACTGAGCCAAGAGATTTCTTGTTTAATGCGGAAGATCCTGAAGAAGTATTATTTGATGCAACATCAGCTTCGATCAGAAGTATTATCGGGAGTTCTACAATTGATGCTGCACTGACTTCAGGTAAAGCGGAAATTGAAGCTGAAACAAGAGACTTGCTTGCATCACTAATTGAAAAGTATGAAATTGGCGTATCCATTCAGGCGGTTCAGCTGCAAGATGTAGAACTGCCGAATCAGGAAGTGCGTAAGGCATTTACTGCTGTAACAGACGCACGCGAAACAATGATTACAAAAGAAAATGAAGCAAAAAAATATCAAAGTCAAAAAATGAATGAAGCCAAAGGTGAAGTGAAGGCTATTGCTTCGAGAGCTGAAGGTGAAAAAACTTCGAGAATTGAACAGGCGCGCGGTGACGTTGCTGTTTTTAATAAGATTTTGACTGAGTATCAAAATAATCCTGATATTACACGACAGCGTTTAACGCTTGAGACACTTGAACAGGTACTGCCTGAAACGAAGCTTTATATTATGAATGATGATGGAAATACGATGAAATATCTGCCTTTGCAGCCTGACCGTCAACAACCGCCAGCTGTGGCTGAAGAAAGTGAGGAATCTGCAAATGGACAATGATCAGAATAAGATTTTTGAGTTTAATAAAAAGCCGAAGACAGACAAACCGAAAGTGGATATCGAGTGGAAAAAATTCACCAAAGTCTTTATTGTCATTGGACTATTGCTATTCCTTCTGATTGTTACGCTTTTGAATGTCTTCATCGTAAAAGAAGGTGAATACCGCGTTGTCCGTCAATTTGGTGAAGTCGTTAAAATTATAGACGAACCGGGATTAAATGCGAAAATACCTTTTGTTCAATCTGTCACTACACTTCCGAAATACCAGATGACATATGATGTGTCGGAAGCCGAGATTAATACAAAAGATAAAAAAAGAATCATCATTGATAATTATTCAGTCTGGCGTATTACAGACCCGGTAAGTATGATTTCAAATGCCGGTACAATGATCAATGCTGAATCTAGAATGGAAGAATATATTTATTCAGTCGTCCGCTCGGAGCTTGGGCAGTTTGAATATGATCAGATCATTAATGATGAAAAATCATCGCGGGGCAGCCTGAATGACCGTGTAACAGAAAGAGTGAATGAGTTGCTTGCTCAGGAACAATTCGGAATTGAAGTAGTCGATGTCCGGATGAAACAGACAAACCTACCTCAGGCTAACGAGGAAACTGTCTATACCCGGATGATCTCTGAACGTCAAACTACGGCACAGGACTATCTTTCAACCGGTGATGCAAATAAAAACATCATTGAAGCTAATACAGACCGTGAAGTAAGAGAAATGCTTGCTACTGCGAATGCAGATGCAGATGTGATCCGAGCTGAAGGAGAAGCTGAAGCTGCAAGAGTATATAACGAAGCATTCTCTAAGGATCCGGAATTTTATGAGTTATACAGAACACTTGAATCCTACAAAACAACTTTAAATGATGAAACCATGATTATTCTGCCTTCAGACTCTCCTTACGCGGAGCTACTGCAGGGTATCACAGAATAAGCCACGCTGTTTTCCCTTTCATTTTGGACATGCTAAAATGAGAAGAGGAAACAGCTTTTTTATTTGGTTAAATAAATGACAGAACCTGCGCTGGAAGTTCAAAAGCATGATTAATATAAAAGGTTGAAATATAAAGGAGATGGTCAGTTTGTCCAAAAAATTAGTACTGATTGATGGGAACAGCATTGCGTACCGTGCATTTTTCGCACTGCCGTTACTGAATAATGATAAAGGCATACATACGAATGCGATTTACGGTTTCACAACCATGCTGATGAAACTGCTTGAAGAGGAAAAACCGACTCACCTGATGGTTGCTTTTGACGCTGGTAAAACAACATTTCGCCACAAAACATTTGAAGACTATAAAGGCGGAAGACAGAAAACACCACCTGAGCTGTCTGAACAGTTCCCGTTTATCCGTGACTTATTAAACGCTCATAACATCAAATACTACGAGCTTGATCAGTATGAGGCAGATGATATTATCGGTACTCTCAGTACGCAGGCTGAAAAAGATGGATTTAATACGGTCATTATTTCAGGAGATAAGGATTTAACGCAGCTGTCTTCAGAACGAATCAGAGTGGACATTACGAAAAAAGGGATCACTGACCTTGAACAATATACACCGGCTCATATCAGTGAAAAATATGGACTGACACCTGACCAGATTATTGATATGAAAGGTCTGATGGGAGATGCATCAGATAATATACCTGGTGTTCCGGGTGTCGGCGAAAAAACAGCGATCAAGCTGCTGAAGCAGTTTGGCACACTTGAAAACGTGCTTGATTCAATCGATGAAGTCAGCGGTAAGAAGCTGAAGGAAAAGCTTGAAGAAAATAAACAGCTAGCTGAAATGAGTAAAAAGCTTGCGACGATTACAAGGACGGCACCTGTAGAAGTCAAGCTTTCAGAACTTGAAAAACAGGAGGCCAACTATGATCAGCTGACAAAGCTGTATAAAGAGCTTGGCTTCAATTCGCTTCTTGATAAGCTGGACGGGGAAGAGGAAGAAATTGAACTGAAGGATATAAAGTGGGAAGAAGTAACTGACTTTAAAGACGAACTTCCATCACATGCAGAGCTGTATGTGGAGCTATATGATGTGAATTACCATACAGCCGATATACTCGGGATTGCTGTTCATGCTGATCAGAAAACCTATTTTATCTCACCAGAGCATGCTGCAGCGTCAGAAGCTTTTAAAAAATGGATTGAAGATGACAGTAAAACAAAATCTGTCTATGATGCAAAAGAATCCATCGTTGCTTTTGACCGCCTTGGTATGGAACTGAAGGGAATTGATTTTGATCTGCTGATTGCCTCTTACGTCATTGATGCCTCTGAAGCTGCAGATGACTTTGCTTCTATTGCGAAAAGACACGGTGCTGATGCAGTACCAACAGATGAATCAGTCTATGGAAAAGGCGCAAAAAAGAAGGTGCCTGAAAAGAATGAACTGATGCAGCACACTGCAAGAAAAGCTGCAGCCATTCATGCGATCAAGGAAACCTGTATCACCTCTCTTGAAAAAAATGAGCAGCTTGAGCTGTTTGAAAAACTTGAACTGCCACTGGCGACTGTTCTTGCAGAGATGGAGAGAAAAGGTGTGCAGGTGGATATCGGCCGTTTGAAAGACATGGGCGTTGAGCTGAAGAAAAAGCTTGAAGAGATTCAGTCTGACATTTACCGGATTGCAGGAGAGGAGTTCAATATCAATTCTCCAAAACAGCTGGGCGTCATTCTGTTTGAAAACCTGAAACTACCTGTGCTGAAGAAAACAAAAACAGGTTATTCAACATCAGCAGATATTTTGGAGAAACTGAAGCCCGAGCATGAAATCATTGATCATATTCTGCATTACAGACAGCTTGGCAAGCTCCAATCCACTTATATTGAAGGGCTGTTAAAAGTCATCCATGATGATACGAATAAAATTCATACGAGATATAACCAGGTACTGACACAAACCGGCCGTTTGAGTTCGACTGATCCTAATCTTCAAAACATCCCGATCAGGCTTGAAGAAGGTCGTAAAATCAGACAGGCGTTTGTCCCATCTGAAAAAGACTGGGTGATGTTTGCTGCTGACTACTCACAGATCGAACTGAGAGTGCTGGCGCATATCTCAGATGATGAAGGGCTGAAAGAAGCTTTCCACCAGGGCATGGACGTTCATACAAAAACAGCAATGGATGTTTTTGGGGTATCAAAAGAAGAAGTGACTTCGGGCATGAGGCGTCATGCAAAAGCTGTTAATTTCGGTATTGTCTACGGGATCAGTGATTACGGACTGTCTCAAAGCCTTGATATCACAAGAAAAGAAGCAGCAGAGTTCATTAAAAAATATCTCGACAGTTATCCGAAAGTAAAAGAATATATGGATGATATTATCCATGAGGCCAAGCAGAAAGGCTATGTTGAGACACTGCTGCACCGACGCAGATATATTCCTGAAATCACTAGCCGTAATTTTAATCTGAGAGGATTTGCAGAACGGACTGCAATGAATACACCGATTCAGGGAACCGCTGCAGATATCATTAAGAAGGCAATGATTGAAATGGCAGACAGGCTGAAGGCGGAATCCCTTCAGACACGCATGCTGCTGCAGGTGCATGATGAATTAATTTTTGAATGTCCAAGAGACGAAATCGAAAAACTCGAAAAAATTGTACCTGAAGTGATGGAATCAGCTGTGGAATTATCTGTTCCATTAAAAGTGGACTATTCATACGGTAACACATGGTATGACGCGAAATAAGAGAGGGGTGACGGGACATGCCTGAATTACCGGAAGTTGAACATGTAAAAAGGGGTCTCGCTCCTAAAATTGAAGGACTGACAATTAAGGAGGTCTCGTTTTCAGAGACTGTGATAAAGGCGCATGAAGCAGGAAGAAAAGCTGTTGTAAAAGGAGAAGGGCTGGATTCTTTTAAGTTTGCAGTAGAAAACAGTGAGATTGCCTCCATTGAAAGAAGGAGTAAGTATTTGCTCTTTCGTCTTGGAGACGATGGGATGCTGATTCTTTCCCACCTGGGTATGACAGGCGCCTGGTTTGTTGTGAATGAACTCGGGGAGATCTTAGAAGACCGTTTCAGAAATCATGTGCATGTTATATTCACCCTATCTAATGATCAGAAGCTTGTTTATTCTGATATCCGCAGATTCGGTGAAATGAGATTTCTGCCGTCAGAAGAAGCACACCCGCCTCTAGCTGAAATTGGGCCTGAACCATTTGATGAAGATGCAGAGTTCAGATTTTTAGCCGCCTTAACGTTACCAAGATTTGCGCGCAAAGCGATTAAGGAATCTATTATGCATCACAGTGTGATCGCGGGTTGCGGCAATATTTATGCAACTGAGGCTTTGTTCAGAGCAGGTGTCAGTCCGAAAAGAAGAACTGACCGACTCAGTCTTAAAAAGAAAAAAGAATTATTTCAGCACATAGTAGATGTGTTGCATGAAGGCATTGCTGCTGGCGGAAGCAGTATCTCAGATTACAGAAATGTAAATGGTGAAGCAGGAGGGATGCAGGAGCGGCTTCAGATGTATGCAAAATCTGTCTGTCCTGTCTGCGAGTCACCGGTTAAAAAAGCAGTTGTTGGAGGCAGAACCTCACATTACTGCACCACATGTCAAAAGTAAGGGGACACTTATGATTATTGGATTAACAGGTAGCATTGCAACGGGTAAAAGTACAATCGCAGGCGAATTAATCCGCCTGGGGTATACAGTGATTGATGCTGACCAGTCAGCGCGAAAAGTAGTTGAGCCTGGTGAGGAAGCACATCAAAAAATCAGAGAGACGTTTGGTGAAGAAGTCTTTACTGAAGACGGTACTCTCGACAGACCCAAGCTTGGTGAAATTATTTTTAATGATGAACAAAAACGGAGTCAGCTGAATCAGATTGTACACCCGGCGGTCCGGGCAGATATGCTTTCCCAAAAAGATCAGGCATTTGCTGCAGGAAAGCATACAGTTTTTCTTGATATTCCATTATTGTTTGAAAGTGAACTTCAATGGATGGTTGAGAAAATACTAGTTGTCTACGCGCCACCTCACATTCAAAAAGAACGGCTGATGAAAAGAAACAGCTTCACTGAACAGGAAGCCGAATCAAGAATCGCTTCTCAGATCTCTGTTGAAAAAAAGCGGGAACAGGCAGACGCAGTGATTGATAACAGTGGTACAATTGACCAATCATATGATCAGCTTCAACAGCTGATCAAAGAGTGGGAACTGACACCTTGAATGTCATAGTGTGAAAGTAAATTTACAGAAATTTATTCGATAAAAGACAGATCATTTTCAATCAAATACATGTGAACTTTGCTGCAGACGGTGACTCCGGGATATTAGCAACCGCGTCCGGAAAGCACCGCCTGCAGCGCAGTGAACCGGTTATTCAAGACCTGACAAATCCGTCAGGGTTTTTTTTATGCAAAATGTTCATTATGTATTTGCAAACGCTTTTAATATGTTATACTAATGCTAGTTAATTTGAAAATAAGTATAACATTATTAGGGGGATCCTCATGAACAAGACGAACATTGCAATCAACGGGTTTGGCCGAATCGGCCGTATGGTGTTTAGAAAAGCGGTAATGGAAGATACACTTAATATTGTAGCGATCAATGCAAGCTACCCGCCGGAAACACTGGCTCACCTGATTAAATATGACTCGACTCATGGTGCGTTCGCTGCAGAAGTGATTGCAAAAGAAGACGCATTAATTGTGAATGGGAAAGAAATTAAACTTGTCAGCGACAGAGATCCTGCAAATCTTCCATGGGCTTCGATGAATATTGATATTGTCATTGAAGCAACAGGAAAATTCAATGCGCGTGATAAAGCAGCACTTCACCTTGACGCAGGGGCGAAAAAAGTTGTGCTGACTGCACCTGGTAAACAGGAAGATGTGATGATTGTAATGGGCGTAAATGAAAAGGATCTGAACGTTGAAAAACACGATGTGATTTCAAATGCATCATGTACAACAAACTGTCTTGCACCAGTAGCTAAAATTCTTGATCTGGAGTTTGGAATTGAAAACGGACTGATGACAACTGTACACGCATACACAAATGATCAAAAAAATATAGATAACCCGCACAAAGACCTGCGCCGTGCGCGGTCGTGCGGACAGTCGATTATCCCTACTTCAACCGGTGCAGCTAAAGCACTCGGCAAAGTGCTTCCGAACCTTCAGGGGAAACTGCATGGAATGGCACTGCGTGTACCAACGCCAAATGTGTCACTCGTAGACCTTGTAGTAGATGTGAAGCGCGAAGTAACCGTTGAAGAAGTGAACCAGGCGTTCAAAAAAGCGGCTGAGGGAGATTTGAACGGCATTGTGTCATACACAACTGAACCATTGGTATCTATTGATTTCAATACAAACCCTAGTTCTGCGATCGTGGACGGACTCTCAACAATGGTAATGGGGGCAACGAAAGTTAAAGTGCTGGCATGGTATGATAACGAATGGGGCTACTCATGCCGCGTAGTAGACCTTGTTCAGCACCTGGCAAATCAGATGGAACAATCCCAGAGAGAAGTAACTGCTTCATAAAAATTTTAATAAGCGTTTTATAGAAGAACTGCCGAGTGATGGCGGTTCTTTTTTCAATCATACTGAGGGAACCGGAGCGTAAGGCGGGCGACTCCAGCGCGAATAGTCGGACAGCTGAGACCCCGCAGGCGCAGTCGAGGAGGCTCACCGCCGACCGCGCGGAAAGCGCCCGCCTGAAGCGTAGGTTCCAGGTTTATGATCATCTATATTCCGCCCAATATCTCAAAATAAAAACAAATCATTGCAAAATCATTCAAAAAACCTTATACTGATTTTCGTGATCTTATTCCGGTTCACACAACATAACTTCTGCTTAAAGGGTTAGGACCTCATTGGACTAACTTTCCCCCGTGGCAGCAGGTTTGCTTAACCGGGTAAGTTCAAATTTTCAGTAAGGGGGAACGATCAATGGAAACAATGGGTCGTCATGTAATAGCGGAATTATGGGGCTGTGACTTTGAAAAGTTAAACAGCATGGAATTAATTGAACAGACATTTGTAGATGCTGCACTAAAATCAGGTGCTGAAGTCAGAGAAGTTGCATTTCATAAATTTGCACCGCAGGGAGTAAGTGGCGTTGTGATTATTTCAGAATCTCATCTGACAATCCACAGCTTTCCCGAGCACGGTTATGCAAGCATAGATGTATACACTTGTGGAGACCTTGATCCGAATGTAGCTGCAGACCACATTGCAGAATCACTTGGAGCTGAGACTCGTGAAACAGTTGAAGTACCAAGAGGCATGGGTCCTGTTAAAGTACCACAATCAACTGTACACGCAGGTTAATATGACAAAAGAGGTGCATTTTCGCATCTCTTTTTTATTTTCCTAAAAAAACTGATAAACTATTGATATAGACGTTTGAGGAGGAATTACGTTGGCCAAGTTAAAAGGAGTATTTAAAAGGTTCAGTCAGGAATGTGAGACGGCTGACCGGCACCAGGAAAAAGAACTGGAAACGCGCTATTATAAAGTTTCACTCGATAAAGTATATGATGAAGTGAAACGCTATTTTTCAGCAGAAGGATACGAAATTTCTTCAGAATCAAAAGATCATGGAGAAATTATGATCACACGAAAAAAGAGTCCTAAAATGTTCTTAATTGCAACCGTTGTCAGTACGAGACCGATGCATACTGCAGTTGACTTGAAAGCATCTACTGACCAGATGGTGGTCGGTGGTGCCTATCCAAAATTAAAAGAGGAAATTACAGCTTGTTACGTGGCGTTGTCAAAAGAAATGAGAGAAGCTGAAAAGTAAGAGCGACCCTTGTGATTTCAGCGTTTTTTCAGTATGATTAAAGGAAATAGATTTGATGTGGAGCTGGTGAAATGAAATGTCCATCCTGCCATGAAAACGCAACAAGAGTCATCGATTCCAGACAAGTTGATGATGGGAAATCGATCCGGCGCAGAAGAGAATGCGAAGACTGTCAATATCGTTTTACAACCTTTGAAAAAGTGGAAGAAATTCCGCTAATTGTTGTGAAGCGGGACGGAATTAGAGAACAATTCAGCAGGGACAAAATCCTGCGAGGCCTGATCAAGTCATGTGAGAAGCGTCCTGTTCCATTTGAAAAGCTTGAACAGATTGCTTCTGATATTGAAAGAGAACTCCGGAGTCAGGGAATCTCTGAAATTCCATCTGTTGATATTGGCGAAATGGTTATGGACAGGCTTTCGTCAGTTGACGAAGTTGCATACGTAAGGTTTGCCTCCGTCTACCGGGAGTTTAAAGACCTAAATGTATTTATTGAAGAAATGAAGGAACTGTTGAATAAAGAAAGAAAATAAAGAGCAGTGATCTGCTCTTTTTTACTATGTTAAAGTTAAATGTATTTTAGAACAGCTGATCATTGTAGGAGAAGGGGGACGACTTCAGCACCAGAAGCGTGACAGGTAAGACCTCTCGCATCCTGCGGTAAGCGTTCTCTGTAGCGGATATCAACAGACAACTTTAACTATGCCTATAGATTATTTGTAAACAAGAAAGGTCTGAGCTTATGACGGGTTTATGGAAAGAAATTCTGCCATCAGATGAATATATAATTCAGCTGAATGGCCAGCTGAGTGAAAACGACAGAGAACTGCTGTCTTTTTTATACCAGCCATTGCTCGGAGCCGATGCAATCAGCCTCTACAATATCATGTGGCTTGAAGTTGAACGTTATACACTTGAAAGTCATGCCAGGTCTCACAAAAACCTTATGGACCTTCTAGGAGTCCCGCTTGAGAGAATATTTCAGGCAAGAATCCGTCTTGAAGGGATGGGGCTTCTAAAAACCTACCTGAAAACCGGGGAAACAAAATCATATGCATACCAGCTGCAGCCGCCACTCAGTGCAAAAGCATTTTTTGAAGATCCGATGCTGAGTGTATTTCTATACCGGCAGATTGGTGCAGGTCAATTCCAGCGGCTTAAGAAAAGATTCATTGTTTCTTATGAAAAACTCACTGACTACGAAGAAGTGACACGGTCTTTTCAGGACGTGTTTTATTCAGATGCCAATATCTCACCACACATGCCTGATAAAATTGAAGACGGGCAGTCTTTGACTTTTAAAGCTGATAGTGAAGGTGTACGCACTGATTTTCAGGCTTTTGACTTCCATGCATTATTTGCAGGATTGTCAGAAGCCATGGTTCCGAGAAAAGCTTTGACCTATGATGTGAAACAACTGATCGTAAAACTGTCTCTACTATACGGACTGTCTGAACAGGAGATGAAGAATCCGATTTTGTCATCAGTCACAGAAGAAGATAAAATTGATATGGAAGCTTTAAGAAAGGCTTGTCGTGATTCCTATCAGCTGAAAAGTAAATCAGCGCTGCCTGCACTAAAGCATTATGCGCAAAAGGCTGAACCGGTGCAAAATCTTCCGGGGTCAGAAGATCAGACGCTTCAATATTTAAAGAACAACTCACCGGTTCAGGTGCTGATTGATGCCTCTAAAGGGGTAAAGCCATCGAATGCTGAACTCGAGCTGATCGATCACCTGATTCATGAGAAAAAACTTCCTGATGAAGTGATTAATGTCCTGATTCAATTTGTGCTGCTTCGTACAAATATGAAGCTGACAAAAGGTTTTACAGAACAAATTGCTTCACAGTGGGTCAGAATCGGACTGAAAACTGCTGAAGAAGCGATGGCAGAAGCGAAAAAAGAACATAAAAATTATTTAACATGGAAGAAATCAGGCGGAAAGCAGTCTGCTAAAAAAGAAAGAACCATCCGCAAAGAGAAACTTCCGGAGTGGTTTCAATCTTCAGATGATGCAGATGAAGCAGAAGACCCTGAATTCCTGAAGGAACGAGAGCGCTATCTCAAAGAGCGCGAAATGAATAAGCGCAAGGCAGGTGAAGAATAATGGATCCGATCAACAGAACAATCAGACGTATATCCGGATCGAATCAATTTCAGCAGCGATATGAAATGATGAAAAAAGAAATCGCATCAGATCCCGAGATACAGCATTTTCTTCAAAAACACAAGGATCAGCTTGCGCCACATGCCGCTGATCAGGGAATGATTAAATTATATGAATTTATGACCCGTTCAAGAAAATGTGCAGACTGTCCAAGCCTGGCAGCTTGTAAAAACACAATGAAGGGGTACGAGCCGAAGCTCCTCATTCAAAACGGGTATATTGATATGCAATACGCTCCCTGTCCAAGGCAGATCGCCGCTCAGGAACAGCGTCAGACAGAAAAGCTTGTGCAAAGTATGTATGTTCCTAAAGATGTACTCAATGCCACTTTTGATCAAGTGGATGTTGATCACCCTTCCAGAATGAAAGCACTTCAGGCTGCTGAAGAAACAGTCCGTCTGTTAGTAACAGACCCTGAGCATTATAAAGGGCTCTATCTACACGGGAAATTTGGAGTAGGGAAAAGTTATTTGCTCGGTGCTATTGCTAATGAGTTAAAGAAGCAGAATAAAGCGAGCTTCATTTTGTATTTTCCTGAGTTTTTAAAAGAAATGAAACAGTCGCTTGGAGACCAGTCATTTTCAGGCAAAATTGATGCAGTAAAAAGATCATCTATTTTAATGCTCGATGATATTGGAGCAGAGTCTCTTTCAAGCTGGGCACGTGATGAGGTGCTTGGAACCATTCTTCAATACCGTATGGCAGAAGGACTTCCAACATTCTTCAGTTCAAACTTCGACTATAACGAACTCGAACATCACCTTACGTACTCTCAGCGCGGGGAAGAAGAACCGATCAAAGCTGCAAGAATTATGGAACGTATTAAATTCTTATCACTGCCTGTAGAAATGAAAGGTAAGAATAAGCGCAATACGTAACTGAAGATGGTGCATTTGATTTTTGAGTATCTTTTTTAAGATTGTTTATTTTTTATGCGCAGCGTGACTCGCAGTGGAAGGCGGTGACTCGGGGACGATTAGCGGTCGCCGTCCGGAAAGTATACGCCTGAAACAGGGAGTCAGCGCCAATGTTTCAAATATAACTTGCTTTTACACCCAACCTATTCTAAAATGACTCTTATCAAAACAATTAATCATTAAAGGCGCTGACAGGGACATGAATCATTTGCAGCTGATTACAAGAGAGAGAGGACCAGGCTGAAATCCTCTTATGAAGCGGAATGCATTTACCACCCTTGAGCCGTACAAGTGAACACTGCAGTAATTTGTACCGGATGCAGCCCGTTAGCTGAACCAGAGATTCTGGACGTCTGTTCAGAAAGAAGGGTGGAACCGCGGGTTATCATAACTCCGTCCCTTTACCAGGGATGGGGTTTTTTATATGCAAAAATTTAATTGAGGGAGTGTTTAGCATGGAAGAACAAATTAAAGTGACTTTTCCTGATGGAAACAGCAAGGAGTATCCTAAAGGCATTACAGTTGAAAAAATCGCTTCATCAATCTCATCAGGTCTGAAGAAAAAAGCTGTGGCCGGTAAAGTAAATGGACAGCTGCTTGATCTTCGTACACCGCTTGAGCAGAATGCTGAGGTTGCGATTCTAACACCGGACGATGAGGAAGCTCTTGAAGTGATGCGTCACAGTGCAGCCCACCTGATGGCTCAAGCAGTTAAGCGGTTATATCCTGATGCAAAATTCGGAGTTGGCCCTGTGATCGAAGGTGGATTCTACTACGATATTGATACTGAATCTTCTATTTCAACTGAAGATCTTCCGCGTATCGAAAAAGAAATGAAAAAAATCACTGGTGACAATATTAACGTAGAACGTGAAGTTGTCAGCAGGGATGAAGCAGTCAGCCGCTTTGAAGAAATCAATGACCCTTATAAGCTTGAACTGATTGAAGCGATCCCGGCAGAAGAAGATGTATCAATTTACAAACAGGGCGAATTTTTTGACCTTTGCCGCGGAATTCACGTACCATCAACAAAGCATATTAAAGAATTTAAGCTGTTAAGCGTTGCCGGTGCATACTGGAGGGGCGACAGTGATAATAAAATGCTTCAGCGTATCTATGGAACTGCCTTCTTTAACAAAGAAGACCTTCAGCACCACCTTGATATGCTTGAAGAGGCGAAGCAGCGTGACCACCGTAAGATCGGGAAAGAACTGGACCTGTTCACAAGCTCTCAGCTTGTAGGTCAGGGACTGCCAATCTGGCTGCCAAAAGGTGCTACGATCCGCCGTACAATCGAACGTTATATTGTAGATAAAGAAATTTCACTTGGCTATGATCACGTGTACACACCTGCACTGGGCAGCGCTGAGCTTTACAAAACGAGCGGTCACTGGGATCACTATGAAGAAGGTATGTTCCCGCCGATGGAGATGGATAATGAAACACTTGTCCTACGCCCGATGAACTGTCCGCACCACATGATGGTGTATAAGCAGGATATTCACAGTTATCGTGAACTGCCGATCCGAATTGCAGAACTTGGTCTGATGCACCGTTATGAAATGTCAGGCGCACTATCTGGACTGCAGCGCGTTCGTGCAATGACACTGAATGATGCGCACATTTTTACCCGCCCTGACCAGATTAAAGAAGAATTCCAGCGCGTTGTGCGTTTGATCGAAGAAGTGTATAAAGACTTTGGTTTGCATGATTATAAGTTCCGTCTTTCTTACCGTGATCCTGAAGATACTGAAAAGTACTTTGATGATAATGCGATGTGGGAAAAGGCCCAGGCAATGCTGAAAGAAGCGATGGATGATATGGGCCATGACTACTTTGAAGCTGAAGGTGAAGCAGCATTCTACGGCCCGAAACTTGATGTTCAGGTGAAAACAGCGATTGGTAAAGAAGAAACACTGTCTACAGTGCAGCTTGACTTCCTTCTTCCTGAGCGCTTTGATCTGAATTATATCGGTGAAGATGGTAAGCAGCATCGCCCGGTTGTTATCCACCGCGGCGTCGTTTCTACAATGGAACGCTTTGTTGCATTTCTGATTGAAGAGCATAAAGGAGCGCTTCCTGCATGGCTTGCTCCGGTGCAGGTACAGGTCATTCCGGTATCTCCATCAATCCACCTTGACTTTGCTAAAAAAGTACAGGATGAGCTTCAGCTCGCAGGTGCGCGTGTAGAAGTTGATACGCGTGATGAGAAGATGGGTTATAAGATCCGTGAAGCGCAGATGAAGAAGATTCCTTATATGCTGGTTGTAGGAGATAAGGAAATGGAAAATGAGGAAGTGAACATACGTAAGTATGGTGAGCAGGATACTGATACTGCCCCGCTTTCAGCATTTGCACAGCAATTAAAACAGGAAATCTCAAGATAATAAAAAACTGCCGGGCTCTCCGGCAGTTTTTATTATTCTCTTTTATACTCTTTTTCAGTCCCATCACTGAACTTAACCTCAATTTCAATTGATTCATAACCATCTTCAACTTCAAATCCCTCAATGACGCTGTCGATCACTTCCACATCAGGTGTATCAAGTGTAAAATCAAACACACTTAATACGGGCTGGATCTCCTGATACGCATCATCACCGGACATCGTGAGCATATCCCGTTCATTTTCATAAGCAGCTTCTATTTCGCTGCCTTCACTGTCATAGGAGATCTCAAAGTCATTATCGTTTCCTTCATAATCAGCGTCCATTTCAAATGTCAGAAAGGAAATACCGGTATCATCAGGTCCTGAAGCATTATCTGAAGCCGGCTGTTCTTCTGCCTGCTCAGCTGTTTCCTCAGGCGTGGGGTCTTCTACAGTTTCGCTTTCTTCACCGCAGGCAGCAAGCACCAGACTGAAGCTTGTCAGTGCAGCGATCGTATATCTTTTTTTCATCTTCATTCCTCCAGTGGAAGTTACGATTTGTTATCCATGCTATTGCCTGAATCCATTGCTTTAAAACATGAATACTTGTTAAATATGTGAGTTTATGTGGAAATCTTTAAAAAAGTATTGCTTCCCTTTCATATATCTGATATCATCAGTTTTGTTGATTAAGAACTTGGATTGACATTCAACTCGACATTTGCTACAATAGCAAGAGTGAATCGAATACGGATTTGTGTACAAGAAGAGGCACCCGCTTCTCACCTTCCCGGCCTATAAGCTGGATGGTCACACGCATGTACCCTTAACTAGGGCATTATGTGTATGGTAGCGGGAGACTGATGAAGTTTCCGGCTTTTTTTGTTGTCGAAAACACGTCACAATGGTATTCAAAATCAATCCGGAGGTGGATTACTATTAGCAAGGACAACACACAGATTAATGAAAGCATCCGTTCACGCGAGGTGCGTCTGATTGATCAAAACGGTGAACAGCTAGGTGTTAAATCAAAGAATGAAGCGCTTGATATTGCAGCGCGTGTCAACCTTGACCTCGTTCTGGTTGCGCCAAATGCTAAGCCGCCTGTTGCAAGAATTATGGACTATGGTAAGTACAAATTCGAACAGCAGAAAAAAGAAAAAGAAGCACGTAAAAATCAAAAAATCATCAATTTAAAAGAGGTTCGTCTGAGCCCTGGAATTGAAGAACATGATTTCAATACAAAGCTTCGTAATGCACGGAAGTTCCTTGAAAAAGGCGATAAAGTAAAAGCTTCAATCCGTTTCCGCGGACGTGCCATTACACATAAGGAAATCGGTCAGAGAGTGCTTGAGCGTTTTGCTGAAGAATGTAAAGATCTTTCTACAGTAGAAACTAAGCCGAAGATGGACGGCCGCAGCATGTTCCTTATGCTTGCACCAACGAACGAAAAGTAATGATTTAAGGAGGATACTACTCATGCCAAAAATGAAAACTCACCGTGGATCAGCTAAGCGTTTCAAGAAGACAGGTAAAGGAAAGCTTAAGCGTTCACGTGCATTCACTAGTCACCTTTTCGCTAACAAGTCAACAAAAGCTAAGCGTAAACTGCGTAAAGGCTCACTTGTGTCTTCAGGCGATTACAAACGCATCAAAGATATGATCTAATTCTAAAAATAATGAACATGATTTATTAGGAGGTAATTTACTATGCCACGTGTTAAAGGTGGAATCGTTTCTCGTAAACGTAGAAAAAGAGTTCTTAAACTCGCTAAAGGTTATTATGGTTCAAAACACACGCTATACAAAGTAGCTAATCAGCAGGTAATGAAGTCAGGAAACTATGCTTTCCGTGACCGTCGTCAGAAAAAGCGTGATTTCCGTAAGCTATGGATCACTCGTATCAACGCAGCTGCGCGCACAAACGGCCTTTCTTACAGCCGTCTAATGCACGGTCTTAAGCTTGCAGGTATCGAAGTAAACCGTAAAATGCTTGCTGATCTTGCTGTTGCAGATGAAAAAGCATTCGCACAGCTTGCAGACGCTGCTAAAGCTGAACTTAACAAGTAATATCAATCAGACTGTCCTTCACCGGGCAGTCTTTTTTAATGTCGTCAGGCAGATTGTGTTAAGATAGTTCCGTTCAATCGTTAATGCTTGAAAGAGGTGTAAATATGGATACGTTAATTATTTTGTTTTACTTAATCATGACTGCAGTTGGATTCATGTCGATGAGAAATGATAAAAAACGTGCGCAGAAGAATGAATACAGAATTTCAGAGAAAACATTGTGGACAATCGCATTTTTAGGAGGCGCTCTGGGATCGTGGGTCGGAATGAGCTTCTATCGTCATAAAACAAGACATACCTCCTTCAGGATCGGTATGCCATTTCTTGTGATTTTATATAGTGGATTAATTATATGGGTAACGGGTTAACACCTGACAAAGTCTACATGTATACAGGCTTTTGTTCTGCCGGGACAAAAAAGGGGTAAGCCTCTTCACTTTCAAACGTGAAGAGGCTTACCCCCTTTTTCTGTAGATAGAGCGCCGCATTATAGCCAGCTGCGGAACTGAAAAATCAATCAGTCCGTATCTTCCTTTTCAAGAAGCTCCCGGATCGGACTTTTCCAGTCAATTTTTGCGTATGGATAGTTGCTCTTGATTTCAGTCTCTATAAAACGGAAATCTTCCACCTTAAACCCCTGCAAATTAGCCGGGTCATCCGGCCAGACGAATATACTCACAACATCAAACGAACGGTCAGCCTCGCCAAGGTATTTCTCGCCCTGAAACATAACTCCGTTGTACGTGATGAAAAAGTTTTTCCTCGGGTTGCGTGCATCATCGTGGAAGTAGTAGTCTTCTTTTTCATGAGCGAGCTCAAGCTTTCTTTTAGGATCAAACAAATATTTTATCCCTTTATATAGCAGATAGAGTATCAGTACAGTAATCAGTACTCTGAGCAGAATTAAGATCATGTGAAACCCCCTGTAACTCCTTTTACCCTTGTACGTATTCAGACTCGGAAAAGTTTCAGTTTTTCTATGATTTTTTGTTAAACTGAATCAGAAGGAGAGGGTATGATGTTGAACTGGGAAGAACTGTATCACATGCAATATGAATTGGATTCTTTTATTGAAAAAGAAAATAACCTGTCAGGTAAAGATCTGTTAAGAGAAAAACTGCTTGCTTTATCAGTAGAAGCAGGGGAGCTTGCAAATGAAACAAGGTGTTTTAAGTTCTGGAGCCGAAAAGGACCTTCGGAAAAAAGTGTGATCCTTGAAGAATATGTAGATGGCATTCATTTTCTATTATCCATTGGTCTTGAAAAGGATTTCAGATTTTCGGACAGCGCTGCTGAAGAGGGAAGCCAATCGCTGACGGATTTATTTATAGCATATAACACGAGTATTAGTGAGTTCGAACGGGACCAGACTAAAGACCATTATATTCAGATGTGGCGTGTGTATTTAGCCATTGGTGAAAAGCTCAGCTTCAGTGCACAGGATACGATAGAGGCTTATATTCAAAAAAACAAAGTTAACGTTGAGCGTCAAAAAAATGAATACTAATTTTGTGAATACTCTGTCGAAGTGGTATAATGACTGTTGGAAATATGTTAGGGAGGCGAAGAAATGACAAAATATAATGAACAGCTGACTATGCTGAAAGATTTAACGGATGCAAAAGGAATTCCGGGTAATGAACGGGAGCCACGAGAAGTTATGAAGAAATACATATCGCCATTTGCTGATGAAGTGTCAACAGATGGTATCGGAAGCCTGATCGCAAAGAAATCAGGTGAAGAAGGCGGACCGCGCGTGATGGTGGCAGGTCACCTCGATGAAGTCGGCTTTATGATCACACAGATTGATGACAAAGGCTTTCTTAAGTTCCAGACAGTCGGTGGCTGGTGGTCTCAGGTCATGCTGGCTCAGCGTGTAACGATCGTAACCAATAAAGGGGATATCACAGGTGTAATTGGATCAAAACCACCGCATATCCTCCCTCCGGAAGCGCGGAAAAAGCCTGTTGATATTAAAGACATGTTTATTGATATCGGTGCATCATCTAAAGAAGAAGCAATGGAATGGGGCGTAACACCTGGTGATATGGCTGTTCCATATTTTGAGTTCACAGTGATGAACAATGATAAAATGCTTCTTGCAAAAGCCTGGGATAACCGTATCGGATGTGCGATTGCCATTGATGTGCTTCGACATCTGAAAGACCAGCAGCATCCGAATGAAGTCTTCGGAGTAGGTACAGTCCAGGAAGAAGTCGGCCTGCGCGGTGCCCGTACAGCAGCTGCAACGGTAAAACCTGATATCGGTATTGCAGTCGATGTTGGTATTGCAGGAGATACGCCTGGTGTGACAGCTAAAGAAGCAAGTTCAAAGATGGGTGACGGTCCTCAGATTATTCTATATGATGCATCAATGGTCGGTCATAAAGGACTGAGAGATTTCATTACGAATATTGCTGATGAGCACGGAATTCCTTATCAGTTTGATGCGATTGCAGGCGGAGGAACAGATGCAGGTTCGATACACTTATCTGCGACAGGTGCACCTTCTATTGCGATTACTGTAGCATCACGCTACATTCATTCACACGCAGCGATGATTCATAAGGATGATTATGAGAATGCAGTGAATCTGATCGTGGAAGTCATTAAAAAGCTTGACCGTGATACTGTTAATTCAATTACGTTTGATTAATGTGAATGATTGTCTAATAAATGCAGAAGAACAAGATTTATTAGCGATCTAATTATCATATTCTAGGTGAACGGAGTGGAAGGCGGTGACTCCGGGATGTTAAGCGGGAGAGCTGAGACCCCGCAGCGCAAAGCGTGAGGAGGCTCAGCGACCGCCGTCCGGAAAGCATCCGCCTGAAACGCAGTGAACCGGTTACAGTATCAGAGGCTGAGACTTTTTTACATGTCTCAGCCTTTTTTTGATATGATGGCATTAATAATGAAAAAGGAGTCTATTATGCCAATTATTGAATATGCGCTGTTGTTTCTTGCGGCAGCTACGCCGTGGCTTGAGATTGCGCTGGTGATCCCGCTTGGAATTTTGAGGGGGCTGTCTCCGTTCTGGGTGATGATAACGGGGTTTGCAGGTAATCTGTTAACTGTCTTTCTGCTGGTTGTTTTATTTCAGAAAGTGAAGGAATATATGGCAAGACGAAAAGAAAAAAGTGAAGGTGAAAAAGAAGGAAAGCGACAGACGAGGGCGAGAAATATTTGGAATAAGTATGGGTTACCCGGCCTGTCACTTCTTGGACCTATCCTGATTGGTACGCACATTGCTGCTTTTATCGCGCTGACATTAGGTGCTGATAAAACGCGCGTATTAATCTGGCAGGTGATCAGTATTGCGCTGTGGACGCTTGCATTCGGCTATGCTGCAGTGTTTGGAGTGGACTTTTTGCTTAATGCTTAAGTCCGCTTTCAAGCACCTGCAGCATTTTTTGCTGTTCTGCTTCAGGGCTTTCTTTCCAGATGATCTCAAACAGCACACCAAGTCCAGGCAGGAGCTGTTCTTCCTCTCTCTGAATTGAATCAACAATCGTATCCTTCAGCTGCTCAACGTTGTTTTCTTTTACATTTTGTACGACGGTTTGTCTAATATTCAAATTCATCGTCAACCCTCCATTCAGAATGATAGTTTCTCCATCTTCACTTTGTTTATACATAAAAACTCGGCTATAATAAGAAAATCGATGAGACAGGGAGTTGCATACACGTGATTCAATCACTGCAAAATACGAAAGTAAAAGAGTGGAAAAAGCTTACGACGAAAAAAGGCCGCGATAAGAGCGGATTATTTATAGCTGAAGGATGGCATCTGACTGAAGAGGCAATTAAAGCTGATGCAGCAGTAGAAGTGATTGTAAAAGAAGGAATAGAACTGCCTGACTATCTTGAGGAGGCAACGATACATTTTGTCACTGAAGAAATTGCGCTCTCGCTTGCAGAGACTGAACATACACAAGGTGTATTCACCGTCTGCAGACAGCCTTCTGCTGAATTCGAGAGCCTTAAGGCAGCGAACATTCTGATGCTTGATGCTGTACAGGATCCGGGTAACCTTGGCACAATGATCAGAACAGCTGATGCAGCTGGAATAGATGCCATTATACTTGGGAAAGGCACCGCTGATCCATATAATGCAAAAGTACTCCGCTCCGCACAGGGCAGTCATTTTCACCTGCCATTGATCAGACAAGACCTGTCTTCGGCAATTGAAGCATGTAAAGAGCTTGGAATTCCTGTATTCGGAACTTCTCTGCAGGGTGCTGAGCCTTATGGTCACACTGCACAGCAGGAAAAGTTTGCATTGATTGTCGGTAATGAAGGTGCCGGAGTAAATCCTGAGTTTCTTGAACTGACAGATCAAAACCTTTATATCCCGATCTATGGAAAAAGCGAATCATTAAATGTGGCGATTGCTGCAGGGATCCTGCTTTATCATTTGAAAAAACAATGATTGTCTTTAAAATGAATTTCAAGTAGTATATACTTGTTGTGAAAAGAAATAAAAACGTTGACGGAGAAAAGTAATCTGGTCAATTTGTGTGACAGGGAAGGTGGATCCTTGACTGAAAATCCGCCTGCACAAACCATGATGAAGTTCACCTCCAGAGTTGTCACCGGGACCGCATATTGCGTAAAGGTGTACCGGCTAAACGCCGTTATCAGTCTAATGAGCGGATCTGTCTGTTATGACGGATCAATCAGGGTGGTACCACGGAATCAAAGCACTTCGTCCCTTTTACCAGGGGTGAAGTGCTTTTTTATATTGATCCGGCTCCTAGTCTGAGCCGATGAATTAGAGGAGGAACGCATGTAATGGAACAACGATTACAGGAACTGAAGCAGGAAGCACTTGAAAAAGTTCAGCATGCTGCTGACTTAAAAGAATTAAATGATGTCCGGGTTGCTTATCTGGGTAAAAAAGGACCGATCACTGAAGTGCTGAAGGGAATGGGTAAGCTCTCAGCTGAAGAACGCCCTAAGATGGGCGCGCTGGCAAATGAAGTGCGCGACCAGATAACAGGTGCGATCGAAGAAAAGCAGATAGGACTTGAAAAAGAAGCAGTTGAAAAACAGCTTGCTGAAGAGTCAATTGATGTCACACTGCCTGGGCGTCCTGTGCCAGCTGGTCACGCTCACCCGCTGACAACTGTCATTGAAGAAATTGAAGATCTGTTTATTTCGATGGGTTATACCGTTGAGGAAGGCCCTGAAGTTGAGAAGGATTACTACAACTTCGAAGCGCTTAACCTGCCTAAGGGTCACCCTGCAAGAGATATGCAGGATTCATTTTATATTACAGAAGATGTGCTGCTCAGAACACACACTTCACCTGTACAGGCAAGAACAATGGAACGTCACGCAGGAAAAGGCCCTGTGAAAATTATCTGTCCGGGTAAAGTGTATCGCCGTGACAATGATGATGCCACGCACTCTCATCAGTTCATGCAGATTGAAGGCCTTGTAGTGGATGAAAATATCCGTATGAGTGATCTGAAAGGAACGCTGAATGTATTTGCGAAGAAAATGTTTGGTGAAGACCGTGAAATCAGACTTCGTCCAAGTTTCTTCCCATTTACAGAACCGTCAGTTGAAATGGATATTTCATGCAAGATCTGTGGTGGTAAAGGCTGCAGCGTGTGTAAAGGCACAGGCTGGATTGAGATTCTTGGAGCTGGAATGGTGCATCCAAACGTCTTAAGAATGGCTGGATTTGATCCTGAAAAATATACAGGGTTTGCATTTGGAATGGGACCGGAGCGGATTGCCATGTTGAAATACGGAATTGATGATATCCGTCATTTCTACACGAATGATGACCGTTTCTTAAAACAATTCGCACGTAAGGAAATTCGCTAAGGAGGATCTGACATGTTTGTATCTTATAAATGGCTGGAAGAATATATTGACTTAACTGATGTAACACCTGAAGAACTTGCTGAGAAGATTACACGCTCAGGAATTGAGGTTGAAGGAGTAGAAGTACCTGCAGAAGGGATTAAAAATGTGGTCATCGGACACGTTGTCTCATGTGAAAAACATCCGGAAGCAGACAAGCTGAACATTTGTCAGGTGGATGTAGGAGAAGATGAGAACGTACAGATTATCTGTGGCGCTCCAAACGTTGCCGAAGGACAGAAAGTAGCTGTAGCAAAAGTAGGCGCAGTACTTCCCGGTAATTTTAAAATTAAAAAAGCGAAGCTGCGCGGTGAAGCTTCTCACGGGATGATCTGCTCACTTCAGGAGCTTGGCGTAGAGGCAAAGCTTGTTGAAAAGAAATATGCAGAAGGTATTTTTAATTTCCCTCAAAATGCAGAAGTCGGTGCAGATGCGCTTGAAGCACTGATGCTCGATGATGCAATTTTAGAACTCGGTCTGACACCGAACCGCGCAGATGCAATGAGTATGATTGGTGTGGCTTATGAGACAGGCGCTATTCTTGATCGTCCTGTAAAGCTGCCTGATCTGAGCTATGACACTGTCTCAGAGAAAGCGGAAGATGCGATTAAGGTAAGCGTTGAAGCGACTGAAGAAAATCCGATCTACCTTGCAAAAGTAGTAAAGGATGTTAAAGTCGGTGAATCTCCACAGTGGTTGAAAAACCGTCTCGTTGCTGCCGGCATCAGACCACATAACAATGTTGTTGATATCACGAACTATATTCTGATTGAATACGGCCAGCCGCTTCATGCATTTGACCTCGATCAGATTAAAACAGGCCAAATTGTCGTCCGTCTTGCCAAGCAGGGTGAGAAGATTAAGACGCTTGATGAGGCTGAGAGAACGTTAAGTGACAATCATCTGGTGATCACGAATGGTGAAGAGCCGATGGCGATTGCAGGTGTGATGGGCGGCTATGACAGTGAAGTGACTGATCAGACAGTCAATGTTGTCATTGAGTCTGCATACTTCGCACCGTCTTCAGTACGTCAGACGTCAAAAGAGATCGGCTTGCGCAGTGAAGCAAGCTCGCGTTTTGAAAAAGGTGTGGATCCCAAGCGTGCAGCACTTGCAGCAGAACGCGCAGCCCAGTTGATGTCACTGTATGCAGATGGAAAAGTACTCTCCGGTACATCTGCCGCTGAACATATGGATATCAAAGAAAAAGTGATTTCAATCAGCCTTGAGAAAATTAATCGTGTAACTGGTACAGATCTTTCTGAAGCTGATGTGCTCGATATTTTCCGCCGGCTGCAGATTGAAGCAGAAGCAAAAGACGGCATCATTACAGTGTCAGCTCCAACGCGCCGCGGGGATCTTGAAATTGAGGAAGATCTGATCGAAGAGGTTGCACGTCTTTATGGATATGACAATATTCCAATGACGCTTCCGGTTCATGAAACAAATCCGGGCGGACTATCTCCGAGACAACAAAAGCGCCGTTTGATTCGTCAGACAATGGAAGGGGCAGGACTTGTTCAGGCTGTCACGTATTCACTGACTAACCAGCAGAAAGTCACTGAGTTTGCGCTTGAGGTGAAAACACCTGTTGAGCTAATGATGCCAATGAGTGAAGAAAGAAGCCAGCTGAGACAAAGTATCATTCCGCAATTGCTTGAGAGTGTTTCATACAACAGCGCGAGACAAAAAGATTCTTCAGCATTTTATGAAACAGGGTCAGTCTTCCTGTCTGAAGGCGGAGAACTGCCGAACGAAGAAGAACATCTTGCCGGAGCGCTGACAGGTCTGTGGCAGCTGCATCCATGGCAGGGGGAGAAAAAGCCGGTTGACTTCTATGTAGCAAAAGGTATTTTAGATACCCTTTGGGAGAAGCTTGGTGTAACTGAAGATATCCGCTATGAAGCTGCTAAAATGGATCAGCTGCATCCTGGCAGAACAGCTGCCGTTATTTACAAGGGCCAGCCGATCGGCATTGTCGGACAGGTTCACCCTGTCAAAGCAAAAGAGCTTGACCTAAAGGAAACATATGTATTTGAAATCAAGCTTGAAGCGATTTACCAGGAAGAATCAGCGCCGCTTAAATATAACGCGATTCCAAGATACCCTTCTATCTCACGCGATATCGCGCTTGTGACAGATAGAGATGTAGCAGCAGGTACAATTGAGTCGGTTATTAAACAAGCCGGCGGAACACTGCTGAAGCAGGTTCAATTATTTGATCTGTATCAGGGGGATAAAATGGAGGAAGGTAAAAAATCTCTTGCATTCTCACTGACGTATATGGATCCTGAACGTACATTAACAGATGAAGAAGTCGTAAAAGCACATACCAAAGTGCTTGAAGCGGTTAAGCAGGAAACAGGCGCAGAACTGCGTTCATAAATGTAAAAAAGCTGAGACGTTTGGTCTCAGCTTTTTTGATGGCGTTTTTACATGATTTAGGTGACATGGGAGGGACGGAGCTTCCTGATTCACTTTTGGAATGATTCTAAAAATGGTACAGTTAACTCCGTCCCTGCTGTGCCCCCTTAAAAAATCCATCACACAAGCTTCTTCGCTTTCACCGTATTCGCAAAGTGTTCCTTCGTAAAATGATTAAGACTTTCCTCTCCCATTGAGCGGATCAGTCTGGCAGCAGCCTGATCGACTTTAGCGCCGGCTCCCTTAGGAAGGGTGAAACCTGCCTCTTCACTAAGCTGGTCCATCGCTTTAATGAACGCATACCGGGCGATAATTGAGGCAGCTGCAACAGCCAGATGAATACCTTCAGCTTTCGTGCTGAAATATACTTTTTCTCTGTAAATCGCTTTTTCTCCGCTTACATGACGGAAGTACACTTTTTCTTCAGCAAACTGATCAATCAGGATACATTCAGGTCTCACAGGAGCGATTTTTTTGTTCAAATGGATAATTGCCTGATTATGAAGAACCGCTTTGATTTTTCCCTGCGTCCAGCCCTGCTGCTGCTTTGAATTATATTTTTCATTAGGAAGTGTGAGAAGGCTGTAAGGAATGGTATGGATCAGATCTTTAGCAATTTTTACGATCGTTTCATCTGTTAAATGTTTAGAATCTTTCACGCCAAGTTCCTTTAATAAAGGAATCTGCTCTTTTGATACATAAGCAGCCACAACTGTTATTGGACCAAAATAATCACCTGTTCCCACTTCATCTGTTCCGATAATCGACATATTTGCAATACCTTCAGGAAGAACCTTATTTGAAGGGGAAGAAACCTTTTTTGCTTTCTGCTCAGGACTGCCCCATTTTACGGCCTCCTGTTCCCCGGTCTGACCCTGGAATAAAACCTTTCCTGACTTATACGCAGTAATGGCGTAACCCGGTCCTTTGGCTGAAAATAATGCCCCTGCTGGAGGGTTAGGTTTTAAAAATTGCTGATAATGTAGTTTCATGTCGCGTATCTTCGAAATTGGTAAAGTCAGTACTGCATTCGCCATAGATTTCTCCTTTATATATGTTGGATTTGAGTCGCCAGCATTCTATAGTGACGGTATTTGTAAATAAAATCAACTTTTCTTTTCATCTGTAAATTCTACATGTTATGATAGTGATTAGGATTCTTGAGAATGGGGGCAGCTGCGTTGTCTAACAATCATAAAAATCGCACAAGCGTTGACATCTATGGACAATCTTACTCCATCGTAGGCAGTGAGTCCACGTCTCACATCAGACTTGTTGCTTCAATGGTAGATGATAAAATGAGAGAGATCAGTTCGGTTAACCCCGCACTGGATACGTCAAAGCTTGCTGTGCTGACAGCTGTGAATGCAGTACATGATTATTTAAAGTTAAAAGAAGAAATGGAAGAACTCGAGAAAGAATTAAAAAAATTAAGGGATTGAATGATGGATGCTAGATTTGGTACTGTTTATTTTGCTTGTGGCCGGTTTCCTTATTGGATTGCGCCGGGGTTTTATTTTACAATTGATTCATATGATCGGCTTTATTATTTCATTTTTCCTTGCTTACCGGTACTATGGGGAGCTGGCTCCGAAATTAGTACTCTGGGTGCCGTATCCTGCATTTGATACTGATTCACAGCTTGCGCTGATTGCGGAGTCTGTCAATCTTGAAGATGCTTACTATCGAATCATTGCTTTTGCGATCATCTTCTTTGCTGCTAAAATTGTTATGCAGCTGATCGGATCAATGTTTGATTCTGTTGCCCAGTTTCCAATGCTGCGTCCGCTGAATGTGATTGGCGGAGGACTGCTTGGTTTTATTGAGATGTATATTGTCTTATTTGTACTTATCTATATTGCTGCGATGATCCCGATGGCAATCGTCCAGAATACATTGGAAGGTTCCTGGATTGCGGCATTTATTCTTGAACATACACCCGTGTTTTCAGAACAAGTAAAAGACTGGTGGCTGGAAACGCGTTCGTCATCATCTTAACCATTTAGAAAGCCCGGAATTCCACCTCGCGGATTCCGGGCTTTTTAACGAAAGGAAGCGTTCAGAGTGAATAAAAAAGATGTGATTAAATTACTTGAGAAGATTGCAGTATATATGGAACTGAAAGGTGAGAATCCTTTTAAAATCAGCGCATTCAGAAAAGCTGCGCAGGCAGTAGAAACAGATCAGAGAAGCTTATCACAAATCGATGACTTCACAGCGCTGAAAGGCGTAGGAAAAGGAACAGCAGCGGTTATCAAGGAATATGTGGAAACAGGAGAGTCTGAAACGCTTACTTCACTGAAAAAAGAAGTGCCTGAAGGATTAATTCCCTTATTAAAGCTGCCGGGGCTTGGCGGTAAAAAAATTGCCCGTCTGTATCAGGAGCTTGGTGTTGAGTCCATCGACAACCTGAAGGCAGCGTGTGAGGAAGGAAAAGTGCAGGCTTTATCAGGTTTTGGTGCGAAGACTGAAGAAAAAATTCTCGCAGCCGTTGAGAATGCAGGGAGCCGTCCGGAACGCCTGCCGATCGCAACTGTATTGCCAATTGCAGAAGAAATCGATTTGCTGCTTGGGGGCATCAATGAAATCATCCGTTATTCAAGAGCAGGCAGTCTCAGGAGAACGGCTGAAACTGTGAAAGACCTCGATTATATTGCATCAACTGAAGAACCGGAAAAAGTAAGAGAACAGATTCTTCAGGTGGAAGGATTAAAGGAAGTCATCTCAAGCGGCGATACGAAAGTGTCAATTGTTCTTGAGCGGGGTGTGGATATTTCCATTGATATCAGACTGATAGAAGATAAGGCTTTTCCTTCAACGCTGCATCATTTTACTGGATCTAAAGATCATAATGTCAGGCTACGGCAGATTGCAAAAGAGCGCGGGGAAAAGATCAGTGAGTACGGTGTGGAAAATAATGATACAGGTGAAGTAAGAACGTTCGAAACGGAAGAAGAATTCTTCAAATACTTTGATCTTGAATATCTGTCGCCTGAACTGCGTGAAAATGGACGCGAAGTTGAAAAGCATAAAGAAGCAGCATCACTGATTTCCCTTGAAGATATTAAAGGGGACCTGCACATGCACACGACCTGGAGTGACGGGGCTTACTCACTTGAGGAAATGATTGAAGCATGTATTAAAAAAGGATACGATTACATGGCGATCACTGACCACTCTTTTTATCTGAAAGTGGCAAACGGCCTGTCAGCGGAGCGGTTAAGAAAACAGATGCAGGAGATCAGGGAGCTCAATAAAAAGTATCCTGAAATTGAAGTGCTTGCCGGGATCGAAATGGATATCCTGCCTGATGGGTCACTTGACTATGAAGACGATCTGTTAGCAGAGCTCGATATTGTTATTGCTTCTATTCACTCATCATTTTCGCAGTCACAGGAAAAGATTATGGAGCGACTTGAGACAGCACTACTTAATCCGCACGTTGATTTTATTGCGCATCCTACAGGGCGGATTGTCGGTGAGCGTAAGGGATATGAACCGGATATCGATCAGCTGATCAAAAGGGCTGCTGAAACAAATACGGGCCTTGAACTGAATGCTAATCCGTACAGATTTGATTTAAACCATGAGCACGTGGCAAAAGCCCAGGAGATGGGTGTGCCGATTTTTATCAATACAGATGCCCACGATCAGGCTCATCTGGAGTTTATGGATCTTGGTGTTAAAGTGGGGCGTAAAGGCTGGTTGAAAAAAGAGTCAGTAATGAATGCACTGACTTTTGAAGAACTGTCAAAATTCCTAAAACGCCACGAGTAAGGAGAGAAAGCTGTTGAATAAATCAATTAAAACGCTTGAATTTAATAAAATTAAAAGCCTCGTGATGGAACACGCAGCATCATCACTTGGTTCGATGAGAATAGAAAAAATGGAGCCTTCTTTTTCACTTGAAGAAGTGACAAGACTTCAGGATGAAACAGATGAAGCGGCAACGATATTAAGATTGAAGGGCGGTATGCCGCTTGGCGGGATATTTGATATCAGGCCGCATATTAAGCGTTCACAAATCGGCGGGATGCTCAGTGCAGCAGAATTGATACAGGTTGCAAGCACGATCAGAGCCGGTAAACATATCAGAAACTTTGTTGATGATATGCATGAGGAGCGGGAAATTTCAATTCCGATTATTACTGAAAAAAAAGAAATGCTCGCTGTGCTGACACCGTTAGAGCATCAGATATTTGATTCAATTGACGAAAGCGGAGAAGTACATGATTCAGCCAGTACAGAACTGCGTGCGATCCGTCAGCGAATCAGAACGAGTGAAAGCAGAGTGAGGGAAAAGCTTGAAAGTGCAATCCGTTCAAAAAATGCTGCAACAATGCTTTCAGATGCAGTCATCACGATCCGTAATGACCGCTACGTGATTCCGGTTAAACAGGAGTACAGAAGTCATTACGGCGGGATTGTCCACGACCAGTCATCTTCCGGACAGACATTATTTATTGAGCCGGCTTCTATTGTTCAATTTAACAATCAACTTCGTGAGCAGCGCCTGAAAGAGCAGGAGGAAATCGAAAAAATCCTGATTGCACTGTCACTTGAAGTACAGCAGGAAGCTGATAATCTGCTTTTGACAGTAGATATTCTGGCTGATCTTGACTTTATGTTTTCTAAAGCCAAATATGGACGAACAATTAAGGCTACAAAGCCTGAAGTAAACGACCAGGGAATCATCAAGCTGATCAAAGCAAGACATCCACTGCTGCCGACAGATGAAGCAGTAGCAAATGATATTTACCTCGGAGAAGAGTTCTCTACGATTGTTATTACCGGCCCGAACACCGGGGGTAAAACAGTTACGTTAAAAACGATTGGACTATGCACGTTAATGGCACAGGCCGGTCTGCCGATTCCTGTTCTGGATGGGTCAAAAATTGCTGTATTCCAGTCTATTCATGCAGATATAGGCGATGAACAGTCAATAGAACAGAGTCTGAGTACATTCTCTTCTCACATGGTGAATATTGTAGAAATTTTAAAGCAGGCTGACAGTGAGAGCTTAGTGCTGTTTGATGAGCTTGGTGCAGGTACAGATCCTCAGGAGGGGGCTGCCCTTGCGATTTCTATATTGGATGAAGTGCATGGGATCGGTGCGAGGGTTGTAGCAACGACTCACTATCCGGAATTAAAAGCATATGGGTATAACCGCGACGGCGTGATAAATGCGAGCGTTGAATTTGACGTGGAAACGCTCAGTCCGACTTACCGACTGCTGATCGGAGTCCCGGGACGCAGTAATGCATTTGATATTTCAAAAAGACTTGGACTGAGCGATCATGTGATTGAACATGCAAAATCATTTGTCGGCACAGACAGTAAGGCTGTCGAAGCGATGATTGCCTCTCTTGAAACGAGCCGAAGAGGTGCTGAAACAGATTACGAAGAAGCTCAGGATCTGCTGAGAGATGCTGAGAAGATTCACCGTGACATGCAAAAACAAATGGCTGAGTACTACAGTAAAAAAGATGACATGATTGAAAAAGCCAAATTAAAGGCACAGGAAATTGTGGAGAAGTCAAAAGCTGAAGCAGAACAGGTGATGTCCGAACTGCGCCAGTTGAGGTTTGAAAAACAGGCTGATGTAAAAGAGCATGAATTAATCGATGCGAGAAAGAGACTCGATGATGCTGCACCAAAATCTTCAGCAAAGAAAAAGCAGCAAAAAGCAAAATCTGAAAGAACGCTTCAGCCGGGAGACGAAGTGAACGTACTGAGCTTTGGCCAGAAGGGGACCCTCATTAAGAAGACAGACGAAAAAGAATGGGCTGTACAAATGGGAATTCTTAAAATGAAAGTTCACGAGAAGGATCTCGAATTTATTAAGGGTGAGAAAAAACCGGACCCGAAGCCGCTTGCAACCGTTAAAGGAAAAGACTTTCATGTGAGCCTTGAACTCGACCTCAGAGGAGAGCGCTTTGAAAACGCACTACTGAGGGTGGATAAGTACATTGATGACGCGCTGCTCGCCGGATATCCACGGGTATCAATTATTCACGGCAAAGGTACTGGTGCATTACGTTCAGGCGTTCAGGAAAAATTGAAAAATCACCGTTCAGTGAAAAAAGTAAGACTCGGAGAAGACGGTGAGGGAGGCAGCGGTGTAACCGTTGTGGAATTCAAATAATGGGGCAGAAGGTGAGCGGAATGGAAGGCTTCTGGCAGCATCCGCTAATTGAAACAGCGGGCTATTTCAGCGTGGTAGTAGTGTGTATGATTGTATTTTTATCCATATTTGAACTTGTAACCAAGTATAAAAACTGGGAAGAAATTAAAAATGGAAACCTATCTGTTGCAATGGCGACCGGAGGAAAAATCTTTGGTATCGCAAATATTTTTCAAAGCTCAATCAGTCAGCATGATACATTATTTACAATGATGGGCTGGGGAATATTCGGTTTTATCCTGCTGCTGGTAGCTTATTTTGTATTTGAATTTCTCACACCGGGATTTAAAGTGGATGAAGAAATCAAATCAGATAACAGAGCAGTTGGCCTTATCTCCATGCTGATTTCAATTGGATTATCATTTGTGATCGGAGCAAGTATAAATTAAGGAGTAGAAACATGGAAAACTTAATCAAAATCCTCATCGTCTGCTGTGTTATTTTTATGATCATTGGGGTTGTGTATTTAGTAACTTTATAGTGTGTATAATGGTTTGATTGGAATTTTTTTGTTATATAACCGGGAAGTTACCTATAATAAAGTATTAATTATAAATGAGTTAAGGGTAACGGAGCGGAAGGCGGTGACTCCGGGACGATTAGAGGGATAGCTGAGACCCCACAGCGCAAAGCGCGAGGAGGCTTGGGATGGGGCCAAAAAACGGCCCACGTCCGGAAAGCACCGCCTGCAGCGAAGTGAACCGGTCTAGGGCAGGCGCGCTTTCAAAAGCAATATCTTTTCATAAATTTTTAAAGGCACTCTGTGTCTTTTTTCTTATAATAAAATTGTAACCGTTTTCTATTTAGATTATAATAAAACCAGAAATGAGAATTTTCTAATTATTTTATCCTAAATAAGGAGGTTTTAAGATGACATCACAGCCGTGGCTGAAGCTTTACCCCGATTCAATTCCAACACACCTGGAATATGAACCGAAACCAGTACACGCATATTTAACAGAGGCTGCAAAAAATTATCCTGAGAAAATCGCCGTTCACTTTATGGGGAAGGAGTTTACATTCAAGGAAATGTACGACTCATCTCTTAAAATGGCAAAATACCTTCAGGACATTGGTATTCAAAAGGGTGATCGTGTAGCCATCATGCTACCGAACATGCCCGCATCTGTCATTGCGTATTACGGAATTTTATACGCGGGTGCTGTAGTCGTTCAGACAAATCCGCTATATACTGAGCGGGAACTTGAGTACCAGATGAAGGACTCAGGCGCTAAAGCAATTATATCTATGGACATTTTATTCCCGCGCATTTCAAAAGTATTTAATAATACTGACCTTGAACACATTATTATTTCTGCTATTAAAGATTTTTTGCCGTTTCCAAAGAACCTGATTTATCCTTACATCCAGAAAAAACAATATGGATTAACAGTAAAAGTTGAGCATGCAGGCAGCAACCATCTGCTGACTGAAATACTTAAGACAGCTTCACCTGATCCGGATATCCCGCCGCTTGATTTTGAAGAAGATATTGCGATACTTCAATACACAGGAGGTACAACAGGCTTTCCAAAAGGCGTGATGCTGACTCACAGAAATCTCATTTCTAATGCGTCAATGTGCGATGCCTGGCTGTACAAAAATAAAAAAGGCGAAGAATCGATTATGGGGATTCTGCCGTTTTTCCATGTATATGGTATGACAACAGTTATGATTCTATCCGTCATGCAGGGGTATAAGATGATTCTATTACCGAAGTTTGATGTAGATACAGCAATTAAAACGATTCATAAACAAAAACCTACTATCTTCCCTGGGGCTCCTACAATTTATATCGGTATTTTAAATCATCCTGATCTGAAAAAGTATGATTTAACATCGGTGCAATCGTGTATCAGCGGTTCGGCACCGCTGCCTGTTGAAGTGCAGGAGGAATTTGAAAAAGTAACAGGTGGTAAGCTGGTAGAAGGATACGGTTTGACCGAGTCTTCACCTGTCACGCATTCGAACTTTATCTGGGATGCTAAGCGGATCAAAGGAAGCATAGGGGTGCCATGGCCGGATACTGAATCTAAAATCATCTCAATGGATAATGGGGAAGAACTTCCTCCGGGTGAAGTTGGAGAGATTATTGTTAAAGGCCCTCAGGTGATGAAGGGGTATTGGCATCAGCCTGAAGAAACGGCCGCAATTTTAAAGGATGGCTGGCTGTATACCGGAGATCTTGGCTATATGGATGAAGAAGGTTATTTCTATGTGGTTGATCGTAAGAAAGACATGATCATTGCCGGAGGATTTAATATTTATCCGCGTGAGATTGAAGAAGTGATGTATGAGCATCCTGCAGTACAGGAAGTAGTAGCTGTCGGTGTTCCGGATGCATACCGCGGGGAGACAGTGAAGCTATTTGTTGTACTGAAACAGAACCAGAAAGTAACAGAAGAAGAGCTTGATGAATTTGCGAGAAAGCATATGGCAGCTTATAAAGTGCCAAGAATCTATGAGTTCCGTGAAGAGCTGCCAAAAACAGCTGTCGGTAAAATTCTGAGAAGAAAGCTTGTAGAGGAAGAAAGAGAAAAGCAGCAGCAAAAACATTCGTCATAGTCCGGGTTTTTTCTTGACGAAGTAAAGTTTTCTTAGTAAGATGAAAATATGAATGACTATTCATTCATATTTTCGTCTTTTTTATATGTGATTGAAGGGTGATGACCAATGAAGAAAGATAAACCGAAATACAAATTAATTATTGATGCTGCCGTAGTGGTCATTGCTGAGAACGGCTACCATCATGCGCAAGTTTCCAAGATTGCCAAGCAGGCTGGCGTTGCAGACGGCACAATCTATTTATATTTTAAGAACAAAGAAGATATTCTCATTTCACTTTTTGAAGAAAAGATGGGGCAATTTGTTCAGAAAATCAGAAATAAGATGTCAGGTACAGATGACGCGGTGGATCAGCTTAAGGTACTGGTGGAAAGCCATTTCCAAATGCTTGCGGATGATCACCATTTAGCCATTGTAACACAGCTGGAGCTCAGGCAGTCTAATAAAGATATCAGAATGAGAATTAATAAAGTACTGAAGGAATATCTGGTCCTTATCGATGATGTCCTGCAGCGCGGCGTTGATAGCGGTTCGCTTTCTGAAGACCTCGATATAAGATTGGCAAGACAGATGGTATTTGGTACGATTGATGAGGTGGCAACAAGCTGGGTCATTAGCGACCAGAAGTATTCAATTACTGAACTGTCACCAGGTGTACATAGGCTATTAGTTAAAGGATTATGCAAATGAAGGGGAGATCACAATGAGCTTCTTAAAATGGGAGAATGACCAGTATATATCTACTGCGGTCATTAACAGGCCGCCGGCAAATGCACTTGCAAGCGACTTGATCATGGAAGTGAACGGCTGGCTTGATGCTGTAGAGCAAGATGAAAATGTCCGTGTTCTGCTGATCCACGGCGAAGGCCGATTCTTCTCAGCAGGCGCAGATATTAAGGAATTCACTCAGGTTGAGTCAGGAGCTGAGTTCTCAAAACTTGCAGCGAGAGGTCAAAAAGTTTTCGAAAGAATGGAAGCGTTCTCAAAGCCGATTATTGCTTCTATTCACGGTGCAGCTCTTGGCGGCGGTCTGGAACTTGCGATGGGTTGTCATATCCGTTATGTCAGTGAGACTGCAAAACTTGGCCTTCCGGAACTGCAGCTAGGTCTTGTACCAGGCTTTGCAGGATCACAGCGTCTTCCACGGTTTGTCGGATTCGCAAAAGCAGCGGAAATGCTGCTATCAAGTGACCCGATTACCGGTGAAGAAGCAGTTCAGTGGGGATTGGCGAATAAAGCTTTTCCTGAGGATGAGGTGCTCGAAAAATCGAAAGCGCTTGCATCAAAACTCGCTGGCAAAAGTCCTGTATCAGTTAAAGCGGCACTTGAACTTCTTCAGTACTCCAAAACTGGAGATTTTCATGAAGGTGTAGTAAGAGAAGCTGACATTTTTGGAGAAGTATTCGTTTCAGAAGATGCTAAAGAAGGAATCAGCGCATTTATTGAAAAAAGACAGCCTGAATTTAAGGGCCGTTAATCACTTAATAAACAGGAGGAAATATACATGAATATTTATGTGCTAATGAAGAGAACGTTTGACACAGAGGAAAAAATTTCTGTCTCAGGTGGAAAAATTGCAGAGGATGGCGCAGAGTTCATCATTAACCCTTACGATGAGTACGCAATTGAAGAAGCTATTCAGCTAAAAGACGCACACGGCGGTGAAGTAACTGTCGTATCAGTTGGCGATGAAGAAACAGAAAAACAACTGCGTACAGCACTTGCAATGGGCGCTGACAAAGCAGTCTTAATTAACATTGAAGATGATGTTGATATGACAGATGAATTTTCAATTGCAAAAATCCTTTCTGAATATCTAAAGGATAAAGACGCGGATCTGATTATCGGAGGTAACGTTGCGATTGACGGCGGATCAGGACAGGTTGCACCACGTGTAGCTGATTACCTGAACATTCCTTACGTAACAACGATTACAAGCATCAAAATAGATGGAGAAAAGGTAGAAATCGTGCGCGATGTTGAAGGTGATTCAGAAACAATTGAAACGTCTCTTCCACTGCTCGTAACTGCACAGCAGGGACTGAATGATCCTCGTTATCCTTCACTGCCTGGTATTATGAAAGCGAAGAAAAAGCCGCTTGATGAAATTGAGCTTGATGACCTTAATCTTGAAGAAGACGATGTAGAACCTAAAACAGAAACGGTTGAGATTTATCTGCCACCGGCAAAAGAAGCAGGACGTATTCTTGAAGGTGAAGTGGATGATCAGGTAAAAGAACTTGTTCAACTTCTTCGTACTGAAGCAAAAGTAGTCTAACTCTATAACTATTCAGGAGGTATAACCGATGAGCAAAAAAGTACTTGTATTAGCAGAAACAAGAGAAGGTTCACTTAGAAACGTATCATTCGAGGCAATTGCAGCGGGTAAAATGATTGCTGACGGCGGAGAAGTGATCAGCGTATTAATCGGAAACGGAATCACAGATGTGGTCAATGAACTGGTTGCTTACGGCGCAGATCGTGTGATTACAGTTGAGGATGCAAAGCTTGAGCAATACTCTTCAGATGGCTTTTCTCAGGCACTCCTTGCAGTGATTGAACAGGAAAACCCTGAAGGAATTGTCATGGGACACACTTCATTAGGTAAAGATCTGTCACCAAAGCTTGCGAGCAGACTAAACAGCGGTCTTGTATCGGATGTAACAGCAATTGAAGCAGATGGAGATTCACCAAAGTTTATCCGCCCAATTTACAGTGGTAAAGCTTTTGAGAAAAAAGTTATCAAGGATGGCCTTACTTTCATTACGATCCGTCCGAATAACATCCCGGCTCTTGAAAAAGAAGATGGTCGCTCAGGTGACGTATCATCTGTAAGCGTTGACATTACAGACCTTCGCACAATTATAAAAGAGGTAGTCAGAAAAGCAACGGACGGTGTGGATCTGTCAGAAGCGAAAGTAATCGTTGCAGGCGGCCGCGGTGTGAAGAGTGAAGACGGTTTTAAACCATTAAAAGAACTTGCTGATCTGCTTGGTGGTGCAGTAGGTGCATCACGTGGTGCATGTGACGCGGATTACTGTGACTACTCACTTCAGATTGGACAGACTGGTAAAGTTGTAACACCTGATCTTTATATTGCATGCGGAATTTCAGGTGCGATTCAGCATATGGCAGGTATGTCTAATTCTAAAGTGATCGTTGCCATCAACAAAGATCCTGAAGCGAACATCTTCAAAGTAGCTGACTACGGAATTGTCGGCGACCTGTTTGATGTCGTACCGCTTCTGATTGAAGAGTTCAAAAAAGTTAAAGTATCATAATTAGCTGAGTAACTCGTAGATAAATTTTATTTCTATATATATCTAAGTGCAGCGGAGCGTAAGGCGGCGACTCCGGGACGAATAGAGGGAAGCTGAGACCCCGCAGGCGCTTGCGCCGAGGAGGCTCAGCAACCTCCGTCCGGAAAGCGTCCGCCTGAAGTGAAGCGAAACGATTGTAAGAGCCTGACACTCGTCTTAGGCTCTTTTTAATTCTCAAGCAAAAACGTGGAAATACATAATACTCCCTGCTATACTTCAACTATATTCGTATTCAACAAGGAGGAATTTCACATGGCAATTGCACACGCAACTGATCAAACATTCGCTACTGAAACACAAGAAGGTTTAGTACTGGCAGATTTCTGGGCTACATGGTGCGGACCTTGTAAAATGATTGCACCTGTTCTTGAAGAGCTAGATACAGATATGGGTGACAAAGTTAAAATTGTTAAGCTTGATGTGGACGAAAACCAGGAAACAGCAAGCAAATACGGTGTAATGAGTATCCCTACGCTTGTTGTCTTCAAAGATGGAGAGATTGTTGACAAGGTAGTAGGTTTCCAGCCGAAAGAAGCACTTGAAGAATTGCTTAACAAACACGCATAATGATAAAGCCGGGCCTTGTGCCCGGCTTTTATTTTGAATATGCTGCCTGATTGAGTAAAATATAGGTAACAAGTGTGCAGGAGGCTAATGACATGAATGATCTTTTAAAAAACAAACTTGCAGTCCTTCCTGACCAGCCCGGCTGTTATCTGATGAAGGATCGGCAGGGCACAATCATCTATGTGGGAAAAGCAAAGGTGTTAAAAAACAGGGTGAGATCTTACTTTACAGGTTCTCACGATGGCAAAACGCAGAGACTCGTCTCTGAAATTGAAGATTTTGAGTACATTGTCACTTCATCTAATATGGAAGCCCTTGTACTTGAACTGAATCTGATTAAAAAACATGACCCTAAATATAACGTGATGCTGAAAGATGATAAGCACTATCCTTTTATTAAGGTAACTGCTGAAAGGCATCCGAGACTTTTAATTACAAGGAAAGTAAAGAGGGATAAAGGAAAATACTTCGGTCCCTATCCGAATGCCCAGGCGGCAAACGAAACAAAAAAACTGCTCGACAGAATGTATCCGTTAAGGAAATGCAGAACGATGCCTGATAAAGTCTGTCTGTACTATCATATGGGTCAGTGCCTTGCTCCATGTGAATTCAAAGTGGAGCAAAGCACATACCGTCAGATGACTGAGGATATTGCCAGGTTTCTTAACGGCGGGTTCAAAGAAGTGAAAAAAGATCTGAAGGTAAAAATGGAGCAGGCAGCAGAAAACTTGGAATTTGAAAGAGCCAAGGAGTTCCGTGACCAGATTACACATATTGAAGCAACAATGGAAAAGCAGAAGATGACGATGAATGACTTTACCAATCGTGATATATTCGGCTATGCCATTGATAAAGGCTGGATGTGTGTACAGGTATTCTTCATTAGACAAGGGAAGCTAATTGAACGCGATGTGGCAATGTTCCCGATCTATGATGAAGCAGAAGGAGAATTTCTGTCATTTTTAGGACAGTTCTATATGAAAGCAAATCATTTCAAACCAAAAGAAGTGCTGATTCCCCAGACAATTGATCAGTCAATGGCTGAAGAGCTGTTAGAGACAAGAGTGCTGCAGCCGGTGAGAGGACAGAAAAAAGATCTTGTGAACCTTGCGGCTAAAAACGCATCAATTGCGCTGACTGAAAAATTTGCACTGATTGAACGTGATGAAGAAAGAACAATCAAAGCTGCAGAGAACCTTGGCCGCGCTATGAATATCTATACGCCATACAGAATTGAGGCTTTTGATAATTCGAACATCCAGGGGTCAGATGCTGTATCAGCGATGGTTGTTTTTATAGATGGGAAACCTGCCAGAAAAGAATACCGCAAGTATAAAATTAAAACTGTGCAGGGGCCGGATGATTATGAATCTATGCGTGAAGTCATCAGAAGGCGTTATTCTAGAGTGTTAAAAGATGCACTGCCGCTCCCTGATTTAATTGTGATTGATGGCGGTAAAGGTCAGATCGACGCAGCAAAAGAAATTCTGCGTCATGAACTCGGACTTGATGTGCCTGTCGCTGGTTTGGCAAAAGATGATCGTCATAATACATCTCAGCTTCTGTTTGGAGATCCGCTTGAAGTGGTCCCGCTTAATAGACGCAGTCAGGAGTTTTACTTCATGCAGCGCATCCAGGATGAAGTTCACCGTTTTGCAATTACATTCCACAGACAGGTGCGGGCTAAAAATTCGATTCAGTCTGTCCTTGATGATATTGACGGAGTAGGCCCACAGCGCAAAAAGCAGCTGTTGAAATATTTCGGTTCAGTGAAGAAGCTCCGTGAAGCATCACTTGAGGAAGTTGTAAAAGCAGGTGTGCCTGCTAAAACTGCAGAAAAAGTGATAGAAAAATTACAGGAATAACATTGCTGGGGGGAAAACCCCGTGCTATAATGATCAACAATTAAACACTTTATTTAAAGTGGTGATAGAGGTGCGGACGTAAAAAGTACCACTGCTTAGGATGATGAAATCCTATGATGCAGTGTGAAAGGTGCGGCCGCCGAAGCAGAAAATCCTTCATCAGATTTTTCGCTGGTTCTGCATTTAACAGATGCAGGGCTGTCAGAACTTGATTGTTCTGGAGAGCTATCTCACCTGTGCGATTCAGATGATATGTATGATCTGTCTAAAAGCAATGGGGAGAAATTCTCCCCATTGCTTTTTTTATGTCGTAAACAGTTGAGAAATATTGTAAGGGAAGAGGAAAATAAAGTGGGAATCATTGTACAGAAATTTGGAGGAACTTCAGTCGGTTCAGTTGAAAAAATTCATCATGTTGCAAATAGAGTCATTCTTGAAAAGGAAAAAGGCAATGACGTGATTGTAGTTGTATCAGCAATGGGCAAAACCACGGATGAACTTGTCAGGTTAGCCGGGGAAATGACGTCACGTCCTGAAAAAAGAGAAATGGATATGCTGCTGACAACCGGAGAACAGATGTCAATGTCTCTTCTTGCGATGGCACTGCAGAACAGAGGCTATAAAAGTACGTCTTTAACAGGGTGGCAGGCAGGTATCCGGACAGAGGCAGTATTCAGTAATGCAAGAATTACAGAAGTCAAAACAAAGCGTGTGGAAAGTTTATTAGCAGAAGGAAGAGTGATTGTGGTAGCCGGCTTTCAGGGAATGGATGAAAACGGAGAAATCACTACACTCGGACGCGGCGGCTCTGATACGACTGCTGTTGCTCTTGCTGCTGCAATGGGTGCTGACCGCTGTGATATCTACACAGATGTGGATGGTGTTTACTCAACAGATCCGCGCTATGTAAAAGCAGCGAGAAAACTGAATGGCATCTCTTATGATGAGATGCTGGAGCTTGCGAACCTTGGAGCTGGTGTACTTCATCCGAGAGCGGTGGAATTTGCAAAAAACTATAGTATTAAACTGACTGTCAGATCAAGTATGGAAGAAACAGAAGGAACGTTAATAGAGGAGGATGCACCGATGGAAGAGCATTTAGTAGTAAGAGGCGTAGCATTTGATAAGGATATTGTCAGAATGACAGTAGTGGGTATCGAAAACGAGCTGACAGGATTTCCTGCAGTCTTCTCCATTCTGGCAAAGCATCACGTGGATGTGGATATTATTATTCAGAGTAAACTTGATACAGGAAGAGTAAATCTGTCATTTTCAATAAAGGAATCTGCACTCGATGAGACTTTGCAGATTCTCTCAGACAATAAAGAAGAAATCGGATATCAGGAGATCGAACATGAAACGGGTCTTTCAAAAGTTTCGATTGTCGGTTCCGGCATGGTCTCGAACCCGGGAGTAGCTGCCCAGATGTTCAGCGTGCTTGCAGATAAGAAGATTCAGGTTAAAATGGTCAGTACGTCTGAAATTAAAGTCTCAACTGTAGTAGATACAGAGAACATGATTAAAGCAGCTAATGTCATTCACGAAAGCTTTGGACTAGATAAACCGGCAGTTCATAGTTAAAAAACAGCAGGTTCCTATATTAAGGAGCCTGCTGTCATTTATTTCTTAGCTTTTCGCGAAGGAAGGTCGTAGGGTTCTTTTAAATCCCATTTTAATTCGATTTGCACACAGTTTTTCTTATTTCTCGTGTAAACAGCTTCAGTCTGATATTGCTTAATCATTGCAATCTGTTCAGCTGCAAAGCCGGCTTCAAGTGTAAAAACGGGATCATGATGATTGAACCTTTCCAGAACGGGCTGACCCGAAAGTTCAAACAATATCTCATCATTCTTTTGTTTTAAAATGGAAAGGTTGCCCCAATCTGCCCGGTCGAAAAATGCAATCAATTCTCCTTCATTATGACAAGGATAGTTTCGTGCCAGCTTTTTGCCGGCCCAATATAAGATATCTTTCGAATGATTTCCCAGCAGGTCCGGTATTAGTTCATCCCTGATCAGCCGGTAACCAAATAAATCTCTGGGTGTATGTACATGTTCATTTTCATTTTCGCTCATTGCATACCGTACCTCACTTTCAATCTCTTTATTATAAAATGAAAATGGGCAAAGGGTAAGGTGAAATAGAGATTTTATTGTTAAATCGGCAAAATGTCACAAGTCTTAGCAGTTTTATTAAAATAATAAATTGTGAAAAATGATTTTGTGAATAATTTGTGAAGATATAAGGGTTTTTGAGTTAACCTTTCTATATAACCTTAATAAAGATTACTGAAACATTTGAAAAGTTTTTATGTATACGTTTTCTTGACGCTCCTATAACAGAGGAGTACAATTAATTTGTCACATAAATGTTATACTGTGCGAAAATTTTGTTGAAAACGATCATTCTAGGGAATCGTTTCCAGCAGCTGTACTTATTCAAGAGGGGGTTACATTCGATGGCGGAAAATCGAGAGTTTTACTGGAGGAGGCTGCACTCTTTACTTGGTGTTATACCTGTAGGGATCTTCCTGATTCAACATTTAGTTGTTAACCATTTCGCTACTAGAGGCGAACAGGCTTTCAACGATGCAGCGCATTTTATGGAAAGTTTACCATTCAGAATCTTTTTAGAACTATTTATTATCTTTATCCCGCTATACTTCCACGCAATCTATGGAGTATACATTGCATTCACTGCAAAGAACAACACAAGACGTTATGGCACACTGCGTAATTACATGTTCATGCTGCAACGTGTATCTGGTGTGATTACACTGATCTTCGTTACATGGCACGTATGGGAAACACGTATTCAGGCAGCGCTTGGTGCAGAAGTAAACTTTGGCATGATGGAAGAAATTCTTGCTAATCCATGGATGGTTGCTTTTTACATACTTGGAATAGTATCAACGACATTCCACTTTGCTAATGGTTTATGGTCATTCATGGTCAGCTGGGGTATTACGGTGAGCGCACGCTCGCAAAAGATTTCGACATACGCGACACTTGGCGTATTTATCGTGCTGACTGTGATCGGTATCCGTGCAATTCTTGCATTCGTTTAATCCATTAACTTTTTCAGCTGCTACGCGCAGCTTTTGATATCAGTAAGGAGAGTGACAAAATGAGTAAAGGCAGAATTATCGTTGTAGGTGGCGGACTTGCCGGCCTGATGGCGACAATTAAAGCAGCTGAAGCAGGAATGTCAGTAGACCTCTTCTCGCTTGTACCTGTAAAACGTTCACACTCTGTTTGTGCACAGGGTGGTATAAACGGAGCTGTAAATACAAAGGGTGAAGGTGATTCTCCCTGGGAACACTTTGATGACACAGTATACGGAGGCGACTTCCTTGCGAATCAGCCCCCTGTAAAAGCAATGTGTGATGCAGCACCTGGTATCATTCACCTGCTTGACCGTATGGGTGTAATGTTCAACAGAACACCTGAAGGACTTCTTGACTTCCGCCGCTTTGGAGGAACGCAGCACCACCGTACTGCATTCGCCGGTGCAACGACTGGTCAGCAGTTGTTGTATGCACTCGATGAGCAGGTGAGAAGACATGAAGTAGCCGGTCTTGTAACGAAATATGAAGGCTGGGAATTCCTTGGTTCAGTCCTGGATGACGACGGCGTCTGCCGTGGTGTTGTATCTCAGGATCTGAAAACAATGGAAATTAAGTCTTTCAAAGGGGACGCAGTCATTCTGGCTACAGGCGGACCTGGGATTATCTTCGGGAAATCAACAAACTCTGTCATTAATACTGGAGCAGCAGCTTCTGTTGCTTATCAGCAAGGTGTGTATTATTCGAATGGTGAGTTCATCCAGATCCATCCGACAGCGATCCCTGGTGACGATAAGCTTCGTCTGATGAGTGAGTCTGCCCGTGGTGAAGGTGGCCGTGTATGGACATATAAAGACGGTAAGCCTTGGTACTTCTTAGAAGAAAAGTATCCTGCATACGGAAATCTTGTACCGCGTGATATTGCGACACGGGAAATTTTCGATGTATGTGTACGCCAGAAGCTTGGTATTAATGGCGAGAACATGGTTTATCTTGACCTTTCGCACAAAGATCCGAAAGAGCTTGATATTAAGCTTGGAGGAATCATCGAAATCTATGAGAAATTCATGGGTGATGATCCGCGTAAAGTACCAATGAAGATCTTCCCTGCTGTACATTATTCAATGGGCGGACTATGGGTTGATTTTGATCAGATGACAAATATCCCTGGTCTGTTCGCAGCAGGTGAATGTGATTATTCAATTCACGGTGCAAACCGTCTGGGTGCTAACTCACTTCTTTCATCTATTTACGGTGGAATGGTCGCAGGACCAAACGCTGTAAAATATATTGAGGGACTTGAAAAGACTACAGAAGACATGCCAGAAGACATCTACACCCGCTTTGAAAAAGAAAAGCAGCAGGAGTGGGATGAAATCATGGCGATGGATGGCGACGAGAATGCATACGTCATTCATAAAGAGCTTGGAGAATGGATGACAGATAATGTAACAGTTGTCCGTCATAATGATAAGCTTCGCGAAACGGATGCGAAAATCCAGGAACTGCAGGAGCGCTTTAAGCGAATCAACATCAACGATACTGCTAAATGGAGTAACCAGGGAGCTGTATTTACACGTCAGTTAAAAGGAATGCTTCACTTGGCGCGCGTTGTTACAATCGGGGCACTTAACCGTGATGAAAGCCGCGGCGCACACTATAAGCCTGACTTCCCAGAACGTAATGATGAGAAATTCCTGAAGACGACAATGGCTAAGTTCAATCCTGAAACAAACGCTCCTGAGTTCCATTTTGAAGATGTGGATGTTTCACTGATTGAACCGCGTAAACGTGATTACTCTAAGAAGAAAGGAGCAAAATAATCATGGCAACAGCAACTGAAGAAAAAGTAATCAAGTTTGAAATTCACCGCCAGGACGATGAGAATTCTGCACCTTATTTCGAAGAGTTTGAGATTCCATACCGCGCGAATATGAACGTTATTTCTGCGCTGATGGAAATCAGACGTAATCCATTTAATAAAAAAGGTGAGAAAACAACTCCGGTATCATGGGACATGGGCTGTCTTGAAGAAGTATGCGGCGCCTGCTCAATGGTCATTAACGGAAAGCCGCGTCAGTCATGTACTGCACTAGTGGATCAGCTTGAACAGCCGATCCGTCTTGAGCCGATGAGAACATTCCCGGTTGTTCGTGACCTTCAGGTTGACCGCAGCCGCATGTTTGATTCTCTTAAGAGAGTAAAAGCTTGGATTCCGATCGATGGTACGTATGATCTTGGACCTGGTCCGCGTATGCCGGAGAAAAAGCGTCAGTGGGCATACGAACTGTCAAAATGTATGACTTGCGGCGTTTGTCTTGAAGCCTGCCCGAATGTGAACAGCAAGTCAGACTTTATTGGACCTGCTCCACTTTCACAGGTACGTCTGTTCAACGCACATCCAACGGGTGCAATGAATAAAAACGAACGCCTGGAATCCATTATGGGTGACGGAGGACTTTCAACCTGCGGTAACTCACAAAACTGTGTGGAAGCCTGCCCGAAAGGTATCCCGTTAACAACGTCAATCGCGGCACTTAACCGTGACACAAACCTTCAAATGTTCAGAAACTTCTTTGGAAGCGATAAAGAAGTTTAAGAACGTTTTATTACTAGATTTGAATATTATTAACATGATATTCAGGTGAACGTAGCGGAAGGCGGTGACTCCGGGACGATTAGCGGGATAGCTGAGACCCCACAGCCGAAGGCGAGGAGGCCATATCGGACCACAAAACGGTCCACCGTCCGGAAAGCACCGCCTGCAGCGAAGTGAACCGCTCTAAGAGACTTAGACAAATCGTCTGAGTCTCTTTTTTCTGTTCAAAAGACCAGACTTCATGTAAAATAAAAGTGAATGATCATTCATTTTGCGAAGGGGATGTCAAATTTGAAAATACCTTACATAAATAACTTTGAAGAGTGGAAAAAAGAATTTGATTTTTATCATCCGGTAAAAATCAGGTTCTCTGAAACAGACCTTTTTGGTCACATGAATAATACCGTACCTTTTATCTACTTTGAACAGGCCAGAATAGAATTTTTTAAGCATCTTGGTTTTATGCAGAATTGGCTTGGTCCGGCAAGTCAGGCTATTCCGGTTGTTGCGAATCTGCAGTGTGATTTTCTGAAACAGGCATTTTTCGATGAAAATCTGAAAGTCTATGTTAAAGCAGATTCTGTAGGTAATTCATCCGTTGATATCCACTATCTTGGTATGAACGAAAAAGAACAACCTGTATTCTCAGGACGGGGTACGATGGTGCAAATGGATAAGAAATCAGGTAAAGGACTTGCCTGGACTGAAGAACAAAAAGAATTATTCATCAGGCCGGCTGTAAAAATGGACTGATGAACACTCACTTCTTTTCTGCCGGTTTCATACACTGAACAAACGGCGTAAATGGATAAGGGGGAAAAGGAGTGGCCCGGAGAAACTCAATATTAACGAAAAGGGAAAGAGAAGTGTTTTCTCTTTTACTGAAAGATTTGACGACTAAAGAAATTGCTTCTGCATTATTTATAAGTGAAAAAACTGTCAGAAATCATATTTCTAATGTTATCCAGAAGCTTGGTGTAAAAGGAAGAGCTCAGGCAATCGTCGAGTTATTAAGGCTGGGAGAACTGTCTCTGTAATTCAGAGACGGTTTTTTGTTTCCGGCTGTTTATTCAAATTTTCTTGATTATTATCATTAAAAAAGCGACAATATGTATACAACGAAACATAGGGAGTGTATATAACGATGGAAACGAAAAGTGTACAGGAGCTTCATCCAAGAGAGGTTGTAGCAGATATCGAAAAAGACCTCCGCTATATTTCCGGACTGATCAAACAAAAGGGTCGTGAAATCCTCAGTCAGTACACGATTACGCCACCGCAATTTGTGGCACTTCAGTGGCTGTTTGAAGCCGGAGACATGACGATTGGCGAACTATCAAATAAAATGTATCTTGCATGCAGCACAACAACAGACTTAATTGACCGGATGGAAAGAAGCAGCCTGGTTGTCAGAGTGAAAGACGAACATGACCGCAGGGTGGTTAGAATTCATCTGTTAGAAGAAGGCGAAAGAATTATTGAAGAAGTAATTAAAAAGCGTCAGCATGATTTAAATGATGTATTGTCCGGCTTTACTGAAGATGAAGTGACTTCACTTGCTAAAGTGCTGAATAAATTACATGGTGAAATGAAATAAGAGTGAGGCGTTTTTCTTGAGCAGAGCAATTGGTGTAATGGATTCCGGTGTAGGCGGCTTAACAGTTGCCAAAGAAATTATATACCAGCTTCCAAATGAGCATATTATTTATTTAGGGGATACAGCACGCTGTCCGTACGGCCCGAGACCTGAAGAAGAAGTCAGAAGGTTTACGTGGGAAATGGCTGAATTTTTATACAAGCAGGATATTAAAATGTTAGTGATTGCCTGCAATACTGCAACCGCAGCAGCGCTTGAAGAGATCAGAACTGCTTTTGATATTCCGGTAATCGGTGTCATCTCACCCGGAGCCCGTTCAGCGATTAAGTATACAAAGAATAATCATATCGGCATTCTGGGCACTGCCGGAACGATTAAAAGTGAAGCGTATGAACATGTGCTTCACAGTCTGAAAGAATCAATTAAAACTTATCCGAAAGCATGCCCGAAATTTGTTCCGCTTGTAGAAAGTGGAGAGTATAACAGTTCAATGGCTAAAAAAATTGTCGCTGAAACACTGAGTGAGATGAGACAGTACCCAATTGATACATTAATCCTTGGGTGTACACACTATCCGCTACTGCAGCCGCTCATTGAGCAGTACGTCGGTCCAAAAGTAAAGGTAATCAGTTCGGGCGATGAGACCGCAAGAGAAGTCAGTGCAATTCTTTCTTATCGCGGTGAGCTTCATTCGCGTCATGAGAAGAAACAAAATGTATTCTATACAACTGGTTCACCCGTTATATTTGGACAAGTTGCACGAGAATGGATGAATGATGAGTCCATTGTAGTAGAATCTGTGAAACTGCCGTGAGCTTATCACGGCTTTTGTCATGTACATCATTAAAAATGGAGTGAATATCTGTGAGAATTGATGGAAGAATTCCCTCTGAAATGAGAGAAGTAAAAATTGAAAAGAACTACCTGGTGCATCCTGAAGGATCTGTCCTTGTATCATTTGGCGATACGAAAGTCATTTGTACGGCAAGTGTTGAGGAGCGGGTTCCGCCATTTATGAGAGGGCAGGGTAAAGGCTGGATTACAGCAGAATACGCTATGCTGCCAAGGGCTACCGGGCAACGTACGATCCGTGAATCCTCCAAAGGGAAGGTCAGTGGCCGTACGATGGAGATCCAGAGGCTGATTGGACGGGCATTGCGCTCAGTAGTTGATCTTGACGCGCTGGGAGAACGGACAGTGTGGATTGACTGTGACGTCATTCAGGCTGATGGAGGCACACGGACTGCTTCGATTTCAGGCGCATTTGCAGCAATGGCACTGGCTATCGAAAAAATTGCTGCAGATAAAGCACTTCCAGCCTTTCCTGTAAAAGATTTTCTTGCTGCAGTATCTGCAGGTATCAGTACAGAAGGTGAACCGATCCTTGATCTGAACTATGCAGAAGACAGTACTGCAGAAGTTGATATGAATATCGTCATGACTGGAAAAGGGAATTTTGTTGAACTTCAGGGTACTGGTGAAGAAGCTGAATTCACACATGAAGAGCTGCTTGATATGCTCGATATCGGTAAGGCGGGTATTGAAAAGATTGTTAAACATCAGAAAATGATTCTTGGTGAAGAAATTACGGCTAAAATTCTGGGTGGTGTAACCGGATGAAGACAATGATTATTGCTACACACAATCAGGGTAAAGCAAAAGATTTTAAAACACTGCTTGAACCTTTTGGGTACAAAATCAAAACACTTTCTGACTATCCTTCAATAGAAGAAGTGGAAGAAACAGGTTCAACTTTTGCTGAAAATGCGACTTTAAAAGCAGAAGCGATTTCAAAACACTTTAACGAAATTGTCATAGCTGATGACAGCGGCTTAATCGTGGATGCACTGAACGGTGAACCGGGCGTATATTCAGCGCGCTACGCAGGGACAGAGAAAGATGATCAGAAAAATATTGAAAAAGTACTCGCTAAGCTTGAAGGGGTCCCGAAGGAAAAAAGAACTGCGCGATTTCATTGTACGCTGGCGCTTGCTGAACCTGAAAAAGATACGGTTCTGTTTACAGGTGAGTCGGAAGGGTATATAACTTCAAAGCCAACTGGGGAGAATGGATTCGGATATGACCCGATTTTTTATACTGAAGTGTTTGGTAAAACTTTTGCAGAACTGACTCCGGATGAGAAGAACCGGATCAGCCACCGTGCAAATGCACTCAGGAAATTGCAATTACAGTTTCGGTGAGGTGATAGGATGAAATTACTGGTTGTGAGTGATAACCATGGAGACAGCGCAATTCTTGCGGAAGTAACTGAACGCTGGCGCGACCATGTGGATTATATGTTCCACGCAGGTGATTCAGAACTTCCTTACGAGTCAGATGTAATGAACCCGTTTGTAAAAGTGCGGGGAAACTGTGACTTTGATTCAGCATATCCTGAAGATGAACTTGTTGATTGCGATGGGACAAAAGTTTTTATCACACATGGGCACCTGTACGGCATTAAATCTTCACTTGATAGAATCAGCTATAAGGGAGATGAACTTCAAGCTGACGTCATCATTTTCGGACATTCCCACCAGCTGGGTGCTGAAATGACGGATGGCCGGCTGTTCTTGAATCCGGGCAGTATCAGATTGCCCAGGGACCGCAATGAACCTACTTATGCAATCGTGGATCTTCACGAGCGGCAGGTGGATATTGATTTTTATACAGATAAGCACGAGAAGCTGTTATCATGGAATAAAGCATTCAACGAGTAAACACAGCGCCCGTCCGCGCCTCTTTGATGAGGCCGGCGGGACTGATTCTTACGCAAATTCAAATCGGTTGAAAATATTTTAAAATAATATTTTTAAAATCCGTTGACTTTTTAGAAAGTAGTTAATATAATAGTAATTGTCCTCAACAAGGACTACATAATGTCCCAGTAGCTCAGCTGGATAGAGCAACAGCCTTCTAAGCTGTCGGTCGGGCGTTCGAATCGCTCCTGGGACGCTACCTAAAACCTGTCTGTTACGTCTGTAACAGACAGGTTTTCTTTTTGTATAAATCAGTTCGATTCTTGGCATTTTTAAGATGACAGTGCTACACTCTATTCACAAAATATAACGGAAGGTGGTTCATCATATATGGGTGAGCAGCAGAGCAGACGTGTGATTCCATTCCCGGGCTTAAAAGAGCGTCTTGTAGAACGAGGATTAGACATGCTGCAAAATCAGGAAAATGTTGAAGCCATCAGCCTTCTTGAACAGGCGTATGAAATGGATGAACAGGATGCAGCTGCTGGCACTTCGCTGGCCGTTGCTTATTATGAAAACCGTCAGTGGGGAGAATCAGCCGGGCTGTGTGAAAAGATGCTTCACGAAGGTTCGGGTGAATATGATGAACTGATTGAGCTTTACGTAATGAATCTGATCCAGCTGAGAAAATTCAGTGAAATATCAGCATTTATCAGTCCACTGTTAGGAGAGATTGAATTACCTCCTGAGAAAGCATCACGTCTCAAAAGCCTGATTGATCTGGGACAGGAGCAAAAAGAGATCACTGAATCGGCAGACGAATCTTTTGCATCTTTTCAATTGCAAAAGGGTCTTGAACAGCAGATGATCCAGTCAGCAGCGCTGGCTAAACAGAATATCAGACCGATGAAAGATGATATCATCAGGGAAATCGAAAGTGAACAGACGCATCCATTTATTCAGACGTTACTTCTGAATATATTAAGGGAACAGCGCATTGGTGATGAGGTTATCGTCAGTAAGTGGGGGAAAGAAATTTCTGTTAATCCCGCTGAGCTGCTCGAGCCATTCGAGCAGGAGCTTTTTCAGCAGACGAAAGCGTTGATAGAAGATCACAGTCAGGAACTGCAGACAGCAGAAATTGCTCAGGAGCTCTTGCAAAAACATGCTTTCCTGCTGTACCCTTTCACTTGGAGAAATAATAATGCGGAACTGCTCTCAGAAGCGTATCTGAGACTCTCGAGAGAATACATGGGGGATGAAACTGCTTTTCAGCTATTCTCAGATGAAGAGCTGCTGGACGAAATCAGGAGACTCGAAAAAGCGGAAATGGTCTAATGGTTTGCAGTTGAAACACAAACCGCGTATGTTATAATAAAATGGTTGCATAATGGGATTCTTAAATCGATAAATGAAAGAATCATTGATTTCATGATGTTCATGAAACCATTAACTTAATAGATGTTTTGGAGGGAATTATTTATGTCAGCAAAATGGGAAAAGCAAGAAGGTAATGAAGGCGTACTAACTGTACAGGTAGACGCTGAGACAGTTAACAAAGGATTAGACAGCGCGTTTCAAAAGGTTGTTAAGCAAATTAATGTACCTGGTTTCCGTAAAGGAAAAATGCCTCGCCAAATGTTTGAAAAGCGTTTTGGTGTAGAGTCACTTTATCAGGATGCTCTTGATGAAATCCTTCCTGAAGCTTACGCAAGCGCAGTAGACGAAGCAGGTATCGTACCTGTAGACCGTCCTGAAATTGATGTTGAGCAGATGGAAAAAGGTAAAGAACTGATCTTCACAGCTAAAGTAACGGTTAAGCCGGAAGTTAAGCTTGGTGAATACAAAGGGCTTGAAGTGGAAAAGCTTGATGCTGAAGTAACTGATGAAGATGTGGATGCTGAACTTAAGCAGCTTCAGGAACGTCAGGCTGAGCTTGTTGTGAAGGAAGACGGAAAAGTTGAAGACGGCAATACTGTTGTTCTTGACTTTGAAGGCTTCGTTGATGGTGAAGCGTTTGAAGGCGGACAAGCTGAAAACTACTCACTTGAAATCGGTTCAGGTTCATTCATTCCAGGATTTGAAGAACAGCTGGTAGGTCTTGCAACAGGAGATGAAAAAGATGTTGAAGTTTCATTCCCTGAAGAGTACCACGCTGAAGAGCTTGCTGGTAAGCCGGCTACTTTCAAAGTGAAAATTCATGAAATCAAAGCAAAGGAACTTCCTGAGCTTGATGATGAATTCGCGAAAGATGCAGACGAAGAAGTTGAATCTCTTTCTGAACTAAAAGAGAAAACGAAAACGCGTCTGACTGAAGAAAAGCAAAATGCTGCTGAAATGGCACTTCGCGATTCAGTTGTTGAAAAAGCAGCTGAAAATGCTGAAATCGATATTCCGGAATCAATGGTTAACACAGAAGTTGACCGTATGATGCAGGAATTTGAACAGCGTCTTGGTGCACAGGGTATGAACCTTGATCTTTACTTCCAGTTCAGCGGACAGGACGAAGAGACACTTCGCGGACAAATGCAGGAAGATGCAGCTAAGCGTGTTCGTACAAACCTTGTACTTGAAGCAATCGCTGATGCAGAAAATATCACAGTAACAGAAGAAGATGTTGAGTCAGAGCTTAGCAGCATGACTGAACAATTCAATATGTCAGTTGATCAGATTAAAGCTGCACTTGGCGGATCTACTGAAATTCTTGAAAATGATCTGCGTGTACAAAAAGCAATCGATTTTCTTGTGGAAAACAGTAAAACTGTTGCATAATAAGATTTAAGGGCAAGGCGCGATGATATCGTGCCTTGTTTTATAACATAAAGGCTTTAATTATTTCATGCATACATAATTGTTTAAAAGGAAAGCATATCGGGAAAATCGAGTTAGTTCCGTCTAATGATTCATTATGGTACAATTTTCTCTACAGAGTGAAGAAGAGCTGCTCTAGCTCAGGGCAAGACTGATAAAGGGGTGAATGGAATGTTTAAATTTAACGATGAAAAAGGACAATTGAAATGTTCTTTCTGCGGAAAGACCCAGGAACAGGTTCGTAAGCTTGTTGCCGGGCCTGGCGTATATATTTGTGATGAATGTATCGAACTTTGCACTGAAATTGTAGAAGAAGAGCTGGGCACTGAAGAAGAAGTAGAGTTCAAGGATGTTCCAAAACCAAAGGAAATCCTATCAATTCTGGGTGATTACGTTATCGGGCAGGAACGTGCGAAGAAGTCACTTTCTGTTGCCGTATATAACCACTACAAACGTATCAAATCAAACAGTAAAGTTGATGATGTTGAACTTTCAAAAAGTAACATCTGTCTGATCGGACCAACGGGTTCCGGTAAAACATTACTGGCACAGACACTTGCAAGAATTTTGAATGTGCCATTTGCCATTGCGGATGCGACATCACTGACAGAAGCAGGTTACGTAGGGGAAGATGTTGAAAACATCCTTTTGAAGCTGATCCAGGCTGCTGATTACGATGTTGAACGTGCTGAAAAGGGAATTATCTATATCGATGAAATTGATAAAGTGGCCCGTAAATCTGAAAACCCGTCAATTACACGTGACGTTTCAGGTGAAGGTGTACAGCAGGCACTGCTGAAAATTCTTGAAGGCACGACCGCAAGTGTGCCGCCACAGGGTGGAAGAAAGCATCCACACCAGGAATTTATTCAGATTGATACAACGAACATTCTGTTCATTGTTGGTGGTGCATTTGACGGTGTAGACCAGATTATTAAACGCCGACTTGGTCAAAAGGTAATCGGATTTGGATCCGGGGATTCAAAAGGTGACCTGACTGAGCGTGAACTGCTTGCTAAGCTGGTACCGGAGGATCTTCTGAAATTCGGATTGATCCCTGAATTTATCGGCCGTCTTCCAGTGACTGCAACACTTGAGACACTGGATGAAGAAGCGCTGATCTCTATTCTGACGAAGCCTAAAAACGCATTAGTAAAACAATATCAGAAAATGCTTGAGCTTGATGATGTTGAACTTGAATTTGAGGAAGAAGCACTGCGTGAAATCTCTAAAAAAGCAATTGAACGAAAAACCGGTGCACGCGGACTTCGTTCTATTATTGAAAACCTGATGCTTGATGTCATGTTTGACCTTCCTTCCAGAGAAGAAATTAAAAAGTGTATCATTACACCTGGAGCTGTTGAGCAGACGGAACGTCCTGTTCTTCTGAGAGAAGATGGTTCTGAAATTAATCTGGATGATGAAGAAAAGACATCTGCTTAAAGTCTAAGACAAAAGCTGGCTCATCATATAGAGTCAGCTTTTTTCTTCGCTTTGCCCGGATGTTTTGTGTATTGAAAGGGTAAAGTATAACAGAAGCTTACAGATACAACCTGGAGGTGTTACATATGGCGAAATCAACTACACAAACCTTACCACTGCTGCCGCTGCGCGGTTTGCTCGTGTATCCAACAATGGTGCTTCATATTGACGTTGGCCGCGAAAGGTCTATTCAGGCGCTTGAAAAAGCAATGATGGAGGACCATATGATCTTTTTATCCACTCAAAAAGATATGGCCATCGATCAGCCTGAGCAGGATGACCTGGCTGAAATGGGGACGCTGACAAAAGTAAAGCAGATGCTGAAACTTCCTAACGGGACAATCCGCGTACTCGTTGAAGGAATTGAGCGGGGAAGAATCACTTCATTTGAAGAAAGTGAGCCATTCTTTACAGTAACAGTTGAATCTCTTCCGGATGATCCTGAAAAAACACCGGAATATGAAGCACTGATGAGAACATTAACAGATTACTTTGAACAGTACATTGCGCTATCAAAGAAAGTCTCTAAAGAAACACTTAACACGGTTCTCGACATTGAAGAACCAGGCCGTCTTGCAGATATCGTGGCTTCCCACCTGCCATTAAAATTAAAAATGAAGCAGGAAGTACTTGATACAACTGATATCAAAAAACGTATGACAAGATTGATCGAGACAATCAACAATGAAAAAGAAGTACTGAGTCTTGAAAAGAAAATCGGTCAGCGTGTGAAGAAGTCTATGGAAAGAACCCAAAAAGAATATTATTTGCGTGAACAGATGAAAGCGATTCAGAAAGAGCTCGGGGATAAAGATGGAAAAACCGGTGAAATTTCTGACCTGGCAAAAAGAATCCGTCAGGCGAAGATGCCTGAATCTATAGAAAAGATTGCACGTAAAGAACTTGACCGCTATGAAAAAGTGCCTGCTACTTCAGCAGAAAGCTCAGTTATCCGCAATTATATTGAATGGCTCATTACAGTACCTTGGAGTCAGTCCACTAAAGATGACCTGGATATTAAAAAAGCGGAAAAAATTCTTGATCGTGATCACTACGGACTTGAAAAAGTAAAAGAGCGTGTGCTTGAATATCTGGCTGTACAACAGCTGACAAAATCGTTAAAGGGTCCAATTCTTTGTCTTGCGGGACCTCCTGGCGTAGGTAAAACAAGTCTTGCGCGTTCTATTGCTGAATCAGTCGGCAGAAAATTTGTCAGAGCGTCACTTGGTGGTATCAGAGATGAATCTGAAATTCGCGGACACCGCAGAACGTATGTAGGGGCAATGCCTGGCCGTATCATTCAGGGAATGAAAAAAGCCGGTACTGTGAACCCTGTATTTCTTCTTGATGAAATTGATAAAATGTCCAATGACTTCAGAGGGGATCCATCTTCAGCGATGCTTGAGGTGCTTGACCCTGAACAGAACAACTCATTCAGTGATCACTTCATTGAAGAACCTTATGATCTGTCTAAAGTTATGTTCATTGCAACAGCCAATAACCTGGCGACGATCCCGGGGCCGCTGCGTGACCGCATGGAGATCATTACAATTGCGGGATACACAGAGATTGAAAAAATTAATATCGCCAAAAATCATCTGCTTCCAAAACAGATTGAAGAAAACGGCTTATCGAAGTCGCAGGTACAGGTACGCGATGAAGCCATTAAGGATATTGTCCGCTATCACACGCGTGAAGCTGGTGTAAGAAGTCTTGAGAGACAGCTTGCAACAGTATGCAGAAAAGCAGCCAAGATGATTGTTGGAGAAGAGAAGAAAAAGGTAGTAGTTACGTCAAAAAGCCTTTATGATTTTCTCGGCAAGAAGAAGTTCCGTTATGGACAGGCTGAGGTTGAGGATCAGATTGGCGTTGCTACTGGTCTTGCCTACACAACTGTTGGTGGAGACACACTTCAAATCGAAGTATCACTTTCTCCTGGTAAGGGGAAGCTTGTACTGACCGGTAAGCTTGGCGATGTCATGAAAGAATCTGCTCAGACTGCATTTTCATTTGTCAGATCCCGTGCAGAACAGCTGAACTTAGAAGAAGATTTTCATGAAAAACATGATATTCATATACACGTTCCTGAAGGTGCAGTGCCAAAAGACGGGCCATCTGCCGGTATTACAATCGTAACAGCGCTTGTATCTGCACTGACAAATCGTAAAATTAAAAAAGAAGTCGGTATGACCGGTGAAGTGACATTGAGAGGAAGAGTGCTGCCGATTGGCGGTCTGAAGGAAAAATCCCTCAGTGCCCACAGAGCGGGACTGACAACCATTATTATTCCAAAAGAGAACGAGCGTGACATTGACGATATTCCGGAAAGCGTACGTGCTGAACTGACGTTTATCCCGGTATCTCATGTAGATGAAGTGCTTGAAGTTGCATTAGTAGGTGAGAAAGAATGAAAATTACACAATCAGAAATCGTGATTAGTGCTGTAAAACCTGAACAATATCCTGAAGGAGGTCTGCCCGAGTTTGCATTAGCGGGCAGATCAAACGTTGGGAAATCATCATTTATTAACAAGATGATCAACAGAAAAGCACTGGCACGCATTTCTTCAAAGCCGGGTAAAACCCAGACACTCAACTTTTATTTATTGAATGAAGCACTGTACTTCGTGGATGTTCCGGGGTATGGATACGCCAAAGTATCTAAAACTGAACGGGCAGCATGGGGAAAAATGATCGAAACTTATATGACTGACAGAGCACCATTAAAAGCAGTTATTATGATAGTCGATCTCAGACATCCGCCAACCAAGGATGATATTATGATGTATGACTTCCTTAAGCACTTTGATATTCCGTGCTTAATCGTCGCTACAAAAGCTGATAAAATTCCTAAAGGTAAATGGCAAAAACACCTTAGCGTCACACGAAAAGTGCTTGAAATCGCTGAAGGAGATGAACTCATCATGTTCTCCTCAGAAACAGGCCTCGGCAAAGACCAGGCATGGCATTTTATCGAAAGGAAAATGAAAGAATAGCAGAATGATAGACTTATCTAAAAGCGCACTGGTTTTGTCAGTGTGCTTTTTATTGTTGATCTTCACTGTGGGCAGTGCAGTGGACCGATGCGGATAAGGTCAACTTTTTTAATGAATTAACTTTTTATTAACATACATTCAGCTGGCTCTTGTAGTGGAGGGCGGAGACTCCCGCCCCAGGAAGCTCACCGCCCGGGGCAGGAAAGCGCAGCCCTCCACGAAAAGAGACAGCGTTTCTGTAAAGTTTCTCTGTATATAAAGCTTTTACAGTTGAAAGGGTTTACTAGTGACCAAAGTAGTGAAACATGTTATTAGTAAAACGTTTTCACAGAAGGTTCTGATATTGAGCGGAACTGTTGAAAACGCCCGGGTGGTTTGGTAACCTTAGTTCAGATGAAAACGTGATGCAATGGTGCGAACTGGCTCAGCCAGTCATTGTGTCAGTACGTTTCAAGGGTTGTTCACATTTACCATTAGGCCATGTCCGCAAACATGTTATAATGGGAGTAATGATTAATTCGTGGGGGTGTCATTCAGCACATGCACATTTTAGTGGTAGGTTTGAATTACAAAACGGCCCCGGTAGAGATGAGAGAGCGTCTTTCTTTTCAGGAAGCGGATCTTAGTAAAGCAATGACAGAACTTCAGGGCAGAAAGAGCATTCTGGAGAATGTCATCGTTTCGACATGCAACCGTACTGAGATATATGCAGTAGTAGATCAGCTTCACACAGGTCGTTATTATATAAAACAATTTTTAGCTGACTGGTTTAATCTGGACAAGGACGAGTTCAGTCCTTATTTATTCATGTACGAAAAAGACGGTGCAATGGAGCATCTGTTCAAAGTAAGCTGTGGCCTTGACTCTATGATTGTCGGGGAAACTCAGATCCTTGGACAGGTCCGGAAAAGCTTCTTTACAGGCCAGGAAAATGGTACGACAGGAACTGTTTTTAATGAGCTTTTCAAGCAGGCTGTTACGTTAGCAAAGAAAGCACACTCTGAAACTGATATCGCTTCAAATGCTGTATCAGTATCTTATGCAGCTGTTGAGCTTGCAAAGAAGATATTCGGAGATTTAAATAAAAAACATGTGCTTATTCTTGGTGCCGGGAAAATGGGCGAACTGGCTATTCAAAACCTTCAGGGCAGCGGTGCTACTAAAGTGACCGTGATTAACCGTACTTTTGAAAAGGCGGAAGCACTTGCTGATAAGTTCTCAGGCAGCGCTAAAGAACTGAGAGAGCTTCAGTGCGCATTAATTGAAGCAGATATTCTCATTACTTCGACTGGAGCTCAGGAAGCACTAATCAGTAAAGAGATGATGACAGATGTTGAAAGAATGCGTAAAGGCCGTCCATTCTTTATGGTAGACATTGCAGTACCAAGAGATCTTGACCCTGCAATCAATGAACTTGATAACGTCTTCTTATATGATATTGATGATCTTGAAGGCATTGTACAGGCTAACCTTGAAGAACGTAAGCAGGCTGCAGAAGCCATTGGCCTGATGGTGGAAGAAGCAATCGTTGCATTTAAAGAATGGCTGAACATGCTCGGTGTCGTACCGGTGATTTCAGAACTTCGCGAAAAGGCACTTGCGATTCAGGCAGAAACGATGGAAAGCATTGAACGGAAAATGCCAAGCCTCACTGACCGTGAACGCAAAGTATTGAACAAGCATACAAAAAGCATTATTAATCAACTATTAAAAGATCCGATTTTGCAGGCAAAAGAACTGGCGGCACTGCCGGATGGTGATGAAAAACTTGAACTGTTCAAGCAGATCTTTAACCTGACACAAGAAACGGAGCGTCAGGAAATTGAAACTGCTGAAACAGTGAACGTACAGCCTCAACTTTCACTGCAAAGTTGATTGGGAGGATCACACATGTTCGAACTGTCAATGACACGGCTTCATGAAGTCATGATTATCCTCTATGCAATCAGCGTTCTATTATATTTTATGGATTATGTACAAAAAGACCAGAAGGCGAACCGCGTTGCCTTCTGGCTTTTATCAATTGTTTGGGTTCTTCAAACAATTTTTTTATTTCTCTACATGTTCAGAACTGGAAGATTTCCAGTTTTAACGCTGTTTGAGGGCATTTATTTTTATGCTTGGGTATTGCTCACTCTATCGCTGGCGCTTAACCGCTTAATGAGAGTGGATTTCACTGTTTTCTTTGTCAACGTGATAGGCTTTACTTTCATGGCGATCCATACGTTCGCCCCGATCCAGGCCAGCACAGAAGCAGCTGCTGAAAGGCTGATGTCAGAGCTGCTGCTCGTTCATATAACAATGGCAATTGTATCTTATGCTGCTTTTTCTGTATCCGTTGTATTCTCCATCCTGTATTTACTTCAATACAGGCTGTTGAAACAGAAAAAATGGGGTCAGAAAATTCAGCGGATCACGGATTTGGCGAAGTTGGAAAAGGGATCAGTCATTTTGAACAGTATCGGTTTCCCGATGCTGTTACTCAGTTTAATTCTGGGAGTCCAATGGGCAGTTGTTTCTCTGCCTACTGTTTTATGGTATGACATTAAGATTTCAGGGTCATTCCTGTTACTAGCCATTTATGGCGTGTTTTTATACAGAAGGTTCGGAAAGGGCCAGTCAGGGAAATCACTGGCACTGTTTAACACAGTTGCTTTTGGCTGTCTGCTGATTAACTTTTTGCTTGGCAGCAGATTATCTTCGTTCCACTTCTGGTCAGTCTAAATAACGATTCAATGGAGGCTTTTGATAATGAGGAAATTTATTGTAGGATCACGTAGAAGTAAGCTTGCGATTACACAGACTAAATGGGTGATTGAGCAGCTGAAAGCACTTCAACCAGGTGCTGAGTTCGAGATTAAGGAAATTGTTACAAAAGGTGATCAGATCCAGAACGTGAAGCTTTCTAAAGTAGGAGGCAAAGGTCTGTTTGTAAAAGAAATTGAACAGGCAATGATCGATGGAGAGATTGATATGGCTGTTCACAGTATGAAGGATATGCCGGCAGAACTGCCGGAGGGTCTGGTAATCGGCAGTATTCCGAAACGTGAAGATCCGCGAGATGCACTCATTTCAAAAAACAAAGAAACGCTTGCTGAACTGCCTGCTGGTTCAATTGTCGGGACAAGCAGCCTTAGACGCGGTGCGCAGATTCTTGCTGTACGTCCGGACCTGAAAGTGGAATGGATCCGCGGGAATATTGATACACGGTTAAAGAAACTGGAAACTGAAAACTTTGATGCCATTATTTTAGCAGCAGCAGGTCTATCAAGAATGGGCTGGTCAAAAGACGTTGTATCTGAATTTCTTTCTCCGGAAGACTGCCTGCCGGCGATCGGTCAGGGCGCATTATCAATTGAATGCCGTGAAAATGATACAGAGCTGAGAGAATTGCTGAACCGTTTTACTGATCAGGAAACAGCTTTGACTGTTACTGCTGAACGAACGTTCCTTCATAAAATGGAGGGTGGATGCCAGGTGCCGATTGCAGGGTATGCAACTCAGATTGAAGATGGCGTATCTCTGACTGCACTGGTTGCTTCACCAGACGGCAAGAAAGTATATAAAGAAGTGATTAATGGAAATGACCCGGTGGAAGTAGGGCTTAAAGCTGCAGAAATCCTGACAGAGCAGGGTGCTAAAGCTTTAATCGACCAGGTTAAAGAAGAACAGGAAGGTCAGTGACATGACTTCCCTCAAAGGGATACGGATCGTACTGACCAGAGATGTAGAATCATCCGAGCAGGACCGCCTGCTGATTGAAGAAAAAGGCGGCATTCCTGTCATCGCTCCTATGATTAAAATCGGAGCTGCAGACGTTCAGATAGATGAACAAAAGAAGTCTCAACTTGAACAGGCAGACTGGATTATTTTCACTAGCAAGAATGGTGTTTACTACTTTTGCAAATTAGTAGAAGAGGCAGGTATGGCGGATCTTCTGACTCGTAAAAAAATTGCGGCAGTAGGGAGAAAAACTGCAGAAGCATTAGAAAACGAGGGGATGCAGGTTCACTATATCCCGCCTCTATATTCTGCTTCAAGTTTTAGAAGTGATTTTAAAGAGCACGTCCAAGGCCCTGTTCTTTTTCCACAGGGCAATCTCTCACGTGGAGAGATTGCAAAATTTTTAAATGAGCAGGGACATAAATGTATCAGCTGGACTGTATATGAAAACACGATTCCGGAGATATCTGACGGGCTGCTTGACTATTTCAGAGATGCTGATGTGATTACACTGTTTTCGCCATCTGCTGCAGTCCGTTTTTATGAAACTGTTAAAGCAGATCATCAGCTGATCTCCAGTGTCAGACAGGGACGAATTAAAATTGCCAGTATCGGTCCGACAACTTCAGAAGCAATAAGAGAGATGTCTCTGCCTGTACATATAGAACCTTCAGAATATACAATGGAAGCGATGATTGAAGAAATTGCCATGACTCTGAAGTGTTAATGATAAGTTTATGAGCAATCAGGAGGTAATAATATGAATGACTTACAATTTGACCGTCACCGCAGACTGAGAGGATCTGACGCGCTGCGTGCGATGGTACGTGAAACATGGCTCCGTCCGGAGGATTTTATCTATCCGCTATTTGTCGTAGAGGGAGAGAATATTCATCTTGAAGTTCCTTCAATGCCGGGCGTCTTCCACGTTTCACTCGATGGTGTGATGGATGAGATTAATGAATGTCAATCTCTTGGCATCAAGTCTGTCATTCTTTTTGGTGTGCCAAAGGAGAAAGACGCAGTCGGTTCTCAGGCCTATGCTGAAGAAGGTATTGTGCAACAGGCCACAAGACTGATTAAAAAGCAAGCGCCTGAAATGGTTGTGGTAGCAGATACTTGTCTGTGCCAATACACTGACCACGGGCACTGCGGCGTGATTGAAGGCGGTAAAGTACTGAATGACCCTACACTGGACCTGCTTGCAAAAACAGCAGTCAGCCAGGCTAAAGCAGGGGCTGATATTATTGCACCGTCAAATATGATGGATGGATTTGTTGCAGCGATCCGTTACGGCCTTGATGAAGCAGGCTTTCATGATGTTCCGATTATGAGTTATGCAGTGAAATATTCTTCAAGCTTTTACGGACCTTTCAGGGATGCAGCCCACAGCTCGCCTCAGTTTGGTGACCGTAAAACCTATCAGATGGATCCTGCTAACAGACTTGAAGCATTGCGTGAAGCAGACTCTGATGTAAATGAAGGCGCAGATTTCCTGATTGTTAAACCTGCACTTTCATACCTCGATATTATGAGAGAAGTGAAAGATCGTCACACACTGCCTGTGGTTGCTTATAACGTGAGCGGTGAATACTCAATGATTAAGGCAGCTGCAGCAAACGGCTGGATTAATGAACAGGAAGTTATTCTTGAAAAGCTGACAAGCATGAAGCGTGCCGGTGCAGATCTGATTATTACGTACCATGCGAAAGAAGCATCACGCTGGCTGAAAGATCAATAAACACAAAGGAGCGATATCATGCGTTCATATGAAAAGTCACAGGAAGCATTTAAAACAGCATCTGAATTAATGCCAGGAGGAGTCAACAGTCCTGTCCGTGCATTTAAATCCGTTAATATGGATCCGATTTTTATGGAAAAAGGAAAAGGATCTATGATATACGATATTGATGGTAATGAATATATTGATTACGTCCTGTCGTGGGGACCTCTTATTTTAGGACATGCAGATGATCATGTGATTGAAGAAATTAAAAAAACTGCAGAAAGTGGTACAAGCTTCGGGGCGCCAAGTCTTGCTGAGAATAAACTGGCAGAGCTGGTGATCGAACGTGTACCATCTATTGAAAAAGTGAGAATGGTTTCTTCAGGTACAGAGGCAACAATGAGTGCGCTCAGACTGGCAAGAGGTTTTACGGGTCGTGACAAAATCGTTAAATTTGAAGGCTGCTATCACGGTCACGGAGACAGTCTTCTGATTAAAGCAGGTTCAGGTGTTGCAACACTTGGACTGCCTGACTCACCCGGCGTTCCTGCGAGTGTAGCTCAAAATACGATTACTGTACCTTATAATGACTTTGAATCTATCCAGTATGTATTTAAAGAATACGGCAGTGAAATTGCAGGTGTAATCGTTGAACCTGTTGCTGGAAACATGGGTGTTGTACCACCAGTTGAAGGTTTTATGGAAGAACTGAGAAAGCTTACAACCGATCACGGCTCACTGCTGATTTTTGATGAAGTAATGACAGGCTTCCGCGTTGGCTATCATTGCGCTCAGGGACATCTTGGTGTAACGCCTGACCTGACATGTCTTGGAAAAGTAATCGGCGGCGGTCTGCCGGTTGGCGCATTTGGCGGCCGCAAGGATATTATGGAGCACATTGCACCAGCAGGGCCAATCTATCAGGCAGGAACACTCTCCGGTAATCCGCTTGCGATGGCTGCAGGCTACGCTACACTGTCCCAGCTGACTGAAGAAAGCTATCACGGATTTGTTGAATATGGAGATAAGCTTGAGGCCGGTTTTACTGAACTTGCCAAAAAGTATGATATCCCTCACAGCGTGAACCGTGCAGGGTCAATGCTGGGCTTTTTCTTCACAAATGAGAAAGTAACAAACTTTGATAAAGCGAAAACGTCTGACCTTGAACTGTTCGGTGAGTTCTACAGACTAATGGCAGAAAACGGCGTCTTCCTTCCACCATCACAATTTGAAGGCTGGTTCCTTTCAACAGTGCATGGAGAAGAAGAGCTCGACCGCACACTAAAAGCAGTCGAAGCATCATTTAAAGAAATTGCATCCAAAAGATCATAATAATTAGGGCTATATTAAAGCCCAATCTTGTTTTAGCACAGCTGGTGATTGGAGCGGAAGGGGGACGACTCCAGCAGGAGAAGCGTGACAGGTGAGACCCCGCAAGCGCCCCGCGCTGAGGAGGCTCACCGCACGCCCTGCGGAAAGCGTTCCCCCTGCAGCGGAAATCAACAGCCATCTTTACAGAGCTATAATTTTAAAAAGGCAGGGCAGTAGATCGCACATATCTACTGTCCTGCTTTTTATATCATACAGGCCTCTTTTCATTCATAAGCTGTAAGAGCAATGATTAAAAGGAGGCACCAATGACAAAAAACACAGTTTATCAACTCCAGGAAAACATCGTTTTTAAAGGAGAGCATGTCCTGAGTGAGCTGCGCACGCTCTCATTCGAACCAAGCGTGTCCATAACAGAACACGCTGATCAGGTCGTTGTGGAAGGAACACTTCATTTAGCAGGAGAAGGCAGTTATGTAACAGCAGAAGGAACCCGTGACTATGAATATCCTGAAGTACAGGAATCAACGGTCATGGAAGAACTCGTATTTTTTGAACATCACTTCCCGCTATCGATCTCTATTTCTTCAGCGCGGGTGGAAAGAAAACAGGATGTGGAAGTGTATATTGATCATGTGGACTATGAGCTTCCGGAACCAGGTGTGCTGCAGGTAACAGCAGATATCATGATTGAAGGGATTTCTGAGCCGAAACGTGAAGAAGTCAGAATGCTGCCGAACCAGCCTGAAGAATGGTCTGGAGAGGGACTCACAGAACTGTTGACAGAAGAACCGCAGGAGGCTGAACCTGAAGAACCTGCCGTGACTGAAGAAGAAACACAAGAAGACATAACTGAACCGCCTATTGAGCAGGAGACGGTCGAGGCACGGGAGGAACCTGCAGCACAGGAGGAAGCAGTTCAGGAAGAGACAGAACAAAGAGAAGAGCAGGAAGAAGAAACGGATGAGGAAGATGAAGAATATAAAAAGCGGGATGAAGATACGTTTGCACGTTTTATTCAGACGCTTGAAGAAAATCGGACCATCATTAAAATACATATCGCCCAGCAGGATGAAACACCTGAAATGGTTGCTGAGCGCTATGGGGTACCGATGCTTCAGCTGATGAAAAGCAACCAGTTTGAATCCAGAAGGCCGTTCAACAGAGGCGAACTGATCTGGATCCCATCGCCTCAGATCCATTCAAAGTGAAGTACACAGGCAATGCCAATCAGAATACCTAAGATCAGCACGTCAATCGTGGATGGTATTAGTAAAAGTAGGATAGCCTGAAAAATACAAATTGGAATAATAATTGTCTGTAAATAACAGCGGCATTTTTTCCACCATGGCGGTTTAGGCTTTGGCAGCATTCTTTTACCCATAACAGACTCCTTTCCATTATGCTTTCTATTATCATATGCACAGAGGTGTTTTTTGCGATTTTTATTGACTAAACAGGCTGATTTTGATTATGATAGATGATATAAACAGATGCATTGATCAGGAGTAGTACGCAGTTTGTCATTCTTCAGAGAAGAAATTCATTTGGTGAGAGAATTTCCAGAACAGACCCTGCAGAAGTCGCCTGTGAGCAGTATTGGTGAAGTTTCAGTAGCCCGTGCCGGTTAGAAGCCGTTATCTTAATTAAGTGCACAGACACCAGTCTGTGTAAAAAGGTGGTACCGCGAATCAAATCCCTTCGTCCTTTTACGACGAGAGGGATTTTTTTGTTGTTTATTTTATAAGTGACTGATGTGAAATGGTACCAAATGAAAAAATTATAGTTATGTCGAAGTCAGCTGTTTAATAAGCACAGCTGTTGATCCTCGCTGCAGGGGGCGACTCCAGCAGGAGAAGTCGGACAGGCGAGACCCCGCAGTGCGAAGCACGAGGAGGCTTGCCGCCGACCCTGCGGAAAGCGTCCCCCTGAAGCGGAAATCATCAGCCAACTTTGACAGAGCGAAACAAAATGGAGGTAATCATATGAATGAAACATCAATGCCGACAAAGTATGATCCGAAAGCGATAGAAGAAGGCCGCTATGAATGGTGGCTGAAAGAAAAAGTATTTGAAGCAAGAAGCGATGAGAGCAAAGACCCTTATATCATCGTCATTCCGCCGCCAAACGTAACAGGTAAACTTCACCTTGGACACGCGTGGGATACAGCGCTGCAGGATATCCTGACACGGATGAAACGGATGCAGGGCTATGACGTACTATGGCTGCCGGGTATGGACCACGCCGGGATTGCTACACAGGCCAAAGTGGACCAGAAGCTTCGTGAGCAGGGTAAAAACCGTTATGAAATGGGCCGTGAAGCATTCCTTGAAGAATCATGGAAATGGAAAGAAGAGTACGCTGAACATATCAGAGAGCAATGGTCAAAGCTTGGACTTGGACTCGATTACAGCCGTGAGCGATTCACACTTGATGACGGTCTTTCAAAAGCTGTACAGAAAGTATTTATCGACCTTTATAATAAAGGGCTGATCTATCGCGGAGAGTATATCATCAACTGGGACCCAGCAACAAAAACAGCTTTATCTGATATTGAAGTGATTCATAAAGACGTTCAGGGTGCTTTTTATCATATGAGATACCCACTTACTGATGGCAGTGGACACATTGAAATTGCTACAACACGTCCTGAGACAATGCTTGGTGATACGGCAGTAGCTGTTCATCCTGATGATGAGCGCTATCAGCATCTGATCGGCAAAACTGTAAAACTGCCAATCGTTGGCCGTGAAATCAAGATTGTTGCTGATGACTATGTTGATATGGAATTTGGTTCAGGTGCTGTTAAAATTACACCTGCACACGATCCAAATGACTTTGAAATCGGTAATCGTCACAACCTTGAACGCGTACTTGTGATGAATGAAGACGGTTCTATGAATGATAATGCAGGTAAATATCAGGGTATGGGCCGTTTTGAGTGCAGAAAGCAGATCGTCAAAGACCTTCAGGAAGAAGGCGTACTGTTTGAAATTGAAGAACATCTTCACTCAGTTGGACATTCCGAGCGAAGCGGTGCGGTTGTAGAGCCCTATTTATCAACACAGTGGTTTGTAAAAATGGAGCCGCTTGCGAAACAGGCAATGGATATTCAGGAAACTGAAGACAAAGTTAACTTCATTCCGAACCGCTTTGAAAATACGTATATGAGATGGATGGAAAATATCAGAGACTGGTGTATTTCAAGACAGCTCTGGTGGGGCCACAGAATTCCGGCCTGGTACCATAAGGAAACTGGTGAACTATATGTAGGTGAAGAAGCACCTGAAGATATTGAGAACTGGAATCAGGATGAAGATGTACTGGATACTTGGTTTTCTTCAGCGCTATGGCCGTTTTCAACAATGGGCTGGCCGGACGAAGCATCTGCTGACTTCAAACGTTATTATCCAACATCAGCACTTGTAACAGGATACGATATCATTGCGTTCTGGGTATCACGCATGATCTTCCAGGGTGTTGAATTTACCGGACAGCGTCCATTTAAAGATGTATTAATTCACGGTCTTGTCCGTGATGCAGAAGGCCGTAAGATGTCTAAATCTCTCGGTAACGGGATTGACCCGATGGATGTGATTGAACAGTACGGAGCTGATTCTCTGCGCTACGTTCTGACAACCGGTTCTTCACCTGGTCAGGACCTTCGTTTCTCAATGGAGCGTGTTGAGTCAATCTGGAATTTTGCCAATAAGATCTGGAATGCTTCAAGGTTCGCACTGATGAATATGGATGGTCTCAAATTTGAAGAGATTGATCTCAGCGGAAAGAAATCTGTTGCTGACAAATGGATTCTGACCCGTCTGAATGATACGGTTGAAAATGTAACAAGCCTTGCTAAACGCTATGAATTCGGTGAAGTCGGCCGTACACTTTATAACTTTATCTGGGATGATTTCTGCAGCTGGTATATTGAAATGGCAAAGCTGCCGTTAAATGGGGAAGACGAAGAGGCGAAGAAGACAACCCGCTCCATTCTTGCTCACGTTTTGGATCAAACAATGCGACTCCTGCACCCATTCATGCCGTTTATCACTGAGGAGATCTGGCAGAACCTGCCTCACCAGGGCAAGTCTATTACAGAAGCTGCATGGCCAGAAGTCAACGAGTCTCAAATTGACCGTGAAGCGGAAGAAGAAATGAAGCTGCTCATTGAGATTATCCGTTCAGTACGTAATATCCGTGCTGAAGTAAATACGCCAATGAGTAAAAAAGTCAGCCTGCTGATCCGTGCAGCAAATGATCAGACAGCAGAGCGTCTAAAGAAAAATGAAGCTTTTCTCGACAAATTCTGTAACCCTGAAAACCTGACAATCGGTACAGAGGTGAAAGCGCCTGAAAAAGCAATGACTTCAGTCGTGACCAATGCAGAATTGATCTTGCCGCTTGAAGGTTTAATTAATATTGACGAAGAGATTGACCGTCTTGAAAAAGAACTTGATAAGTGGACAAAAGAAGTTGAACGTGTGGAAAAGAAACTCGGCAACGAGCGTTTTGTAAGCAAGGCACCTGAAGCCGTAGTGGAAGAAGAACGTGCAAAACAAAAAGACTACCTGTCAAAACAGGATGCTGTAAAAGCGCGTATTGAAGAGCTGCGCACAGTATAAAAATACCGGGCGGATAGACGTAACTGTCTGTCCGCTTTTTTAAGGAGTGATTGCGATATGATACAGACTTTTGAAGAAGCAGTAAGCTGGATTCATGGGAGGCTCAGACTAGGGATAAAGCCTGGACTTGAGCGGATGGAATGGATGATGGAGCGGCTCGGTAACCCGCATTTGAAAATTAATGCAGTTCACATAGGCGGAACAAACGGTAAAGGATCAACGCTCAGTTTCTTAAGAAATATTCTGGAAGAGGGCGGCTATTCGGTTGGGACATTCACCTCACCTTACTTTGAAGTCTTTAACGAAAGAATTTCTGTTAATGGAAAGCCGGCTTCTGAAGAAGACTGGACTTCACTTGTAAATAAAATTAAACCGCTGGCAGATGAACTTGAAGAACATGAGCTTGGCGGTCCGACAGAATTTGAAGTTATTACGGCGATGATGTTTTATTACTTTGGTGAAGTGCAGCAAACGGATTATGTACTGATTGAAGTCGGGCTTGGCGGAAGATTTGACTCTACAAATATCGTGAGACCGGTATGCAGCTGTATTACTTCGATCGGCCTTGATCATGTCAACATTCTCGGACATTCCTATGAGGAAATTGCATTTGAAAAAGCAGGGATTATTAAAGAAGGCGTGCCGTTAGTTTTTAATGTGAGGCACAGTGGAGCACGTGAAGTCATTCTGACTCAGGCTGAAAAAATGAATGCTCCTGTGTATGAATTAGGTGAACAATTCCATGTGCAGATTGAAAAAACTGACAGTGAAGGGGAGATGTTCAGCTATAACAGCAATATTCAATTAAAAACATCTATGAGTGGTGCGCATCAGGTTGAAAATGCTTCTTTGGCTGTTACGATCGCAAAGCTGACAGAACCCAAGCTAAATCGTAATATCATTCAAACAGGAATTGAGAAGACATTCTGGCCGGGGCGGTTTGAAAAGATCAGTGAAAACCCTTTGGTAATCATGGACGGCGCTCATAACCCTGAAGGCATCGACACGATGATGCAGACAATTCATGAAAAGTACCCTGAAAAACACGTGCATTTTATTTTTGCAGCTGTGTCAGATAAAGACCTGACAAATATGATTAGTAAACTCGATCAACACGCTGATCGGATTACCTTTACATCATTTGATTTTCCAAGAGCAGCAGACGCAAAGTCGCTTTATGAATTGAGTAATCATAAAAATAAACAGGCCATAGAAAATACTGAGTGGATGACTGAGCTCAATCAATCAGATGATACACTTTATATGATTACTGGATCACTGTACTTCTTATCCGGTATCTATAAGGACCTGAAACATTTGTTAAAAGCTGATCACGAGCATTAGAGTATAATTAATAGAATATTTACATTTGTTAAATATTATGTGACGAGTTGAAATTAATTTGGTATGATTATTGCTAAATGAGTCTATTATCATATAAAAGTGAGGTGAGGTAAGTTGAAAGAAGTGTCTACAACAGCAAAGTGGGTATTATGGATTACGTGGCTCATTACGTTTCCAGCCGGTTTATATATGGCTTTTCAGCTTACTCCGCTTCCTGCACTTGACTGGCGGATTGTCGTATCTCTGATCCTGCTGGCAGTTATTTCAGGATACTTCCCATTTAAGGTAGATCATTCAACAATATTCATTATTCACTGGATTAATCTTGCTGCATTTTTAACCTATGGTTTATTTTATGAATTAATTTTAATGCAGATTGTACTGATTCCGGTATTGATCAAATCACGGATTACTTTAAAAACGGCTTATCGCTATCCTTTGAATTCAACAATGTTTATGCTGATCAGTCTGCTGGCGGGACTCGTTTACAGGTTTACGGGAGTTACAACAGAAGACGGGTTCTGGCCACTGATGTTCGCAGCAGGTGCTTATATATTTATTCATATATTCGCAAATCATATTTACCTGTATACATTTAACCGCTTAATCGGAAACAAATATCCATTTTTTAGCGGTGATATCAGGATGGACTATATCTCAACAATGCTCAGTATGCCATTTGGTCTCGCGCTGTATTATCTGCTGGCTAATATTGGATCGGCTGCAACGATTTTATTAGGGGTACCATTTTTAGCGATGACAATCATTTTAAGACTTTATAATACATCTGAGCGGGTTAATAACGATCTGGCTAAATCAGCAAAAATTGGTCATCAGCTTGCTGAACGCTTGAATGTAACTGAAGTATTGGACCTCTTTACTTCCAAGCTCGGTGAACTGATGCCGACTGATTATACATATATACTTGATGTCAATACGAAAGAAGAAAACATGACGCTGCTGAGAAGAATTGAAAACGGTCAGGTGGAATCAAACAACCTGTCACCGATCCGTAAAGGAGAAGGGATCTCAGGGAAAGTATGGGAAACGGGTGAAGCAAAGCTCTACAATAAGAAGACTGAGTGGCTTGAAGAGATGGAGGGCTACATTCCTTCTGATATTGAGAGTATTATCTGTGTACCGATTCAAAGAAACAAAAAAACCGTAGCTGTTTTGCTTGCTGCTTCAAAAAAGAAAAATGCTTTTGGTACTCACCTGATAGCGATATTAGAGATTTTGTGTTCTTACCTTGCAATTGCCATGCAGAATGCAAGAAATTATCAGCGGAATGTAAAAAGAAGTGAACGCTGCGCTCTGACAGGCTTATATAATTTCAGGTATTTCAGTGAGCAGCTTGAAAAAGAATTCAGCAGCTTAGAAAAAGGACACCTGAATGCACTTTCACTCATTTTACTTGATATCGATCATTTTAAGAGAGTCAATGATACATATGGACATGAAAGTGGAAATGACCTGCTGAAAGAATTGGCTGGCCTGCTTATTGAAACAGCCGGAAGAGATGCGCTGATTGCTCGATATGGTGGAGAGGAGTTCGTTCTTCTGCTCAGTGATAAAACAAAAGCCCAGGCAGAGCAGCTTGGAGAGAAAATCAGGCTGGCCGTGGAGTCGCATCTGTTTGAGATTCAGCATGACCTGAGCACATCAAGAGAGATTATTCATGTGAATCTGACTGTGAGTATTGGCGTTGCTTCTTCGCCGGAAGATACAGATTCTTCTAAGAACCTGCTGAGAAATGCAGACAGGGCACTCTATATCGGTGCAAAACAAAAAGGCCGGAATAAAGTAGCAGTCTATTCGAAGTAATAAATGATTAATATGCGGGGTATGTAAGTTAAAAGTAGGATTTTTAAAATAATGTGGTAAAATGATTATATAGTATTAGTTATAAAGGAGTGGGCTGTTGTGAGGAAACTGGGATATATCCTGTTAACGCTTATATTGATATGGGTGCCTTACAGCGCCCACTTTTTGAATACGGTGAGTGCGGAGAGCAATTCTGCAAATGATCTGCTCTTTTTGGAGATTACGGTTGATGGTAATACTCAAAACCCTGATTTTAGTGGTGTAAATCAATACAATGTAAAAGTAGATACAATGTCTATGAAAAGATTTGTTGCAGATAGAAAAGCATTAGATGGTAAATATGATGGCATTATTATTGGCCAGGGCAATTACTCCACCCAGGGTGTAATAGGGCGTAACCATAATACCTCAGAAGTGCAAAATGATATCACAAATCTTAAAGCAGAGCAGATTATTAATCAGTTTATTAATAAAAACCAACCCGTTTTTATTCATGAAATCAGCATGGATAATGGTGGGGTGCTTGAGCAGAAATTTAAAAATATATCAGCAGATGCAGCAGTTTATTATGGTGGCGAAAGCCAGGTCGATTTAAGAGGATGTAATTGGTCTTGGTGGTACGGCTGGTATTGCCCGGAGACAATTACTGATGGACTGTCATTTAATAATGCTTACAAAACATTTATGAATGAAAAGTTTTCAAAAAAACCTTCATTTGAAGTGACTTCTAAGCCTTCAGGTTGGAACTCATCTTATTCTAATGCGTACAAAGCTGGAGATGAAATCAACTATCAAGTAAATATTCATAATCAGTCATTAAGCCGAATGAAACTCAGGTTATATATTGATCAGGACTTTAACGATCGTTTTGATGCAGAAGAAGTAGTAAAAGAAATAGATGTAAACAGTAAAAATCCTCAGCTGAATTATAAACTGCCATTCGGATTTTCAGGGCCTCGTATGTGGAAGGTTGAACTTGTTCAGTCTCACAATGATTTCGTACTGAGTGATTATGAAACAGGTGAGTTTTTATTCGAAGATAAGCCTGTTGAAATTAACGTCTTACAAGTTTACAGGAATAGTAACAGTTCTCTTCAAAAAGCAAACAATATGAAACAAAGTTACTTAACACAGAATGGCCAATATAACATTAATATTGATGTAACAGGATTTGATGTGTTTAATAGTAGCCGAGGTTCCTCTGGCCAAAATAATCAAAGTTCTCATGAAGTCATCAATGGCAAGTACGACATGGTTATATTTGGTTTTTCCGATACGTATAATTACGCCAATCTAAGCCAGGGCGCTGTAAATTCATTAAAAAGTTTTATAGAGTCTCAGCAAAGTGTAATGTTTACTCATGATACGATTTTTAACAATAATAATGTATGGGTTAATAATTTTATGGATGCTACTGGCCAGAAGGCGCCTGAGACAAACTTAGGAAACGGAGCTCCTAATACATCAAGAAGCACTAAAAAAGTAAATGAGGGATTAATGACTTCATTTCCATTTGATCTTCCGGAGAATGTAGCTATTGCTACGACACACAATCAGTATTACACGCTGGATCTTGAAGATGAAAATGTGATCCCATGGTATAACATTATTGGCAGTAATCGTGATGTGAATGATAGCTGGAATCACTACTACACATACTCAAAAGGAAATATTACGTATTCCGGTACCGGGCATACTTCAACGAATTTCCCGGATGCTGAACAGCGATTATTTGTAAATACAATGTACCGTGCATTCTTTGGTGCTAACCACGCTCCTGAAATTACCGTCATTACACCTGAGGATGAAGAAGTCTTCCCAATTAATCAGACGATCCCGGTAAGTTTTACAGTAGAGGACTATGATCTATCTGCTAAAACAAATGATGTCAAAGTATATGTAAATGATACACTTGTTCACCACAAAGAAAATTCGAGGAATGGTGAGACGATTAACCTTCAGCTTGAACATGGGATGGAAGAAGAAGGGGAAGTTGTCATCAGAATTGTCGCAACCGATGAAAAAGGTGCGGAAACAGTAGAAGAGCGTACTGTGAGGGTGTTTGAAACTGAAAACCTGCTGGAATTATCCAGAGACATTCAACCTGTTAAACCGGTGTATGAAGTCAATAGAGATTTAATTCAACTGAACTACACACTTGATCCTAAGCCTGTCAGAAGAAGTGAGCTGGCTGGTAATCAGTCAATCAGTCTTGAAAATATCACATTTACAGAAGTGTTCCCTCCTAACGTAGAGATTAATAACCTGCCTGCTGGATTTGTGAAAAGTGGCAGCCTGGAATCAGGTTATACGGTTACAGGAACAATAGATGAAATTCCTTATACTAAAGATTTTGAAGGTGCAGACAGAGGCGGCTGGAGGGGAGCAGACCCTGTAACATTCTCTATCGGCATTACAGCTACTCAGGGCGGCTATTATTCTCTGACAAACTCTTCATTAACCTATGACCAGATGTATGGTAAAGAGAATAACGGCAATGGAAATGCAAACAATGGAGAAAATTACGCTGGGACATTCACAGAAAACTTTAACAGAATTGATTTTGTTGCAGGTTACCCACTATTGGAAGTGAATCTAACAGAATCAATGGCTATCGATAAAGGACTGGAAAGAAATCTCGTTGCCTCAGGCGATTTCAGCTTTGGCCCTGAAGAAGCGGAAGTGGAAAGTATCGAATGGTCCACCTCTGATCCGGGTGTCATCACAGTTACACAGGGCGGCATCATAAAAGCAATCGGTAATGGAGAAGCAGTTATTACTGTGACAGTGACGGATGTATTTGGAAATGTTATTACTAAAACATCTAATGTTTCTGTCAGGGTACCAATTGAGTCTATCGAACTTGAAAATGTTGAGGTCTACGTTGGTGAAACGGCTGAACTTCCGTTGACAGTGAATCCGGCTGACGCCTCAGGCAGTATTGAGATCACACTTGAAAATAATACTGTCGCTTCAGTTAATACAGCGACGCGAACTGTAACCGGACTGCAGCCAGGCATTACAAAAGCTGTAGCACGAGGAATTAACGCAAATGGCACTGAAGTAATAGCTGAAGCCATTATTCAGGTGAAAACGAAGGAAATCACTGCGCTGAATGTGGAGCCGGGTGAAATTACAATCAAAAAGTTTGATCAGTTTGATTCGTTTACCGTATCAGTTGAACCTGAATATGCTGACGTTGAAACCCTTACTTGGACTTCACTGAATCCATCCATTGTTGAAGTCATATCACCTGGCGTAATCAGGGGTGTAGGTGCTGGAACAGCCGTCATTCGTATTCAGGCACCAAACGGTGTAAGTGATGAAGTCACAGTGATTGTCATTTCCCCACTGACTGATGCAGGGTTTGGTAAGGATTCTGTAACGATTAATAAGGGAGACACGTATCCGCTATCTTCAGAACTACAGCTGACACCTTCTGATGCAACGGATATCGCAAGTATTGTTTATACAAACGTCACACCGGGTAATGCTAACCCGTCTATTAATCTTGCTGGCAATGGAGATGTATTTGGTAACCGTACGGGCAGGAATAATATTGTCCGTGTAACAGTTACCACCGACAGTGGAGAGACTTTCACAGATACTATCAAGGTAATCGTCATCGATAGTGAAAACGTTGAAGATCTTGAAAATGGAGACAGATATTAAAAGGCTGAGCAATCAGCCTTTTCTTTTTTATGACGTGCAGGGGGTATTAAAATGAAGAAAAAATGGGCGATCGTGCTGGTTGTGATCCTGCTGGTCGTTATACTTATAACCGTTTATCTGATGAACAGATCAGGTGAGGTCGACAATGAAGCGCTATTTGTAGCTATTACTGAAGGGAACACAGAGTCAGTAAAAGATCTGATAGAAGAAGGACAGAACGTGAATGTTCAGAGTGATGAAGGATTAACGGCATTACAGACTGCCATTACCTTCGTGCAGCCGGAAATTGCACAGCTATTGCTGACTGAAGGTGCCGATCCTTCAACAGGCGATGCATGGCTAGCCGCAAGATCCATGATTGACCCGACAATTGATGAATCCGGCATTAATGATCAAATGCGTGCACTTCTTCAGGACATGCATGGTGGTGATGACAGCTTAATATTTGAACTGAATGATCAGGATGAGACGCTTTTTTTTGAAGCAGTGAGAATGCGTGATGGGGAACTTTTCAACTGGCTGGCAGAAGAAGGGGTTAAATCTGAAGTGATCAATTCATCAGGTGATACACTATTTCATACAGCTGCAAGATATCCATACGACGCTGTGTCATTTGTTGCTGAAACTATTTCATACCCGGGCGCAAATGTTAATGTGAATGGTGACACACCAATGACTGCAGCGGTAAAATCAAACAATTCTGATTGGATCAGTGTATTTGCAGAAACTGATGATATTAACTGGCAGAATGAAAACGGCTGGACTCCTCTTATGTTTGCAGTGGACTACGGTTTCAAAGAAGCGACAGAAACACTTCTTTCACTTGGAGCAGACGTTGACATTAAAAACAGTAATGGTGAGACGGTAGCAGATATTGCTGCAAATTATGATAACGAAGAAATAAACGTACTATTAAATCAGTATTAAAAAAGCAGCGGAGCTTCCGCTGCTTTTACTATTCATTACTGCTGACTTTCCGAAAAGCGTCTTCAATTACATCCAGTCTTTCAACTGCAGGAAGAGCCTGAAGCTTATCAAGAAACAGTCGCTGATTATTTCTTACGTATAACCTGGACTTTTCAAAGGCTTCACTATCTTCATTTGTAGCTGTAAAAATAATGTCATCAGCACCCTCAGCAGTATCGCCGCGGAAGCTGTTAAATTCGAGTGAACCCTTGCTGAATACGCCACCATCAATATATACATATGATCCCACAGAATAAATTTCAGCATTTTTATCAGTATATAAAAATGCATTTAACTGATTAGGGAACTCCGTAAAATCAGCCGGGTTACTGAAAGAGTTCAGCAAAGCAATATCAAGTTTCCCTCTGCTCATCAAAATAAGTTCGCCACCGCCTGCAGGTCTTTTAATATTGGCATTGAAAACAGTTGTATTCCCAAGCGCATAGACAACAGAATCCATCGCCAGATCACCGCGCAGAATGACATCCCCGAAAACAATCATATTCGAACTGATGTCGGCTGTTTCGCCGGCTGCACTTTCCAATACAAGGTCACCCATCACGACAACCCATTTATCAGGGTTAACAGAAAGTGTTGACGTATTCAGGAAAGCATCTGAGATATATAAGTGATTCCTGTCAGGCTGCAGAGAAGTTATAACATTTTCTTCGTGTAAGACTGTATCTGAAGAAAGCGCATTTTCATATTGCTCCGCATCAGGATAGCCTCTTACAGTCAGTACAGATCCCCCAGCTGCCACCGCTTCAGTATCAGCATCGTCAAAAGCGGGGTCCAATTCCTTCATTTTAGTTGTGACAGTTGGGATCAGTCTGACATCGATATAATCAGTGACCTCTCCCTGAACGGGTGATTGATAGCTGAAAGAGCCTGCCAGTAGATCTTCGAGTGAGCGCTGCTGCCAGTGCACAGATCTTGAAAACATACCAGCGTTCACATCGAAACATCCCGGTACACTCTGGTGATCACAGCTTGTAGCAATCCCAGTATCCTCAAGTATCAGGCTTGAACGCTCAGAAACAGTCGGAAAGTCATTCTTTACAGTGTTCAAGCTGCCTTCAAATATATATTTTGCCTCATTCGATATGTTCAGCTGGTTGTTAGCATAAATGTCACCATCAATATACATCCCGCCATGAAGACTTAATTCGTCTCGTGCACCGGCTGCATACTTTAAAAAGCTTGGCATTGCGGTAACATAAACGAGCTTAGCGTAGTCATCGTTATAACCTGTGCTTCTGATTTCATATACCCGGGTATAATCATTAGATAGATTGATATCATAATCAGTTGACTTATCTGCAATACTGATATTTAATCCTTCTGCAGTAAGTGAGCTGATCACGTTATCAAGTTCTCCCTGATAAATGGAGCCGGGAGATGAAAATTCATTGTTTTGAATCTGATATTTTAAAATAGCCGTTCCCTGTTCAATCGCCCTGATTGCGTCAGAATCCTCTACAATTGTATCTTCTCTCAGCTCAGTTCGCTGTGTGCTGCCGACGGTTACAGTCAGTAACACAGCCCCAAGTGTCGTAAAAACGAGCACAATCAGCATGACAGTCAGTAGTGTATAGCCGGATTCATTTTTCACAGTTCTCACTCCTTAATACCCAAAATCCGATCTCAACTGGATAGGATCCATTTCTTCTGCTACACGTGAATTTGCAGGCAGGATAGACAGGTTCAATTCAATAATTCCTGTTGGAAGTCCTTCCGGGCATGCAGTCCGGCACTTCATCCGTATAAAGCTTTCAGCCGGCTGCAGCACAATTGAGTCTCCTGTTAAGACCAGATCAGGGGAGTCGCCTGCAGCTGGACTGCCTGCAGCTTTTTCTTCGGCTGTAATCGTATCAAAAACGATTCTGTTCTGTTCAAAGTAGATATAGGTGTCATCTGACGTGTCCGGCTGTTCAATCAGATAGTTTTCAACTTCTTTTTCAGAAAACCGTGTCAGCATCACCCCGGACCTGCCATCAGCTTCAAAAGGTCTGACAAAATCAGGCTTTTGAGTATACAATTCATTCATAATCATCGTTGCAATATAATCCGTTTCATCACGTGCCTGGCCCAGTGATGACGTTTTTTCATATAGGGACAGTCCGGAAATAAAAACCCCATAGATGGAGGCACTGAAAATTGCAGCAACAGCAATGCCGGCTAACACTTCAATCATCGTCATGCCATCTTCATTTAATTTATTCACGGCGCAGCACACCCCTGACTGTCGCTTCATCATTTCTCTTCCGTTCCCATACAACATTTGCTTCAACCTGAATCATTTCGTTTTTTAACGCTTCAGTCTGTTCTACTGTATCAGCTGCGTAAAATGAAAGCTCCACTTCAGCAGTATACGACTGATTATTAATGACAGGTTCGAATACGGCCAGACATGCGTTTATTTCTTCAAACAGAGGATCCCCTGAAACCGTTGCAGTACAATCATCTGATGTCAACTTGCGCACATTCCCTGCAGCATTCAGGTATTCCTGAAACAGTAAAAAATCCTGACTTTCAATATACGTAACAGTATTGCGTGCAACATTACTGCCGATTGTCTGATCCTGATTTGCAAAAGTATAGTTATAGGAATTTAAAAAGAAAGTCAGAAGTGAAAAAATAATAATATTCAAAAGCGTAATAGAGGCTAAAACCTCGACTAAAGTAAATGCTTTTTTATTATGAAGTATGTAAAAAGACATGCTTTTTCACTTCTTTCAATTTAGATAGTTTTATTATACAATAAGAAGCGTATATATCATATGTACTAATTCAAGTGATTAGGAGTGAAGTAATGGCAACTTACATTTTTGCCATCATTGGAATGCTGATCGTGATTCCAGTTTTATATTTTCTCCCGCTCGGTTTCTCTACCCGGGGAACGTTTTTGATGGTGGGAATCGCATTCACAGCAGCATTACTCTTTATTTTACTTCAGAATGTGCTGGATATCTGGACAGCATTACTTGCAGGCATCGGGTTAATATTTATTAGTACGATCGTTTTGCAAAAGAAAGGTGAATCTTTCGTCCTTGAACCAGTCGAAGCTGACGGGGATGATTTAGAAGCCGAAGACACCGAAGACGAATTACATAATAATGATATGACAGGTCAATCGGCTCAGGAAGAAATAGACGAGTCATCCGATACAATTATACATACTGAACAGTGGATGGATGAAACAGAAGAGTCAGTGGCTGATGAAGAAGAGGAGTATACACTTCCAGCAAATGAATTGACTGAAGTCTCTGAACAGGATATGACTCTTGAAGAATCAGACTTAACTGAGGAATCCGGGTCAGATGAAGTGGAAGAACTGCTCGAATCACGTAATCAATTCATGCTTTCAGAAGAGGAAATAGAGGAATTGCAGCCTTCTGATGAAGTCCAGGGTGGCCTTGAAGAAGAAATGTCTGAAACAGAAGAAGTGTTCGACACGGACCGGTCATGGCTTGAGAGTGCCGCAATATATGATACTGCCATTGAAGCACCTGAAAACGTAAAGGTTGAAAATCCTGAAGAAAATAGCGGATCACATGACGATTTACCGGAGCCGGAAGAATCAGATGATGAAACGCCTCTTTTCAGTAACCTGACGCTAGAATATGATTCAGAAGAAGATCTAGAGGACACTGATGAAGAAACAACAGAAGAGAATATGGAAATATCTGATCAACAAAATGATGCAGTGGCCTTTGAGGAACTTCTGTTTGATGAAGATCTAGAGAATGAAGAGAAGGAAGAACCTGTGGACTCTCTCATAGACGAAGAGCTTGATGACATAGCGTCTGCTGAGGATACTGACTTCTCAATTCATAATGAACAATTATCAGCTGATTTAAATGAAGATGAAACAAATCAGCCTGATGAAATCGAACTGCCTCAGTCCCCGCAGCCGGCTGTGGTGGATGAACAGATCTTTAACCTCATCACCTCTGAATTTGAATCTTATCGTGGGTCAGATATCAAAACACTGGAAAATGAAATACGTGAAACGATGAATCTGACTGATGATCTTTCACAGCAATTCGCACTCTACCGGATTTTAATTGAACAGATGATGCACCAGGATCTGATACCGGAAGTGCTGGCTTTAAGTAACGAAGTCACAGATAAATTTGACCACGAACTGATCAGAAGTGAAATGAACGAATTGCGACGGATGTTTTCTTAAATTATTTTTTAAAAGATAAATGCAGCTTCAATACAGCTGGAGCAGAAATCAATACCCTGATTTTACAGAAACTACAGGATAAAACTAAAAAAGAATAGGTGTGGGAAATGATGAAAAACAGTACAGAACTTATAGGCCTGCCGGTTATTTCAATTACAGACGGTACAGAAATTGGAACAGTGAAATCAATCGTAGTAAACCCTGAAAAAAGATCAGTGGATTTTATCGCAATTGAACACGAAGACTGGCAGACAAGTGTCAGAGCTATCCCTTTCAAAAAAATTATCGGCCTTGGCGGATACGCGATCACTGTTGAAAACAGCGGTGCTGTCATTGACCTGAACGAAATCCCGATAGCAAATCAGCTGCTGAATAGAAAAATTTCTGTAGCGGATACAAAAGCGATTACGAAAAAAGGGCAATTAGCCGGCGAAATTAAAGAATATTACTTCAGTGAAGAGTCAGGTTCAATTGAAACACTAAACATTGACGCAACAGATCAAAGCGGTTTTATTGACGCAGAGTTCGTTATCACATACGGAAAAGATATTATCGTGCTAGAAGAAGAAGCACTGAATGCGATCAGGGATTCAATTGAAGTAGTAGACGTTGAACCTGAAGAAGAAACGTCGAAAGTCGATCAGTTTAAAGAAAAGCAAATGTCTATGCTCGTTGGTAAAACGCTAAAGAACGATGTAACTGATTACAGCGGTGAAAAAATCCTTTCAGCAGGTGAAGTACTGACTGAGGATCAGATTGAAATGACGAAACAAAGAGGGCCTTCTACTTTTGCTAAGCTTGCAACTTCGGTTGAATAATGAAAGTTGGTGCATCCAATGAGTCAGAACGTGGCGTTAAAAATGCTGGCAGTTATGCTGCTTTCATTTGTGATCATTGCCGGTGCCACACAGGCAGGACCGGCACTTCTTCCGGGAACAACGTCGGGTGAGGAAGTGTTCACTGAAGGAACAATGATTGGCAGAACTAATGTGGCCGGCCTTACAACTGAAGAGGCGGAAGCTGCTGTAACAGAAGATATACTGAACTGGAAACAGCAGTCGGATCTGACTGTGGGATATGGTGATGAACAGTCTGTCCTCAGCCCTGAATTAATCGAGTTCTTTCCTTCAGAAGCTGTGCAGACAGCAGAATCCGGCGTAGCGAATCCAGTGCCGCTGAATGTGAAAATGGGTGATGTCATGACGCTGCTCAGCAGGGATTTTGGCTTGCCTGAATCAGACGTGCTTGATCCCGCAAAAGTGCAGCGCGAGATCGAAAGCCGGATCGCTTACCTACAGACAGCTGAGGATGATCCGATTGAGCTTGAATCACTGCTGTCATCCGGAACAGGCGAGACGTTAATCGCTGAAGCAGCAGGGACATTCACAGTAACTGCAGGACAGCAGAACTTCTTATTCACTCATGAGTCAGTCACGCTTGCACCCGGACAGTATTATTCTGTACTAAATCTATCAAACCAGGTCATTGAATCAGTGGAAGATTACGAGATTACTGATGAAGAACTCTCAAAAATTGCGACTGTTGTTCACACTGCTGTACTTGATACACCTTTAACTATTGCAGAGCGTCATATCAGTACGCGGCTGCCTGAATATGCTACAGAAGGTAAAGAAGCAAGAGTCACGTCATCAAGTGGTAATGATTATAAAGTAATGAATGCGACTCAATCCGAATTTACAATCAGCGCTGAGTCTATTCAGGGAACACTCTATGTCAGAATTACAGGACCTGAACAGCCGTTTACTTATCAGGCAGAGATCAGTGAAACGGATGTTCTGCCATTTAGAACAGTCCGCCAGTATAGTCCGTTTGTTGCTGATGGAGCAGTTGAAGTAACTGAAAATGGCGTGGAAGGTCAGTTGATTCCTGTAGAGCGGGTGACATTTGATGCTGATTCTTATGAATTAGAGAGGGAATTTCTCTATGAAGATTTCTATCCTCCTGTTCACCGCGTAGAAGTCAGCAGTCTTGAAACGCCTGAACAGCTGGCAGAGGATGACCAGTCAGAAGGTGACAGCAATTCTGATGCTAATGGTGATCAGAGTTCAAATGGAACTGATAGTAACAATAATGGTGAAAATAATGCAGGAAACAGCTCTGATGAAGACAACTCTGGCGGATCTGGTTTAACTGGAAACAGTGACTCAGGTGGAAATGCTGAAGGAGACAATTCAGAAGGAAATAGTTCGTCCGGCACAAGCGGCTCAGACAATGACGGACAGTCCGGCAGAAAAGAAAACGATCCAAGTGATACAGAAAAAGGGGAACAAAATCCTAAGTAATAGCAAGGGGGAAGGCTGATGGCGGTTCAACCAAAAAAGCGGCTGGGGGATATGCTGCTTGAGGCAGGTGTGCTCACACAGGAACAGCTGGAGAAAACACTGGCTGAAAAACAGCAGCATCTGAAGCTTGGGGATGCACTTTTAGAAAGAGGTTACATCACTGAGCAGCAGTTGATCGAAGTACTCGAAGTACAGCTTGGTATAGAGCGGGTCAGCCTTTACAGATATCCGTTTGATACAAACCTTTTTACGCTGATTCCAAAAGAAGACGCGCAGCGCAAACTTATCATCCCTTTGAAAAAAGAAGGGGATAAGCTGTACGTTGCAATGAACGACCCGATGGACTTTTATACAATTGAAGATTTGAGATTATCAACCGGCTTCGATATAAGGCCGGTTATTTCTACAAAAGATGATATTATCCGTTCAATTAATAAGTATTACGAAACTGAAGAAGGCTTTGAAGAGCTTAGAATAGAAGAGACGCAGGAAGTGTCCGCTCAGGAACTGACAGATATGGAGTCTCCAATTATCAGGCTTGTTAATCAGCTTTTATCAGCTGCTTCTTCTCAGCGTGCGAGTGATATCCATATTGACCCTCAGGAGACAAAAGTGCTCGTCAGGATCCGGGTAGATGGTGTTCTCCGCACTGAACGTGTGCTGCCGAAGCATATCCAGGCGATGCTGACAGCCCGCATAAAAATTCTTGCCAATATCGATATTACTGAGCAGCGGATTCCACAGGATGGCAGAATTAAAATCAATGTCGATTACAAACCGATTGACCTGCGTGTCTCGACGCTTCCAACTGTATACGGTGAAAAAATCGTACTGCGTATTCTTGACCTGAGCAGTTCGCTGAATGATATCCAGACGCTTGGATTTAACAGGCTGAACCTGCAGCGTTTTCAGTCCATGATTGAAAAGCCGACAGGCATAGTCCTGATTACAGGGCCGACCGGTTCCGGTAAATCATCTACGCTGTATGCCGCATTGAATAAGCTGAACAGTGAAGACGTGAATATCATTACGGTTGAGGACCCGGTGGAGTACCAGCTTGAAGGGATCAATCAGATTCAGGTGAACGCTAATGTCGGTCTCACTTTTGCAAAAGGACTGAGAGCGATTCTCCGACAGGATCCGAATATTATCATGGTCGGGGAAATCCGTGACCAGGAAACAGCTGAAGTTGCGATCAGAGCATCGCTGACAGGTCACCTCGTTCTCAGTACAATTCACACGAATGATTCACTCAGTACGGTGACAAGACTGTTTGATATGGGGGTAGAACCATTTCTGATTGCATCCTCTTTAAGCGGTGTGGTCGCCCAGCGACTGGTGCGGAAAGTTTGCCGTGACTGTGCAGAGAAACACGAAGCATCAGTCAGTGAAAAAGAAATTTTTGCAAAGCGCGGCATTAAAATTGAAACCGTCTATAAAGGCCGTGGATGCACATCCTGCAATATGACCGGCTATAAAGGACGGATTGCCATTCATGAAGTACTCATGATTGATGAAGCGATGAGAAATATTATCTTAAACCGAGAATCTTTTTCAAAGCTGAGAGAAGTGGCAATTAAAAACAAGACAATCTTTTTAATCGATGACGGTCTGCTGAAAGTAAAGCAGGGGATTACGACAACAGAAGAGATTATGCGTGTGGCAATAGAATAGGAGCTGTACACATGAAAGAGGAAATACACTATTTACTGAAAACCGCATTTGAACTTGGCGCGTCTGACATGCACCTGTCAGTCGGATCGCCGCCGGTACTTAGAATTGACGGCAGTCTGAAAAGGCTTGGGAAAGATAAGCTCAAAATGAATCATACTGAGAAAATGGCAGAAGCGATTATTCCTGAAGGAAAATGGGACCATTTAAGAGAGAAAGGTGAACTTGATTTTTCTTATGGACTGCCTGGGGTATCAAGATTTCGTGTGAATGTGTATCATCAGCGGAACTGTATGTCACTTGCGATCAGAGTGATTCCAACATCTATTCCATCTTTGAAAAGCCTTCAGCTTCCGCCTGTGCTCGAAGAAATTTCCCACTATCACCAGGGACTGGTCCTTGTAACGGGGCCAACGGGAAGTGGGAAGTCAACAACACTCGCGTCGATGATTCAACATATTAATCAGACAGAGAAAAAACATATTATCACGCTTGAGGACCCGATTGAATATCTGCACAGTCATGATGGCTGCATCGTTGACCAGCGGGAAGTCGGCTATGATACAAAAACATTTGCCAACGGACTCAGAAGTGCGCTCAGACAGGACCCGGATATTATTCTGGTTGGTGAAATGAGAGACCTTGAAACCATTCAGACTGCTATCACAGCTGCTGAAACCGGACACCTTGTCTTTGCAACGCTTCATACATCCAGTGCTGCATCAACTGTTGAGCGGATTATCGATGTATTCCCGCCTGAACAGCAGCCGCAGATCAGACTGCAGCTTGCAAGTGTCTTAAAAGGTGTGATCTCACAGCGGCTCCTTCCTTTAAAAGATAAAAAGGGCCGCGTTGCAGCTGTAGAGATTATGACTAATAATCCGGCTGTTGCAAATCTGATCAGGACAGAAAAAGTTCACCAGCTGCCATCAGTGATCCAGACATCCATGGCCCAGGGAATGCAGCTCATCCAGTCAGCAGTAAGGGAACTGTACGATAAAAATATGATTTCGCAGGAAACAGCGAAGCCTTATATGTAAGGAGAGTCTGTCATGGCACGGTATAAATATGAGGGCAGAACGAAAAGTGGATTAAAAAAAGGAATCATCTCTGCAGTGACGAGAAAAGAAGCGATCCAGCAGCTTGCCTCTGACGGTATCCGCGTTACAGATATCGTAGAGCAGCAGGAGACCTTGTTAACAAAAGATATCACAATCGGTAATCCTGTTAAGCTTCAGCATCTGGTTATTTTTGTACGCCAGTTTTCAACACTGCTGAAAGCCGGCGTAACGGTTGTCGACTCAACAGCTGTACTTGCCAAGCAGACTGAAAGTAAAGCGCTGCGAAAAGCACTGATGTCCGTTGAGGCGGAACTGCGTGAAGGGAATACACTGTCAGAATCACTTGCCAAGTTCAACCGCATTTTCGAGCCGTTTTTTATCAATATGCTGAGATCCGGTGAAGCAACAGGAAATCTGGATGAGACGCTAGAGCGGCTTGGGGACCATTACGAGAAGCAGTATAGCACACGACAGAAAATAAGGTCTGCATTGTCATATCCAATAGTCGTTGCAATCGTTGCTTTTGGTGTAGTCGTATTTCTTTTAACATCGGTTGTTCCGACTTTTGTGAATATGTTTGCTGATTTTGGAGGAGAACTGCCGCTGATCACACAATTTGTCCTGAATGCCAGTGACTTTATGGTGGATTGGTGGTACATCGTGATTCTGATGCTTGCTGCAGTATTTGCTGGGATAATCGCACTGAAAAAGCATCCGAAAACAAAATATCAGTTCGATTATTTTGTGCTGAAGATACCTTTGTTTGGGAAAATGATCCAAAAAGCAATACTCGCCAGAATGACGAGAACGTTAAGTTCACTTTTTTCTAGTTCAGTGCCGATCCTACAGGCAATGGCAATTTCAGAAACAATTGTTGAAAACGAAGTCATTGCAAAAGTAATCAGGGAATCCAGAGAATCCTTAGAGCGGGGAAACTCACTGACTGAACCAATGAAAAACCACTGGGCCTTTCCTCCCCTGATCTCGCAAATGATTCAGATTGGTGAACAAACTGGTTCATTGGACTCTATGCTTGGAAAAGTAGCTGACTTCTATGAAAAAGAAGTTGACCACGCAACTGAACAGCTGAAATCATTGATAGAACCACTGATGATTGTTTTCTTAGCAGCGATTGTTGGAACGATCGTAACTGCAATCATGGTCCCTATGTTTGAAATATTTAATGATGTTCAACAATATTAAACACATTTTAGTTATTTTATACTGTATTTTTCATACAGATATGTAGTAGTATAAAAGATAGAAATCATCTTAATTTAAATTGGGGGTACAAACATGTTCAGAAAATTAAAGTCTATCGTAAAAAATGAGCGCGGTCTTACACTGATCGAATTGCTCGCAGTCGTTGTGATCCTGGGAATTATCGCTGCTATTGCGATTCCTGCGATTGGTGGGATTATTGATAATACGCGTAAGGATGCCCATGTTGCGAATGCGCAGCAGATGATTAGTTCGGCGAAGATAGCCTTAGCAGGAGATGATTCTCTTCTTCCGACAACAGGGACAAATGCAACTGTGAATATTCCTTTAATAACACTTGAAAGTGAAGGTTATATTGAAACGCTTGAAGATCCTGATGGCGGGGATTACGACCCAGGTACTGTAGCTGCTCCGACTTCTGGGTCATATGTTCAAGCAACTAGATCTTCAACAGGGAATCAAATAGAGTATAGTGTTTATTTAGAAGGATCAGAAAGATCGGTTGCCACGAGCACTGGTGGAGTTGTAACTGAAGGCAATTTAAATCGTGATGCAGTAGAAGATAACTAAAAACAAGCCCCCGGGCTTGTTTTTTTACTATTCAAAAGTTCTGAATACGTTATAATAGGATTATCCTATTTCAGCATAGGCCAATACTCATTGATTGCTGAACTCAGCCAGGAAAGGATTAGTTGAATGATACAGTCTTTATTAAGCCGTTCGAATCAAATCATACATATTGTATTTTCAGAAGAAGCGATCCGCATGGTGGAGTTGAAATCACTTGAGCCGCTTGATATCAGACAGGTTCAATACTATGAACTGCCTGAAGGTATCATTGAGCGGGGCAGGATTGAGGATCCGGAGACGCTTGAAGCGATACTGGAGCAGTGTGTACGTGACTGGAAGATCAAACGTAAAAAAGTTCAGTTTACCGTGCCTGATCCATATGTAATTGTCAGACAGGTAGAATTAAAAGAGGCACTTTCCGATCAGGAAATTCACGGTTATTTATATATGGAGCTCGGCAGCAGGATTCAGATTCCGTTTGAGGATCCTGTATTTGATTTTGTAAAATTGCCTGGCGATGATGCGAGGCAGATTGTTTTTTTTGCTTCACCGGTTGATATCGTCAGCGACTACAGGGATTTGCTTGAAAAAGTGCATCTTGAGCCGTTAACTGCTGATATCACGCCGCTTGCACTTTATAGATATTACAGTTATACCGGTAACCTTGATGAAACAGACCATTTAATGTTTATACATATGGAACCGAAACAGCTGACGATTTCTGTTTTTCACGAAGGGTTTCCATTATTCATGAGACCGATCGCACTTGAGGAAATCGAATTTGAGGAACTGTACAGCGAAATCGAAAAGATTATGCGGTTTTATCGTTATTCTGTTTTGCAGGATGACGGTGAGATCGGCAAAGTGTATCTAAGCGGTGATCATCCGCGAATCGAAACATTCAATGAGGGACTTTCAGATGTTCTGTCAGTGAAAATTGAACAGCCGGTTAAGACGAGAGAGTTTGAACATGTAATTGATACAGGTATTGAAGGCTTTGAAGTGGCAATAGGACTTGCGTTAAAAGAGGGACTGCGATGAATCAGATTTCAATTAACTTACTGCCGAAAAAACAAAAAAAGCAGCGTTTCTGTAAATTATTTATTCTGCCTATTGTCACAGCGTTCTTATTGCTTACAGCTTCTATTTTTATCATTCAATGGTCAAAAAATGAAGAGCTGGCGCGCATTGACTCACAGCTTGAGCAGGCTGAACAGGAAAAGCTGCTGCTTGAACAGCAGACTATGAATAATCAGTCTGCAGGGGATATAGACCGTCTGGAGTCAGCGATCGCGTTTATGGAACAGTATCCAATACCGACTGTTGAAGTGCTGAACCATTTTACAGAGCTGCTGCCTGAGAGAGGGTTTTTTGAATCTTTTCAGTACACAGATACAGGTCTGATTACGCTCACTGTGCAGTTTGATACGAGCAGGGAGGCCGCCTTTTATCTGCACCAGCTAGAGCAGTCAGAAAAAGTGACGGAAGCTTCACTGCAAAGTATTGTAGCTGAAGAAGTGGATGCGCTTGAAGCAGCTTCAGAGAATCTGTTGCCGAGATATATTGCACAATATACCATTATGCTGAATCAGCAGTTAGTAAGAGAGGAGAATGAGGTTGAATAACAGGTTAAACCGTACATCGATCGTGACGATTGCTTTAGGTGTGGCGGCTGTCATGCTGCCTGTACTGCTCTATTTTTCACTCATTTATCCCCTGAATGCTGAAGTGGAACTGAAAGCGCAGCAGCTCGAAACTGAAGAACAGCTGATTGAAGCCATGCTGCTCAGCAGAAATGACCAGCCGGATGTTTCGCTGGAAACGAGTGCAGAGCTTCAAAAACAGATTCCGGTTAAGCCGCTTGTGGACCAGCTGATTCTTGAGCTTGAAAAAGCAGAGCTTGTATCGGGAAGCATGATCGGGTCTGTCGCCATTACGGAAGCTGAAGTGACTTCATTAAATGAAGTTGAGGAAGCACCGGACCAGATGGAGAATCCGCTTGACACACCTTCAGAAGATGATGCCGCAGTGAACGCAGGAACTGAAGAAGTTGTCGTTGAAACTGACCCGGCCCCTGCAGATATCCAGGCCCCGTCTGGTCTTTATAAAGTACTGATGAATTTATCAGTCACATCAGACAGTTACTTTGAAATGCAGCAGTTCTTAGACGTATTAGAAGAATCAAACCGGATTATGGAAGTCGAACAGATCAGCTTTTCAGATGACAGTGAACAGATCTCAGTGAATGATTTATCAGAACCGCTCATCTATACACTGTCTGTCGCAGCATTTTATTATCCTGAATTAGAAGAACTCATCAGTGAATTGCCGCTGATCAGTGCACCGCCGCCAGCGGATAAAAATAATCCGCTTTCTCAATTTCCTGATCTCGACGGGGAAGATGAAGAGTGAAACGGGTAAGAGGTGAGCGCGGATTTACAATGATTGAGCTGCTTGCTGTACTGGTTATTCTTGGAATACTTCTATCGATCGGCGTGCTGATGATGCAGACCACGATTTCAAAAGCAAAGCAGGATGCATTTATTGCGAGTGCCTATACGATGAAGGAAGCTGCAAGAAAATACGCCCTTTATCACCGTATAGATGAGTCGCCTGTTGATCAGGTGACGTATCAGGAGCTTGTTGATGAAGGTCTAGTTGAAAAAATGCAGGATCCTTTTACCGGAAGTATGCTCTCTGAAGAGAACCTGAGTTATATTGTGTTTTCCGGAATAGAGCCGGTAGCAGTCTGTTTATACGCTGAAAACTACAAAATCTGCGGTACTGATGATACAGAAGAACCGTCATCCTTTGGTCAGTTATCAAGGGATAGCATTACGCCATATTAAAAGGAGTCAATTTTCATGTCCATGTTTGTCACCGGGTTATTTGTGTTATACGGCTCTATTTTCGGCTCCTTTTATAATGTGGTGGGGCTGCGGGTTCCTGAAAAAAAGTCAATCGTCTCTCCAGGGTCTGCCTGTCCGAAATGTGGACACAGGTTGAAGTGGCATGAACTGATTCCTGTTTTTTCATATTTTCTATTGAGAGGGAAATGTAAAAGCTGCGGTCTGAAAATCCCTGCTGTCTATCCGGTCATTGAAGCAGCAACGGGACTGTTGTTCGGATTAAGTTTTTACCTATTCGGTTTTTCAGGCGAATTAATCGTCAGCCTGATCTTTGTTTCGCTATTAATCATTATTACTGTGTCAGATATTGAATATATGATTATACCGGACAGGATTTTACTGTTTTTTGGAGCGGTCCTGATCCCATCACGCATTTTTGTTCCGCTTAACCCCTGGTGGGATGCAATAATTGGCGCAGCTGCGGGTTTTATGCTGCTTCTTTTAATTGCCATCGTATCAAGAGGCGGAATGGGTGGAGGGGATATTAAGCTTTATGCAGTCATCGGACTCGTACTTGGTGTGAAGCTGACGCTACTCTCCTTTTTTATCGCCACCTTTATCGGAACTGCAGCAGGTCTCATTGCAATTTATGTTAAAAAGAAATCCAGAAAAGAACCGATCCCATTCGGTCCCTCAATCGCAGCCGGCGCCCTGATTGCCTACTTCTGGGGTGAGCAACTGGTCAATGCTTATCTGAACATGTTTTTTTAACTTTAAGGCTATAAGAAGACCAATGTTGTTTTAGCGCAGTTGGTGATTGCAGCGGAAGGGGGACGACTCCAGCAGGAGAAGTCGGACAGGTGAGATCCCACAGACGCAAAGCGTCGAGGAGGGCCGATTGAACCGGAGCCAAAAACCGGCTCATGCGGAAAGCGTTCCCCCTGCAGCGGAAATCACCAGCCACCTTACACAGAAACAACTCTAATAAAAATGTCAGAATATCCCGTGAACAGGACGACAAATGTCTTGTTCTTTTTTTTCTGTCTCATGCTAGTCTCAAACTATCCAACAGATAGAAGGAGCTGCTGACATGAAACAGGAGACGGCGACGAAAAATAAAGATGGAAGAATCATTCAGTTTCCCCTTAAACACGATCAGAAACATCCAGGAAGGCTGATTTTGCTTCCTGTGTTATCAGGCGTGATCTGTGCAATCCTGTTCGGGTTCATCCTGAACTTATTTATCGAAAAACCCACTCAGCCGCTGCTCGCTGAACCGGCTGAAGAGACAAGCTCTTTTACGATCGAGCCGATGACTTTCTGGGTGCAGCAGGCAGGGGCATTCAGTACAAAGGAAGCGGCTGACAGCTTTATTTCAAATCTTCCCGCAGGCACTCCGCACGTGCTGGTGACTCAAAATGAAATGAATCAGCTGTGGATTGGGGCTGCAGCGTCTGAAGCAGCAGCAAATGAGCAGGGAGGATCCGCACAGGTTGATGTATACGTCAAATCAGTTTCAACTGAGCCGGTTGAAATCACTTTAAGCGAAAAAGATCAGCAATGGTTCAAGGCTCTACTCACATCAATTGAAACAAAACTCAATGAGCCCGGATCTGACTTTCACCTGCCGGAAGCTGAGCCTGGAAATGAGTCGCTGAAAGGTTTTTATCAGGAAATCATTGAATCTGACAAGGACACAGCTTTTTTAGAAAGTCTTGTATTGATTATGCAGATAAAAAATAACTCGCCCTCCACCTGACAAACCTCATTGATAATAGGGAAGATATGTTATACTGTAACCGTCTCCCTATTATCATTTTACTGAGGTGTAAATCATGACAATTATTCTGGCTTCACAATCTCCGCGTCGAAAAGAACTGATGAACATGCTTCCATACCCTTTCACTGTCTATCCTTCCACATTTGATGAATCCACTATTACTGATCAGAATCCCGAAACGGCCGTCTTAAAAATTGCTGAAGGGAAAGCGGCAGAAGTTGCGAAAGAGTTCCCTGACTCAATTGTGATCGGCAGCGATACAATTGTGTTTTATGAACAGATATTAGGAAAACCGAAATCAGCTGAGGAAGCACGGGACATGCTCAGCCGTTTGTCCGGGAAGACCCATACGGTTTATACAGGGGTCGTGCTGATTAAAAACGGTGTAAAAACCTCTTTTACTGAAAGAACAGATGTGACGTTCTGGGAGCTTTCAGAAAAAGAGATCAGCGACTATATCGAGACCACTGACCCGTTTGATAAAGCGGGGGCTTACGGTATCCAGTCAGGCGGGGCGCTTTTTGTTAAAAGCATTACCGGCGATTATTATGCTGTAGTCGGCCTGCCGTTATCCCGATTAAATAAAGAACTTGCCCTGCTGACTTAGCTGTTTTTCGACTTATAAGGAGGAAAACGATGCTGATTCCGCAAAAAACACTGATGATCAGAGATTACCTAGATGAGGACAGGCCGAGGGAAAGGTTTATTAAGCAGGGCCCTCAGAGTCTATCCAATCAGGAATTGATTGCTATTTTACTGCGCACAGGTTCAAGAGATGAATCTGTCATTAACCTCGCGAACAAATTGCTCCAGGAATTTAACGGGCTGAGATCTTTAAAAGAAGCATCTTATGATGAACTGACCTCCATCAAGGGGATCGGGGATGCCAAAGCAGTTCAGGTACTCGCCGCTGTGGAAGTCGGGCGCCGGATAGCGAATATTACTTTTGAAGACAGGTTCACAATTCGTTCACCGGAAGACGGAGCATCTTTTTTAATGGATGAACTCCGTTTTCTTACACAGGAGCATTTCGTCGCACTTTACCTCAACACTAAAAATCAGATTATCCACCAGCAGACCATTTTTATCGGGTCATTAAACTCTTCAATCGTGCACCCCAGAGAGGTTTTTAAGGAAGCTTTTAAGCGTTCTGCCGCTTCAATTATCTGCGCTCACAATCATCCGAGCGGTGATCCTGCGCCTTCAAAAGAAGACATTGATGTGACAAGAAGATTAGTAGAGTGCGGGAAGATGATCGGGATCGAAGTGCTCGATCATTTAATCATTGGTGAGAAGAAGTATGTAAGTTTGAAGGAAAAAGGGTATATGTAACGTTGTTAAAACAGACGCGTGTAAGCTATAATTAAAGCTATGGTTTTTGACCGGCCTGAAAAAGGTTATTAGTGGAATGAGAAAGGGAGATACTCCATGTTTGGAACGAAAGATATAGGAATTGATTTGGGAACTGCTAACACACTTGTTTACATAAAAGGGAAGGGGATCGTTGTAAGAGAGCCTTCTGTTGTAGCGCTAAGACAGGATACGAAAGACATTGTGGCAGTCGGTAATGAAGCAAGAAATATGATCGGCAGAACGCCTGGAAACATTGTAGCGCTCCGTCCGATGAAAGATGGTGTGATTGCTGACTTTGAAACAACGTCAACAATGATGAAGTACTATATGAATCAGGCACTGAAGACAGGTTCATTTTCAAGAAAGCCTTATGTTATGGTTTGTGTGCCATCAGGGATTACGTCAGTTGAAAGACGCGCAGTTATTGATGCAGCAAGACAGGCAGGCGCTAAAGATGCGTTTCCGATTGAAGAGCCGTTTGCAGCAGCGATAGGTGCAGGTCTTCCGGTTTGGGAACCTACAGGCAGTATGGTCGTAGATATTGGTGGAGGTACAACTGAAGTTGCTGTCATCTCACTTGGAGGCATTGTCACAAGCCAGTCGATCCGCGTGGCCGGCGATGAAATGGATGATGCAATCGTTTCGTATATCAGAAAACAATACAACCTGATGATTGGTGAACGTACTGCTGAAGCAGTCAAGATGGAAATCGGGTCAGCAGTTGCAGCTGATACGGATGTAACAATGGAGATCAGAGGACGTGATCTGTTAACGGGTCTGCCAAAAACGATTGAAATCACGCAGCGTGAAATTCAGATTGCACTTGCTGATACAGTGGCTAACATTATTGAATCAGTAAAGAGTACGCTTGAACATACCCCGCCGGAACTGTCAGCAGATATTATGGACCGTGGGATCGTTTTAACAGGCGGAGGTGCGCTTCTTCAGGGACTTGATCAACTGATGACAGCTGAAACTTCTATGCCGGTTCATATTGCAGAAGAACCGCTTGACTGTGTAGCCATTGGTACAGGAAAAGCGTTAGATAATATTGATTACTTTAAGAAACAGAAATAACCGGGAAAACAGGTAATTGGAGTGTGCAGAAAATGCCTTCATTTTTTAGGAATAAAAGGCTGATTGTGCTGCTCGTCAGTATTATACTGCTTGTTGCATTAATTGGTTTTTCACTGAGGGAAAGAGATAATATTTCTCTTCCAGAACAGTTTATTAAAGATATTGTCGGTTTTGGACAAAACATAGCTTCAAAGCCTGCGAGTTTTGTGCAGGGCGGGTTTGACAGTGTGCAGGATCTTTTGAATACGTACAATGAAAATAAAAAGCTGAAGACCAGACTTGAAGAATTGGCACTGCTGCAGACACAGGTGACTGATCTGACTAGAGATAATGAAGCCTTAAGAGAACAGACGAATGTTGAAGGGGATATCCGCGACTACAGTACAACGAATGCTACTGTTATTGCCCGTAACCCTGAGCAGTGGCAGGATACAATTATCATTGATAAGGGTCAGGTTAACGGTATTGAAGCAGATATGGCGGTTCAGACTGCAGGTGGAATGATTGGCAGAGTAAAAGATACTGGCCAATTCACTTCAACTGTTGAATTGCTGAGTGCCAGAAATTCTGTTAACAGAGTCTCAGCACTTTTCCAGGCAGAAGAAGAGAATATTTATGGGCTTGTAGAAGGTTTTGATACAGAGCGTGGAGAATTGATGGTGAAGAAAATCCCGTTTGATGTTCCGATTGAAGTCGGGTCAAAAGTGATTACATCAGGACTTGGCGGCGTTTTTCCTAAGGGTCTGTTAATCGGGGAAGTGACTGAAGTATCTTCAGACGAATATGGGTTGACCCAGACGGCGTATGTAGATCCGGCTGCGAACCTATATGATATTGAACATGTAATGGTACTTGAAAGAGCCGCTGTCGGAGCTGATGAGATTGAAGCGGAAGCTGAGGAGGATGAAGAATGATCCGATTTGTACTTCCTTTAATCGGCATCGTCATCTTTTACAGTGAAAGTATTTTTGCCACATTTTCACCCATAGAGGCAGCAGGTGATACACGGCTGCTGGTTCCGCACTTTCTGGTGGTATTTCTGTTGTTTTTAAGTTTTTACTACAATCGGAATACCTCCTATATATACGCTTTTGTATTCGGCTTAATGTATGATGTTTTCTTTACAGGTGTTTTGGGGATTTATATGTTTTTGTTTCCGCTGTTAATTTATATTTCAGCATTAATATTCAGGCTGATCTACCAGAATATCGTCATCAACGGTCTGGTGACACTGATTATGATTGCGCTGCTGGAGTGGATTGTTTACCAGTTTTATCTCCTGATTGGCATTGCAGATATGAATGTACAGGCATTTTTAAACCATAGACTGTATTCAACTTTATTATTTAATGCTGCTTTTATTCTGATCGCTGCCTATCCTTTCAAGCAATGGATGTCAGCAGTCAGATTCAGACAGCTGGAGGATTAATACGCAGAGGTTTGGGGTGAAACACATGGGTGCACAAAACGTAATGATTAAAGGAACAAAAGACGGCTTCATTCTTAAACTGAATGACCAGTGCGGTTATCAGGAGCTGAAAGAAGAGCTGATTGAAAAACTTTCAGTTCAGTATAAGGCTCCTGCTGACGGCCAGGCGGTAAAGGCACGAATTGAAGCGGGAAACCGTTTTTTAACTGAAGATCAAAAAGAAGAAGTCAGACAGATTGTTCATCAGCAAAAGAGCCTTCTTGTCGATGAAATAACGAGTAATGTGATCACAGTTGAAGATGCTGAGCAGAGAATAAGAGAAAAAGAGATGTCTTCAATGACCGGTATTGTAAGATCGGGTCAGGTAATTGAAGTTGAAGGTGATTTTCTGCTTGTTGGAGATGTGAATCCCGGCGGCATGATTATGGCCGGAGGAAACATTTATATTTTAGGCACGTTAAGGGGAATTGCGCATGCAGGCTGTTACGGCAAAGAAGAGGCAGTCATTGTAGCTTCTCAGATGCTGCCGGCGCAGCTTCGTATTGCCTCAAAACTGAATCGTGCACCGGATCATGATGACGACCCTCATGAAATGGAATGTGCTTACATAGACAGCAGCAATCAGATTGTTGTTGACCGCTTGCAGGTTTTAAGAAGAATCCGTCCAAGCATAACGAAGATTGAAGGAGGAAGATAGCAGTGGGCGAAGCAATTGTCATTACATCGGGTAAAGGCGGAGTCGGGAAGACCACGACAACCGCTAATCTAGGTACAGCAATCGCGATGCAGGGGAAAAAAGTATGCTTAATCGATACTGATATCGGCCTGCGTAACCTGGATGTGATTCTCGGTTTGGATAACAGAATTATTTATGATCTTGTGGATGTAGTAGAAGGCAGATGTAAACCGAATCAGGCACTTGTAAAAGACAAGCGTTTTGAAGGCCTGCTGTATCTGCTCCCTGCTGCTCAGACCAGTGATAAGTCAGCAGTAAATCCTGAACAGATGAAAGAGCTTGTGGAACAGCTGAAACAGGACTATGATTACATATTGATTGACTGTCCGGCAGGAATCGAGCAGGGGTATAAAAATGCAATTGCAGGGGCGGACCGTGCAATCGTTGTAACGACTCCCGAGCGTTCTGCTGTGCGTGATGCAGACAGAATTGTCGGGCTGCTTGAGCAGGAAACGGATGAGCCGCCTGTATTGATCATTAACCGCATCAGAAATCATCTGATGGAGTCAGGAGATATGCTTGATATTGATGAAGTTACCACTCATCTTTCAATTGACCTTCTTGGCATTGTCATTGATGATGACCAGGTCATTACTGCCTCTAATAAAGGTGAGCCGATTACGATGAATCCGGACAGTAAGGCTTCTATTGCCTACCGGAACATTGCGAGAAGAATTCTTGGTGAGTCGATTCCACTGATGTCTCTATCAGATGAGAAACCTTCACTGATGAAGAAAATATTTAAAATTCTTGGCAAGAAGTAAAATGGCCGGCAGCGCATGAGCTGCCGGTTTTTTTCATACAATGAATGAGTAAACTGAATGAGGGAGTGTACAGGCATGACCCTGTTCAAGAAACCGAGTACTTTCAGCCGGCTATCAGAAAAGCTCTTAGTGAAATCAATTCTTGCGGGTCTGGTGATTGTTTGCTTTACCGCAAGTGAAGATGATTTATGGTCACTTGAACAACTTGTTGATCTGCAGCGGGCGATCCATACATCGTTTGAATTTGCCTCCCATTATGATGCATTTGGTACTCAGCTCGGATTTGCGAGCGGCATTAAGACAGATGACAAAACCGTCGTACCTGTATCTGCCAACTTTACCCGGGAAGCACTTGAAGGTACAGAAACCGCTATTTTATCAGTTGCAGGCGAACCTATCTTTGCCCCGAGAAGCGGGATTGTGTTATTTGCCGGTCAGACTGAGGGTGAGGATATGATCGTACTTCAGCACCCTGACCGCAAAAAGACTGTCTATCTGTCAGTCATCGCTGATCAGGTGGAAACATTTGATCTGGTCAATGCAGGTGAACAGATCGGGTATGTGCCGGGGAAGAGCTACCGTTTTATGCTGAAGCCTGAGAACACGCCGTTTAATTTGACAGCTTTTTTCCGTGAGCTGAATGCTGCTGATTAAAGGCAGGGTATCCATCCATCCGTTTTTCTGGATGATGGCGGCAGCTTCTTTTATAACCGGACAGTTTCATTCATTCTTTATTCTTTTCATGCTGGTTCTTGCCCATGAAGCTGCTCATGGAATAGCGGCAGTTTTTTTCAGATGGCAGGTGAAAAGTCTGACGCTGCTGCCTTTTGGGGGCCACCTTGAAGTAAAAGGGATATTGAACAAGCCTGTAACCGAAGAAGCAGTCGTTGCGCTGAGCGGCCCGTTTTTTCATCTGCTGGTCCATATTTTTCTTTTATATAGCCATTTGCCATTTGCCTATACAGAAGAGCTGATTCATCTCAATCTGCAGCTGCTATTTTTCAACCTGCTTCCAGTCTGGCCGCTTGACGGCGGGAGAATACTCAGCTGTCTCATTCATCTGTTTTTTCCTTTTAAAAAGAGCCTGGATTTACTTATTGCCTTCAGTACAGTTACTCTGCTTACACTGATTGCAGCGAGTGTCTGGCAGTTGCAGCTTCAGTGGCTCCTGCTGCTGATCTATGCGGGTTTTAGTACGTGGCACTTATACAGAACCCGCCATTTTCTGTTCAAACAGTTCCTGCTTGAAAAATGGAAGGCGCAGCATACAGAAAGTAAAATCGTGTATGTTCCCGCCTCTTATTCACTCCATTCACTGATCAATAGCATGGTGAAAGGAAAAAAACAGCAGTTTCTCATCACAGAAAACGGAAAGGTGATAGGAACGCTCAGTGATGATATGATAATAAAACGATACTTTTCCGCGCATGACTAACTGCGGATTAATAAGAAGGTGCACAATTGAAACGAATGATTATCAGTCATAAAACACGTGAAAAAAAGTGGGCAATCCTAACTGAACAGGGAATCGACAGGATTGAACTGTACCCACCGTTTGCAGTAACGAAAATAGGCAATATCTACAGCGGAACCATTGCCAGTATCAAACCATCACTGCAGGCAGCTTTTGTCCAGTTCGATCATGGTCCAAAAGGGTACCTGCCGCTAAAATCGATTCCGGAGCAATATGGGTCCGTTCATCAGGGAATGAGAATGCCTGTACAGGTGAAAAAAGATGAAGAAGCGACTAAGGGACCTGTACTTACTGCTGATCTTGAATTTCAAGGTAAGTATATGGTCTATTTCCCGTTCACCAAGATGCTCAGGCTTTCCAAAAAAATAAGCAGTCAACAGAGAAGCAGACTTCAGCAATGGGGTGAGGGTGCTGCAGGCAGCGAAGGGGGGCTGCTGATCAGAACAGATGCTTCATCTGCAAGTGATGCAGACCTTTCAAAGGAATTGAGTGACCTCAAACAAGCCTCTCAGCAGCTCAATCAGTCCTTTCACAAGCGTAAAGGTCAATACCTTTTAAAAAGTGCTGAACCATTCATAGAAGAAGTGAAAGAGGCCATCATCAATCAGGTACCTGATGAGATCGTGACAGACACAGCTGACATGTCAGCCGACATTAAAAATTTTATGTCAGCTTTAAAAATGAACGCGAGTGTGACTTTTCATCATGATGATGAGGATCTATTCAGAACCTATATAAAAGAAGATATTCATCATCTTATGACCAGAAAGTATGTGTGGCTTGACGGGGGAAGTCAGATTGTTATAGATTCACTTGAGGCGCTCACTGTGATTGATGTTAATTCTTCAAAGCAGGCAGGTGCGAAACAGCACCAGGCTGCAGCAAAAGACATTAATATGAAAGCAGCAGCTGAATCACTCAGGCAAATGAGAATCAGAGACTTACACGGCATCATTTTAATTGATTTTATTAATATGAAGAATCCGGCAGATCGTGCTGATATTGACCGGTTGATCAGACAGGAAGCAAAACTTGATCCAAAGCATATTCATCCTGCAGGCTTTACTGAACTCGGACTTTACCAGTTAACGAGAAAGAAAACGAAGGCCTCTTATGAAGCTGCTTATACCGTTCCATGTCCGGTATGTGCAGGAAAAGGACATGTTCTCTCACCTGAAAGCCGGCTGCTCGAACTTGAAAAAGAACTGCTTGAAAAAAGAAGAAGTCTTCAGCGTGCTGAAATCGGTCTGACAAAAGATCTTCACGAACTGATCAGGCAGGATCCATCATTTATCAAATGGATTGAACAGGAGCTGAAGATTCCGGTCACACTGATTGATATTGAGCACCCGCATTCTTATTATCAAATCAGATAATATCAAGAATGTCATTGACACTGATAATCTCTGTGTGATAACATTCATATGTTACTGTTTGTAGCACCCGTGCTACAACCGCTCATAACAGGTCATTAAGCGCCAAAAGGCCACCTGGTATATGGCGAGTCTGAGTGAAATTGAGGAGGTGCATTGGAATGTACGCAATTATTGAAACAGGCGGAAAGCAGATGAAAGTAGTTGAAGGCCAGGAGGTCTACATCGAAAAGCTTAACGCTGAAGCAGGCGAAGAAATTACGTTTGACAAAGTTCTTTTCGTAGGCGGAGATAATGTAAAGGTAGGCAGCCCGCTAGTTGACGGCGCTACAGTTACAGGTAAAGTTGAAAAACAGGGTCGCGCTAAAAAGATCACTGTATTCAAATACAAGCCGAAGAAGAATCAACACCGTAAGCTTGGTCACCGTCAGCCTTACACTAAAGTTGTAATCGGCAAGATCAACGCTTAATAGGTTACTATTTTATGATACAGGTTATCATCGAACAAGAGCCGAACGGTTTGATAAGAGCTTTTCAGATGGAAGGGCACGCTGATTATGCGGAGCATGGCAAAGACTTAGTCTGTGCCGGTGCATCAGCCGTTTCCTTTGGTGCAGTAAACGCAGTTCTTTCTCTTACTGAGACAGAGCCTGTTATTGACCAGGGAGATGATGGCGGATATCTCAGAGTTGAGTTTCCCGCTGATGCAGGTGAAGCAGGCAGCCGTACCCAACTGATTATGGAAAGCATGATTGTCTCTTTGCAGACAATTGAACAGGAATACGGGCAATACATTAAAATAACCTTCAAACAGTAGGAGGTGGAAAACCATGCTAAGATTAGATCTTCAATTTTTCGCTTCGAAAAAGGGAGTAGGTTCAACTAAGAACGGTCGTGATTCAATCTCTAAGCGTCTAGGCGCTAAGCGTGCGGATGGCCAGTTCGTTACAGGCGGATCAATCCTTTACCGTCAGCGTGGAACTAAGATTTATCCTGGAGAAAACGTAGGCCGCGGTGGAGATGATACTCTATTCGCAAAAGCTGACGGCGTTGTACGCTTTGAGCGTATGGGCCGTGACAAGAAAAAGGTCAGCGTATACCCAGCTGCACAAGAAGCTTAATTTCTTAAGAAACTCTGGTTATAAACAGCCAGAGTTTCTTTTTATGTTCAGCATAAGCGCGCTCTTTGCTATACTAGAGGGTAAGTGAAACTCTTTAGGAGGAGGCCAATGATAGAATCAAAACTGAAGCTCGAATTGCTGCAGCACTGCAGACATGACTGGATGAACAAACTGCAGATGATCAAAGGCAACCTGGAGCTGTCTAATATAGAACGAGCAGCACAGATGATTGATGAAATGGTGATTGAGTCGAGACAGGAAGCATTGCTTACTTCACTCGGCACACCAAGTTTCTCTGAATGGCTGCTGACTTATAACTGGTATCGCCCCGGGCCATTAAAGCTCGGTTATGAGTTTACAGAACGTATGAAAATTCCGGAAGCATATGATTCACTGCTCCTTAATTGGGCAAGAAAAACTGCTGCTGTGGTGGATAAAGCATTGAATACACCATCAGATCAGGAGCTGTACTTTTTATTTGAGCAGCATGATGAAAGCTTTTCAATTGTTGTTGAATATGAGGGAGAGCCTCTCCAGTCATCTCCGGAAGATATTATACAGGAACCAAAAGAAGCTCATGTTGAATGGACTTGTGAATCAAGCGCATCCTTTTCAATAAAGCTGACATTTGATTATCCTGTACCAAGGGTGAAAGTTTAACAATAGGAGGATCCACAATTATGTTTGTAGATCAGGTCAAGATATATGTAAAAGGCGGAGATGGCGGAGATGGTATGGTCGCTTTCCGCAGAGAAAAATATGTACCAAAAGGCGGACCTGCTGGCGGAGACGGCGGTCAGGGTGCCAATGTTATTTTCCTGGTTGAAGAAGGATTAAGAACGCTGATGGATTTCCGCTACCAGCGTCACTTTAAAGCATCTAAAGGCGAAAATGGTATGTCAAAAAACCAGCACGGCCGCGGCGCCTCAGATATGATCGTAAAAGTACCGCCTGGCACAGTTGTGAAAGATGAAGCAACAGGTGAAATTATTGCCGATCTGACTGAACATGGTCAGCAGGCAGTAATCGCTAAAGGCGGACGCGGAGGCAGAGGAAATTCACGCTTTGCTACCCCTGCAAACCCTGCACCGGAGCTTTCTGAAAAAGGGGAGCCGGGTCAGGAAAAGAATATTATTATGGAATTAAAACTGCTTGCTGATGTAGGTCTTGTCGGATTCCCGAGTGTAGGGAAATCAACGCTCCTTTCAGTTGTATCAGCTGCAAAACCAAAGATCGCTGAATATCACTTCACAACGATCGCTCCTAATCTTGGAATGGTTGAAACGGAAGATAACAGAACATTTGTTATGGCTGACCTTCCGGGACTGATTGAAGGTGCTCATGAAGGAGTAGGGCTTGGCCATCAGTTCCTGAGACACATTGAACGTACGCGTGTTATTGTACACGTTGTGGACATGTCTGCACTTGAAGGCCGTGATCCTTATGAGGATTACCTCACAATTAATAATGAACTGAAGGAATACAATCTGCGTCTAACAGAGCGTCCTCAGGTCGTTGTCGCAAATAAGATGGATATGCCTGATTCAGAAGAGAATCTGAAGAAGTTTAAAGAGCAGGTTGGAGACGACGTACAGGTATTCCCTGTATCTGCTATTTCGAGACAGGGTCTGAAGGAACTGCTTTATACAGTTGCGGATCTTGTGGAATCAACACCTGAATTCCCGCTGAATGAAGCTGAAAAAGATGAAACGGTTAACCGTGTACTTTATAAGCATGAAGAAGCAGAGAAGTTCGAGATCACACGTGATCCGGACGGCAGCTTTGTGATCACGGGAGATTCACTTGAAAGACTATTCAAGATGACTGACTTCAGCCGTGAAGAATCAATTAGACGTTTTGCGCGTCAAATGCGTGCAATGGGTATTGATGAGGCACTTCGTCAAAAAGGTGCGAAAAATGGTGATACTGTTAAGATTATTGAATTTGAATTTGATTTCGTAGAGTAAAGCGGGAGGGTATAAGGTGCCAAAAAAGGATCTAAATGAGAAATTCTATCTGGTAAGAGAAGATGTGCTTCCTGAAGCGATGCAGAAAACGCTTGATGCGAAGCAGCTGCTTGAAAGAGGACATGCAGGATCAGTCTGGGAAGCTGTGCGTTCCGTTGACTTAAGCCGCAGTGCATTTTACAAATACAGAGATACTGTCTTCCCATTTCATACAGTTGTGAAAGAAAAGATCATCACACTCTTTTTCCACCTCGAAGACCGCTCAGGCACCTTATCCCAGCTGCTTGGGCTGGTGGCTTCCTGTGGAGGCAATATCCTGACGATTCACCAGACGATCCCATTACAGGGACGGGCTAATGTCACGTTATCATTGAATGTGACAGATATGAATGTCCCGCTTGATGAAATGCTGAACAGATTTAAAAAGCTTGAATTTGTTGAAAAAGTCGAAGTACTGGGCTCTGGTGCCTGATTAAATAAAGAAGGTGAGTAAATGAAAATCGGTTATCTGGGACCGGAAGCTTCCTTCACCCATCATGCGGTGAAAAGTATATTTAATAATGAAGAATATATTGCCTTTCCGACCATTCCTGATTGTCTGGAAGCGCTCGCTGAAAACAAAGTGGAGCGTGCAGTTGTTCCCTTGGAGAATGCACTTGAAGGTTCTGTACCTATTACCATTGATTATTTATTTCATGATGTAGATCTTCACATCACGGCCGAATTAATTTCACCGATTGAGCAGCATCTCATGGTCCATCCGGATAACGCTGCACGCTTTCAGGATGTGAAGAAAATTATGTCTCATTCCCATGCGCTTGCACAGTGCCACAAATATTTATACTACCGCTTCAGAGGAGTGACGCTTGAACCTTCAACTTCAACTTCTGCTGCGGCAAAATATACGAGTGAGCATCCGGAAGAAAACATCGCTGCAATCGGTAATGCGCTAGCTGCTGATACATATGGTTTAACTGTAGTCGAGAAAAATATTCATGATTTTCATTTTAACCATACTAGATTCGTCGTGTTAACGAGTGAGAAAGAGTCAGAACTATTGCCGTTTGAACGTGACGCTGAGAAATCCACTCTGATGATCACACTGCCATCAGATGACAGGGCCGGTGCACTTCACCAGGTATTATCTGCTTTCTCATGGCGTCAGCTCAGCCTGAGTAAAATTGAATCAAGACCCCTTAAAACAGGTCTAGGCAATTACTTTTTTATTATCGATGTGGAAAAACCGGTTGGAGGGGTACTCATGCAGGGTGCCATAGAAGAACTAGAAGCACTCGGCTGCACCGTAAAAGTTCTCGGGAGCTATAAAAAACATCTGCTTGAACCTGCAAAATAAAATTATAAAGATGATTGATAGTAAATAAATTTGAGGGTAACGGAGCGGAAGGCGGCGACTCCAGCAGGAGAAGCCGGACAGGTGAGACCCCATAGGCACAAAGCGCCGAGGAGGCGGTATGGCACCATAAATCGGCGCACCCATGCGGAAAGCGACCCCTGCAGCGCATTGAACCGGTTACCATAGAAAAAGGCTGAGACAAACATTCGTCTCAGCCTCTTTTATTCCTGATACAAAATCCCGGCCTGCTTCAATTCCTCTTCAATACGATCTAACACAGCATTATGTTCAGCTTCCACCTCATGCATATGAACCCCGTCAGTCAGCACTGAAAGAAGAGTCGAATCTGAAGAAGCAAGCTCATAGATAAATCGTCTGACCTCAGTCGCGTTATGCAGCATCAGTGAAGCTGTCATTTCCCCGTACACAGGATGTTCGATCATCACATTTTTTACAATTCCGCCGTGTTTGACAATCAGTAATAATTCTTCTTCTGTCTGTTCGGCTGTATGTCTGCAGACCATCAACCTTGAAACTCTGCTCGCTGGTTGTGCAGGCATATATAAATAGCCCTGGCTCGTTGCCAGTATTGGCTCATTACCAGCTTTGAGTAAGTTGATATCACTGACAATCACCTGTCTGCTCACATTCATCTCTGCTGCAAGCGCACGTCCTGTGATTGGTCCAACAGATTGTCTAAGTGTATGTAAAATTTTTTCTCTTCTCGCTTCTCCGATTTTCTGGCGGTCACTTGGCATAGATTACCCTTCTTTCATCGATCATTCTGAAAGTATTGTATCATAAATCCATTTACTTCATAGGATATATAGAATGAATGATGGAGGTGGCAAGATGAAAATTCACGTTGTGCAAAAAGGTGATACCCTCTGGACAATTGCGAAAAACTACCAGGTGTCTTTTGAGGAACTGAAGGCAGTGAATACACAATTAGCAGACCCTGATATGATCATGCCCGGCATGAAAATTAAAATACCAGCCGGCAAATCAGTTGAAAAAGAAGAATATATGCACCCGTATGCTAACAATAAACCTGCTTATCCGCTTCTGCCTGAAGATTTTGAAATGCCTTATAAAAATATGGTTATGCCAAAGGCTGTTAAAATGCCTGAAATACCAAAAATGCCTGAAATGCCAAAAATGCAGGAAGTACCTAAAATGCAGACAGCACCAAAAATAGCAGAGCCGCCTAAAATGCCTAAAGCAGAACCCATTAAGATGTGGAAAGAACCTGAACAAAAATATTGCACCTGTAAAAAAGCACCTCAAGCACAGCAGGTAATGCCGCAAATGAATTGTATGCCACACATGCAGCAAATGCCCCAAATGCAGTTAATGCCTCAGATGCAGCAAATGCCGCAAATGATGATGCCGGCTCCGGAACATCATATGATGGAGCCCTGGTGTCACCCGATGCCCCACTGCTGCTGCCCGTGTCATCAGCCGTACCCTTACAGAGGGCCATTCTAAGAATGAATAAAAATAGTCATTAATCAAACCCTAACCTTAACATGCAATTAAGGAGAGGGTCGAATGGTTAAAACGTTGTTCATCTTATTCATTTTCACACTGTCTGCATGCTTTACCACTCAGGCATCAGCGCTCACACTGACATTATCAATAGAGACCGTCTACGGAGATGGTGAAAAATCATTTGAAACGAGACAAGAGTCGTATGAAGCAATGGAAGACTTCTTTTCACAATACAATGACTGGCAGATCATTGATATGAACAAAGAAGAAATCACCCTGAGAACGAGAACTGAAAAACTGTCTCCACTTTTAGAATGGAGCGGATATGCAGAAGTTCAGTAAACAGCCTGTGCGGCTGTTTTTTCTTTTGCTGAAAACCTGCAGGCTACATGATAAAATAGAACAGATGTTTCATATAACCAACCCGCACATCAGATCCGGTATGGCGAAAATGTCAGACACTAGATCCACTGAAACTGTGTTACAATGAAGGTTGCATTGAAAGGAAGAGTTCAATATGTATGAATATATAAAAGGTGAAATTACATATATTTCAACAGAGTATATCGTTTCTGACCATAACGGGTTAGGCTATAAAATTTTTATGCCTAATCCTATTGTGATGTCTTCAAAGCAGGGTGAAACTGTGCAGGTATTTACGTATCAGCACGTCAGGGAAGACCAGCTCACACTGTTTGGCTTCCCGTCTATGGAAGAGAAGCTGCTGTTTACGAAACTTTTAAATGTTTCAGGAATCGGTCCTAAGGGGGCACTTGCCATCCTTGCATCCGGTGCACCGGAACAGGTCATCCAGGCGATTGAAGAAGAGAATGAGACACTGCTTGTAAAGTTCCCTGGAGTAGGGAAAAAAACAGCCAGACAGATTATTCTCGACCTCAAAGGAAAGCTGCAGGATGTGGTTCCGGATTATTTCCCTAACCTTTTCACAGATCCCGCAAAAGAAAAGGGGCTGGATGATACAGCGCTTGATGAGGCAGTTATGGCACTGCAGGCGTTGGGGTATTCAGAACGTGAAGTGAAGAAAATCAGACCTGTATTACAAAAAGAATCGTTAACGACAGATCAGTATATTAAAAAAGGTCTTCAGCTCATGCTGAAGCTGAAGTAAGGAGGGATTAGATGGAAGAGCGGATATTATCAGGGGAAGCAAATATAGAAGATGAGTCACTGGAACAAACGATCAGACCTCAGCTGTTAGAGACGTATATCGGTCAGGATCAGGTGAAAAAGAATTTATCAATCTATATTGAAGCAGCTAAAAACCGTCAGGAGACCCTTGACCATGTTCTTCTGTATGGTCCCCCGGGTCTTGGTAAGACGACGCTTGCTGCCGTCATCGCAAATGAAATGGGTGTGAACCTCAGAACAACAGCAGGGCCTGCGATTGAAAGAGCAGGTGATCTTGCAGCGATCCTGACAGCACTGGAGCCTGGTGATGTGTTGTTTATAGATGAAATTCACCGTCTGCCAAGAGCGATCGAAGAAGTTTTATATCCTGCAATGGAGGATTTCTGTCTCGATATTGTGATTGGGACCGGTCCGAGCGCAAGATCAGTAAGACTTGACCTGCCTCCGTTTACATTAGTAGGAGCGACGACCCGTGCAGGGGCAATCTCAGCTCCATTAAGAGACAGGTTCGGCGTGCTCAGCAGACTGGAGTATTATAACATTGAACAGCTGCAGGAGATTGTAAATCGTTCAGCTGATATATTCAATACAGAAATAGATGATTCAGGAGCTGCTGAAATCGCTCGCAGATCAAGGGGAACACCGCGTATCGCAAACCGCCTGCTGAGAAGAGTGCGAGATTATGCACAGGTGAAAGGAAATGGTGACATTACCCTTCCGATCGCGCAGGCTTCACTTGAATTGCTGCAGGTTGATCAGCTCGGTCTTGACCATATAGATCATAAGCTGTTAAGAGGAATTATCGAACGCTTCAGAGGCGGTCCTGTTGGTCTTGATACAATCGCAGCAAGTATTGGGGAAGAATCTTCTACGATAGAAGATGTATATGAACCCTACCTCCTGCAAATCGGATTTTTGCAGCGCACACCGCGTGGAAGAATTGCTACACACCTTGTGTATGAACACTTTAATCTGGAGGTGCCTGAATGACACTGCCGAAAATGCTGATGATTGCAGGAGCTGCATTGCTGGTAGCGGGATTTCTTCTGCAGTTTATAAAGGCTGGCAGGCTGCCGGGTGATATTGTGATTAAAAAGGAAAACATGACATTTTATTTTCCAATCGTCACATCAATTTTAATCAGTTTAATTTTGACAGGAATCTTCTTTTTAATCGGAAGGTTCAGGTAAGGAGTTGCAGACAGATGAATATTAATGATTTTGATTTTGACCTTCCTGAGGAACTGATCGCACAGGTTCCACTTGAAGATCGTACATCAAGCAGACTGATGGTGCTTGATAAAGAAACGGGACAAGTAGAGCATCAATCGTTTACCCATATACTTGATTATCTCCATGAAGGAGACTGCCTTGTACTTAACGACACAAAAGTACTGCCGGCAAGATTGATTGGGGAAAAAACAGAAACAGGTGCAGCCATTGAAGTTCTGTTACTGAAGCAAATTGAAGGGGATACGTGGGAAACACTCGTGAAACCTGCTAAAAGAATAAAGCCTGGTACTGTGATTACTTTTGGAGACGGCCTGCTGACTGCTGAATGTATTGAAACAGGCGATCAGGGTGCACGTATTCTTGAATATAAATATGATGGCATTTTTTATGAGCTGCTTGATCAGCTTGGTGATATGCCGCTTCCTCCTTATATAAAGGAGAAGCTTGATGATAAAGACCGCTACCAGACTGTATTTGCCAAAGAACGTGGCTCAGCAGCAGCACCGACTGCCGGTCTGCATTTTACGGAGGAAATTCTTGATGAAATCAGATCAAGAGGTGTTAACATTGCTTTTATCACGCTGCATGTAGGACTTGGTACATTCAGACCCGTTTCAGTAGATTCTATTGAAGAGCATGATATGCATAGCGAATATTATCAGCTGTCTGAAGAAAATGCGGAGCTGTTGAATCGTACGCGTGAAAACGGGGGACGGATCATCACTGTCGGCACAACGTCAACAAGGACACTTGAGACGATCGCTGATGAAAAAGGAATTTTTAAACCTCAATCAGGCTGGACAGATATTTTTATTTATCCGGGATACACATTTAAAGCGTCAGACGTGCTGCTGACAAACTTCCATTTGCCAAAGTCCACGCTGATTATGCTTGTCAGTGCCATGGCAGGCAGGGAAAACACGCTTGCTGCTTACCGTGCAGCAGTAGAGGAAAAGTACAGGTTTTTCAGCTTTGGCGATGCCATGCTGATCAAATAGAGAGGGGAAACATCTTTGAGTGCAATCAGATATGAACATATAAAAACATGTAAACAAACAGGAGCGAGACTTGGGATTGTCCATACACCGCACGGGTCATTTGAGACACCGACATTTATGCCTGTAGGTACAATGGCCACGGTAAAAACAATGTCTCCTGAAGATCTGAAGGAACTAAATGCAGGGATCATCCTGAGTAATACGTATCACCTGTGGCTTCGTCCGGGTCACGATATTATCAAAGAAGCAGGCGGCCTGCATAAATTCATGAACTGGGACCGTCCGATTTTAACAGATTCAGGCGGCTTTCAGGTGTTTTCACTAAGTAAGTTCCGTAATATTCAGGAAGAAGGCGTTCATTTCAGGAATCATATTAATGGTGACAAGCTGTTCTTAAGCCCTGAAAAAGCGATGGAAATCCAGAATGCACTTGGTTCGGACATCATGATGGCTTTTGATGAATGTCCGCCTTATCCTGCTGAAGAAAAGTATATGAAAGATTCAGTTGAACGTACGACTAGATGGGCAGAGCGCTGCCTGCAGGCTCATAATCGTCCTGAGGACCAGGGACTTTTTGGGATTGTTCAGGGTGGAGAGTATGAACACCTGCGCCGTCAGAGTGCCAAAGATCTTGTTTCAATGGACTTTCCGGGTTATGCGGTTGGAGGTCTGTCAGTAGGTGAGCCTAAAGATGTGATGAACCGCGTGCTGGAATTCACAACACCGTGGCTGCCAGAAGACAAACCGCGTTATTTAATGGGCGTCGGATCGCCTGACTCACTGATTGACGGTGCGATGCGCGGTATTGATATGTTCGACTGCGTACTGCCTACACGTATTGCAAGAAACGGTACACTGATGACGAGCGAAGGAAGACTCGTTGTGAAAAATGCGAAATATGCGCGTGATTTTTCACCGATTGATCCTAACTGTGATTGCCATGTCTGTAAGAATTATTCAAGAGCGTATATCAGACACCTGATTAAATGTGAAGAAACGTTCGGAATTAGACTTACGACTTATCATAACCTGCATTTTCTGATAAACTTAATGGGGAATGTCCGCCAGGCAATTAAAGAAGACAGACTGGGAGACTTTCGTGAAGAGTTTTTTGAACAGTACGGTTTCAACCAGCCGAATGCAAAAAACTTTTAATAGATATATGAAAGAAAGGGGGAGTTTAGCGTTATGGATATGATCGTAACTTTACTGCCACTGATTCTGATGTTCGGTTTAATGTACCTTTTCTTAATCCGTCCTCAGCAGAAGCGTCAGAAAAAAGTAATGGAAATGCAAAGCAGCTTAAGTAAAGGTGATAAAATCGTCACGATTGGCGGTCTTCACGGAATTATTGATGCACTTGATGAAGGTCAGGTTGTCGTTAAGTGTGGAGATGGAAGCCGGTTGACTTATGACCGCAATGCAGTTCGTGAAGTAGTGGAAAAAGATTCAGCAATGTAATAGTCAATAAAAAAAGCTGCAGCTGCAGCTTTTTTATTTTTCTTTTGGACCTCTGACATTCACCCCGATAATCCCGCCTGTGATCCCGCATGCTAAAAAAAGTCCGTAATGGATCAGCTGTGACCATTCAAAGGTCGCATCATTAAACAATAGAGAGATGGCAATCACGATTCCAGCAGTCAGACATCCAATATACATTCCTTTTTGACCTGCATAGGCGCTTCCTGCCGTGCTCCCGATCAAAACTGCGGCTGCACCGGTCATTCCGTGCCATTTTTCCATAGAAAGCTCAGATAGATCAGTAAAATGAAGCAGCGTGGCTGCAATAGCCGAATAGACAGCGGCAATGAGAAAGAATATGACGACAGCTGCTGCAATCCCTCCTGCCGTTTTTTTCCACACGACCATAAAAAATTCCCTCCTTAATCATCTCATGTAATTGAAATCACTTTTTCGCACACACTATTTGAGTAAAGGTGGTGTGCCCATGTTAGAGATGTACAGTCTGATTGGATTCAGGGCGGTTACCCTGTATTTGCTGATTCTGGTTATATTCCGTGTCATGGGTAAAAGGGAGATTGGAGAACTGAGTCTTCTTGACCTGATTGTCTTTATGATGATTGCCGAAATGGCTGCTTTTGCAATTGAAGACACGGAGCTGAGCCTGATGCAAGCTGTATTTCCAATGATCTTATTGATGCTTTTGCAAATTCTTTTATCCTGGTTCTCACTGAAATCGAAGAAGTTCAGGGACCTGATGGATGGAAGGCCGTCTATTCTTATTCATAATGGAGAAATTGTAGTGAATGAAATGAGAAAAAACCGGTACAACATGGATGATCTGATGCAGCAATTGAGAGAGAAAGAGGTATTTGATCTTCAGGAAGTTTCATTTGCAATCCTCGAACCATCAGGCACTTTATCCGTACTGAGAAAAGAGCGCAGTGCCGGACAACTTTCTCTCCCTCTGATTATGGACGGAAGAATTCAGAGCAGGCACCTTGCTTTAATAGGAAAAGATGAGAATTGGCTGAGAAGTGAAATGAAAAAGCAGGGCTATGATCACTTAAAGACAATCTTTTTCTGTACGTATGAAGACGGTGAATGGTATATCAGTTCCTCCTGAGCGTGTGAATGAACGACCAGTCTCCACGCTGTATTAATTGAACCCTGGAAGCCAGGAACATATAAATGATGATGATGACCAGAATTCTGACCGGGGCATCCATCGTTGCAATACCGCTATGTATCAGCCAGCAGCATGCTGTAACCAGGCATATTGCTCCGTATTGACCGACGGGAAGCGGCATATGACACAATTTCCTGACCGTATGAAAGTGCATAAAAGTAACTGCAGCTGTGCCTATCACAAGTCCGATTGCTGCACCTGTAATACTCTCCAGATAAATCATCAGACCTGCCATTGCTGCCAGTTTAATAACAGAACCGGTGATACTGTTCATCATTGCTTTGCCTGCAGCTTCAAAAGCCTGTAATACTGCATGAAGAGGGCCCTGATAATAATAAAAGATGAAAAACAGTGACATCAGTTTGAGTAACTCAATTCCTTTATCTGATCCGTATAACAAAACTAATATTGTTTTTCCTTCAAGAAATAACAGCAGGCAGCACAGGGTGCCAGTAACAGCTGAAAGCCGAAGTGCCTGATTGATTCTGTATAGTACGGTACTCTCCTGAGACAGCGCCCTGGCTTCACTGATTGAAGGCACCAGTGCCATACTGAGAGACACTGTAATAAAAGACGGTAACAGCAGCACAGGGAGAATAAAGCCTGTCAATAAACCGTAATCTGCAGTAACAGCAGTCGCAGCCATCCCGGTGAAAACAAGACATTTCATAACGATAACGGGTTCTAAAAACCATGCAACAGAACCTGCAAATCTGCTTCCGGCGCTCGGCAGTGCAATATTGAGAAGTTTGCCTGCAGTATAACGAAATGACTGGTCAGCTTTTTCTGCAGTTTTTTGATTTCTTCTTTTAAACATGATCAGTAAAAATAGCAGTGAGCATAATTCCCCCGCAACAGCTGCAAGCATCGCGCCGCCTGCTGCATACGCTGCTCCTTTAGAGCTCAAAAACCCGACAGCTGCCATCAGCAGCACAATTCTGACCGCCTGTTCTAGAACCGAACCGACAGCAGTAACACCCATCTGCTGTCTCCCCATAAAATATCCGCGGACAACTGCTGAAAAAGCCGCGATTGGTATGACAGGAAGCACAGCGATAAATGGGATAAGTGTTCGCTCATCATTTAAAAGAGAAGTCGAAATAAAAGGTGCTGTAAAAAACAGGATAGGCGTAAGGATCATCGCTAAAGTACCAGTGATCCAGAGTGATACAGATAAAATGTTACGGATCTCACGTTCATTCCGGCTGGCTGTAGCTTCAGAGACATATTTTGAAATCGCGATCGGGAGTCCAATCTGTGTCACCGTAATAGCCAGCACCAGTGCAGGAAAAGTCATCATGTATAGTCCTACGCCTTCTTCCCCAGCCAGGTCTGCAAGTATAATCCTATGTACAAAGCCTAGAATTTTTGTCACTAACGCAGCAGCCATCAGCAGTAAAGTACCTTTAATCAGCTTAGACACTTGATCCTCCATCTTCTCAAACACACTTATTTTAGATACAATCAATCATATGCATGAACAAAGTATCGCTATGCCATTAAATTCGAAAGGAGTAAAAGAATGAACCAGCATACCAGTTATGAAGAAGCTTTTCCTGTGATCGGTCCTGCGCTGATCAGCAAAGCACAGGAACTCAGGCTCTATGGATACGATACCGCCACACCTGAAAACATCTGGCGTTACCTGACACAGAAAAAATGGAAAAGAGAAACAGAAAGCTTCAGGCTTCACAAAGTTGTCCAGGAAATCCTTCAGGTCAAAGCAGGAGACTATATGAACTTTATGACCAATGAAGAGTATAAGCAGACAGCAGGCAGAACAGGTTTGGAAGATGAAGAATTAAATCTGCTGCTCCATGGAAACCCGAATGATGAACATTAACTGACAATATCAGAGGGTGCGTTGACACCAATAGGGAAGTAATACATAATAAGTCTGTTGCTGAAATTTCAGTACAATTACAGACCTGTTACAACACACGGGAAGTTCATATATAGTTTCTGCCATCTTGAAACTATATATATGAGGAGGATTTTTACATAATGATTAAACGCAGCAGGATTGTCGCATTTTTTCTATTAGTCATACTAATAGGCGGCACGATTGGACTGACATCCAATTCGATTTTAAATAACATCAAACTTGGTCTGGACCTTCAGGGTGGATTTGAAGTGCTATACGAAGTAAAACCGGCTGAAGAAGGTCAGAAGATCACACCGGATGTTGTCTCGGATACAGCTGAAGCACTTGACCGCCGTGTGAACGTACTCGGTGTAAGTGAGCCTGTCATTCAGGTTGAAGACGGGAACAGAATCCGTGTTCAGCTTGCAGGGGTTGAAGATCAGAATCAGGCAAGAGAGATTCTTTCAACTGAAGCCAATCTGACATTCCGTGATGTCAACGATGAGATAAAAATGACAGGGGCAGACCTGGTAGAGGGTGGCGCTACACAAACGTTTGACCCTGATACCAATGCGCCAATTGTTCAGGTTCAACTGAAGGACGCAGATCAGTTCGGACAGATTACTGAGGAAATTCTTGCGATGGCTCCACAGAATCAGCTGGTGATCTGGCTGGATTATGAAGAAGGAGATTCATACGCAGAGGAAGTAACAAAAGAAGATCCGAAATTTATTTCAGCGCCGAATGTGAGTCAGGTGCTGAATACAGATACAGTAACCATTACAGGTAACTTCACACTTGAAGAAGCCAACAACCTTGCTGACCTGCTAAGTGCCGGTTCACTGCCGGTTGAACTTGAAGAGGTTTACTCAACTTCAGTAGGTGCGTCATTTGGTCTGATGGCAATGGAACAGACAATTTTAGCAGGGATTGTCGGTGTTGCGCTGATCTTCCTGTTTATGATTGCATACTACCGCTTCCCTGGATTCATCGGAGTAGTCACACTTTCAGTATATATTTATTTGATTCTGCTGATTTTTGACTGGCTGAATGGGGTGCTGACACTCCCTGGTATTGCAGCACTTATCCTGGGTGTTGGTATGGCGATTGATGCTAATATCATCACATATGAGCGGATGAAAGAAGAATTAAGAGTCGGCAGGTCGGTTCGTGAAGCCTGGAAAAAAGGAAGCAGTTCATCACTGCTGACGATTGTGGATGCGAACGTGACGACTATGCTTGCAGGAATTGTACTATTTACTTTTGGTACTAGTTCTGTAAAAGGCTTTGCGACGATGCTCTTAATCAGTATTGTGACAAGTTTCATTACAGCAGTATTTGGTACAAGACTCTTTATGAGCCTGTGGGTGAGAAGTAAATTCCTTGATCAGCGTAAAGGCTGGTTTGGTGTAAAAAAATCCGAAATCCTTGAATATAATGAAGAGGAAGAGCCTGATTCTCTTGATCTTCCAACAAAGTTTGACCGCTTTGACTTTGTGAAAATCCGGAAGAAATTCTTTATCCTTTCGGCCGTTCTACTTGTTGCCGGACTTGCTGTATTGCTCGCATTCAGGTTGAATCTTGGTATTGAGTTTACAGAAGGTTCACGTATGGAAGTATTGTCAGAAACACCTCTGACAAATGAATCTTTTGCAGAGGATATCGAAGCTGCAGGATATGAAGCTTCCAATGTCGTGATTTCAGGTAACAATCAGGAGATAGGAGTAGCAAGATTTTCTGAAGAACTCAGCCAGGAAGAAATTGCTGATCTGAGAAATTACTTTACTGAGGAATATGGATCTGATCCTAATATTTCTACAGTTAACCCTGTGATTGGTGAAGAGCTGGCTCAAAATGCTATGAAGGCTGTAGCAATCGCATCACTTGGTATTATTCTGTACGTAACACTCCGTTTTGAGTGGCAGATGGCAGCTGCTTCAATCGTAGCGCTGGTCCATGATGCATTCTTTATTATTGCGATCTTCAGTCTCACAAGACTTGAAGTGGATATTACTTTCATCGCAGCCGTGTTGACTGTTATCGGTTACTCGATCAACGATACCATCGTTACCTTTGACCGGATAAGGGAAAACATGCGTAAGATGAAGCGTATTGAGAAAAAAGAGGAGCTTGCGCTGATTGTCAATAAGTCACTCAGACAAACGCTCGGCCGTTCAGTGAACACGGTTCTGACCGTAGTATTTGTAGTAGTGGCGCTGATTGTATTCGGTGCAACTTCTATCCTGAACTTCTCAATTGCCTTGCTGGTCGGTCTGATCGCGGGTACGTACTCATCAGTATTCATCGCAGCACAACTGTGGTATGTGCTGAAAAAACGCCAGCTGAAAAAGAAAGGCGTACTGATTACGTATAAAGAGAAAAAAGAATGGACTGACGAACCAGTCGTATAATGTGAGAACCGGGACAGTTAATTCTGTCCCGGTTTTTTATATAGCTGGAGGTGCAACCGTAGGAGTAAACCCTCCTTAAAAAGGGTAAAGCCATTAAAAAAGGAGGTCACACAGGTGAAATTTCAATGGACTTTAATTTTAGGAATTGTTTTTGCACTTATTGTTGCGATTTTTGCTGTGATCAACGTTGATCCTGTAACAGTGAATTTCGGATTCTCAGAAGCACAGCTGCCACTGATTCTTGTCATCCTAGGCTCAGTATTAATGGGTGGTATCATTATGGGGTCTGTCGGTTTGTTCAGGTTATTTATCGCCCAAAGAAAAGTAAAGCATCTTGAAGCGGAAAATAAGCAGTTAAATGAGCAGCTGACTGAAGCTCAGAAAGCCAATGCTGGTGAACTTCCAAGCAGGCAGGAATACCGTAAAACTGCACCTGATTCAGCAGGTGATTCTGCAGCTGAATAATTCATTGTCACCTTTTTGGTTCATTGAATCATGACACATGCTCATGTATAATGAAGACATCTGAAGAGGTGAAACTATGTTAACGTCTAAAACAAGATGGAATGTTAGGGAAAGCAGCGCGGCTGAAAATGAAAAGCTTGCAGCTGAACTTAACATTCCGCTTTTTATTGCAAAATTACTCGTACAAAGAGGTATGACCAGTGCTGAAGAAGCAGCTGATTTTTTACATACTGGTAAAAAGGAATTCCACGATCCATTTCTTTTCAACGATATGAAAAAAGCTGTCGAGCGGATTAATCGTGCAGTAAATAACCGTGAATCTATTCTGATTTACGGTGATTATGATGCTGACGGAGTTACAAGTACATCAGTGATGCTGAGTGCACTTCAGGCAATGGGTGCAGAACCTGATTTTTATATACCGAACCGTTTTACTGAAGGCTATGGCCCGAATAAAGAAGCTTTCCAAAAAGCTGCTGAGAAAGGGTACAGTCTGATCATCACAGTCGATAATGGTATTTCAGGTGTCAGTGAAGCTGGATTACTCAAGGACCTTGGAATAGATCTGATAATAACTGACCACCATGAAGCCGGGCCGGAACTTCCCGATGCATACGCCATTATTCACCCTAACCTGAAGGACGGAACTTATCCTTTCAGAGAACTTGCTGGTGTAGGGGTGGCATTCAAACTTGCGCATGCTCTTTTAAAGGACGTTCCTGAAGAACTGCTGGACCTTGTAGCAATCGGGACGATCGCCGACCTGGTGCCATTGACTGGTGAAAACCGTCTGCTCGTTCAAAAAGGACTGAAACAGCTGCGTGCAACTGAACGTAAAGGACTTCACGCGCTGCTTAAAAAGTCAGGCGCTACACTCAGTGAAGCGGATGAAGAGACTGTGGGCTTTGCAATTGGTCCCCGCATAAATGCAGTAGGTAGACTTTCTGATGCTGCTCCGGCGGTTGACCTGCTTATGACAGATGACTCGCAGGCGGCTGAAGGTCTTGCTATTGAAATCGATGCGATGAATAAAGAGCGTCAGGCAATTGTTGCAGATATTGCAAAAGAAGCAATGGAAATTGCAGAATCGCAATATAAAGATGACCGTGTGCTGATCATCTCAAAGACCGGCTGGAATCCGGGTGTCGTCGGTATTGTGGCGTCAAAGCTTGTTGAAAAGTTCTACAGACCGGTCATTATTCTGTGTGAAGATCCGGAAAAAGGCACTGCAAAAGGATCTGCGAGAAGTATTGAAGGGTTTAATATGTTCAAAGAACTATCAGAAAACCGTGCGATACTTCCACATTTTGGCGGGCACCCAATGGCCGCAGGTATGACGCTTCAAATTGATGACATTGATGAATTAAGAGCGAACCTGAATCAGCAGGCTGAACAGATGAAAGATGAAGACTTTATTCCGGTGACGGGAATTGATGTGAAGGCGTCAATCGAAGAGATTGATCTGGATGCCATTATGCAGCTTCAAATGCTTGCGCCGTTTGGTATGAAAAATCCTAAACCTAAAGTGCTGATTGAGCAGACAGATATTGCGTCGATCAGAAAAATCGGTGCAGGACAAAATCACCTGAAGCTGTCAGTGAAACATGGGGACCAGACGCTTGATGCGATTGCGTTTGGAATGGGTGAAATAGCAGATCAGATTTCACCGATCGCCAAGCTTGATTTAATCGGGGAGCTTTCGATCAATGAATGGAATAATATGAAAAAGCCGCAGCTGTTTGTGCGGGATATCAGAGTTAATGAATGGCAGCTGTTTGATATTCGAGGTATTGCGCAGCCGACAAGATGGGCGCCTACCATCCCGTCAGATTCGATTGTGATCGCTTATCAGGAGAAAGCGTTTGAACGGTTTAATCAGGTACTGAGTGGACATGATGTAAAACTGATCAACACAATAGAGGAAGCAAATGAGTTAAATACTGATGGGAGATCTGTTGTGCTGCTGGACCTTCCTGAGGATGCAAATCTGCTTGAAGCGCTACTGCAGGATTCAGCACCATCAAGAATTTACGCTCATTTTTATATCGAAGATCCTCAATTTTTCAGTTCAACCCCCAAGCGGGAGGATTTTGCATGGTTCTTTGCTTTTTTGAAAAAAAGAAAAACATTTCACATGGCACAGCATGGACAGGCACTTGCCTCTCATAAAGGTTGGTCATTAGACACAATTAATTTTATGACAAAGGTGTTTTTTGAGCTTGATTTTGTTACAATAAACGATGGATTCATTTCGCTTAACGAGCAATTACAGAAACGTGACCTGTCAGAGTCCCCTGCTTATGAAGCGAAAAAGCGTCTTGCTGAGCTTGAGCAGGAATTATTATATTCATCATTTCATGAATTGAAAAAATGGTTTGAACAGCGTTCCGGTTGGGCGCAACCTGAGGAGGAAAAGGTATGGATTTAAAGCAATACGTGACAATTGTAGAAGACTGGCCGAAAGAAGGCGTGCGGTTCAAGGATATCACGACATTAATGGATAACGGTGAAGCTTACAGCTACGCTACAGATCAGATTGTAGAATACGCTAAGGAAAAGCACATTGACCTGGTCGTGGGACCTGAGGCGCGCGGATTTATTATCGGCTGTCCGGTTGCTTATGCACTGAAAGTAGGATTCGCTCCAGTAAGAAAAGAAGGAAAGCTTCCGCGTGAAACGGTTAAAGTTGATTATGGATTAGAATATGGTAAAGATGTTCTGACGATTCATAAAGATGCAATTAAGCCGGGACAGCGCGTACTGATTACTGATGACCTGCTTGCTACAGGCGGTACAATTGAAGCGACAATCAAGCTTGTAGAAGAGCTTGGCGGCGTTGTAGCAGGATGTGCATTCCTGATCGAACTTTCATATTTAGACGGCCGTGAGAAGCTGAACGGATATGACATGCTGCGCCTGATGGAATTTTAATGTATAATTGCTTAAAGAGTCCTTGATACAGGGCTCTTTTTCATATATTTCTTTCTGATTGGATGAATTATCGCTAATGGCTTTACATAAATTGATTTTTTATTAATAATAGAAACAATACTCAAAACTACTAAACATGATAAAGGTGATAAATCGTATGGCAAATGATCGGGTGCTTACCGTTGAAGAAGTGTTCGGGATTACCGCAAGTTATATGAATAAAAGTCAGGTGGAGTTTGTGAAGAAAGCTTACCAGCTGGCTGAAGAAGCTCATAAAGAACAGTTCCGAAAATCAGGTGAGCCTTATATCATCCACCCTGTCCAGGTTGCAGGCATTCTGGCTGAACTTCAAATGGACCCGTCAACCGTTGCAGCAGGGTTTCTTCATGATGTAATTGAAGATACAATTTTTACTTATGAAGATTTGACAGAAAAGTTCAATGAAGAAGTTGCCATGCTGGTGGACGGCGTCACGAAGCTCGGTAAAATTAAATATAAATCCAAGGAAGAGCAGCAGGCTGAAAACCATCGTAAAATGTTTATCGCGATGGCGCAGGATATCAGAGTAATCCTGATCAAGCTTGCTGACCGCCTTCATAATATGAGAACGCTGAAGCATATGCCGGTAGAAAAACAAATCCGGATTTCAAATGAAACGCTGGAGATTTTCGCTCCACTCGCACACAGACTCGGTATCTCCACTATTAAGTGGGAGCTTGAAGATACATCACTCAGGTACCTGAATCCGCAGCAATACTACCGGATCGTTAATCTGATGAAAAAAAAGCGTAATGAACGTGAAGAGTATGTCGATGAGGTTATTACTGAAATACAGCAGCAGGTAAAAGATGTTGGGATCGATGTAGATATTGTCGGCAGACCAAAGCATATCTATTCAATTTATAAAAAAATGGCTGTTCAGAATAAACAGTTCAATGAGATCTATGACTTGCTTGCTGTGCGCGTTATCGTGGACAGTATTAAAGATTGCTATGCAGTGCTAGGCATTATTCATACGTGCTGGAAACCGATGCCCGGCAGATTCAAAGACTATATTGCCATGCCAAAACCGAATATGTACCAGTCTCTCCACACAACTGTTATCGGGCCAAAAGGGGATCCGCTTGAAGTCCAGATCAGAACTGCTGACATGCATCGTATTGCTGAATACGGTGTGGCGGCACACTGGGCATACAAAGAAGGTACAGTCATTAACGAAGACAGCAAACAGACAATTGAAAAAAAGCTGACATGGTTCAGGGAAATTCTTGAGTTCCAGCAGGATTCTTCAGATGCTGAAGAATTCATGGATGCACTTAAGTTTGATCTGTTTTCTGATATGGTCTATGTTTTTACGCCTAAAGGTGATGTGATGGAGCTGCCTGCAGGTTCAGTGCCGATTGATTTTGCTTATCGCGTTCACTCTGAGATCGGGAACAAAACGATCGGTGCAAAGGTGAACGGAAAAATGGTACCGCTCGACTCACCGCTTAAAACAGGTGATATTATAGAAATTATGACATCTAAGCACTCTTATGGTCCAAGTCAGGACTGGCTGAAGCTTGCTCAGACATCTCAGGCGAAAAATAAGATTAAAGCATTTTTCAAAAAGCAGAGACGGGATGAAAATGTTGATAAGGGCAGGGAGTCTGTAGACAGAGAGATCCGTGCGCTTGATTTTTCTCCGAAAGAGGTTCTGACTGAAGAAAACATGAAGCGTGTGTATGAAAAGTATAACTTCTCAAGTGAGGATGATTTATACGCAGCAGTCGGTTACGGCGGCATCACAGGTGCACAGATCGCAAACCGTCTGACAGACAGACTGAGAAAGCTTCGTGATGAAGAAGATACGCTTGAAAAAGCAATGGCTGACATTAAACCGCCTTCTGTTAAAAAGAAAAAGGATGCAGGTGTCACTGTCAAAGGCATTGATAATTTATTAGTCAGATTATCTAAATGCTGCAGTCCTGTACCGGGTGATGAGATTATCGGTTTTATTACAAGAGGACGCGGTGTATCTGTTCACAGAAGCGATTGCCCTAATATACAGGGTGATTCTGAAGCCAGACTCATACCGGTTGAGTGGGAAGGCACAACTGAAAACAAGAAAGAGTATAACGTTGATATAGAAATTTCCGGTTATGACAGAAGAGGTCTGCTGAATGAAGTGCTGCAGGCAGTAAATGAGACAAAAACAAATATCTCAGCTGTCAGCGGTAAAAGCGACCGCAATAAAATGGCAACGATCAATATGTCTATTATGATTCAGAATGTGACTCACCTGCAAAGAGTTGTTGACCGGATAAAACAGATTCCTGACATTTATGCTGTGCAGAGAATTGTAAATTAGCCAGGGGGGGTCATTACTTTGAAAGTAGTTGTTCAGCGAAGCAAAGAAGCAAGAGTAACGGTAGAAGGTCAAGTTGAAGGAGAAATCAGCAGCGGGCTGGTGCTTTTAGTCGGCATCAGTCAGAACGATCATGAATCTGACTGCGAGTATGTTGCTGAGAAAATTGCCAATCTGCGTATTTTTGAAGATAGCGACGGAAAAATGAATCATTCTGTTCTCGATCAGGGAGGAGAAATTTTATCTATCTCCCAATTTACGCTTTATGGCGATACGAAAAAAGGCAGAAGACCAAACTTTATGAACGCAGCAAAACCTGACCACGCAAAGCCGCTGTATGAAAAGTTCAACGACTTATTAAAAGATAAAGGCCTCAGGGTGGAAACGGGCGTATTCGGCGCGATGATGGACGTCTCGCTTGTCAATGACGGTCCGGTCACACTGATCGTCGAAAGCTGAAAAAATCCGGGACATCACAATCAGATGTCCCGGATTTTTTAATTCCCGCCAGAAAAATAGTCAGTCAGTCCGTTATAGATACCGGTTGCTGCGATCTCTCTAAAACGCTCATTATTGACTGATGCTTCTTCTGATGGGTTGCTGATAAATCCTAATTCAATCAGTACAGAAGGAGCAGAATTATCTCTTAACACAAGGAAGTTTCCGTGATGTATTCCGCGGTTTTTAATCGTCATACTGTCACTAAGGCCGCTGTGAACAGAATCGGCGAGTGCCTCATCCGGTCCTCCGTAAAAATAAGTAGTAAATCCTTTCACGCTCCGGTCATTAATAGCATCATAATGCAGTGAGATAAATGCGTCGGCTCTGTGGTCTCTTGATAAAGCAACGCGGCTGTGAAGGTCTACATGACGGTCATCTTCGCGGGTCATAATGACGTTCGCTCCGGTACTTGAGAGCATATGATACAGTGCTTCGGCAGTTCTGATCGTAAGAGATTTCTCGAGTGTTCCTGCTGCGCCGATCGCACCGCCGTCACGTCCGCCATGCCCGGCATCGATTACAATTGTAGCATCTGAAATCGATTCAACTGGCTCATCATTTAACTCTTCTTCGGGCTCTGTTTTGCCTTCTGCTGACACAATCCAGTTAGCAATATAACCACGTTCACCACCGGGTATCAGGACTTCATACCAGTCTCCTGATTCGCCTGTAACCTCAAGTGATTCACCCGCGCCGGCCTTGTAGAGAACAGCTGCATCGGTAGAAGGTTCCAGTCTGATATTTGAACCGTTGTAGATAATGGTAACTTGTCCATCCGGATCACCGGTCCCTTCACTACCCGGGTGAATCCCGCGTTCAGTAAACCATTCTGCAATCCATCCGGTCTGACCATCCTCGAGTTCAATCATCAGCCAGCCCTCAGATTGTTCTTCGACAGTAAAAGATTCATATAAATTGACAGAACCGATGACCTCACCATTTCTGTCAGGTTCAGCACGCACCTGTAAGCCATTTACTGTAATATGTATATCGTCAGTCTGAGTTTCAGAAGGAGCAACTGTGGAAAAAGCATTATACTCCACATAGTCTGAGCTGACCCATCCGGTTAAAGTACCGGTCGTGATGTTCAGCCATCCGTATTTTTCATCACTGATCGTCACCTGATCTCCTGTATTCAATGTGCCAATCACATTACCTTCAGAAGAAAAATCATCCCGTACATTCAACCTGTCTACTAAAATCGTACCATTGTTGTTATAATCAGACGCTCTTTCGGCAGAGCTTTGTGCTTCAGAGGTGTCTGTTGAAAGTTCAGCTCCAACTAAAAGCCAGTCCGCAATCCAGCCTGATCCTTCTTCAAGAGACACTTCAACCCATCCGCTGACGCGCTGAAGTTCTGTAAACCTGTCACCCTCATCCGCTGAAGTAACAGCAGGATAAGACAGCCCGGGACCTTCCCGGATCAGCGTATTATCATAAGCAGATTCAACAGTTCCTTCTGCATGCACCTGCGTTTCAGGCAGCAGAGCAGTTATTAAAAAAATTGACATTATCACCGGCAGCAGCTTCAATCAAATCACCCCAACTTATTCTTACTAACATCATATAGTAAAAACCATTCCACCGTCATTAGTAATTTTGAATTGCATGTTATGTCAAAGCCGCTGATGTTCATGGTACACCTATTAATTGGAGCGGAAAAGAACAGTACCCAATAACAGATATCAATTCATTTTTACCGTCCTCTTGACAAGACTGGTTCTGGTGATTATGATTGATTACATTATATGAACGAATACCGATGATAGAGAACAGTAAACAGGATCACGAATGCATAGAGAGAGTCTGCCCGAGGCTGAAAGCAGACTTACAGATCGCCCTGTTGAATGAACACTCTGTAGGTTTTTTCCTGAAACACCAGTAGGGAAAAACGTCAGCATGCGTTAACTGCTTAAAGTGGAAGCTTAAAGCTTCAATTAGGGTGGCACCGCGGAAAATCCCGTCCCTTGTTTTCGAACAAGGGACGGGATTTTTTTGCTGTCTAATTTTAGCAGCTGCGTCGGATTCGAGTTGAGTTGAAGGAGGAGCAATTGTGACAATTAATATACCAAGAGGCACACAGGATATTTTACCGGGTGTATCAGAACACTGGCAGTTTATCGAGCAGGCAGCTGCTGAATTATGCCGGCAATATCAGTACAAGGAAATCCGGACACCTGTTTTTGAACATACTGAACTGTTTGAAAGAGGCGTGGGGGATACAACGGATATTGTGCAAAAAGAGATGTATACATTTAAAGACCGGGGTGACAGAAATCTGACACTTCGTCCTGAAGGAACAGCAAGCGTTGTGCGGTCATATGTTCAGCACAAAATGCACGGTCATGCTGTCCAGCCGGTAAAACTTTTTTACACAGGGCCAATGTTCCGCTATGAAAGACCACAGGCAGGGAGATTTCGCCAGTTCGTTCAGTTTGGCGTAGAAGCAATCGGCAGTGACGATCCTGCGATTGATGCAGAAGTCATTTCGCTCGCGATGGAACTTTACAGCCGTCTTGGATTAAAGAAAATCAAGCTGGTACTGAACAGCCTGGGTGACACTGAGAGCAGGATCGCACACAAAAATGCCTTAATCGAACACTTCAGTCCTAGAATTGATGAGTTCTGTTCTGATTGTCAGGTGCGTCTGGATAAGAACCCGCTCAGGATTCTTGACTGTAAGAAAGACAGAGGACACGAACTGATTGAAAGTGCGCCTTCACTGAAAGATTATCTGAATGAAGAATCTAAGGATTATTTCGAAAAAGTGAAGCGTTATCTGGATGTAATGGGTATCAGCTATGAGCTTGATCCTAATCTGGTTCGCGGCCTTGATTATTATAATCACACCGCTTTTGAAATCATGAGTGATGCTGAAGGCTTTGGTGCGATTACCACGCTTTGCGGAGGCGGCCGCTATAACGGGCTGACTGAAGAAATCGGCGGACCGGCATCTCCTGGAATCGGCTTTGCACTCAGCATTGAAAGACTGATGGCGGCGCTTGAAGCTGAAAGTGTGTCTTTGCCGGTTAATGAGAAAGTTGACTGTTATTTTGTTGCAATGGGAGAAGCGGCTAAAGAAAAAGCTGTCTCACTGACATATGAAGCACGACGAAAGGGTCTGAGTGCTGAACTTGATTATCTGAACCGCAAAATGAAGGGGCAGTTTAAAGCTGCTGACCGGATCCATGCTGCTAATGTGGTGATTATTGGTGAAGATGAGCTGAATGCAGGTAAAGCATCAGTGAAAAACATGGATAGCGGTTCACAGGAAGAAGTACCATTTGAAAATATTATTAAATATATAGAGAAAGCTTAGGGAGGAATTCACATGTTTGGACGTTCATTTTACTGCGGTGAAGTACCGGAAGCCGCAATCGGAGAGAAAATTACTTTAAAAGGCTGGGTTCAGAAAAGACGTGACCTTGGAGGATTGATCTTTGTTGATCTGCGTGATCGCTCAGGCATCGTACAGGTTGTCTTCAGTCCTGAAACATCAAAAGAGGCGCTTGAAACTGCAGAAGCGATTCGCAGTGAATATGTATTAAGCATCGAAGGCACAGTACAGGCAAGAGGGGAAGGAACTGTTAACCCGAATCTTGCGACAGGATCAATTGAAGTACAGGCTGAAGCAGTGACTGTACTGAGCAGTGCTAAAACACCGCCATTTGCAATTGAAGATAAAGCGGAGACAGCAGAAGAGATCCGCCTGAAGCACCGTTATCTTGACCTGCGCCGTCCTGTAATGGTAAATACATTCAAAATGCGTCACAGCATTACCAAGTCTGTCCGCCGTTTCCTTGATGACGAACAGTTCATTGAAGTTGAAACACCAATGCTGACAAAGAGTACGCCAGAAGGTGCACGTGACTATCTTGTACCAAGCCGGGTACATGAAGGTGAATTTTACGCCCTTCCGCAGTCACCTCAGCTTTTCAAACAGCTGTTAATGGTTGGCGGATTTGACCGCTATTATCAGATTGCGCGCTGCTTCCGCGATGAGGATCTTCGTGCTGACAGACAGCCTGAGTTTACTCAGATTGATATTGAGACAAGCTTTATGAGTCAGGAAGAGATCATGACGATGAACGAGCAGATGCTTTATCAAATGATGAAGGATGTAAAGGGACTTGAAATTCAGCTGCCTATCCCTCGTATGACGTACACTGATGCGATGGAACGCTTTGGTTCAGATAAGCCTGATACACGCTTTGGCATGGAGCTGACTGATGTATCTGCTATCGTTGAGAACTCTGGATTTAAAGTGTTCAGCGGTGCTGTAGCAGGTGGCGGTCAGGTGAAGCTGATTAATGCCAAGCAGGCGGCAGATCAATACTCACGTAAAGATATTGACGCACTTGGAGAATTTGCCGGACGTTACGGAGCAAAAGGACTTGCGTGGCTGAAGGTGACTGAAGAAGGCTTCGCAGGCCCAATTGCGAAATTCTTCAATGAAGACGAACAGGCTCAATTAACTGAAGCCGCAGGTGCTGAAGCGGGAGATCTGCTGCTGTTTGTAGCTGATAAAAAATCAGTTGTTGCTGATGCGCTGGGCGCGCTTCGATCTAAGCTTGGTAAAGATCTTGACCTGATTGATGAATCAGCATTTAACTTCCTGTGGGTAACTGACTGGCCACTGCTTGAATACGATGAAGAAGAAGGCCGCTATTTTGCAGCACACCATCCATTTACAATGCCTGTGAGAGAAGATCTGTCTTTACTTGAAACAGACCCGGGTGCTGTCAGAGCGCAGGCTTATGATATCGTGCTGAATGGTTATGAGCTTGGCGGCGGATCCCTCCGTATTTTCGAGCGTGAGATTCAGGAGAAAATGTTCGAAGTGCTAGGCTTTTCAAAAGAAGAGGCCATTGATCAGTTTGGCTTCCTGCTTGAAGCATTTGAATACGGCACGCCTCCACACGGCGGAATTGCAATTGGATTGGACCGTCTTGTCATGCTGCTTGCAGGCAGCACGAACCTTCGTGACACGATTGCATTCCCTAAAACAGCGAGTGCAAGCTGCGTGCTGACCGATGCACCTGGAGAAGTAAGTGAAGCACAATTGAACGAATTAAAGCTATCACTGAATCTTCAGAAAAATCTATAATTTTTCATCTAAATAATTGTTTTTTGATTTTCTGTATGCTATGATGATTTCACAAGGTAAGTCCTGATGTGTACGTTTTAATATCCATCAGTTTTGACCGAACACTTCAATATCCGGGAGTTCACGTTTTTCAGTTGCTTGCACGCCCTTTGCGGGGAAGCATAACGCTGAAAATAGGGCACCCACCTGCTGAGAGCGGGTTCAAAACGATAGATTCCTACATCGAACGGCACAATTGGGATTTACCACATCTTACATACGGAACAGGTCCGGCGGAATATCCGCCGGGCCTGTTTTTATTTTAATATCGGGCAGATTTGTCGGATTTAAGTTGCATCCGGCATCATAATACGCTATTCTAAAAGGCGCAAATCCAATAAACGGAGTTGATTACATGCTTCATCAATTTTCAAGAAACGAACTTGCGATCGGGTCAGAGGGACTTGATCTTCTAAAAGGTAAAACAGTAGCAGTTCTCGGAATCGGAGGAGTCGGCTCATTTGCAGCTGAGGCCCTTGCGAGAAGTGGAGTCGGCCGCTTAATCCTTGTAGATAAAGACGATGTGGATATTACAAACGTTAACCGTCAGATCATTGCGCTTCTTTCAACAGTGGGTCAGCCAAAGGCAGATCTGATGAAAGAGAGAATTGCAGATATCAATCCTGAATGTGAAGTCCATTCACTAAAGATGTTTTATACAGAAGAAACGTATGAAGAGTTCTTCAGCTATGGCCTCGATTTTGTGGTAGATGCATCTGATACGATTTCATACAAAATCCATTTGATGAAAGAATGTCTGAACAGAAACATTCCGATTATATCAAGTATGGGTGCTGCAAATAAAATGGACCCGACACGTTTCCAGATTGCAGATATTTCAAAAACGCATACAGATCCGATTGCCAAGATCATCAGAAAACACCTGAGAAAAGACGGTATCCAAAAAGGAATTCCAGTAATCTTTTCAGATGAAAGTCCGATTGTGACGCGTGAAGAAGTTAATAAAACAGTCGGAAAAGAAAATGCTCCGATCAGAAAAGCAAAAATGCCGCCTTCATCAAACGCATTTGTACCGTCAGCGGCCGGTTTAATCGCTGCAAGCTATGTGATGAGAGAATTCTTAAAAGACATTGAAATAAAAACAGTCAGATAAAAAACGGCGATCTAGCCGTTTTTTTATTTTGCCTGAAACTTTTTTCCATTATATGCGTATCAGATAGTAATAAGAAAAAAGGGGAGTGGAAAATGAGTCAGCAGGCAGTAGTAGAATTAAAACATGTCACGAAGAAGATCCGCAGCAAAACGATTATTGACAACATTTCATTTAACGTTTTCAGCGGTGAAGTATTTGGATTCCTCGGTCCGAACGGTGCAGGTAAAACAACAACAATCCGTATGATTGTGGGGCTGATGAAGGTGTCATCAGGAGACATCATCGTTAACGGTAAAAGTGTGAAAAACGATTTTGAAGGTGCGGTACAGCACGTGGGTGCAATCGTAGAAAACCCTGAAATGTACAAGTTTATGTCCGGTTATAAAAACCTTATTCATTATTCAAGAATGTATAAAGGGATCTCAAAAGAAAAAATCGATGAAGTCGTAAAGCTCGTCGGTCTTGAAAAACGCATTAACGATAAAGTGAAAACTTATTCTTTAGGTATGAGGCAGCGCCTGGGTATTGCACAAAGTCTTCTGCATGACCCGAAGGTACTGATTCTTGATGAACCGACAAACGGTCTGGACCCGGCAGGAATCCGTGAAATCCGTGATTACATAAGAAGACTTGCGAGAGAGCGGGATATGGCTGTCATTGTATCGAGTCACCTGCTTTCAGAGATGGAAATGATGTGCGACCGGATCGGTATTATTCAAAACGGTAAACTGAAAGATGTTCAGCTGATCGAAGATTTTGTCGGCAACCAGTCTCATGTCTATAAAATTGAAGTCTCAAATGCCGTGGAAATAGCTGATCGTTTGAGACAGGCATTTCCTGCATTTGAAATCAGACTCGTACAGGAGGATCTGCTGATCAATTGTAAAAAAGAAGATATTCCGGCGATCATTAAATGGTGTGTAGAAGAAGGATTGTCTGTATTTGGAGCTGCAAAAGCCGCTAAATCACTTGAAGACAGATTCCTTGAAGTAACATCAGAACAAAAGGAGGAACCTGTAAATGTTTAATCTGATGAGAAATGAATGGATGAAGCTGTTTTCAAGAGCAGCTACTTATGTCATGATCGGAGCAATCGTTCTCGCAGCCATTGCAGCAACAGTGATTATGTTATTTATCAATTCATTGGGTTCAGATCAGAACCTTACATGGCAGGAGCAACTGCAGGCAGACAATGAAAGACTTGAACAAATGATTGAAACCGGTGAAGCCGGATTTATGGGTGATGACCCGGCAGAACGAATCGCAATTAACGAATATGCGCTTGAAAATGACATTGCGCCAAATTCAATGAATATATCTGGTACTTTCTGGTCTTATCTTGAAAACAGTACTTTCCTTCTCTCCCTCATTGGATTATTTGCAATTATTGTAGCCTCGGGGATTGTAGCAAGTGAGTTTTCATGGGGGACAATCAAGCTCCTGATGATCCGGCCGATTGCCAGGTGGAAAATACTTTTATCAAAATTTATTACAGTGGGTGCATTTGGTTTGTTCCTTGTGGTCATTACAGCGATCATTTCTGTCATTTTAGGTCTGATCTTTTTCGACCCGGGTTCTCCGGTGCGGTTAGTATTTGAGGATGGTCAGGTTGTTGAAAAGAGTATGGCCGCATATGTTGTCAGACTATACATCTTCAATTCTCTTGATGTGATTATGCTGACAACGATGGCATTTATGATTTCAGCTGTCTTCCGCAACAGTTCTCTTGCTATTGGTATCAGTCTGTTCCTGTTGTTTGTAGGCGGAACAGCAACAGGCTTTATTGCTGCTTATTATGACTGGGCAAAATTCAGTTTGTTTGCCAATACAAATCTTTCACAGTATGAAATGAATATGCCAATTGTTGAAGGTATGAATATGCAGTTTTCCATTATCATGCTTGTGATTTATTTCGCAGTATTTATGACGCTTGCATTTACTGTATTTACGAAAAGAGATATCGCTTCATAATCGCGATATGTAAATGAAAAAGGCTGGGACAGTGTCCCGGCCTTATTTTAGTTTCTGATAAATCTGCTTTAATGCCTGTTCGAATTTACCGGTTTCTTTCGGTTCGTAATACACAGCCTTTTTTATCGTGTCAGGCAGATATTGCTGGGCAACCCATCCGCCTGGATAGCTGTGTGGATACTTGTATTCAGTACCGCGGCCCATTTTTTCGGCCCCCTGATAATGAGCATCCTTCAGATGATCTGGAACAGCACCTGCTTTTCCTTTACGGATATCAGATAAAGCGGTGTCGATCGCTGAAATGGCTGAATTTGATTTTGGAGACAGACATAATTCTATGACAGCGTTTGCCAGCGGAATCCTTGCTTCCGGAAAGCCGAGCCTTTCAGCGGATTCAATTGCTGAGAGTGTTCTCTGACCCGCCTGGGGGCTTGCTAGCCCGATATCTTCATATGCAATGACCAGCAGGCGTCGTGCGATTGTCGGCAGGTCTCCCGCTTCGATCAGCCTTGCAAGATAATGAAGCGCTGCGTTGGCATCACTTCCGCGTATTGATTTCTGAAATGCACTCATCACATCATAATGGGCATCACCGTCTTTATCATGTGAAAAATATTTTTTCTGCAGACATTCTTCTGCAGTTTGAAGTGAGATTAAAATGTTTCCATCGTCATCTTCTTTTGATGACAATACGGCAAGTTCAAGTGCGTTAAGAGCGCTTCTGACATCCCCGCCGCTGGCTGTGGCGAAGTGACTGACAGCTTCTTTTGAGATCTCAATATTTTTATCTCCAAATCCTCTTTCTGGATCGTGGATCGCCCGCTCAACAGCAGCTTTCATTTCATCTTCATTCAGCGGTTTTAATTCAAATATCTGGACTCGGCTTCTGATCGCGGGGTTAATCGCATGATAAGGATTACTCGTTGTCGCCCCGATTAAAATAACTGTTCCGCTTTCTAAGTGCGGGAGCAGAAAATCCTGCTTCGCTTTATCAAGACGATGAACTTCATCAAGCAGCAGAATGACTCTGCCTGACATTTTTCCTTCCTGCACAACTGCTTCCATATCCTTTTTATTATTGGATACAGCATTCAGCATTCTAAAAGCATATTTCGTACTGCCTGCAATTGCTGAGGCAATAGACGTTTTACCAATTCCGGGAGGACCATATAAAATCATCGATGACAGCTGGTTTGCATCGACCATTCTTCTGATAATCTTCCCCTCCCCGACGAGGTGGGTCTGTCCGATGATTTCATTAATTTCAGCCGGCCGCATTCTGTATGCAAGTGGTTTAACAGCCATAAGATCTCCTCCGTTTCAATGTCTTCATCATAATCCAATAGGTTGCATTCATGCCAATTCTAAAGGTTATATGCTATAATGGCAAAAGCAAAAAGGCGAAAAGGTGGATGACACATGAAAGTCTCAACGAAAGGCCGGTATGGTCTGACAATCATGATTGAACTGGCAAAAAATTATGGAGAAGGTCCAATCTCCCTGAAATCAATTGCAACAACTCATAATTTATCTGAACATTATCTTGAACAGCTGATCGCACCACTTAGAAATTCAGGTTTTGTTAAAAGTGTCCGGGGTGCATATGGTGGATATATTCTTGCAGATGAACCTGCAAACATTACTGCCGGTGACATTATCAGAACGCTTGAAGGCCCGATCAGTCCTGTAGAAGGCCTCGAAAATGAAGCACCACCGCAAAAAGAGCTCTGGATCAGAATCAGAGATGCTGTGCGGAATGTGCTTGATCACACTACGATTGAAGATTTAGCGAATTATACGGAAGAAGGCGAATCAGACGCCTACATGTTTTACATTTAACAGGAGGGTTTTTGTGTGAATAGAATTTATGCTGACCATGCTGCAACTACCCCGATGCTTCCTGAAGTCACTTCAGTGATGATCAAAGTCATGGAAGAGACTTATGGGAATCCTTCAAGTATTCATCAGACAGGAAGAGCAGCAAGAAAAATACTCGATGATGCCAGAACGCTGATTGCTGACAAGCTTGGCGTTCATTTTAATGAGATTCATTTTACGAGTGGGGGGACAGAAGCTGATAACCTCGCTATTTTCGGTACAGTTGAAGCAATGAAACATAAAGGAAATCATATTATTACGACAGCAGTTGAACACCATGCCGTGTTGCATCCCTGTGAAGAGCTTGAGCGTCGGGGATTCGATGTAACGTATCTGGGTGTTGATGAGAATGGAAGAATCAGTATAGAAGAGTTTAAGGCGGCATTGCGTGATGATACCATTCTTGTCACTGTGATGTTTGGCAATAATGAAACAGGTACGCTTCAGCCGATCAGTGAAATCGAACAGCATCTGAAAAGTCATCAGGCAGCCTTTCATACGGACGCCGTTCAGGCATTTGGCCTGATGGATCTTCAGGTAGCTGATCTTGGCATTGATCTGCTGTCAGTCTCTTCTCATAAGATTAATGGACCAAAGGGAGCCGGACTTTTGTATATTAAAAACAGTACCCCACATCAGCCGACAGTATTTGGCGGCGAGCAGGAACGGAAAAAAAGAGCCGGAACAGAGAACCTGGCTGCAATTGCCGGTTTTGCTGAAGCAGTGAAATACGCTTTTGATCATCAGGAAGAAAAAGCGAAGCACCTTGTTAAAATAAAGCAAACGCTTTTGAGTGAACTGAACGATGCAGGCGTACAATATGAAGTGAACGGATCTCTTGAGCATGCACTGCCGCACGTGATAAACTTAAGCATTCCGGGTGCCGAGGTTGAATCGCTGCTGATTAACCTTGACCTTGAAGGTATTGCAGCTTCAAGCGGTTCAGCCTGTACTGCAGGGTCAGTGGAGCCGTCACACGTGCTGTCAGCGATGTATGGGCCTGAAAGTGACAAGCTGTTTAACTCTGTAAGGTTCAGCTTTGGAATGAACAATACGGCTGAAGATGCTGTAACGATTGCACAAAGTCTTAAGAAAATGACAGCCCGCTTTAGCGGCTGATAAGTAAAGGTGATATAAATGACGAAAACACCCGCTGAAACAAGAGTAATTGTCGGGATGTCCGGCGGCGTTGATTCATCTGTTGCTGCTTATTTATTAAAGCAGCAGGGGTATGACGTCATCGGGATTTTTATGAAAAACTGGGACGATACAGACGAAAACGGCGTTTGTACCGCAACAGAAGACTATAATGACGTAATCCGCGTGTGTAACCAGATCGGGATTCCTTATTATGCGGTTAATTTTGAAAAACAGTACTGGGATAAAGTATTTACTTATTTCCTTGAAGAATATAAAGCAGGCAGAACGCCAAACCCTGATGTCATGTGTAATAAGGAAATCAAATTCAAAGCTTTTCTCGATCATGCAATGAAGCTTGGAGCAGATTACCTTGCAACAGGACATTATGCACGGATTGACCGGGCTGATGGTGAAGTGAAAATGCTTCGCGGACTTGATCAGAATAAAGATCAGACCTATTTCCTTAATCAGCTGTCTCAGGACCAGCTTGAGAAAGTGATGTTTCCAATCGGTGACATTGATAAGAAGGAAGTCAGAAAAATTGCTGCTGAAGCAGGACTTGCAACAGCAACGAAAAAAGACAGTACAGGTATCTGCTTTATCGGAGAAAGAAACTTTAAGGAGTTCCTCAGCCAGTATCTCCCGGCACAGCCTGGACGAATGGTCACAATGGACGGTGAAAAAGTCGGCAGCCATGACGGTCTGATGTATTACACAATCGGGCAGCGTCATGGACTTGGTATCGGCGGATCAGGGGAGCCATGGTTTGTACTTGGTAAAAACCTTGAAACAAATGAGCTGTATGTCGGGCAGGGCTTTGAACATGAAGCGCTTTACTCAGATTCTATTACAGCTGTTAAAATGGGCTTCACATCTGACAATGCGCCAACAGAGCCATTTCACTGTACTGCTAAATTCCGCTATCGTCAGCCGGATCAGGGTGTGACTGTCTATATGAAAGAAGATGGCAGCGCAGAGATCGTTTTTGATGAGCCGGTACGTGCAGTCACTCCTGGACAGGCAGTTGTTCTGTATAATGGAGATGAATGTCTTGGCGGCGGTACAATTGATAAGATCTTTAAAAGCTCAAAGCAGCTGATGTACGTCGGATAATCAGATCACATGACCTTTTGTGAGTCGCTCTCACATCAGGTCATTTTTTGTGCCGTATGGTATACTATGCCCAAACTAAGATGATCGAAGGAGATACAATCTATGCAATCTTTAAACGAAAAAGCAATTGAACTGATTCAAAAAGGTGAAATTGAAGAAGCCTTAAAGCTTCTGAATGAACAGATTGAGAAAAACCCGGAAGACCCTGCCGCTTATATTAATTTTGGAAACATCCTGGCAAGATTTGAGGAGAGCGAAAAAGCAGAGCGGTTTTATCAAAAAGCATTGACGCTCGATGAGAATGCGGGAGCAGCTTTATACGCACTCGCTAATTTGTATTATAATCAGGAACGTTTTCAGGAAGCGGCTGTATTATACGAAAAAGCACTTAAAGCAGGACTTGAAGACCACGATGCCTATTTTATGCTTGGAATGTCATTCATGAACAATGATCAGGTGAAACTGGCTGTACCATATCTTCAGCGGGCAGTTGAGTTGTCACCTGAAGATGCGGAAGCACACTTTCAATATGGACTGGCGCTTGCAAAGCTTGAACACGGCTCTGAAGCGATCAGTGCACTCAGCCGTGCAGTGGAACTTGATGGTGAACATGCAGATGCATTTTATAACCTCGGTGTAGCGTATGCAGGGTTTGAAGAGGATGCCGAAAAAGCGCTGAGCTGTTTTGAACAGGCAATTGAGGTGCAGCCTGATCATTACCTTGCACTGAACGGACGTAAAATCATGCAGCAGGCAATCGAAGGGAATTAAAGGAGGAGTCATCCATGAAGGGGCAGCAGACGGATCTGTTTACTGAAGAACTATATGTGAAGGGAACGCTGATCGTTTCTATCTTTTATAATGAAGACAATATGTATTCAGTGGTGAGGATCCGTGTGTCTGACACGAATATTGCAAATGCAGAGAAGGAAATGGTCGTAACCGGTCATTTTCCATCGATGCAGGAGGATGATACGTACGTCTTTTACGGTAAAGTGAAAGAGCATCCGCGCTTTGGCCCCCAGTTCATCGCTGAACGGTTTAAAAAAGAGCTGCCTCAGACCAAGCAGGGAATCATCCACTATCTTTCAAGTGATTTATTCAACGGGATCGGCAGGAAGACTGCCGAAAAAATTGTTGATACACTCGGGGAAAATGCCATTTCAAAAATAATGGAAAATGAATCTGTCCTTTTTGAAGTGCCAAAGCTTTCTGAGGAAAAAGCACACCATATTCATGAAGTGCTGATCGAGCATCAGGGGTTGGAGCGCATTATGGTGCTGTTAAATGACTGGGGATTTGGTCCGCAGCTTTCCATGAAGATCTATCAGTTTTATCAGGAGAATACTGTAGAAGTGATTGAAAAAAATCCTTATCAGCTGGTCCATGATATTGAGGGAGTGGGCTTTGGTAAAGCTGATGAGCTTGGGAGGCAGCTGGGCCTGTCCGGAAAACACCCTGACAGAATTAAAGCTGCCTGCCTTTACACGATCACGCAATTATCCATGCAGGAAGGTCACGTGTATGCTGACTCAAAGCAACTCTTGATCAAAGTGAAGGAACTGCTTGAAAAACATCAGCCGGAAAAAATTGACTACAGTGATATTTCAGGCCGCCTGGTTGAATTGCATGAAGAAACAAAAATCGTTGGTGAAAATAAAAAAGTATACCTGCCTTCACTTTACTTTTCAGAAGTTGGAATCGCTTCAAGCATCGACCGTCTGATCTCGAACACTGAGATATATGATCAGTTTCCTGAGGCGGAATTTCTGCTTGCGCTCGGTGATCTGGAGGAGAGAATCGGGGTTACATATGCACCTTCTCAAAAAGAAGCGATTCAAACCGCCCTGTCTTCTCCAATGATGATCCTGACAGGCGGGCCGGGTACCGGTAAAACAACAGTTATTAAAGGAATTGTTGAGCTATACGCTGAGCTTCACGGGCTGTCGCTTGACCCTGATCAATATGCTAAAGATGATCCTTTCCCTGTCGTGCTAGCTGCCCCTACAGGAAGAGCCGCGAAAAGGATGACAGAATCAACCGGTCTGAAAGCTATGACGATTCACCGTCTGCTTGGTTTTAACGGTCAGGAAGATATGGATGAAGAAGACGATGACAGAATGGTTTCAGGCAGACTGTTAATTATTGATGAGATGTCAATGGTTGATACATGGCTTGCAAATAAACTGCTGCAGGCTGTACCGGATTCCATGCAGGTGATACTGGTTGGAGATCAGGATCAGCTCCCTTCAGTCGGCCCCGGTCAGGTGCTGCAGGACCTTCTTGAAGCAAAAAAGGTTCCTGCTGTTGAGCTTACAGATATTTATAGGCAGGAGGAAGGATCCTCAATCATTGAGCTTGCTCACCACATGAAAAAAGGCCATGTGCCGGATACCATCAGACAACCTTTTGCTGACAGGTCATTTATTCCCTGCAGAGCGCCACAGATGGATGAGGTTGTTGGAAAAGTTGTAAAAAATGCAATGAAAAAAGGGTATACCGCTAAAGACATTCAGGTGCTTGCGCCGATGTACAGAGGTCCGGCAGGGATTGATAAGCTGAATGCGCTCTTGCAGCAGCTGATGAATCCGAATGATGATGGATCAAGAAAAGAGCTGAAGTGGGGAGACATTGTCTATCGGATCGGTGATAAGGTGCTGCAGCTTGTGAATCAGCCTGAAAGCAACGTGTTTAACGGTGATATGGGTGAAGTGATTTCCATTTTTTACGCGAAAGAGAACACTGAAAAACAGGATATGATTCTTGTGTCATTTGACGGCGTCGAAGTGACTTATACAAGGCAGGATCTGAATCAGATTACACATGCATTCTGCTGCTCTATTCATAAATCACAGGGAAGTGAATTTCCGATTGTCGTTCTTCCGGTTGTAAAAAGTTACTCAAGAATGCTCAGAAGAAATCTGCTTTACACAGCGATCACAAGAAGCAGTAAATTTCTCATTATGTGCGGGGAAGAGGATGCTTTCCGGTACGGCGTTGAAAGAAAAGATGACTTAAAACGTATGACATCACTGACTGAAAGACTGGCCGGTGAAGTTGCGGGCACTGATGAACACGCTGATCCTTTTGAAGGTGGTGCTGACCCGATGATCGGGATGGAAGGGATCACGCCATACGATTTCCTTGAAACATCTCAAGGTTGAATTGACAAACCCTTACGATCTCTCATATAATTTCAGGTAGAATAATGAATCTCGAAGAAGGAACAAGTACGCTGAATGTCTCATTTAAAGAGAGAATTCCCTCAGGCTGAAAGGAATTTAATGGAGCTTCAGTGGAAAGCTGGTCCGGAGTGCAGTTAAAAAACTGCCGTCTGCTGCGTTAAAGCAATGAGAGTGATGGGTTTTCAATCCATAACCAGGGTGGTACCGCGAGCGTTGTCTCGTCCCTGTGTAGGATTGAGGACCCTTTTTTTGTTGTCTCAGACGATTCGGGAATTACAAGGAGGATATATGATGGAAAAGTGGACTGGTGCACAAATCAGACAAATGTACTTAGATTTCTTTAAAGAGAAAAATCACGATGTGGAACCAAGTGCTTCGCTTGTGCCACATGAAGATCCGTCGCTGTTATGGATTAACAGTGGTGTTGCGACGTTGAAAAAGTATTTTGACGGACGTGTCATTCCGGCAAACCCGAGAATTGTAAATGCTCAAAAATCGATCCGTACAAATGATATTGAAAATGTAGGTAAAACAGCGAGACACCATACGTTCTTTGAAATGCTTGGGAACTTTTCAATTGGTGAGTACTTCAAGGAAGAAGCAATTGAATGGGCATGGGAATTTCTAACGTCAGAAAAATGGATCGGTTTTGACCCTGAAAAACTTTCAGTAACAATCCACCCGGAAGATGATGAAGCGTATGATATCTGGAATAAAAAAGTTGGTGTGCCGGCAGAAAGAATCATCAGACTCGAAGGTAACTTCTGGGATATCGGAGAAGGACCAAGTGGACCTAACTCTGAAATCTTCTATGACCGCGGTGAAGAGTACGGGAACGACCCGACTGATCCTGAATTATATGCAGGTGGAGAAAATGAGCGGTATCTTGAAATCTGGAACCTGGTATTTTCCCAGTTCAACCACAATGCAGATGACACATATACGCCGCTTCCTAAGAAAAACATTGATACAGGAATGGGACTTGAGAGAATGGCCTGTGTCGTTCAGGATGTTCCGACAAACTTTGAAACAGACCTGTTCATGCCGATCATTGAAGCAACTGAGCTGGTTGCCAAAAGACGTTATGGGCAGAATAATGAAGAAGACACTGCATTCAAGGTAGTTGCTGACCATATCAGAACAGTCGCATTCGCTGTTGGGGACGGCGCACTTCCTTCAAATGAAGGCAGAGGGTACGTGTTACGCCGACTGCTTAGAAGAGCTGTCCGCTACGCTAAACAAATCGGTATCAACCGCCCGTTTATGTTCGAACTTGTACCGGTAGTAGCTGATATCATGATTGATTTCTATCCGGAAGTGAAAAGTAAACAGGAATTTATCCAGAAAGTCATTAAAACAGAAGAAGAACGCTTCCACGAAACACTGAATGAAGGATTGACGATTCTGACTGACCTGATGAAAAAAGCGCAGGAAGACGATTCGAAGGAAATCAGTGGCAAAGACGTTTTCAGATTGTATGATACTTTTGGATTCCCGGTAGAGCTTACGCAGGAATACGCTGAAGAGAATGGTCTCTCCATTGATCAGGCAGGTTTCGAAAAAGAAATGGAAGGCCAGCGCAGCCGTGCGAGAGCTGCACGCCAGGAAAGCGGCTCCATGCAGGTTCAGGGTGGCGTGCTTGGTGATATCCATACACAAAGTGAATTTGTAGGCTATAACAGACTTTCACATACGACTACTCTGGAGGATCTAGTCGTGAATGGTGAATTTGCGACACAAGCATCTGAAGGAACAGACATCCAGTTTGTACTTGCTGAGACACCGTTTTATGCGGAAAGCGGCGGTCAGATTGGTGATAAAGGAACCGTTACACATGAAGGCTGCGTCATTCAAGTGAATGATGTTAAAAAAGCACCTAATGGACAGAACCTTCACACAGGTACGGTTGTCAGCGGTTCAATTAAGAAGGGTGACAGCGTAAGTGCAAGCGTCAGTGATACAGCACGAAACAAGATTACGAAAAATCATACTGCGACTCACCTGCTGCATCAGGCTTTAAAAGATGTACTTGGTGACCATGTCAATCAGGCTGGTTCACTAGTTTCACCAGACCGCCTGCGCTTTGACTTTTCGCATTTTGGTCAGGTAACAAAAGAAGAATTAAGCAAGATTGAAGAGATTGTAAATGAAAAAATATGGACAAGCTACGCTGTGGGTACAGATATTAAGTCACTTGATGAAGCAAAAGCAATGGGCGCAATGGCGCTATTCGGTGAAAAATACGGCTCGGAAGTCCGAGTTGTATCAATCGGCGATTACAGCCTTGAGCTTTGTGGAGGATGCCATGTTGGCAACACTGCTGAGATCGGGTTATTCAGAATTGCATCTGAAGCTGGAATCGGCGCAGGCACAAGACGTATTGAAGCGGTGACTGGTGAGTCAGCTTATCGCCTGATGAATGAACAGATCGACGTTCTTAACCGTTCTGCAGCTCTGCTGAAATCTAACCCGAAAGATCTTGAAAGCCGTATCGAAGCGATTCAGACTGACCTTAAATCTGTCCAGCGTGAAAATGAATCTCTACACGCGAAACTATCTAATATTGAAGCTAAAAATATTATGGATCGCGTGCAGAATATCGATGGCATCTCAGTCCTTGCAGAAAAAGTTCAGGCATCTGATATGAATACACTCAGAACAATGGCTGATGATGTGAAAAATAAAATCGGTTCAGGTGTCCTTGTATTGATCGCAGTGAATGATGACAAAGTACAGATGATTGCAGGGGTGACGAAAGATCTGATCGATCAGGGGTACCATGCAGGCAAACTGATCAAAGAAATTGCTCCGATCTGCGGAGGCGGAGGCGGAGGCCGTCCTGATATGGCTCAGGCAGGCGGAAAAGACCCTTCACGGGTAGAGGAAGCTCTTCAATTTGTGCCTGAATGGGTTAAATCAATTTGATTCTGTTGCTATCTGGTGTACAATAGCAATAGTTGGATAATTGGAATGAATGTGATTCCGTAGTGAGGTGTTGTTGATGAGCTCATTTGATAAAACGATGCGGTTTGACTTTGGAGATGATTCAGCTGATCAGGAAGTACAGCGTGTTCTTGTTCAGGTATTTGAAGCACTCGAAGAAAAAGGCTACAATCCGATCAATCAGATAGTGGGGTATCTCTTATCAGGTGACCCAGCCTATATTCCACGTCATCAGGATGCGAGGAATGTTATCCGTAAATTGGAACGGGACGAAATTATTGAAGAATTGGTGAAGTTTTACCTTCAGCAGCATAAAGAGGGTTGAAAATGAAAATTATGGGACTTGACGTCGGCTCTAAAACAATTGGAGTCGCCGTCAGTGATGACCTCGGGTGGACAGCCCAGGGGATTGAAACTGTTAAAATTAATGAAGCTGCCGGTCAGTTCGGCTTTAAGCGGATCATAGAAATAGCTGAAGAACACGACGTTTCCAAAATCATCATCGGTCTTCCTAAGAATATGAATAATTCGCTTGGGCCACGGGCTGAAGCCAGTCAGCGATATGGTGATATGCTCGGCAGAAGAGTTGATGCTGAGATTGTCTACTGGGATGAACGGCTGAGTACAATGGCAGCTGAACGTGTTCTGCTTGAAGCAGATATGAGCAGAGGTAAACGTAAAAAAGTAATTGATAAAATGGCAGCTGTTATGATCCTTCAGGGGTATCTGGACAGCAATACTAAATGAGGTGACTGAAATGGAACACGGAGAAAAGCAAATTACAGTAATTGATGAGCAGGGAAATGAAGTACTATGCGAAGTACTATTTACTTTTGACTCAGATCAATTTCAAAAATCTTATGTACTTTACTATCCAGTAGGAGATACAGAGGAAGAAGAGATTGAAATCCATGCGTCATCATTCGAACCGAATGATGAAAATTCTGAAGGCGAACTGAAGCCTGTTGAATCAGAGGAAGAATGGGATCTGATTGAGGAAATGCTGAATACTTTCCTTGATGAGGAAGAAAACGAGTAAGATATCCGAAAGCGGGGGCAGCTATTTGCCCCCGCTTATTTTTATTGTATAATGAGACCATTGAGAAAATTGAGCACCAGTTTTTGGGGGGAAATTGATTGAGCGAAAAATCAAGTTTAATAGATCAGTGGAAGCTGAACTTGCAGGAAAGAAAAAAAGAAGCCAGACAGGTAAGAAAGATTGTATTTATTTTATTGATCGTCTTTATGTTTTTATCAATTGGCGCAGCACTTGGGGCTTATTCATATATCAGTTCAGCGCTAGAACCAATGGATGAGACAGATGAAAACGCGATTTCTGTTGAAATTCCAATCGGTTCATCAGTGGATGGAATCTCACAGACGCTTGAGGATAGCGGCGTCATCAAAAATGCACAGGTTTATAAATACTACCTGAAGTTTAACAATGAATCAGAATTTCAGGCAGGTACGTATAATCTGTCTCCGGCTATGACACTCAGTGAAATTACAGAAAGTCTGAAGACTGGAAGAGTTTATCATGAGCCATTGTTTAACGTAACCATTCCAGAAGGATTAAGACTGGAAGAGATCGGCGACATTATTGCTGAAAACACCGACTATACGCAGGAAGAGTTTATGGAAAAAGTAACGGATGAAGCTTTTATTAACTCTCTGATGGAACAATATCCTTCGCTGATCACTGAAGCAGTGAAAGGTGAAGATGTAAAGCTCGCACTTGAAGGCTATCTGTTCCCTGCCACCTATCCATACTATGAGGAAAATCCTTCTCTTGAAGAGATTATTACCCAAATGGTTGATGCCATGGATACAAATGTAGCGCCTTACCGGGATCTGCTCCCTGAATTCGCTGCAGGTGATTATACAGGAGCAGGTGCTGATGAAGCAAAAGTTATGACTGTACATGATCTGATTACGATGGCTTCGCTGCTTGAAGAAGAAGCTGCAGCCACGACTGACAGGTCCATGATTGCAGGGATATTCTACAACCGGCTTGAATACGACATGCCGCTGCAGACAGACCCGACAGTGCTATACGCAAAAGGTCAGTGGCAGGAAAGAGTGCTATTTGAGGATCTTGAAATACAGGATCCTTATAACACGTACCAGGTACAGGGACTTCCACCGGGGCCAATTGCAGCACCTGGCGCGACATCAATCGAAGCGGCAGTCAACCCGGAGGAATCAGATTACTTTTACTTCCTGACATCAGCTGAAGACGGCGCGATGTATTATTCAGAAACGCTTGAAGAGCATGAGCAGAAAGCAGAACAGTTCATCTACAGTGTAAATGATGAGGAATAAAATGATGAAAGAGGGAAAGAACATTCACTTTCCCTCTGATTTTATGTTAGAATAGGTAAAGTATTTTTTAGCGTTTATCACTACAGCCCTTTCAGGGGTAGTACGTGAACGCTCTTTTTTATGGATCCTGAGATCAGAAAAGGTGAGAAAATAGTGGATAAAGTCCATCAATATATTAAAAGTCTCTATCCCGCGCGTTCAGAGCTGGCTGATGAGATGGCTGAATATGCGCGTATTCATGAGGTGCCGATTATGGAGACTGAAGGAATTGAAACACTTCTTCAGCTGCTAAGAGTACAAAATCCTGCCCGGATCCTTGAAATTGGGACGGCAATCGGGTATTCAGCTGTCAGAATGGCTGAGGCCCTCCCACAGACTCAGGTCGTATCAATTGAGCGGGATCCTGTCAGAGCGAAGCTGGCCAGAGAATTTGTTCAAAAGTCAGGTTTTCAGGATCGTATCCACCTGCTCGAAGGGGATGCACTTGAGATTTCTGAAGAGGTTTCATCCTTCGGGCTATTCGATGCCGCCTTTATTGATGCTGCGAAAAGCCAGAATATCCGATTCTTTGAAATGTACGAACAGTACTTTACTGATGATGTGACGGTATATACAGATAATGTCCTGTTTAAAGGGTTAGTAGCTGAACAGACAGGCAACGAAAGCCGGAACGTCAGGCAAATGCTCAGAAAGCTTGACCGCTTCAACCAGTGGATCGCAGCAAATGAAGATTATCACACTGTCATCCTTCCTGTGGGCGACGGTCTGACAATCAGTAAAAAAAGTAAACCATTTCAATGATTCGCTGCCATCGTTCAGCGCGCATTGCAAAGAAAACTCAAAACTTGTGAAAACAGCCCAATTTATGATTGAATTATATTTTGGAAGCTTTAACATGAGAGCGATGTTAAAGTAATAAATTTCTTTAGCAGAGCTGTTGTTTGTAGCGCAAGGGACGACTCCTGCAGGAGAAATCGAAAATCAATAACTGACTTTAATAAAGCCGAAAGTAATAGAATTAGACGCTGCTATACATCCGCTTCAAATTGCAAAATTTAAAGTGAATAAGCCGCTGCGTCCACTCAATGAGAATGAGAAAGGAGCTAACGGCAAAATGAAAAATAAACCCGTTATTATTGGTGTAACAGGCGGTTCAGGGTCAGGGAAAACATCTGTAACAAAAGCAATCTATGATGTCTTTCAGGATCAGTCAATCGCCATTATTGAACAGGATTACTACTATAAAGATCAAAGCGATATTCCTTATGAGGAGCGTCTAAAAACAAACTACGATCACCCGCTGGCATTCGATAATGATCTTTTGATCGAGCATATCGGTATGCTGCTTGAACGTAAAGCGATTGATAAGCCTGTATACGATTATACAGTTCATACCAGATCTGAAAAAACAATTCCTGTAGAATCGAAAGATGTTATTATCGTCGAAGGTATTCTAGTGTTAGAAGACGAGCGTCTCAGAAATCTGATGGATATTAAGCTGTATGTGGATACAGATTCTGATCTTCGGATAATCCGCCGCATGCTGCGTGACATTAATGAAAGAGGACGTACAATTGATTCAGTTGTTGATCAATACATCAATGTTGTACGCCCGATGCATAATCAGTTTATTGAGCCGACGAAACGTTATGCTGATATTATTATTCCTGAAGGCGGACAAAATCACGTTGCGATCGATTTGATGGTAACGAAAATTCAAACAATTCTTGAACAAAAGTCTATTGTGTAATATGATAGCAAAGGCTGAAGAGGATAATTTATCCTCTTTTTAGCATACTTCATAAAAGGGGTTTCAATCACATAGCATGAAAGAACTCATGCATTTTTTAAAGGAGTGAAGGGATTTGGCAAACGAAAAAGTATATCCAATGACTGAAGAAGGTAAACAAAAGCTTGAGCACGAGCTTGAAAACCTGAAATCAGTAAAAAGAAAAGAAGTTGTAGAGAGAATTAAAATCGCAAGAAGCTTTGGGGATCTCTCAGAGAACTCAGAGTATGACTCTGCTAAAGAAGAGCAGGCATTCGTTGAGGGACGCATCTCAACACTTGAGTCTATGATCCGTAATGCAAAAATTATTGAAGATGATCAGGCGCTTGACGGCGTCGTTTCTCTTGGTAAAACAGTGACATTTGTTGAACTTCCTGATGGTGACGAAGAATCATACACAATCGTCGGAAGTGCAGAAGCAGACCCATTTGAAGGAAAAATCTCTAATGATTCACCAATTGCGAAAAGTCTGATTGGCAGGGTAGTAGGAGATGAAGTGAAAGTACAGACCCCGGGCGGAGACATGGACGTCCGTATTACATCAATCAACTGAGTATATACTGCTCAGATAGGGTGCAATGCCCCGCTAGCGGAGACTGAAGAAATTGTTCAGTCTCTTTTTTTATTTGGATGTAACTTTTATCAGTTATATGCGTCTAATACATGCAGGTCGGACGTCCTGTTTTGATAAAAGGAATAGCGGCTCTTGTGAATAGAGCAGGTGCTCATGATATGCTGGTTTAGATTTATATGATCAGGGAAGAGTTGAACGAGGAGTGAGAAAATGAATAATTCCAGAACAAAATTACAAAGCAAAAAAAGGAAAGAAAATATACTGTTAAACGGTTCTATTGCAGTAGTGTTATTACTGATCGCAGGTGTATCGGCATTTATTTTCCTGGGGAGTAATGAAAATCAGGCAGCTGAACCTGAAGAAGAAAAATCAATTGCTGAACAGGTCCAGGAGAATGCTTCTAAAAATGATGACAGTGAAAATGAAGACTCTGAAAACAATGAACTGTCTGTAGCTGAAATAGACGCTGAGGATGAAGAGCAGGAAAATAACGATACAAACCGTGAGTCTGATGAGGATAACAACGCCTCTGAGACAGAGAAAGAAAAGAAAGAAGAAGCAAAGAAAAAAGAAGAAGCTGAAAAGAAAAAACGTGAAAAAGAAGAGCGTGATACAGCTGCAGAAGGGGAAACTGCAAGCCCGGATGATGGGGAATGGAAACCTGTTGGCACAGAACAAACAGGGCAACACACTTCATCCTACGTGGAGGGCAGCGTGGATTGGAATGAAAAGCTGAAAGCCGCTGCTTACGCGACAGGTCTTGATATGAATACGATGACTGTATGGTGGGTTGGAAATGACGGAGGCCCGCAAAACTCAGTTGTAAAAGTGTCATCACCTGATGCTCCCGCTGCACAATACAGTGTACACCTGGAATGGATAGACAAAAAAGGCTGGAAACCTGTAAAAGTTGATGAACTGTAAATGAACCTGAAAAAAGATGCTGCAGTCATTGCAGCATCTTTTTTATGATTTGAAATGTACACTCGCTGTATAATAAGGCCTGCCTTCAGGCGTGAATACTGTCTGGTGCTGTACCTGGTGTACATACAGCATTAATGCCTGGTTATTATCAATTTGAACCTGTATTTTTTTCTCAAGTTCAGGTAACGTGCCCGCTTCAAAAAACTCTACCTTATCTTTTATCAAATCAAGCTGAAAACTCATCCCGGTTCTCCCTTCTTTAAGCTTAGTATATGTTAAAGTCCAATGCTGTTTTATAAAAACTGGTGATTTCAGCGGAAAACAACAACTTTAACATAGCCTGATGATAAGACATTATACCACGGGATGATTGAACTTTACGGGCTGTTATGGTAAGTTCTAATAAGTTTTCAGATTGACAGAGAAGGCAGGGGTTTTGATGAGAATTGGAATAATTGGTGCAATGGAAGAAGAGGTTGAATTACTCCGTAACAGTATGGAAAATATACGGACGGAGACCATTGCTAACAGTGAATTTACATCCGGCGTTCTTCGCGGAAAAGAAGTTGTGCTTGTTAAGAGTGGCATTGGTAAAGTAAATGCCGCGATGACAACAACGATTCTAATGGAAAGATTCAATCCGGATCGTATTATTAATACAGGATCAGCCGGCGGTTTTGACCCGTCGTTAAGTGTTGGGGATGTAGTCATCTCTAATGAAGTAAGACATCATGACGTTGATGTAACTGCTTTTAATTATGAATATGGACAGGTTCCGGGCATGCCTGCTGCTTTTGTGGCGGATGCAAAGCTTAAAGAAACAGCTCTTTCATGTACAAAATCAATCAGCGATATCAAGTCTGTTGCCGGGTTGATCGCAACAGGTGATTCTTTCATGAATGATCCGAAGAGAGTTGAAGCACTGCAGGGTAAATTTGACAATCTGCAGGCGCTTGAAATGGAAGCAGCAGCAATTGCCCAGGTGGCACATCAATATGAGACACCGTTTGTCATTATCAGATCACTCTCTGATATTGCGGGTAAGGAATCCCACGTATCATTTGATCAGTATCTTAAAACGGCAGCAGTCAATTCTGCGAACCTGATTATGCAAATGACGGAAGAACTTTAATCCTGGTCATCATCAAAATGATGAAACAATTTCATTAATGCTCTTTTTTCGATTCTTGAAACGTAGCTTCTCGAGATCCCCAGCTCCTTTGCGATCTCCCGCTGCGTTTTTTCATCCTGGCCATTCATACCAAATCGGGCAGTAATCACCTCACGCTCCCTGTCATCGAGTTTTGTAACGACCTGTCTGATCTTCTCACCGCTCATCTTCTGAGCAATCAGCTCATCCACTTCTTCATCTTCACTCTGCAGGACGTCTATCAGGCTGATGGCGTGTCCGTCTTTGTCTTCACCAATTGGATCATGAAGAGAGATATCTTTTTTGGTTTTTTTCAGAGAACGTAAAAACATGAGCACTTCATTTTCTATACACCTGGCTGCATAGGTCGCAAGCTTTGTTCCTTTATCATAGGAATAGCTGTCAATTGCTTTAATCAATCCGATTGTACCAATTGAAATCAGATCCTCTACAGACTCTCCTGTATTTTCAAATTTCTTGATGATATGTGCAACAAGCCTCAGGTTGTGTTCAATGAGCAGATTTTTTGCTTCATCATCGCCATTTTGAAGCCTCAGAATCGCATCCTTTTCTTCCTCTTTACTTAAAGGTTCAGGAAAAGCGTTCTGCTTAAAATAGCCTGTCAGTGCCGGCAGGTCAATCATCGCAGATAAAATTAAAAAAAATGACAAGTCTTCTCCTCCTTTCACCGGTTATTTAACCGTATGAAAAAAATCAGAAAACTTGCCAGTCCTACTCATTTATCTCGAGTTTCTTTAATTCTTTTTCTTTAAAATTTCCTGTTCAAGGAGCTCCAGAAAGTCGTCTGAAAGCTTTTGTTTTTTTGCTGCTTCATAAGCCTGAATTAAAGCCTCAAGTGATAGTTCATTCATGAAGTTGTTCTCCTTTCAATTATCCATAGCAAAATCGTATCAGACCATTGAATAAAGAACAAGCGTTCCCTTATCCACAGGCGGTCGTGTATAACCTGTGTAAAAGTTGTTAATAAGGGATAAATATATGATAAGGTCAGACGATTGACAGGCAGTGAAGTTATCCACAGGAAAAAGGGAAAGACGATATTTGTCGAACGATTTGTGTAATAGCTTAATAAAAGATTCATTTTGAACTAACCATGCAGATGATGTATGATATAGACTTGAAGTGAAGAGGTGGAGAACAATGATAAAACTATTTTTGCCTAATGAATACGTTGACAGCGTGTTTGAAATAACACCTGCTAAACTTAAAGAGCAGGGAATAAAAGCGATTATTACGGATCTTGATAATACATTGGTTGAATGGGACAGAAAAAATGCCACACCTAAGCTGATTGCATGGCTTGAGGAGATGCAAAAAGAAGGCATCCTGGTCACAATTGTGTCAAACAATAACCAGCTGAGAGTTGAAGCATTTTCAAACCCGATTGGTATTCCTTTCATCTATCATGCCAGAAAGCCGATGGGACGTGCTTTCCGACGTGCAATCAGAGATATGAATGTCAATAAAGATGAAACTGTTGTCATTGGGGATCAGCTGATGACAGACGTATTAGGTGGTAACTTAAATAAGCTTTATACCATTTTAGTTGTACCAGTAGCAAAAACGGATGGTTTTTTCACAAAGTTTAACCGTGTCATTGAAAAAAGACTGCTGAACTTCTTTAAAAGAAAAAACATGATCCAGTGGGAGGATAAAAAGTGAGCGAGGAAAAAATAACTTGTATCGGCTGCGGTGTGGAGATTCAGACGACTGATAAAGATGGTCTGGGTTATGCGCCTCCATCCAGCTTAGAAAGAGAGCAGATTGTATGCCAGCGCTGCTTTAAGCTGAAGCACTACAATGAGGTACAGGACGTTGCGCTGACAGATGATGATTTTCTGAAGATCCTTAATGGTATTGGGCAAGCAGATGCGCTGATCGTTAAAGTCGTCGATATCTCAGACTTTAACGGCAGTTTCTTGACAGGGCTTCATCGCTTTGTAGGCAAAAATCCTGTTCTTTTAATTGGTAATAAAGCCGATGTACTGCCTAAGTCTGTTAAGACAAACAAACTGATTAACTGGATGAAGTACGAAGCGAGTCAGATGGGATTGAAACCGATTGATGTCCTGCTCTGCAGTGCTGATAAAGGTCATCATATTCAGGATGTGCTTGAAGCAATTGACAGAGAGCGTAAAGGCCGTGATGTATATGTTGTCGGCTGTACGAATGTTGGCAAGTCCACATTAATTAATCGTATTATTAAAGAAGTAACAGGTGAGCAGGATATTATTACAACATCCCAGTTCCCTGGAACGACCCTTGATATGATTGAAATTCCGCTTGATGACGGTAAGGCTATCATTGATACGCCTGGTATTATTAACCGTGATCAGATGGCTCACGTTGTGAACAAGCAGGACTTAAAAAAAGTGCTGCCGAAAAAAGAACTGAAACCAAAAGTGTTTCAGTTGAATGAAGAACAGACTCTTTTTATTGCAGGACTGGCAAGATTTGATTTTATAAGCGGGAAGAGAAATTCTTTCACATGCTATTTTTCAAATGAACTGGATATTCACAGAACTAAGCTTGAAAAAGCAGACGATTTATATGACCGTCACCTCGGAGACATGCTATCACCACCAAGGCAGGAGGATCTCGAATCATTCCCTTCTTTAAAGCGTCATGAGTTTAATATAAAAGAAGGAAAAATGGATATTGTATTTTCAGGTCTCGGGTGGATTACAATTAACGAACCCGGCGTAAAAGTTGCCGCTTATGTTCCGGAAGGCGTAAGTGCGATTGTCAGAAAGTCATTAATCTGATGGGGAGGGGGAGCAACTTATGAAGCTTGCAGTCATCGGTTATCCGATTCATCATTCCAAGTCGCCTTTTATGCATAATACCTGGCTGCAGGAATGTGGATTAAAAGGAAGCTATGAGGCATTTGAAGTTTCTCCTGATCAGCTCCGGGAGCAGGTTGTAGACTTCGAAAAAGAAAATTTTACAGGGTATAATGTGACCATTCCACATAAAGAAAATATTATTCAGTATCTGGATGAGATAGATGCCAGTGCAGCAGAGCTGGGTGCAGTCAATACAGTAGTAATCAGAAATGGGAAAAGTTATGGCTATAATACAGACGGCCATGGATTTCTGAAGTCTCTTTTGACAAAGCGTACTGCTCAGGAAGTGAAAAGCAGCGACATTTTGATCGTTGGTGCAGGTGGTGCAGCAAAAGGGATTGCGGGCTCATTGCACTCATTTGGTGCGGAAAAAATCAGCATCGCCAACCGTACAGTGACAAAAGCTGATCAGCTGATCGAATCACATGGCCTGACCGGTGACAGTATGGACCTGGCTGCAGCACAGGAACAGATTGGCCGTTTTGATATCATTATTAATACAACGTCCCAGGGGATGTATCCTCATATTCATCAGGAAGCACTTGATGCTTCAGAGATGAAAGCAGGATCACTGGCAGCTGATATTATTTATAATCCTTTAAAGACGCAATATCTGAAGAAGGCTGAAGCTGCCGGAGCGGATATACTAAACGGAGTTGGTATGTTTGTCTTCCAGGGGGCCCTGGCATTTGAAAAATGGACTGACAGAGAACCCGATACAGCGTCAATGATCAATAAAATTACACAAGATATGAATCAGGAGTGAAATTATGTTAACAGGTAAACAAAAAAGATTTCTTCGTGCAGAAGCACATAACTTATCACCAATTTTCCAGGTGGGTAAAGGCGGCGTAAATGAAAATATGATCAAGCAGATCTCAGAAGCGCTTGAGGTCCGTGAACTGATTAAAATAAGCATTCTTCAAAACTGTGAAGAAGATAAAGATGAAGTGGCAGCAGCGCTTTCAAAAGGTGCAAAAGCAGAGCTTGTACAGGTTATCGGCCATACAATTGTGCTTTACAAAGAGTCCCGTGAAAATAAAAAAATTGAACTGCCGAAAGTAAGAAAATAATGAAAAAAAGGGTAGGATTGATGGGCGGAACATTTGACCCGATCCATATCGCCCACTTAATTATGGCTAATGAGGCTTATCATGCGCTGTCTCTCGATGAAGTGCGTTTCCTGCCGAATGCCGTTCCGCCGCATAAAAAATTGTCAAGTCAGACAAGTGTGGAAGACAGATGCCGGCTGATCGAAAAAAGTATAGAAGATGTACCTTATTTTAAGCTTGACCTGACTGAAATCCAAAGAGAAGGCACTTCTTATACATTTGATACGATCAGCCATTTAACACATCATGAACCGGATACAGCATTTTTCTTTATTATCGGTGGTGATATGATAGAGTCACTCCAGACCTGGCACCGTATTGAGGAATTAATGTGTCTGGTTACCTTTGCCGGATTTGAAAGACCCGGCTATCAAAGCGGTCAGGCTGATCACGTAACCATGATCAGTGGGCCGGTGATGGAACTGTCATCAACCGTTATCAGAAAACGCCTGGCTGAAAAGCAGGATTGCAGATATTTAATTCATGACCGTGCGTACCGATATATTCTCGAGGAGGGACTTTATGAAGCTTGAAGAAGCAAAAGAGGTTGTAAAAGGCATACTTCCTGAAAAAAGGTATATCCATACGCTCGGCGTCATTGATACAGCCATAAAGCTTGCGAAAACACATGATGAAGATACGGAAAAAGCTGCACTCGCAGCAGCCCTTCATGATATGGCAAAATTTCATGATAAACAGGAAATGAAAGAAATCATTTTAAGCCGGCACTTAAATCCTGAACTACTGAACTTTCATCATGAACTGTGGCATGCTCCTGTTGGGGCAGTGCTGGCAGAAGAACAGCACGGCGTGACAAATGAGGATATTCTGAATGCCATCAGATATCATACAACTGGAAGACCGGGAATGAGTAAGCTTGAAAAAATCATTTATATTGCAGATTATATAGAACCGGGCAGAACATTCAGCGGTGTTGAAAATGTCAGAGAAACTGCCGGTCAGAACCTTGACCAGGCAATGAAAATAGCGCTTAAGCAATCCATTCAGTTTCTGATCAGCAAAAGCCAGCCGGTATTTCCGGATACGCTGGCAACCTATAACGAATTCACGCAAAAGGAGAAATGAGAATGTCTAAAGAAAACGAATTATTATCAATTGCATATAAAGCAGCAGACGATAAGCGTGCAGAAGATATCGTCGCACTGAATATGCAGGGGATTTCACTGATCGCAGATTATTTTGTGATCTGCCATGGTAATTCTGACAAGCAGGTACAGGCGATTGCTAAAGAAGTAAAGGACCGTGCAGAAGAAGAGGGTTACACTGTCAAACGTCTGGAAGGTTACGATGAAGCAAGATGGGTGCTTGTTGACCTTGGCAATGTCATTGTACATGTATTCCATCGTGAAGAAAGAGATTATTATAAGCTTGAAAAGCTCTGGGGAGACGCTCAGATTGAAGACATGGCGAGCTCGATCAGCTAATGGCTTATGATCAGTTTGCTTATGTATATGACCGGCTGATGAGTGATGTCCCTTATGACGAATGGATGAGTGTCCTCTTACGTGAGAAGGACCATTTTCAGGTCACTGGGACAAGACTGCTTGATGTCGGCTGTGGAACAGGTGAATGGACGGTTAAAGCATCTGTTCATGGGTTTGAAACGATCGGCATTGACCTTTCTGAATCTATGCTCTCCATGGCGCAGCAAAAAGCGATGGAAGCAGGGCAATCCATCCGGTTTTTCCAGATGGATATGGCTGAAGCCGGTGAACTTGGGCAGTTTGATCTGATTACAATCTTCTGTGATTCCCTGAACTATCTTGAAACAGAAGAAGCAGTCAGACAGACATTTAACAATATGCATCACATGCTCGCTTCAGACGGGATTTTCATGTTTGACGTGCATTCAGTGTATAAAGTAAATGAACTGTTTGTGGGCCAGACTTACTCTTATGATGATGGAGAAGCAGCATACATCTGGAACTCATTTGAAGGTGAATTTGAAAACAGCGCTGAGCATGAGCTGACCTTTTTTATAAAAGAAGAAGGAGACCTGTATGCCAGGTTTGACGAATTTCATAAACAGCGGACGTTTACGATCGATCAATATAAAGCGTGGCTTACTGAAGCAGGATTTAAAGTGGAGTCTGTTACGGCGGATTTTACAGATGAAGAACCTTCAGACACAAGTGAACGCATCTTTATTACATGCACGAAGAGATAACTCTTCGTGTTTTTTGTTGACAATTTTTTCATCCGTCTTATAATAAAAGTAATCTTCTGACAGTCTTCTGCTTTCATGGAGGATTGTACAATGCTGTTATGGCTCAAAAACCACCAGAAATATATTTTCTTCCTTATCCCGCTACTTATTATCTCCATTTTTCTATTCTTCCAGCCTTCACAAAGTACCACGCCCATTTCAAGCCCGCTCAATGAAAGTCCTTCAGAATCTAAAGAAGGAGCAGTACAGGGTTCAGCTGAAGAAGCCGGTATCATATATGTTGATATTAAAGGCGCCATTAAACAATCAGGTGTGTACGAGATGAATATCGGTGACAGAGTTATTGATCTCATAGATGAGGCAGGCGGGGAATTACCTTCTGCAGATATGACTGCAGTGAATATGGCGCAAAAACTATTTGATGAAATGGTCATCATTGTTCCTGAGAAATTATCTGAAGAGGCTGTAACTCAGACGGTACAATCTGATAAAATTAATATTAACGCAGCTAAAGCCGCTGAACTTGAGACAATACCCGGCATTGGACCATCTAAAGCTGCAGCAATTATTCAGTATAGAGAGGAAAACGGTTTTTTTAAAACGATTGAAGATATTATGAATATCTCAGGTATCGGTGAAAAAACATTTGAACAACTGAAGGAATTCATCAGCACGTTTTAGCAGCGAATCTTAACAGAAACAAAATCATATACAGCAGCAGCTGTCAGGAGGCATACAAAAATGAATCGGATTTCCTGGAATCAGTACTTTATGGCACAAAGCCATCTGCTTGCACTGAGAAGTACATGTACAAGGCTCACTGTAGGCGCTACAATCGTCCGTGAGCAGCGTATTATCGCCGGCGGGTATAACGGGTCGATCAAAGGAGGAACGCACTGTATCGATGAAGGGTGCTATGTCATCGATAATCACTGTGTCAGAACGATCCACGCTGAAATGAACGCAATCCTTCAATGTGCCAAGTTTGGTGCAGCTACTGAAGGTGCAAGCCTGTACGTTACGCATTTTCCATGTCTGCAGTGTACTAAGGCAATTATTCAGGCGGGTATCTCAAAAATTTATTATGCCAGTGATTATAAAAATCATCCTTATGCAATTGAACTTCTCAGACAGGCAGGAGTCGAAACTGAGTGCGTCCCGTTTGACCCCGCTTCAATTGAACAGCTGATGACGCCCGCTGAGCAAAGCGGTACAAATTGAAGATTCTGCTGTATAGTGCCCCTGCAGCCTTAACTGGTGCTGTGGGGGCATATCAACCCGAACTGATTCCTATCCTCTTACTTTACTTTTTGTTCATACTTTTTAAATCTCCCGGAGTATTATGTATCCTGACCTCATTATGTATATCCATCTTCTTCTTTCTTCATACAGATCATCACCTCAACTCGCTAACCACGACGATCAGCGCGGATACAAAAAACCTCACACTTGAAATAATATCCCCTTTTACCGGTTCAAAAAGTCAAAGAGCAGAAGCGGTTCATAAAGACGAAAAGCTGATCATCATGATTCCTGAAAAGCATAAAAGTCTGGTTGACAGGCTGCCGGACTCATCACAATGTCTATGGACGGGAGAACTGATCCGGCCTTCATCTGCAGAGAATTTCCATGCTTTTGATTACCGTAACTATTTATATTTTCAAAACATCCACTGGATTTTCCTGGCCGAGAACGTTAACAGCTGTGAAGTGAGTGATCAATCAGTATTCGAAAAATTAAACATGATCAGATTCAAAGGAATTGAAAGAACAGAATATATTTTTCCTTCAAACAACCTTGGCATTGCAAACGCGTTATTATTTGGGGACCGGAGTAAAATGGAAGACGAACAGGTCAGGATGTATCAGCGTCTCGGCGTCATTCATCTGCTCGCGATCTCCGGTATGCATGTAGGGATGATTACATTATTGATCTGGCTGACCGGTCTCAGGCTGGGGTTGACGAAAGAGACTGTCAGGCTGGGGATGTTTATGATTTTGCCACTTTATACTGTAATGGCTGGTGCAGCACCGCCTGTATTGCGTGCAACTGGAATGGTTCTCCTGGGATTATGTCTTCAGTATTTATTTATACGGCTCCCGCTCGTTCATATCCTCTGTACTGTTTTTATGATTCACTTATTTCTGTTTCCGCTTGAACTGATCCAGGCAGGTTTTCAACTCAGCTACGTCGTCAGCTTTGCGCTGGCATGTTCATCAGGACTTATTTTGCGGTTTAAGCATAAATCTGTCAGTCTGCTTGCGGTTACTGCCATTGCACAGCTGAGTGCGCTGCCGATCATACTTTGGCATTTTTATGAGCTTTCCCTATCCTCTTTTATCGTCAATATGTTTTATGTTCCTCTGTACACAATGATTATTCTCCCCACATTTATTCTGATCTATCTCGTGTCTTTTTTATCAATGGATGCTGCTGTTCTTCTGGCATCTTTCCCTTCATTGATCATCCATCATACAGAGAATATCTCAGCTGTTATATCAGATATCAGGTTTTCAGTCCTGATTACAGGGAAGCCAGGTCTAGTCAAAACAGTCATCCTCATTATTTTCTGCTACCTCATCCTCTACTTCTCGGAGCGGAAGAAACAATTACATTCAATTATAAGTACGGTTTTGTTAATTGGTACAATGACTGTTGCGCCATATATAAGCAGCAGGGGCAGTATTACTTTCATTAATGTAGGGCAGGGGGATAGTGTGCTGATCCAGTTGCCGTATAAACAGGGGAATATATTAATTGACACCGGCGGTCAGGTTCAGTTTGGTGAAGCAGATAGCGATTATTCAGTCGGTCAGAATATCGTTCTTCCTTACCTTAAAAGTATGGGGGTTTCTAAAATAGACCTGATGATCCTGACGCATCATGACTGGGACCATATTGGAGGTGCGGCAGATCTTTCAAAGGAGCTTTATATCAGTGAAGTATGGACCAGTGCAGGTTCAACAGAGAAAGAAGAAATGAAAGAGCTGTTACATACTTTGCAGGCGCAGCAAACGCCTGTAAAAGAAATATCAGAAACGCTTTCATGGCAGGCAGGTAATGCAGAATTTACATTACTTGTCCCGGGTGAGAACTATGAAGGAAATGATGCTTCGCTGATATTATCCGCTGAAGCAGGAGGGAAAAAGTGGTTGTTTACAGGTGATATTGGAGAAAATACTGAGATTGCTCTGATGGAACAATTTGATGATATTGATGTGCTCAAAGTGGCACACCATGGCAGTAATTCTTCAACGATACAGGCGTTTTTGGAAAAAGTGAAACCGGAGACCGCGATTATTTCAGCAGGAAAAGATAATATGTACGGCCACCCTCATACAGATGTTTTAAAAAGGCTACAGACAGCAGGAAGCCAGGTCTATATCACAGCGGAACATGGAGCGATCAGGTATATATTTGAAGGTCATCATGGCACTTTTGAGCATGCATTGCCATATGATAATAAAAAATAAAAGAGCCCTGAAGGCTCTTTAGAGAAAGTTAGGATCCCACGACTGAGATGACTGTTCCTACGATGAATAATGTAGCGAAAAATCCAAATGAGACAACAAATGCCACGCCGGAATCAATCAGGTCGTTTCGTTTCGATTGAACATTTTGTTCGAATTCATTCATGGTTACCCCTCCTATTATACAATTTAAAGTATAGAGCATCGTTTTATAAAAATCCATAGTTACCATATAAAAATCAACGCTAATCTCAGCTTATCACAAATAATTCATAAATGGATACAGATACTATAGCACAAACAGCTTTACATCCGGTGACCCGGGCCCGGTTGTAAAGTGTTTATATAAGGCAGGCACCTTCTGCCCGTCTGCTATTGTATAGGGAAGATGATTTCCTATACAATAGTGGAGATACATATTGAAGTGAGGCGGATATTAGTGATTGTAAAAGAATGGACTGCGATAAAAAAACAACAGCTGGCACCTGTTTATTTATTATACGGTGAAGAAGACTATCTGCTTCATGAAACAAAGCAGCTGCTGATCCGGCATGCCATACCGGAAGCTGAGATGGATTTTAATTTCTCTTTACATGATCTTGCTGATGAAGGTAGTCTTGAAGCAGCTGTAGAGGATGCTGAGTCATTTCCTTTTATGGGGGAGAGGCGGCTTGTGTTTGTCGACGGGGCGATGTTTTATACAGCGGATAAGAAAAAAGAAAAACAGCCGACTGACGTACTCGAAGCTTATCTTCAGTCTCCTGCACCTTACACAGTACTTGTTATCCATGTTCCTGCAGAAAAGCTTGATGAACGTAAAAAAATTACGAAGCTGACGAAAAAGTCGGCAACGGTCATTGAGGCGAAAAAATTAACAGTGAATGATATCAGAGCCTGGATAAAAAGCAAAGTAGCTGATCACAGGATGCAAATAGAGGATGAAGCGGTTGAAAAGCTGACCGTTTTAGCAGGGACGAATCTTTTTATGCTTGCAGGGGAAATTGATAAGCTTGCACTCTATGCCCAGGGTGCTGATGTGATAAAAGCTGAAGATGTAGCGCTGCTGACTCCTAAGTCAGTTGAGCATAATGTGTTTGATCTGATTGAATACACATTAACCGGAAAAACGGCTCAGGCGATAGAACTGTATCATGATCTGCTCAGGCAGAAAGAAGAACCGTTAAAGCTGCTTGCACTGCTGAGCGGCCAGTTCAGACTCATCTATCAGGTGAAAAATATGAGTGAAAAAGGATTCAGTCAGCAGCAGATTGCCTCACGGCTGAAGGTCCATCCTTTCAGAGTAAAGCTGGCTGGTCAGCATGCGTCGAGGCTTTCAGGTGATCATCTGAAAAAAGTGATGCTCGAGCTTGCGTCATGCGATCTTGCCTTAAAGTCTTCAACCGGCAGAAAAGAGATGATTCTTGAAATGTTTATTACCAGACTGCCGGCGTTTGTAAAATAAAAACTCTGTAAAAGGGGCTGGTGATTTCCGCTGCAGGGGGAACGCTTTCCGCAGGGCGTGCGGTGAGCCTCCTCAGCGCGGGCGCTTGCGGGGTCTCACCTGTCACGCTGCTCCTGCTGGAGTCGTCCCCCTTCCGCTGCAATCACCAGCTGTGCTAACACAACATTGAACTTTAACATTGCCAAATAAAAAAACCGATGCTCGAAATTGAGCATCGGTCTTTTATTATGCGTTAAGCTTCTTCGTTAGACGAGACTTTTGACGGTCTGCGTTGTTTTTGTGAATAAGCCCTTTTTGTGCAGCTTTGTCCAGCTGTTTTACAGCGCTTGAAAGTAATTCCGTCTTGTTGTCAGAATCGTTCTGAACAGCAGTTTCGAAACGCTTGATCGCTGTACGCATTGATGATTTCTGCTGAATGTTCGCTTCGTTGCGAGCAGCATTTGTCTTTGTGCGTTTGATTGCAGATTTAATGTTTGGCATTTATGTCACCTCCCGAACTGAATCGAGGACTTTTAAAAACTCGATTAACATGATTCACGCCGTTTACGGCATACGGTTTCTCGTAAGGAACCGGTTAGATTCAATTACATAAGAACAAGGGATATTTTATCAAACAGACCGGGAGAATGCAATAGTCGTGAAAATAATTATTTGGATAAAGAATAGAATAGAGGCTTCGGTATCACCCTAAATAAAAATTCCATTAAGGAAGTGAAGCAGATGGCTTTCCGGACTGACCTCGCACTTGAAGCTTATGAACTCGCCGGCAAACAGGAACTCACCATTGAAGAAGAAACGATTAACGAATTTTCGCTGAAGAAAATATATGTAAGTAAGGCAGCTGCTGCTGCAACCGGTAAAAAAGAAGGAAGCTACTGGACGTTTGAAGCTCCCCAGCTGCGGACGCAAAGTGAAGAATGGGTTGAGAAAGCAGCGCAGGCTCTTGCCCGTGTAATCAGACAGTTTCTGATTGAGCTGGATGTTAAAGAAGATACACCGATACTGATTGCTGGACTCGGTAACTGGCAGATTACACCTGACGCACTTGGTCCTGAAGTGTGCAGAAAAGTGTTTGTAACGAATCATCTGTTTGAAGTGGAGCCTGGAGCAGTTGAAGGTGGCTTCAGGAGAACAACTGCTTTAGCCCCGGGCGTGATGGGTCTGACAGGTATGGAGACAGCCTCTACACTGAAGGGTGTGATCAATGAGTATAAGCCCGGTGCTGTGATCGTCATCGATGCGCTCGCTGCAAGATCAGCTTCAAGACTGCACACCACGGTTCAGCTGTCTTCAGCAGGTATTAATCCGGGAGCCGGTGTTGGGAATAACCGTCAGGAAATCAACAGTCATCTTTTTGGCGTACCTGTCATTGCGATTGGTATTCCGACTGTAGTAGATGCTGCCTCAATTACGAAAGACACGCTCGGTTACTTTGAAAAAACGATCAAAATGAAGTTAAGTCAGGATGAAAGACCGTCTTCCTTATTAATGACGAAGCGGTCAATTGAAGAATTAAATCAAAATGAAGCGGAACCCCATGAAAAAAATGCTTATATGGGCTTAATCGGCGGTTTGTCTGAAGAAGAGCAGCAGGAACTGTTTAAGGAAATACTGTCTCCGATCGGACAAAACCTGATTGTCACACCAAAAGAAACGGACCTCTATATCAAACAGGCGTCTGATATGCTCGCAGCGGCACTGGATCAGGCCCTCCACTATCCTGAATAACGTTCTGAAAATTGATTGAATGCATATACTGCAAAAAGATTTTAATCAGGAGGTGCCCTGGTGAAAAAAACGCAGTCATTGTATTCAATCAATTTATTTTTAAAAACATTTCTACTTCTGATCTCAGTCATGGCAGCCGGACTGTATATGCCGGATATTAAAAGAGAGGTCATGTCATTTTCATTTGATCTCCCTGAGGAACTGCCACAGCGCGCTGTTTTCCTGATGCTCCAAACTGAATATGCCCACCTGGCACCAGGCGACGAGCTTGGAAATGTGTGGTCTTCATTATCGGGGACCGTCTTCAATCCCGAAAACTGGCTTGCATTGGAAGGGTTCAGTACTGAAGCACTGGCGAATGAATTTCCTGAGCCCTCAGAATCTGTACCGCCTGCAGACTGGTTTTTCAGCGGTGAAGAAGGCGAAGCAGTGGAGGTTATCCAGGCGCCTGCAGATATAGAACAGTCGGATAACCCGCGTGTCTTTATCTACTTCACTCATTCCAGGGAATCTTTTTTGCCGTATCTGCCGGATACCTCTAACCCTAGCCTTGCTCATCATTCAAAAGTGAATATCACCCAAACCGGCCAATACTTTAAAACATTCTTCCATGAAAATGGCATTCCTGTAAAAGTGGATACAACAGATATGGTTGCTCAATTGAATACAATTGGCAAAGATTACTGGCAGGCTTATGACGTTTCAAAAAGTGTTGTCCAGGAAGCGATTGCTTCTAATGACACACTTGATTATTTTATTGATGTGCACAGGGATTCAGTGAGAAGAGAAGCTACGACATTACAATACAACGATCAAAGTTATGCAAAAGTGGCTTTTGTCGTTGGGGGAGACCATGAAGGCAGTGAAACAAACAGAGAACTTGCTGAAGCGATTCATGACCGGATGAACAGCAAAATCCCTGGACTATCGCGTGGTGTGTATGTGAAAAAAGGTGAGCACACCAACGGAAAGTTTAATCAGGACCTGTCTCCGGGCTCAATCTTACTCGAGCTCGGCGGAGTGGATAACAAGTTCGAGGAGCTCGAAGCAACCGCTGAAATATTCACAGATGCGATGAGTGAATATATGCTTGAATCAACCCCTGTGAATGCCCCGTAAAGTGTGCAATTGAAACACGCCTGTTAAACTGATATACTTTACACTAGTATAATTGCGTCTTAAAAACAGGAGTGGACATTGAATGAATCAGGAACAGCGTTTAAATAGACAGAAAAACATCAGAAACTTTTCAATTATTGCCCATATTGATCACGGGAAGTCAACACTTGCTGACCGTATCTTGGAGCAGACAAAAGCATTAACATCCCGTGAGATGAAAGCCCAGCTCCTTGACTCGATGGATCTTGAGAGAGAACGGGGCATTACGATTAAACTAAATGCAGTACAGTTAAAATATCAGGCTAAAGACGGTGAGGAATATACTTTTCACCTGATCGATACACCTGGACACGTAGACTTCACTTATGAAGTATCACGTTCACTTGCAGCGTGTGAAGGCGCGATCCTTGTAGTGGACGCTGCTCAGGGTATTGAAGCCCAGACACTGGCGAACGTATATCTGGCACTTGATAATGATCTTGAAATTCTGCCGGTTATCAACAAAATTGACTTACCTGCTGCAGATCCTGAACGTGTTCGTCAGGAAGTAGAGGATGTTATTGGATTAGATGCCTCAGATGCTGTGCTTGCTTCAGCAAAAGCAGGAATCGGAATTGAGGATATTCTTGAACAGATAGTAGAAAAAGTACCTGCTCCTACAGGGGACCCTGAAGCGCCGCTGAAGGCATTGATCTTTGATTCTCTATACGACCCTTACAGAGGGGTTGTTGCATATATCAGAATTGTAGAGGGAAGAGTAAAGCCTGGCGATAAGATTCGTATGATGGCAACTGGTAAAGAATTTGAAGTAAATGAGATCGGAGTATTTACACCGAAAGCCACCGCTCAGGAAGAACTGACTGTTGGTGATGTAGGATATCTCACTGCTGCCATTAAAAATGTCAGTGATACGCGCGTAGGTGATACGATCACAAGTGCTGTGAAGCCTACTGAAGAGCCGCTGCCGGGATATAGAAAACTCAATCCGATGGTCTACTGCGGACTTTACCCAATTGATACAGCAAAATACGTAGACCTGCGTGAAGCGCTTGAAAAGCTCGAGTTAAATGATTCAGCGCTTCAATATGAAGCAGAGACTTCCCAGGCGCTTGGATTCGGTTTCCGCTGCGGATTCCTCGGACTTCTGCACATGGAAATTATTCAGGAGCGTATTGAACGTGAATTTAATATTGATCTGATTACAACTGCACCAAGTGTAATTTATGATGTATACCTTGAAGACGGTGAACACATGATGGTGGATAACCCGTCAGCAATGCCTGACGCACAATCAGTTCATCACGTTGAAGAACCATATGTAAAAGCGACAATTATGGTACCTAACGATTATGTAGGTCCTGTCATGGAGCTTTCCCAGTCTAAGCGGGGTAACTTCATTGACATGCAGTACATGGATGAATCACGTGTTAATGTTGTCTATGAAATCCCGCTTGCTGAAATCGTTTATGACTTCTTCGATCAGCTTAAATCAAGTACAAAGGGCTATGCTTCATTTGACTATGAACTGATCGGCTACCGTGAGTCCAAGCTTGTTAAGATGGATATTCTGCTTAACGCAGAAAAAGTGGATGCACTCAGCTTTATCGTTCACAGAGATTTTGCTTATGAAAGAGGTAAGCTGATCGTTGAGAAGCTGAAAGAACTGATTCCGCGTCAGCAGTTTGAAGTGCCTGTACAGGCGGCAATCGGAACTAAAATCATTGCCAGATCTTCAATTAAAGCGATTCGTAAGAACGTTCTTGCTAAATGTTACGGAGGAGATATCTCACGTAAACGTAAGCTGCTTGAAAAACAAAAAGCAGGTAAGAAACGGATGAAAATGGTCGGCTCGGTTGAAGTCCCTCAAGAGGCGTTTATGGCTGTCCTTCAGATGGATGAAGGGGAAAAATAATTTAGAGAAACAGAAAGGGAACGGGTTCTGCGATCAGCAGGATACGTCCCTTTTTCTGTGTGAAAGGAATGGATGAAATCATGACATCAGCTGCGTATATACACATTCCGTTTTGTCATCATATTTGTCACTATTGTGATTTTAATAAAGTATTTATGAAAAATCAGCCAGTCGATCGGTACATTGAGATGCTGATCAGAGAAATGGAGACTGTTCATACACATTCAGAACCGATGAAAAGTATCTTTGTCGGCGGAGGCACACCGACTGCGCTTGATGCAAAGCAGCTTGCAAAACTCTGTGAGGGGATCAGCCGTGTATTTAAGATTAGTGAATCTACTGAATACACATTCGAAGCAAATCCGGGAGATTTGAGCAAAGACAAAATCAGTGTCTTAAAAGCTCATGGTGTGAACAGACTCAGCTTTGGCGTTCAATCTTTCAACGACAGACTGCTTGAGAAAATAGGCCGTAACCACCGGACAGAAGATGTATACCGCTCGATCAGAGAAGCGCGGGAAGAAGGATTCAGCAACATCAGTATTGATCTGATCTATGCGCTGCCGGAGCAGACACTTGAAGACTTTGAAGATACAGTTGACCGTGCACTTGACCTTGACCTGCCGCACTATTCAGGGTACTCACTGATCGTAGAGCCGAAAACAGTGTTTTATAATTTGATGAGAAAAGGGCGTCTGCCATTACCAGGGGAAGACACTGAAGCTGCGATGTACGATTTGCTGATGGGTAAAATGGCCTCTAAAGGTATTCATCAATATGAGATCAGTAACTTTTCGAAGCAGGGCTATGAAAGTCTGCATAACCTGACATACTGGAACAATGAAGCATATTATGGTTTTGGAGCCGGGGCTCATGGCTATTTAAACGGCGTGAGATATTCTAATATCGGACCTGTATCAAAATACATTCAGGCAGTGGAAGAAGGGAAGCGGCCTGTTTTTCACGAGGCAGAAGTGACCCGCTTTGAAAGTATGGAAGAGGAGATGTTTCTTGGTCTCAGAAAAACTGAAGGTGTTGCTCTTCCGGCTTTTAAAGAAAAATATCATGAAGAACTCGATCATGTCTTCCGTGATCCATTAAAGGATATGACTGCGAGAGGGCTCCTGGAAGTTCATCAGGACCGGGTCAGATTAACAAATGAAGGCCGGTTTTTAGGAAATGAAGTGTTTCAATCTTTTCTTGGATTAAATTAATGCATTCCCGTTGACAGTAAAATCATCATTTGATAACTTATAAATTAGATTTAGCACTCGTGATTAGTGAGTGCTAACAGGGGTGATGAATGATGTTAACTGATCGGCAATTGCTTATTCTTCAAGTAATTATTGATGATTTTATTCGCTCTGCCCAGCCGGTAGGTTCGAGAAGCTTATCGAAGAAGGAAGACATCCCGTTCAGTTCGGCAACGATCAGAAATGAGATGTATGATCTTGAAGAAATGGGATTATTAGAAAAAACCCATACCTCTTCCGGACGCGTTCCTTCTGAAAAGGGATACAGATTTTATGTAGACCATCTGCTCTCACCGCAGGCACTGAAGAAAAAAGATATGTCTCAGATCCAGTCCATTTTTGCGGACAGAATTTTAGAGATTGAAAACGTCGTACAGCGTTCAGCTGAAATTCTTTCACAAATGACGAATTATACGTCAATCGTGCTTGGGCCTGACCATCATGAAAATAAAGTCAAAAGCGTACAGATTATTCCGCTGAACCTGGAGAGTGCCATTGCAATCATTGTCACTGACACAGGACATGTGGAGAATAAACGTTTTACCATCCCGCCCGGCCTGAACCCGGAGGATATAGAACGTATGGTAAAGATCCTGAATGACAAACTGACGGGAACACCGCTGGTTGAGCTTCAGGATAAAATGTACAAAGAAGTTGCACTATTTTTAAAGCGTCATATTGCTAACTATGATCTGATGATCGAAGCATTTGCGCAGATTATGAATATACCTGTTCATGATAAATTATTCTTTGGCGGTAAGATGAACATGATGAATCAGCCGGAGTTTAATGATGTTGATAAGCTCAGAATGCTGATGGATGTCATTGATCGTGAAGACTACCTGTACCCGCTAATTAAAGAAACGAGCGGATCGGGCATTCAGATCAGGATCGGTAAAGAAAATAATAATGAAGCATTAAAAGATGTATCACTGATTACTGCATCTTTTCCGGTGATTGGCGGCCAAAGCGGATCACTCGCCATTCTGGGACCAACCAGAATGGAATACTCAAGAGTAATCAGCCTGTTGAATGTCATCAGCATGGACTTATCAAAAGCGCTATCAACCTTTTATGACCAGGATGATAAATAAAATACCTGCATGGTCAATCATGCCGTGCAGTGTATTTTGCTGTCATCAGGCAATATAAATGATCTGTCAATACAGCGTTTATCAGTTTTTAAAAAGGGTAATCATTTCAAGGAGGTGAAAGATCGTGTCAGAAAAAGAAGTACAGCAGGAAACAACTGAAGAACTAAATCAGGATGCGGCTGTTGAGTCAGAAGAAACGGCTGAAACAGAAACAGCAGTTGAAGAAAACTGGCAGCAAAAAGCAGAAGAAGCTGAAGATAAATATTTAAGGCTTCGTGCTGAGTTCGATAACTACAGACGCCGTATTCAAAAAGAGAACGAAACATTGCAAAAGTATCGTGCTCAAAATGTTGTTACAGGTATTTTACCTGCTCTTGACAATTTTGAACGTGCGCTAAACATAGAGACAACAAATGATGAATCTGCTTCACTGTTAAAAGGGATGCAAATGGTTCACTCAAGCCTTCTTGAAGCACTGAAAGCTGAAGGTGTCGAAATGATTGAATCAGTGGGTCAGCAGTTTGACCCGAACCTTCATCAGGCGGTTATGCAGGTATCTGAAGAAGGTACTGAATCAAATACAGTCATTGAAGAATTACAAAAAGGCTATAAGCTGAAGGACCGCGTAATCCGTCCTTCAATGGTAAAAGTAAACGAATAATTGTATTTGGGAGGATGATGTTAAAATGAGTAAAATTATTGGAATTGACTTAGGTACGACAAATTCATGTGTCGCTGTACTTGAAGGCGGAGAAGCAAAAGTAATTGCTAATCCTGAAGGTAACCGTACATCACCATCAGTTGTATCATTTAAAAATGGTGAAAAGCAGGTTGGGGAAGTAGCAAAGCGTCAGGCAATTACAAACCCTAACACAATCATGTCTGTTAAAAGACACATGGGTACAGATCACAAAGTAGAAGCTGAAGGAAAAGAATATTCTCCTCAGGAAATTTCTGCAATGATTCTTCAATACTTAAAAGGATACGCTGAAAGCTATCTTGGCGAAGAAGTAACAAAAGCTGTTGTTACTGTTCCTGCATACTTTAACGATGCTGAACGTCAGGCTACTAAAGATGCAGGTAAGATTGCCGGTCTTGAAGTAGAGCGTATTATTAACGAGCCGACTGCAGCAGCACTTGCATATGGTCTTGATAAAATGGAAGAAGATCAGACAATCCTTGTCTATGACCTTGGCGGCGGTACATTCGACGTATCGATTCTTGAGCTTGGCGATGGCGTCTTTGAAGTACGTTCAACTGCCGGTGATAATCGTCTTGGCGGTGACGACTTTGACCAGGTGATCATTGACCACCTAGTAGCAGAATTCAAAAAAGAAAACGGCATTGATCTGTCTAAAGATAAAATGGCACTTCAGCGTCTGAAGGATGCAGCAGAGAAAGCGAAGAAAGACCTTTCAGGTGTGACTTCAACTCAAATTTCACTGCCATTCATTACTGCAGGAGAAGCTGGACCGCTTCACCTTGAAATGAACCTGTCACGTGCGAAATTTGAAGATCTTGCATCTTCACTGATTGAACGCACGATGGGACCAACTCGCCAGGCAATTAAAGATGCAGGCATGTCTGCTTCTGAAATTGATAAAGTCATCCTTGTTGGTGGTTCTACACGTATTCCGGCAGTACAGGAAGCGATTAAGAAAGAAACGGGTAAAGAGCCATCTCAAGGCGTTAACCCGGATGAAGTTGTTGCAATGGGTGCAGCAATCCAGGGTGGTGTACTGACAGGGGACGTGAAGGATGTCGTTCTTTTAGATGTAACACCACTATCACTTGGAATTGAGACAATGGGCGGCGTATCTACAGTTCTGATTGAACGTAATACAACGATCCCTACATCAAAATCACAAACGTTCTCTACTGCAGCAGATAATCAGAATGCAGTTGATATCCACGTCCTTCAGGGTGAACGTCCGATGGCAGCGGATAATAAAACACTCGGCCGTTTCCAGCTAGGTGATATTCCGCCGGCACCACGCGGCGTACCACAGATCGAAGTGACATTCGATATCGATAAAAACGGTATTGTAAATGTAAGTGCGAAAGATCTTGGTACTGGTAAAGAGCAGAAGATTACAATCAAATCGACTACTTCTCTATCAGATGAAGATATCGACCGTATGGTAAATGAAGCAGAAGAAAATGCAGAAGCGGATAAGAAGCGTAAAGAAGAAGCAGAAGTCCGTAACGAAGCAGACCAGCTTGTATTCCAGACGGATAAAACGTTATCTGACCTTGGAGAGAACGCTGATGAAGAAGAAAAGAAAAAAGCTGAAGCAGCGCGTGACGAGCTGAAAGAAGCGATTGAGAAAAATGATCTTGAGGAAATCAAGACAAAGAAAGATGCACTTCAGGAAATCCTTCAGACACTTTCGATGAAGCTTTATGAAGAAGCTGCTAAGAAAGCTGAAGCGGAACAGCAGGGAGAAGGCGCTAAGCCTGAAGATGATGTTGTCGATGCGGACTTTGAAGAAGTAGACGACGACAAGAAATAATTTCAGATGCAGGGAAAAGTCAAAGTCACGGTGCTTTGGCTTTTTCTTTGCCGTTGCAAGCACAGTCCGAAAAGTGATAAAATAACCTTTATGCAAAAGGACCGGGGAGTGGAATTATGAGTAAACGGGATTACTATGAAGTGCTTGGACTTTCAGAAGGTGCTTCCAAAGAAGAAATTAAAAAAGCTTATCGTAAGCTGTCAAAAAAGTATCATCCTGATATTAATAAGGATGAGGATGCCGGCGAAAAATTCAAGGAAGTAAAAGAAGCCTATGAAGTATTAAGTGACGATCAAAAGCGCGCTCACTACGATCAGTTCGGTCACACAGACCCTAATCAGGGCTTTGGCGGCGGAGCAGGTTTTGACGGCTTTGGCGGATTTGAAGATATTTTCAGTTCATTCTTTGGCGGCGGGGGCAGAAGACGCGACCCGAATGCGCCAAGACAGGGAAATGATCTGCAATACACGATGACGATTAAATTTGAAGAAGCTGTTTTTGGTAAAGAAACAGATATTGAAATTCCAAAAGAAGAGCAGTGTGAAACATGTGGCGGTGACGGAGCTAAGCCGGGTACGAAACCTGAAACCTGTCACCATTGTAATGGTTCAGGTCAGCTGAATGTAGAGCAACAGACGCCATTTGGACGTATTGTTAACCGCAGAGTCTGCCACCACTGTGAAGGATCAGGCAAACTTGTAAAAGATAAGTGTACAACGTGCGGCGGAAACGGAAAAGTGAAGAAGCGCAAGAAGATTCATGTGAAAATACCGGCAGGCGTTGATGACGGTCAGCAGATGAGAGTGGCAGGTCAGGGTGAACCGGGAGCTAACGGAGGACCTCCGGGAGATCTTTATGTTGTGTTCCGTGTCAGACCGCATGAAATCTTTGAGCGTGACGGAGATGATGTATTCCTCGATATGCCAATTACATTTGTGCAGGCAGCTCTTGGAGATGAGCTTGAGGTACCAACTGTTCACGGTAAAGTAAAGTGGAAGCTTCCTGCAGGAACACAGTCAGGAACTGCATTCCGTCTGAAAGGCAAAGGTGTTAAGAATGTGCACGGTTACGGTCAGGGTGACCAGCATATCCGGGTGAAAGTTATTACACCGAAAAAGCTGACAGACAGACAGAAAACACTGCTGCGTGAATTCGCAGAAATCAGTGGTGAAGTACCTGATGAGCAGCATGATAATTTCTTTGATAAGGTAAAGCGTGCATTCAAAGGTGACCAATAAAAATAAATTGTCAGGGCTCTATGCCCTGACATCCTGAAGTGAAATGGAGCTGGTCTGATGAAGTGGTCAGAAATTAGTATTCATACAACAAACGAAGCAATTGAACCGATCTCCAATATCCTGCATGAAGCAGGTGCCAGCGGTGTTGTGATTGAAGATCCGGGAGAGCTGCTGAAAGACAGAGAAGACCAATTTGGAGAAATCTATGAACTGAACCCTGAAGATTACCCTGATACAGGTGTCATGGTAAAAGCCTATTTACCGGTTAACAGCTTTCTGGCTGAAACTGTAGATGGTATCAAACAGGAAGTCAGTAACCTTGTATCATTTAATATTGATATAGGTAAAAACAAAGTGGAAGTCAGTGAAGTGAATGAAGAAGACTGGGCCACTGCGTGGAAAAAATACTATAATCCGGTTAAAATATCATCAACTTTCACCATTGTGCCAACATGGGAAGATTATGAAAGAGTATCAAGTGACGAGCTGATTATCGAACTTGATCCGGGTATGGCATTTGGTACAGGAACTCACCCGACAACAGTTATGTGTATTCAGGCTTTAGAGCGTACCGTTGTTAAAGGGGATACAGTGATTGATGTGGGAACAGGGTCAGGTGTATTAAGTATTGCTGCTGCATTACTTGAAGCTCAATCCGTTCATGCGCTTGATCTGGACGAAGTAGCCGTGAAATCAGCTGAGGAGAACATTAAGCTGAATCATGTTGAAAACATTGTAACTGTATCAGAAGGTAATCTTTTAAGTGGAACATCAGAGCCTGCAGATGTGATTGTTGCGAACATTCTTGCAGAAGTCATTTTGACATTTACAGATGATGCTTATACACTGACAAAACCAGGCGGTACTTTTATTACTTCAGGGATTATTAAGCAGAAGAAAGATCTGGTTAAAGATGCACTCAGAGCTTCAGGATTTGAAATCGATGAAGTCATGACAATGGAAGACTGGGTGGCCATTATTGCGACCAGACCGGAAGAGTGAGTTCATATGCAGCGATATTTTACAGATCAGTTGCCTGATGAAAACGGCTGTTTAGTCATCAGCGGAGATGACTATAAGCATATTGTCCGTGTGATGAGAATGAGTGAAGGCGACAGGGTCATTACAGTAACAGGTCCTGAGCAGGTTTTCGAATCAGAAATTATCAGTATTGAAGACTCGTCTTTACAGGTGAAAGTGCAAAAACAGCTGACTGAAACGTCTGAGCTCCCGGTACATGTCACTATTGCACACGGACTTCCTAAAGGTGATAAGCTTGAGTATGTCATTCAAAAGGCGACAGAGCTTGGTATGGTCAGTCTGAAACCCTTCAGTGCTGAACGGTCGATTGTGAAATGGGACCAGAAAAAGGGTAAAAAGAAGGCTGAGCGCTGGAATAAGATAGCAAAGGAAGCAGCTGAACAATCACACCGGTCTGTCATTCCTGTCATATCAGAACCAATATCCACAAAACAACTGGGGTCGTCTTTTCATGAATATGATGCTATTATGATGGCATATGAAGAAGATGCCAAAACAGGTGAAACATCAAACTTTGCTGCATTTCTTAACGGGTTGACACCGGGCAGTAATATCCTTGCCGTCATCGGGCCGGAAGGTGGATTTTCTGAACAGGAAGCAGAGCAGCTACTTGAAGCAGGAGCAGTCAGCTGCGGGCTTGGACCAAGAATTTTAAGAACTGAAACCGCACCATTATACATATTGGCTGCGATTTCCTATCATTTTGAATTAATGAGGTGAAAAAATGGGAACAGTCGCATTTCACACGCTGGGATGTAAAGTAAACCATTATGAAACAGAAGCAATCTGGCAGCTGTTTAAGGCAGGCGGATACGACAGAGTCGAATATGAACAGCCTTCTGACGTGTATGTGATTAATACATGTACAGTTACGAATACAGGAGACAAGAAAAGCAGACAGGTCATCAGACGGGCAATCCGTAAAAATCCTGATGCTGTAATTTGTGTGACAGGTTGTTATGCACAGACCTCTCCTGCTGAAATTATGGCAATTCCAGGCGTTGATATCGTAGTCGGTACACAGGACCGTACAAAAATGCTGGGTTATATTGAGCAGTACAGACAGGAAAGACAGCCGATCAATGGCGTAACTAATATCATGAAAAACCGGGTCTATGAAGAATTGGATGTTCCGGCATTCACAGACCGTACAAGGGCTTCACTGAAAATCCAGGAAGGGTGCAATAATTTCTGCACATTCTGTATCATTCCGTGGGCGCGCGGACTGATGCGTTCGAGAGATCCTGAGGAAGTAATCAGACAGGCTCAGCAGCTTGTTGAAGCAGGATACAAGGAGATTGTACTAACGGGTATTCATACGGGCGGATATGGAGAGGATATGAAAGATTATAACCTCGCGATGCTGCTGACAGACCTTGAAAGTAAAGTGAAGGGTCTGAAAAGGATCCGTATCTCATCAATTGAAGCAAGTCAGCTGACAGATGAAGTGATTGATGTCATTGACCGTTCCAAAATGGTTGTCAATCACCTTCACATCCCTCTTCAGTCAGGATCGAATACTGTCCTGAAACGCATGAGAAGAAAATACACGATGGAATTCTTTGCAGAAAGACTTGAAAAGCTTAAAAAAGCTCTGCCGGGTCTGGCTGTTACTTCAGATGTGATTGTAGGGTTCCCGGGCGAGACGGAAGAAGAATTCATGGAAACATACAATTTCATTCTTGATCAGAAGTTCTCAGAGCTTCATGTATTCCCGTATTCAAAACGTACTGGTACGCCTGCAGCGAGAATGGATGACCAGGTTGATGAAGAAGTGAAAAACGAACGTGTACACAGACTGATTTCACTGTCTGATCAGCTTGCAAAAGAGTACGCTTCCCGTCACCAGGATGAAGTACTTGAAGTCATTCCTGAGGAACGCTTTAAAGAAGACGAAACCGGATCATTATATGTGGGCTACACTGACAACTATCTGAAAGTCGTATTCCCGGCATCAGAAGAAATGGTCGGCAAGCTTGTTAAAGTAAAAATCACAGAATCAGGCTACCCTTATAACAAAGGTGAATTTGTAAGAGTACTTGAAGATGAAGAATTAACCGTCTAAACTCTGCTTTTGCAGAGTTTTTCTTTATTATATTAGGATATCCGGCAACTTAATGTTAAAATAGGTACGTACATCTAATTGAAAAGGAGAACTAAACATGACTTCTATAGCAAAAATGATCGATCATACACTATTAAAACCTGAAGCTACAAAAGACCAGATCACAACACTTTGTGAAGAGGCAGCAGAACACGGCTTTATGTCAGTATGTGTGAATCCTTACTGGGTAAAACTTTCAGCGGATCTGTTAGATAAGACAGATGTGAAAGTCTGTACTGTTATCGGCTTCCCATTAGGAGCAAGTGCGACAGAAACAAAAGCATTTGAAACGAAGCAGGCGATTGAAGACGGAGCGACTGAAGTAGATATGGTTATTAATATCGGTGCATTGAAAAGCGGCGATTATGAAACAGTTAAAAGAGATATTCAGGCAGTCACTGCAGCTGCTAAAGGTAAGGCACTGACAAAAGTAATTATCGAAACGTCACTGCTGACTGATGAAGAAAAAGTAAAAGCATGTGAGCTGTCAGTAGAAGCCGGTACTGATTTCGTTAAGACTTCTACAGGTTTTTCAGGCGGAGGCGCGACACCGGAAGATATTGCGCTCATGAGAAAAACTGTCGGACCGGATCTTGGAGTTAAAGCATCAGGCGGCGTTCGCTCAGCTGAAGATGCACAGGCAATGATCGATGCCGGAGCTACACGTCTGGGTGCAAGTGCTGGTATTAAAATCATTCAGGGTGAAACGGCAGACAGCGATTACTGATTCTGTCTATCATCTAAACTGTAAGTCTTTTCACCTTTTAACTCTAAGGTGAAAAGGCTTCTTATTCTTTCGAATACCTGTTGACCAGCGCAAATTGTTGGTTTATACTGTATAAGTACATGGGATTACCCATGAATGTCAGTAAGTATCCCTATCTTACTGCATGCAATGAAGAATACACATGTGTGATTCTCTTTGCTTGAATATGTAAGCGTAGTGTTCGGAGGGAGGGAATTAGAGATGTCAAAAACGGTCGTTCGTAAAAACGAATCACTCGAAGATGCTCTTCGCCGCTTTAAAAAGACTACATCAAAGGCTGGTACTCTTCAGGAGTTCAGAAAGCGTGAATTCTATGAAAAGCCAAGCGTTAAGCGTAAGAAAAAGTCTGAAGCTGCAAGAAAGCGCAAATTCTAATTAATATAGGAATAAGTAGGTGCATGAAGTGAGTATGTTGGATCGTCTGAATGAAGATATGAAAACAGCAATGAGAAATAAGGAAAAGGAACGTCTTTCTGTCATTCGCATGGTAAAGTCCTCATTGCAAAATGAAGGTTACAAACTTGGCCGCAGTGAATTAACAGAAGATGAAGAATTGACCGTACTTTCGCGTGAACTGAAACAGCGTAAAGATTCTTATGCTGAATTTAAATCTGCTGGAAGAGACGATTTGTCAGATAAGCTTCTTGACGAAATTGCCTTAATTGAAACCTATATGCCCCGTCAATTATCTGAAGAAGAACTTGAAGTCATTGTCATCGAAACGATCAATGAAACCAATGCTTCCTCTAAAGCTGATATGGGCAAAGTGATGAGCAGTATTATGCCTAAAGTTAAAGGCAAAGCTGATGGAGCCCGTATTAATAAAATGGTTCTCCAACACTTATCATAAAATTAAACTGAATTTGTTTCATCATTTTCAGATCAATCAAGCCGTGTTTGCAATGTGCAGCGCGGCTTGATTTTTTTATGTTGAACATTCAGAATAAAAGAAAGAATAAAAGTGAAACCTTTTCATGATACATACGTATATAAAGTAAATCATTACTGCCTGAGTCACTGGTATATAGAAGGGGGGAGTAAAATGAGATTTACCGGAGTTAAACTTTTTGCTGTTCTGATCGTGTTGCTGTCAGTGTTTTCATTTATTCAGCCGGCATTTGCTAATGATCAAAAAGTATATGTGGCACCGGTGAAAAAAGAAGTTGAAAGAGGTCTGGCAGCTTTTCTCCAACGTTCGATTGATGAAGCTGAGGAAAATAAGGCTGAGGCGTTAATACTTGATATCAATACGCCAGGCGGAGCTGTAAATGCTGCTGAAGAAATCGGAGAAATTATGCAGGACAGTGAAGTTGATCTGATTGCATATATTAATCCCAATGCATTATCAGCCGGTTCTTATATCGCAATGTATGCAGATGAGATTTATATGTCGCCTTCAGGAAAAATGGGAGCATCCGCTGTGATCACAAGTACAGGAGGGGATGCAGACAGAAAAGCTCAGAGCGCCTGGCTTGCAGCGATGATTAATGCTGCAGAGTCTTCAGATAAAGACCGGGACCCGAAGTTCGCTGAAGCGATGGTGGATCAATCGGTTGAAATTGAAGGAGTTGTTGATGCAGGAGAGCTGTTAACATTTACACCTTCAACTGCTGAGGAAAATGGTTATTCGGAAGGGACTTTTGCTAGCCTTGATGAACTGATAGCTGAACTTGGCTATGCTGATGCAGAAGTGGTGCCTATAGAACCAACATTCACAGAAAATCTTGCACGATTCGTTACCAATCCGATTGTCATTCCGATTCTGCTATCTATGGCCAGTCTCGGGCTGATACTTGAGCTGTACTCACCTGGTTTTGGTATCGCAGGTTCATTGGGACTCGGTGCACTTCTGCTGTTTTTCTTCGGTCACCTGATTGCCGGACTTGCTGGAATGGAAGTACTAATTTTATTCCTAATTGGCATTGGATTGATCATAGCAGAAATTTTTGTGCCGGGTGGTATTTTAGGAATCGCAGGACTTGTGGCGATTGCTGTCAGTATACTGCTTGCCGGAGAAAGCATTGCATTTATGGGTATTGCATTATCTGTGGCTCTTTTAGTCGCAGTGATTGGGATGGTGATTATGGTGAAATTCCTTGGCAGAAACCTTCATTTGCTTAAAAAAATTATACTGAGTGACTCTACTAACACGGAAAGTGGATATGTGTCCAATGTGAATCGTCATGAATTAATCGGCAAGACCGGGACAGCCAGAACGGCGTTGCGCCCTTCAGGAACGATCATCATCGATGATGAACGGATCGATGCAGTCAGTGAAGGCGGTTACGTGAATAAAGACCAGCAGGTAATCGTTGTAAAAGTGGAAGGTTCACGTATTGTAGTGAGAGAGATTGATTAAATTTAAGGAGTGAGTTGAATGGGGACAGAGGCAATTACGTTAATTATTATTGTAGTAGCTGCAGTCATTGCACTTGGTGTACTGTTTACATTTGTACCGGTAGCACTATGGATTTCAGCATTGGCAGCAGGGGTTAAAGTAAGTATCTTCACACTGGTAGGTATGAGACTGAGACGTGTTATACCAAGCCGTGTTATTAATCCAATGATTAAAGCACATAAAGCTGGAGTGGATGTAAGTATTAACCAGCTTGAGAGTCATTATCTTGCAGGTGGTAACGTTGACCGTGTTGTAAATGCACTGATCGCTGCTCAGCGTGCAAATATTGAACTGGCGTTCGAACGCTGTGCTGCTATTGACCTGGCTGGCCGTGATGTACTTCAGGCCGTTCAGATGAGTGTAAATCCTAAAGTAATTGAAACACCATTTATCGCTGGTGTGGCAATGGATGGTATCGAAGTAAAAGCAAAAGCAAGAATTACTGTACGTGCTAACATTGACCGCCTTGTCGGTGGTGCAGGTGAAGATACAATTGTAGCCCGTGTTGGTGAGGGGATTGTCAGTACGATTGGTTCAAGTGATAACCATAAAAAAGTTCTTGAAAATCCTGATTTGATTTCTCAGACAGTACTTGGAAAAGGACTTGACTCAGGAACGGCATTTGAAATTCTGTCGATCGATATTGCTGATGTGGATATCGGTAAAAACATCGGTGCGGAACTTCAGACAGAGCAGGCAGAGGCAGATAAGAATATTGCCCAGGCAAAAGCTGAAGAACGTCGTGCGATGGCCGTAGCACAGGAGCAGGAAATGAAAGCAAGAGTTGAAGAGATGCGTGCTAAAGTTGTGGAAGCAGAAGCAGAAGTACCACTTGCAATGGCTGAAGCACTGCGTGAAGGAAATATCGGTGTGATGGATTACATGAACATTAAGAATATTGATGCTGATACTGATATGAGAGATTCAATCGGTAAAATTACAGGAAATAAAGATGAAAAAGGTGACAGCAGAAACTAAAGCTGGGAGGCTGACTCCGTGGAATTCATTATTATGGCAGTCGTAGCGGCTGTGTTCAGTCTTTTAAGCAAGCAGAAAAAGGAAGAAACATCTGAACAGAAGCCGCCGGTGCAAAAGCCGACAGTATCGAAGCCTAGAAATCTGAAAGAAACCTTTGATCAGCATGCAAAGAAACTTGCTGAAGAGTACGAAAAACAAAGAAAATCTTTTGAAAACAGCTCTACATCTCCAAGACAGGAGAAAAAAGAAACTGTACCTCAAAAGAAACAGCCCGAACCTATCAAAGAAATAGCAGTTGAAAGCAGAAAAACAAAAAGACCTGCTGATCCGATTAAGGAATCCGATATTACGATCAGCAGAGAATTAAAGCCAAGAGATGTCGTGAACGGCATTATTTTCTCTGAGGTGCTAGGCCCTCCAAGGTCAAAGCGAAGACATCGTGAAAGATAATAAGTTATGCCCCCTCTATTTAAAACATACTTTAAATAGAGGGGGTTTTTTAATGGTTAAAAACACCTGGATCAGCCGGACTGCAGCCCGGCTTGACCTGCCTGAAGACTTAATCTCGGATTTGCCGAGAATTGAATGGATTGCGATGAGAACGTTAAAAATTGAAAACCATAAAGGATTAAATCATTTTTCAGATTCATGTATTGCGCTTCATATTGCTTCAGGAATACTCATGATTGAGGGGGAAGATTTATCAGTCAGCAGCCTTACTCACGATGAAGTATCAATTCATGGTCACATTCACTCTATTTCTTTAAAAGGATGATCTGATGCTAAAACAATGGGTTCGGGTAAAAGTAAAGATTCGTGGTGAACACACAATTCAAGTGATCAATCGTCTGCTTTTGAATCGGATAGAGATTACAGATCTTAAGCAGCTTTCTGATTCTGCGGAATTCATCATCAGATACAGTAATCTCGGAGGATTAAGAAAAGCAGTACGTAAAACGGGCTGCAGCATTTCTCTTAGCCGCACAGGGAATCAGATTGATGTATTCTTCAGATCTTATCTGCCGTCTGCTGCAGCGTGTCTGATTGCAGTTACAGCCTTTTTATATGCCTTTCAATACATATGGTCAATAGAAATCAAAGGTGCAAATCCCGAAGTGCGCGCTGAGGCTGCTGAAATACTAAAAGATCATGGTATAAAGGCTGGCGTTCTGAAATCTGAGCTTCTCATAAATCTCCAGAGTACAGCAATCCTCTACAAACATATTGAACAGCTGTCATGGGCGGAAATTGAAGAAAAAGGTTCGAGGCTGATTATTACATTAAGGGAGAAAACTGTTTCAAACCCTTCTGAAGATGAAAAGCTGATGCATCTGATTGCTTCAAAAGCAGGTACTGTCCATACACTATCTGTTAGTGCCGGTACACCAGCAGTTAAAAAGGACGACGTTGTCTCTAAAGGTGATATACTTGTTTCAGGCTATATCGGAAGAGAAGACCATGAAAAACCTGTGATGGCAAAAGGCAGTGTACAAGCTGTTACATGGTATACAGCAAATGTGAGTATGCCGCTTGAGAGCAGAATCAAAAAATATACAGGCAGTACTTATCGGGCATATGCATTAAAAGCCGGCTCTCTGACTACCCCGTATATACCTGTAAAGAGACAGTCGTTTGAACTGCAAACTAAGCGTAAGCAGGAAAAACAGATAGAAATCTTAGGCTTTGCCACTCCTTTTCATCTGATAACTGAAACCTATAAAGAAGTAGCAGAGGATAAACAGAAGATGAGTGAAGCGCAATACACCAGCCTGTTGAAATCAATTGCAGCTGAAAATGTATTAAGTAAAGTTGAAGGGAAAGGTAAGATTTTAGAAGAGAAAATTTTGCATGAAGATATCGAGAATGGTACAGTTAAATTAACAATTTTCTATCAGGTTTTAGAAAATATTGCTGTACCAAAACCTTTTATCGAGGAGACACGTGAATGATTGAAGAACGCATTACAGTAGATATTCAATTAGAGGATCCAAATGAAGCAGTGCAGCTTTTTGGAAATTCCGATACACATTTAAAAACAATTGAAGAAGATCTGGATATATCAATTATTTCCCGTGGCGAAGCGCTGCGGATTACTGGTAAGAGTGAAAATATTGAGAAGGCTAAAAGCGTAATCAGCCAGCTTCTCGAAGTCATCAGAAAAGGTGTTCAAATCAGTCAGAGAGACGTGATTTATGCTGTTCAAATGTCTCATCGCGGTACGATTGAATATTTTGATGAGCTGTATGATGAGGAAATCACTAAAAATGCTAAAGGGAAACCGATCCGTGCGAAGACGATGGGTCAGCGCCAATACATTAATGAGATCAGGAAAAAAGACCTTGTTTTCGGTATTGGACCTGCCGGAACCGGAAAAACGTACCTTGCGGTTGTTCTTGCTGTACACGCATTAAAGAACAATAAAGTGAAAAAAATTATTCTGACAAGACCAGCTGTTGAAGCAGGAGAAAGTCTTGGATTTTTACCGGGTGACTTAAAAGAAAAAGTAGACCCTTATTTAAGACCGCTGTATGATGCGCTGCATGATGTGCTGGGAACTGAACAGACGCAGCGATTCATTGAAAGAGGCGTGATTGAAATCGCGCCGCTTGCTTACATGCGCGGCCGTACACTTGATGATGCTTTTGTTATTCTGGATGAAGCGCAAAACACAACCTATGCTCAAATGAAAATGTTTTTAACGCGTCTTGGATTCGGATCGAAAATGGTCATTACCGGTGACCAGAGTCAGGTTGACCTGCCAAATGGTATGGAATCAGGCCTGGTGGCTGCCCAGAAAATCCTGAAGGGTGTGCCTGGTATCGGATTCAACTATCTTGATCAGGCCGATGTAGTCAGACACCCGCTAGTTGGTAAAATTATCGGTGCTTATGAGCAAAAAGGAAGTATGTAAAAAATACCTGAATAGCAATCAATTCATAATAAAAGCCTGGACAAATTTGTTCAGGCTTTTTTGTTTTACAATGTTCAATATCTTAACTATACATTTTTTGCTATACTAGTACACATAGTGATGCTATTGGCTTATTTTTATAAATAAATAATATGTCAGCCAACTTAAGTTGCACCACTTTCTTACATACTGGTTTTCAGGAGAGGATTTTATGAAGAACTGGATCCATAAAATAAAGAATCTTTTGAACTATACATTTTTCAAGTGGCTGCTTCTGTCGATTGTGGGGCTTGCTTCATTTCTGCTACTTTTTTCACACGTCAGTCCAGACACATATAATACAAGACTGTTTTCTGTAGCGGATGAAACCATCAGATCTCCAAAGACCATAACAGATGAAAGGCTTTCTGAAGCAGAAATGGAAAGAGCTGCATCTGAGGTTGAAGAAGTATATCAATACAGGCCGGAAATCATGAATAACAGAACTTCATTAGTGAGTTCAATTTTTGAATTTGCTCAGGAGTATAATGTGTCAACTGAGGATGAGGAGCCTCAATCGGGGCAGGCTGTAACAGGTGACATGCTTGAACAGCTGAAGAATGCCTTATCTGAAGATGTGTCAGAAGATGTAACCGGTTCAATTGATGATGAGACTTTTAACAGGCTGCTGGCTGCATCAGATCAAGGTCTTGAAGATGCAAAAGGCATAACGATTGATCAGGTTGAAAGAGTCATGCAGGATCCTTTTAAGCAGGAAGAAGCTGCAGCAAAACAGGAAGAAGCTGCTGAATATATCGCTCAATTTTCAATGAGTGATGACCTGAAAGAGGCTGCTATGGACCTTGCAAGATTTGCTGTTGTTGAAAATAATATTTATGATCCAGAACAGACTGAAGCCAGGGTTGCTCAGGCAATAGAGTCCGTAGAACCGGTCCAGATTCTTGAAGGTCAGGTAATCGTTCAAAAAGGGTATTTAATTGATCGGGATGTATACAGACAGCTCGAAGCTCTAGGACTGACGACGAGTGAAACAAGTTTCGAACCGTATATCGGACTCACTCTATTTTCATTATTAATTGTTCTGATTCTTTATTTTCATTTTTCAACATGGAAAATCAGTGAAGATACAAAAAGATTGTATCTGGTCCTTGTCAGTATTATTTTTCTGCTATCACTCGGTTTAATGAAAGCAGCTGAATTAATCAGGGAGCTTGAAGTGCTCCAGGTCGGTTATCTTTTTCCTGCAGCAATGGCGCCGATGCTTCTGAAAAGTATGATTAATACTAGAGTAGCGCTGATTATCGCAATGCTGCAGGCGTTTTGTGCCAGTATCATATTTAATGATATGATGACCGGCTCAGTTAATGTGGACGTTTCACTTTACTTTCTTTTCAGCGGACTTGCAGGGATTTTATTCCTGTCAGATCACAGACGCCGTACTCATCTTCTGAGAGCGGGGTTATTTGTATCAGCAGCTAATATGATTTTTCTTTTTGCAGTAACATTGATTGAAAGCGGCAGCTTTTCAGCGATGGACTATACGCTCTTTGCTGTATTTGCTGTGATCTCAGGAGTGCTGTCATCTATTTTAACAATTGGTCTTCTGCCTTTGTTTGAATCAGGCTTCGGTATTTTATCAACCATGAAATTAGTGGAGCTTTCTAATCCGAACCATCCTTTACTGAAAAAAATCCTGACAGAAGCCCCGGGTACCTATCATCACAGTGTAATGGTAGCAAACCTTGCTGAAGCCGGCTGTGAAGCGATCGGGGCAAACGGACTATTAGCGAGGGTCGGTTGTTATTATCATGACATCGGCAAAACCAAAAGACCACATTATTTTATTGAAAATCAGATATCCGGATATAATCCGCACGACCATTTGGATCCTCAGACTTCGCGTGATATTATTATTTCACATGCTAAAGATGGAGCCGACATGCTCAGAAAGCATAAAATGCCGGCTGAATTCATCGATATTGCTGAACAGCATCACGGTACAACCCTGTTGAAATTTTTCTACTTCAAAGCGAAGGAAAAAGGGCTTGAACCTGATGAAGAATCATACAGGTATGCTGGTCCCAAACCCAGGACAAAAGAGGCGGCCGTTATATCTGTTGCAGACAGCGTGGAAGCAGCAGTCCGCTCAATGAAAGATCCGACCTCTGAAAAGATTAAAAAACTGGTCGATTCAATCATTAAGGACAGACTGCAGGATGGTCAGTTCAATGAATGTGATATTACGTTAAAACAACTCGAAACCCTGAAAAAAGTATTTTGTGAAACGTTAAACGGGATTTTCCATTCAAGAATCGAATACCCCGAATTTAAGAAAGAAGAGAGGAAGAAGGAAGCATGACAACACTTCATATTGATTTTATTGACGAAACATCTCTCCTGTCACAGGAAGATACAGCGCTAATCAGCGACCTTCTTTCATTTGCTGCTAAAGAAGAACATGTTGGTGAAGCTGAATGTTCTATATCGTTCGTATCCAATGAAGAAATACAGGAAATCAATAAACAATATCGCGGTAAAGATAAATCGACTGATGTGATCTCTTTTGCTCTTGAGGAAATGTCTGAGGAAGAAATTGAGATTATCAGTGATGCAGAGATGCCAAGGATGCTTGGAGACATTATCATTTCAGTGGAGAAAGCGAAAGAGCAGGCTGAAGAATACAACCATTCTTTTTCAAGAGAGCTAGGTTTTCTCGCATTGCACGGTTTTTTGCATCTTCTTGGCTATGATCATATGGATGAAACGGAAGAAGCTGAAATGTTCGGCAGACAAAATCAGATACTGAAGGATTTCGGACTTTTGAGGTCCTGATGATGAATCCGAAGAAATTTGCTTTATCTTTTAAATACGCCGCGCATGGTTTAAGAGATGTGTTTTACAGAGAGCAAAACTTTAAAATCCATACTTTCGCAGGAATTGCGGTCATTGCAGCAGGTTTGTTTTTTCAAATTTCAAACCTCGAATGGCTGGTGATTATCATCACTATTGGCAGTGTGCTCGCACTGGAACTGATGAATACTGCGGTGGAAAGAACGGTGGATCTTATTTCTCCTGAACAGCATCCACTTGCGAAACAGGCAAAAGATGCCGGTGCTGCATCAGTTTTTATTTTCTCATGTGCAGCGGCTATTGCAGGAGGAATCATTTTTATTCCTAAAATCCTTTCGCTTATGTAAGACAGTTTTTTATAAATTGCAGGTGTATTTATAGTATAATGAATGTAAGGAGAAATACTTAACCGGTGCGGTGAGTCTTCTCCTTTTTTTAACCCGCAAATGATGACGATATTTTTTATTAAAGGAGTTTACAAATGAATGTTAATCAGTTGATTACGGAAGCTAAAAAAGCACGTGAAAAAGCATACGTGCCATATTCAAAATTTAAAGTAGGTGCAGCGCTGCTGACAGAGGATGGAAATATCCATCACGGATGTAATATTGAAAATGCAGCTTACAGCATGTGTAACTGTGCAGAGCGTACAGCACTGTTTAAAGCGTATGCAGAAGGTGAACGTAAATTCACTGCGATCGCAGTGGTTGCAGATACAAAACGGCCGGTTCCTCCGTGTGGAGCGTGCAGACAGGTTATTGCAGAGCTTTGCCCGCAGGATATGACTGTATACTTAACAAATCTTTCAGGAGATATTCAGGAATTGACAGTAGCTGAATTATTGCCTGGTGCTTTTATGCCGGAGGATCTAAATGGAGAATAAACATAAATCAGGATTTATCTCAATTGTCGGCAGGCCGAATGTAGGGAAATCTACTTTTCTGAATCGTGTGATTGGCCAGAAGATCGCGATCATGAGTGACAAGCCACAAACAACTAGAAATAAAATTCAGGGTGTGCTGACAACAAATGACAGTCAGATGATTTTCATTGATACACCGGGTATCCATAAGCCGAAGCATAAGCTTGGCGATTTTATGATCAAAATGGCGACCAATACTTTCCGCGAAGTGGATCTGATATTATTCATGGTAAATGTGGATGAAGGATTCGGCCGCGGGGATGAATATATCATGGAACTGCTGAAAGACGTGAAAACACCTGTATTTCTTGTGCTGAATAAAATTGATACGGTTCACCCGGATGAACTTCTGCCGGTGATCGATCAGTACCGTTCAAAATTTGAATTTACTGAAACTGTACCGATCTCTGCACTTGAAGGGAACAATGTAGAAGTACTGCTTGATCAGATAAAAGGTTATCTGCCTGAAGGTCCTCAATATTACCCAGCAGATCAGGTGACTGACCACCCGGAACGATTCATCATTTCAGAACTGATCCGCGAAAAAGCGCTTCATATGACGCGTGAGGAAATCCCTCACTCGATTGCTGTTTCAATTGAACAGATTAAAAAAGAAAAAGGCCGAGAAGTCATAGATATTATGGCTACAATTGTTGTTGAGAGAGACTCACAAAAAGGAATCGTCATCGGTAAAAGAGGCGCAATGCTGAAGGAAATTGGTCAGCGTGCCAGAGAAGATATCGAAAATCTGCTCGGATCAAAAGTGTATCTTGAACTCTGGGTAAAAGTTCAGAAAGACTGGCGTAATAAAGCGAACAGCTTAAGAGACTTCGGGTTTAACGATAAGGAATATTAAGCCGCACTAAAGGAGACCTGACGAATGCTTCATAAGTGTGAAGGAATTGTCATCCGGACAAGGGATTACGGTGAAACAAATAAAATTGTAATTCTTTATACAAGAGAGCTCGGAAAAGTAGCCTTAATGGCCAGAGGGGCTAAAAAAACGAACAGCAGACTGTCTTCAGTATCACAAATGTTTACTCATGGGATCTACATGTATCATGGAGGAAGCGGGATGGGATCTCTGCAGCAGGGTGACATGATCAGTTCTTCAAGAACAATGAAAGAAGATCTTTATAAAGCAGCCTATGCATCATATATGGCAGAACTTCTTGATAAAGCTGTTGAGGATAAAAAACCGGATCCTTTTCTGTTTGAATTACTCCAGCAGTCTTTTGCACTGATTAATGAGGGCTATGATGAAGAAGTAATCTGCTACATTTTCGAGCTGAAGCTTCTTCCACTGTTCGGTGTTCAGCCAGTATTGAATGAGTGTGCAAACTGCGGGGCAGGTGAAGGGGATTTTTCATTTTCTTTCAGAATGAACGGTTTTTTGTGCCATCGCTGTAAGCATCTTGATGACTATCGACTGCCACTCTCAGGAAAGGCAGTAAGGATTTTAAGATTGTTTTACTTTATTGATCTTCACCGCCTTGGAAAAGTGTCCCTGCAGGAACAGACCAAGCAGGAGTTAAAAAAAGTGATCAGAACCTATTACGATGAATACGTCGGCGTCTATGCAAAATCCAGATCATTCCTTGATCAGATGGAGCGCATGAAACGTACAATGGAAGGTCCTGAGAACAAGTAAAGAGTATAATTTTAGTACGAAGACTATTAACTAAGTCAACAAATTATCATATGACATTAAGATTTAGTTCTGAGTGGTTAATTGTAAAATGAAATGCAACACCTGAAAATAGAAAAGCCATAGTGAGACCGTGTAACATTAATGTCGACTAAAACAATTAATACACGGAGGTCATCACTATGGCTCAAAGTAATTCTAGCACAGAACAGAAAACCTTTAAACATTTGTCCGATGCAGAAAGAGGAGAAATCTCTGCTTATCTAAACCTTGGGCTCTCTTTGAGACAGATCGCTAAAAGAACCGGGCGTCACCCCAGTACCATTTCCCGTGAGAGAAAACGGGGAACAGTTGTGCAGCTGGATACAAACAGAAAACCGTTCGCGAAATATTTTCCGGATACAGCTGCCCGTGTCTATCGGGAAAACCGTCGGCACTGCGGAGCCCAGTCTGTCACGCTAAAAGCCTAGCACTTTCTGCGTTACGCAGAGAAAAAGATACTTGAGGACAAGTGGTCTCCGGATGCGATTGTCGGTCACGCAACACGACACGAGGCTTTTAAAGACAGCTATATCCCAGCCACCAAAACCATCTATAACCTAATTGATCAGTGTAAGCTGTCAGTAAGAAACATTGATCTGCCGCTGAAACTGAGACGCTCGACAAAGAAAACACCTGCACGGAAAAACAAGCGGATACACGGGAAGAGTATCGAAGAAAGATGTGAATCCGTGGACTCCCGTGAAGAGTTTGGGCATTGGGAAATCGATACGGTGCTTGGTAAAAAGTCTAAAGATGAAGCATTACTGACGCTGATTGAAAGGAAAACTCGTAAAGAGTTACTGGTTAGGATTTCGAGTAAGAGTGCTTCAGCTGTTCAGGAAGCTGTACGGACACTTCTCGCGCCTTACCAGGACAACTGTTCAGCTGTCTTTAAAAGCATCACAGCTGACAATGGTGCTGAATTCAGCGAGCTCGCAGCGTTCGAAAAGGAAAATATCGCCATTTACTTCTCTCACCCGTACGCCTCCTTCGAGCGTGGCACAAATGAACGTCACAATGGCATTAAAAAAACTCCCTGTCCTAAACACATCTTTAACACAATTTAATTTGTTGATATAACTAGAATGAATTTTGTGGAAATGGTTTTCAGGACAGGGAGCAAACAACTAAGTGTAGCAAAACAGTTTTGGAATTACGCTGAGTTGTTTCCTATCTAGGCTAATTCATCAATACAGTTATCAAAAGATCGGAAGAATCAGCTTGAAATGTTTAGATTGTGAATGAATTTTTATTGGAGTGATATGAAGTGACAAGGATAGTAGAAGGAAAATACATGCCCTTACAAAACTATTTGAAGAAATCAACATCATCACACGTTGCTTTAACTTTTAATGAAATAGAAATTATACTCAATGCTCCGTTACCCAAATCTGCATATAAATATAAAGCCTGGTGGGTAAACAGTCGTAACGCTCATTCTCATGCTTCAACTTGGCTTGAAGCGAATTACATAGTGGGGGAAGTAAAGTTTGGTGAATATGTTAAGTTCATAAGTGAAGAAAACGAGGGAAATCAAATACAGAAGAGAGACTCAGTGATTCAGTTGGAATGTTTATCAAATGAGGAGATAAACTATATAGAAAGTTTATCTAAAAAGTTGGATAAAGTTAGGAACTTTTTTACAGAGGACATGCCATCGAACTTTGTCAATGAAAATTTGGTCAAACAACACGAGGTAATAAAAAGTTTTAGAAGAATTATCGGTAATATAGATAATGATATGAGCTTCCTGGGTTGTTTACTTATAAAGGAGTTTCTAAACCAAAGACATTCATTTTCTGCTTTAAATATGGCATTAAAGCCACAAGGTTCTCCAGGTTTAGACGTTGATGAAAATACAAGTGATGGAAAACGAATAATTGGTGAATTGAAGACTACTTTTCCATATAACGAGAATGATCTCGGTTCAAACCAAAAAAGCAATTTCATAAAGGATTTTGAGAAATTAAAGCATAACGAGGCTGATTATAAATATTTTTTTGTAACTGAACCCAAGACATTTGATATTGTACAGAATAAATATCACCAATACCTTAAAGGGGTAAATCTTGTTTTATTACCACAAGCCATTTCAAATTCTCAGTTTATTGTTTCGTATTCTTAAATATAGATGTAAAAAGATCAGTACATGGGGAACATTAACTTTTGTACCCGTATTGAACACAACTTCCACACGATTCTAATTTTTTATATAACCAGAAACGTTCGGGGTTTCAATGCGTGGGGACGTATACCGTGAATCATTAGACATACGAATGATTCGTAATTCACGTTCCCTTTTTTCAGTGGGTGGACGTAGATACAAATGGCCATTTAATGCCATAACATCCAGATGGAGTGGCAGTCTTATTAGACGCCTCGTCACCTTACATGTTTCAAGGTAATTGTTAATCTAACAAGTGTTACGAAATTAGGTGAGTATATAATGAACCAACTAAACAGAAACGCCATCAAACCCCTTTTATCAACCCTGCAAAACAAAATCTCAAACATCCTCCAAAACAACCTAACCGGCATCTACATCCACGGTTCAATCGCCATGGGTGGCTTCAACCCGAACCACAGTGATGTTGATCTGCTGGTAGTGACGGAAGAGCCGATCAGTTTGGAGACAAAGAGGGAGCTGGCAGGGTTCTTTTTGATGCAGTCCAATCGTTCTTCTTTTCCTATTGAAATCAGTTTTTTGAATACTGGTCAATTAAAGAGCTGGAGTCATCCGTGTCCATTCGATTTTCATTATAGTGAGTTTTGGAGTGAGCGGTATGAGCAGGATTTGTCGGAGGGGACGGATGAGTATTTGAATGATCGTGTGAGTCATGATCCGGACCTTGCAGCGCACATTACGATTTTGAATCATCGGGGGCTTTGTCTATACGGCAGGCCGATTCATCAGGTGTTCCCTGAGGTTCCGGCTGATGATTATCTGTCGTCTATTATGAATGACGTCCGGGATTGCTTTGAGCAGATTGAAGAGGACCCCGTTTACTGCATCCTGAATATACTTAGAGTTTACTGGTACATACAAAGTGGTGTGATTTCTTCGAAGCAGGAGGCTGGCGAGTGGGGTGTGTCAGGGCTTAGTGGTGGGGAAAGAGAGACTGTTGTAAAAGCACTGTTGTGTTATAAAAATACTGGAAATTTTAGGACGTTTGATCAAGGTGAATTAATTGCGTTTAGAGAATATATGAGGGAACAGATTTTAGAGTGAACGCTTATCAGTATACATATCAAATTTAGGATGTGAAAGAATGGCTTACGATCAAAACTGTCCGTTATGTAATCCGGACCAGGATAGCGAGCAAAATATTGTACTGGAGAACTCAACCTGCTATTTTCTGCAGCATAATCAACATCAGGGCGTGTTGGAGGGAAGCGGACTGATTGTTCCCAAGAATCATCATAAGGATGCGTTCGAGTTAACGCCTGAGGAATGGAAGGATACTTATGAGATCCTGCATGAGGCGAAACGGTTTTTAGATGAAACGTATTCTCCGGATGGTTATACATTGGGGTGGAATGTAGGGAAGGTATCAAATCAGGAAATTTCCCACAGTCATCTTCATGTGATTCCGAGATATGATGATGAGCCTTTGGCGGGCAAGGGTATTAGATATTGGTTGAAGCAGGAGAATAATAGAAGGAAGAAAGCTTGATTCTACATCAGTCTCGAGTAATGCGCCTCATCAAGAATCTGAAGGTGAGATGCGTCCATTTTCCTGAGATGGCGAGGACTTTGCATATTTTAATCAAATCATAGCTTTAAAGTAAAAGAGAAGAACCCATTTTGATCAAACTTTATCCAAAATGGGTTCTTCTTACATCCTGAGTGACAGATCACATCTATTAAAACCTTATTCATCCGCTGATTGCCGCAGACTCACCACAGTATGAGCAACCTCCTGTCCGTTAACCAAAAGCACAATGCGATGCTCGCCCGGATAGTGGCGGCGAGTCGTCATATCTGACCAGTTATGTGTCCGCGTTCCTGTGAGGTGTGCACCGCCGGATACTGTTTTATTCGACAGGAGGAATGACTTGCGGCTTGTCTTTCCTTTGGCTTTGATAAAGTCGATCGCATATTCGATCCGAAGATAGACGGGTTCACCCTGACGGATCGTTACTTGATAATGGAACTCGGATTTCTCACCGATTGTTAACAAGTCAGGCTGTGCTGATATGTAAGCACGGGTGGTGAGCGCGGCTTCCATTGCATAACCGAATAATGCCATCGTTTCAGGATTGGCGTGTTTGATTAATGTCCGGCAGCCATGTCTGATAATCCAGTCTGTATCGGGATTTTTACCTGCCCACCGGCGTGCGGTTTCAAGCACGAGGTCAGGATGATCCTTTGAGATGTCATTCAGATTGTTAGCGATACTTTTGCGTACATATAACGAAGCATCTTCTTTCAGTATCTCTAAAACAGACAAAACCGGTGCCGGGTCCTTCTTGAATACGGGCAGTGCCTCACCCCATGGAAGACGGGGGCGGCAGCCTTCGCTGGCCAATCGGCGAACGTGCTCATTGGGGTGCTTTGCCCATAATGCCATTTGATTCATGACTTTATCAGGGTCACGCAGTAAAAACGGTCTGATGGCAAACTCAGAAGATGATTTCTGCGTGAAGTTTTCAAGTGCGCTCATAGAAAGGTCCCAATGTTCTTCTGCCTGTCCGTAGACGGCAACAAAATCCGGGAAGAAAAGGTAGGGAAACCCTGCGCAATCATCCGCGATTTGAAACATGATGTCTAAAGCATCTTCATATTTATCTGGCAAAAACACGCCAAGCTGCGTTGAAATCCGTCTGGTACGACCCTTGAGTGCCAGGTTGTCCCATGTTTCATCCATAATCGAATCGATAAAGTCTGCTTGATGAAAAGCAGGGTATACCGATTGTACTTTTTTTACTGAAATCCAATAAAAAATCTTTCGTATAAATATCTTTTAATTGTGCGGCCATTTTTCATCATCTCCCTGAATCCATTATAAAAGATATAACCTCACAACAGTGTGATAGATGATAGTTTAAAACATAGTCATCATACAAACCCCTACGCATTTCATCGTATTGATACAGTCCACCTAAGCATCATGAACCAGCAGATTTTTAAGCGGTGGATATCAGCCTCTGAGCCTCATGAGTTGTTGATGATCCTGAGGACTGCACCACGACAAATATGTCCGTCATGCAAGTTACTCTCAGATAAAATATACAAACTTATTAAAGTACGCTCTTTCTGGCACGATAAATAAATGAAGAGTAAATTCGCTGCGAGATTTTGTTTATTGAATCGGAGCAACTGGAATGGTCTGTTTAACGAATCAAGTCGGGAATACATTTTACTTTAGAATTCCCTTTCAGCAGCTTTTGGAGAATTTAATCTAATCACTACGTTTGACATAAAGAGTTTCGGAGGAAAACCATGAATGTTTCTTTAAGTCTTCAAGCACGCCTGGCCATTATATTTGCTATGACCACCATTCTATTAATCCTTATTTTCAGTATCGTGTATGGCCAGCGTTCCATTAATCAAATGGAAAATGAAATTGGACATTCACTAAGCGATACAGCTTATATGATGGAGAATAACCTGAATCAGTATATGTGGTCGAGGTATGGAGAAACCATCTTATTAAGCGGCTTGCCTACTATCAGACAGCCGGATAGTGCCGATGAAATCGAAGATCTGCTGAATCAATTGCAGTCAACGATCCCTTCTTTCTCCTGGATCGGCTTTACAGACCAGGATGGCACAGTATTGGCAGCTACTGATTCGATACTGAAGGGCGCCGATATTTCCGCTCGTCCCGTCTATCAGGAAGCATTGGAAAAACCGTTTATCGGGGATGTTCATGAAGCAGTCCTTCTCGCCGATCTGTTGCCGAACCCGACAGGAGAAGCAATGAAATTCGTTGATATCAGTACCCCTATTTATGATTACAACGATCAGTTTATTGGGGTCTTGGCTACCCACTTAAGCTGGGAATGGGTGAAAGAAGTAGAGGCAGCTATGCTTGACGCTGTTAAAAACCGTGACAGCATTGAATTCTTTATCGTCAGTAAAGCGGATAACGCCATTATATTAGGCCCTGATGAGATGATTGGACAAACGCTGCAGCTGGAAAGTATTGATTTGGCACAAACCAGCCAGCACGGTTGGGTAACTGAAACCTGGCCGGATGGCGGTGACTATGTAACCGGCTATATGCTTGAAGATGGTTACAATGAGTATCCGGGTATGGAGTGGACCATTTTAGTCAGACAACCCATAGAAGTTGCTTTTACACCTATCAAAGAAATGCTATTTTTCTTCGTTATAGCCGGCATCATATTCGTATTGCTTTTTGCAGTTCTCGGCTGGTTTCTTGCTGGAAAAATCGCTTCTCCTCTTAAAAATCTGGCAACAGCAGCTGACAGGCTTAGATTTGGAGAACGTGTCCAGATTCCACACTATAAAGGGATTTCCGAGCTTGAGTCCTTATCAGATTCCTTAAGAAAGCTGATCGCCAATCTGACCAAAACAGAATCGGCTTTGGAAGAAATGGAGGAAGTTGCGCACAAGGATGAACTGACAGGATTGTCCAATCGATATGCGCTGGAATTGTTTTTACACAAATACACGCAAGCTTACGATAGAGCGATTATTTTTTATATTGATCTGGATGGGTTCAAAGCAGTCAATGATACATTAGGGCATCTTGCCGGTGATCAATTACTCGTTCAAGTAGCAGCCAGGCTGAAAGAGAGTGTAGGAGAGGAAGAAATGATCGCAAGGGTAGGCGGCGATGAATTCATCGTCGTGCTGCATTACCCAATAGAAGAAATGGCTGCCAAAGGAAAAAGGATGGGGGAAACCATGCTTTCAGCAATCAGCGAACCCTACTGGCTGAATGGCCAATCTGCCTCTGTCAGTTGCAGTATTGGAGCGGCTTTCTGGACAGAATCAAGCGCTGTCAGCATAGAAGAAACAATCAAGAGGGCAGATGACTCTTTATATCAAGTGAAGAAGCAGGGAAAGAATCATGTTCACTTTTATGGAGCCTAGAATCAGTCATAAAGCATCGTTCCCGACCTGCAGAAAAATGAGGAACTCTGACAATATAAGCAGATTGCATAAGTAAGATTTAGAAACGAGTGATTAACACGCGAAGGAAAAGTACCTGCTATAACGGTAGAGATGAAATGAGCGTGTCCATTGGTAAAGAAAGCAGACTGATCTGAAGAAGGGGATTAAATGAAACATTATACAAGAGATATATACAATCAGCTGGCTCATACATATCAACACGATATTGATGAGGGTAGTCCTTACAACGCTTATTATGAGCGCCCAGCTATGATGGCAGCGCTGCCTCCTCATTTAAAAGGAAAAAAAGTGCTTGATGCCGGCTGCTCGGCTGGATGGTATGCCTCTGAATTATTGCAGTACGGAGCTGAAGTGACTGGTATAGATGTAAGTCCTGAAATGGTGAAAGCAGCGAAGCAGCGTGTAGGTGAAAACGCGACGATTCTTTGTCATGATCTGCAGGAAGCACTCCCGTTTGATGATGATGCTTTTGACGTCATTGTCAGCTCACTTACGCTTCATTATCTAAAGGATTGGACTTACACATTTCAGGAATTCAACCGTGTGCTAAAAGCTGGCGGAACCTTGTTGTTTTCAGTACATCACCCATTCATGGACTACACCAGGCACAATTGTGAGGATTACTTTAACACTCATTCCTTATCAGAAACCTGGAAAAAGCCGACGATCACGATTGATGTCAGCTATTACAGAAGACCGATGCAAAGCATCCTGAATGAAACCACTCAATTCTTCAACCTTGATCAGCTAATTGAACCCCAGCCGCAGGAAAAGATGAAGGAAGTGAAGGAAAAGTCGTATCATTACCTCATGACCAGTCCTCATTTTCTGATCATTAAAGGGAGTTCGAGAAAGACAGTTTAAATTGAGACGAACCTCCTGAATCATGCAGGATATTCGTATGATAAAATCATTTTAATTTACCGGGGGGATTAATGATGGATGATTTAAAAGATTTAATTGAACGATTATCTGAGGAGGATGCAAAGCGTATACTTTTGCAGACGGTGGTTCGCATCCAGACGATTCAAGGGGTAGAAGAAAAAGAGAAGATGATTCAGGAGTTATATCGCTGGCAACAGCAAGTTCTTCGCTCGGCGGGAAGTCGTCACTTAGAAAGACCGTATCAAGCGGTTCATCTTGTTTGTGGTGAATCTCCGGCCGGTTCTCTGAAGGTTGGGCTTGATCGTAATCAGAAAGTCATTGGTTTTCCTGATTTCTTTGCAGAAGGCCCAATCAGTCATCTTGACCAGGATAGCGGTCAGAAGCAGCGTGTTGAGTGGTTGAGGAACCATATGAATGGGCAGGATGATTATTTCGAAAAAGAATATGAAAAGAGGTTTGCCAATGCTTTAAAAGAAATTGCAGCGATCCCGGAGGATATACCGATTATTGTATGGAGTGGAGAAAATGCGGATGAACAGACGGGTATTCGCTTTTTTCTTTATTTGATCAGGGAAAAGGAAAACGCCATCTTTCTCATCAATTCTATTAGCGCTTTTCAGGAACTGTATCCTACTGAAACAGTTCAGGAGTTTTACTCTCATACCGGTGGAATCGAACCTGAAAAGCTAAAAAAGATTTATCTTGAAAAAGCTTTGCAACCTTTAACAACTTTTGAGAGAAGGTGCTATGAACAGGAATGGGAGTCGCTCTCAAGCATGGATGGGACATTAAGGATATGGAAGGATCAACAAATTCATTTTGTGAATGAGGGTTATTATGATTCTTTTATTCTAACTGCTGCGGATGTGACAAATGATCAGGATGACGGATTTGTTAGAGTAGCCAGACTTGTTGGAGAGGCCATGGTGCAAATTGATGATGTTATCAGTGATATGTTTTTAGAATATAGGGTTAGAACTCTTTTATACAGTGGTGTCTTTGAAATTAAAGGAATTCCAAAAAGTATGAGGCATTACAGTGTGAAAAAGAAAGAAGACAAGACTCTATAAAAAATTGATTTCCAAATAATTTTCCTGTTTATATTACATATTCTACTAATTATAAGTATATTAGTTCCATTTTTATCAGCATTTACAATTCTGTCATGGTCTCTTTACAATCCCCTGTTAATCTTCTAACCGTAAGCTATTTTGAAAGGAGACAGGGATATGTTGAAGAGAACAGCTTTACTTGCGCTTTCGGGAGGACTTGTTTTATCGGGGATAGCGATTGGCATGCAGGACGGAGAATCGACGGCGTCTGGTAAGCCGGATTGGGCAGGTCAGGGAAATGGAAAAGTACATAATGTGATTTATATGATTCCGGATGGTTACAATGCCTCTTATGCGACGAATTACCGCTGGTTCAAAGGGGAAGAATCTTCATTTGACCCTTATGTAAAAGGGCTGATGCAGACGTATTCAGCAGATACGGAGGTAACGGATTCGGCTGCAGCGGGTACTGCGATGGCGACTGGTGTGAAAACAAATAATGGAATGGTTGGTGTAACACCGGATGGAGAGCAGGTGGATTCAATCCTGGACGCGGCTGAAGAAGCGGGGGAATCTACAGGGCTTGTGGCTACTTCAACCATCACACACGCGACACCGGCAGTTTTCGGATCAAGCGTTGAGTCCCGTGGAGATCAGGCGTTAATTGCTCCTCAGTACTTCGAAAATGGAGTAGATGTCATTCTTGGTGGAGGGCGTGATTATTTCCTTCCTGTATCAGAAGGAGGAAAACAGCCCGAGCTGAACCTGATTGACTCAGCTGAATCAGATGGCTATGAGTATGTAACCAATGCAGAAGAGCTTGCTTCTGCTAAAAACGGCAAGCTGCTCGGACTTTTCGCAAATGATGCGATGGCACCGGAGCTTGAGCGCGGCGACACAGATCAGCCAAGTCTTGCTGACATGACTGATGCAGCAATCACTTCACTTGAGCAGGACAAAGATGGCTTCTTCCTGATGGTTGAAGGATCCCAGATTGACTGGGCAGGGCACGCTCATGATGCCGCATGGGCAATGAACGATACAAAGGCATTTGATGAAGCGGTAGCAGCAGCCATCGAGTACGCTAAGAAAGATAAAAACACACTCGTCGTTGTCGCGGGAGACCACGAAACAGGCGGTATGTCTGTTGGTTCAAACGGAGAGTATGATCTGAATATTGACGTCCTTCACGGTGTGAAAGCAACCGGGGACACAATGGCTGCAGCGCTGAACGAAGATCGTTCGAATGCTGCTGATGTATTGAAAGAATATGCAAACATTGAATTGACGGAAGAAGAAGCTGCATTGATTACAGAGGCGGACAACGCTGCCACTGCGATCAACAGCATCATCAGTGATCGGGCGCTTGTCGGCTGGACAACATCAGCACACACTGGAACAGATGTACCAGTATATGCTTACGGTGCGCAGGCACATAAATTCTCAGGCCTGCTAGACAACACTGACCTGCCGAAACTGATGGGTGAAGCGATGAAGATTGAGTTTTAAAAAGTGAAGTGCGATAGATTAACAGAACGGTGGTTATGCGCTGAAATAGAGCATAACCACCGTTTTTATATATCAGTGCAGCGAAGTTGGGGTCTGTCCCAGCCTGCTACGGGGTATTGCACGAATGTTTTTTTATGTATATTCTATAACTATTCGGAGGTGATACCTGATGACAACCGCAAGAAATATGCAGGCGTCAGAATTGGCACCGACTCATGCAAAGCCTGAATAAGTAGGCGATACTTTGCGTGGGGTTAAGGGTTGTATATTAATCGCCAATCAATGTATCTTTCTATTCAGGCTTTGCACTTATCTAATGATGTTAAAAGATAAGGAGCGGATAGAAATGGATACAGCTAAAAAAACGGAACAGATGTTTATTCGAAATGACCAATATAATTATATTGCACGACAGGTCTACTTTATTATTCACACTCAAAACACTGTGAATCACAAGGATACCCGGGACGGAGTCAGGCTTCATTCGATGGCAAAAGTCAGGGAGATGATTCCTGATCTGACAGAGGAGCAGGAAACGCTTTTGAACCGTATAACTGAACTGGAAAGCGAATCTGAAGCACGGACTTTTCTGGGTGAGTTGAAACATGATTATGTGATCCCGTTTCAGACATTGTCTAAGAAAAAAGTAGAGAAGTTATTTCCGAAAGCGAAAAAGCTTCAGATGCCGGATCTGGATACCCTGGACTTTCAGCGGTTATCTTACCTTGGATGGTTTGATACGCGGGCCCATAAACAGTATTTGATCGTAGAATATCAGGGGAAGTTAAAGGGCATTTCAGGCCACTTTGCCAACAGCAATAACAAAGGCATTTGCAGTATTTGTAACCACCTGGGTGAAGTTGCTTTATTCATGACAAAGGTTAAAAGCGGAAAAGAGACTTACACTAGTAGAGGCAACTATATTTGTAAAGATAGTCAGGCGTGCAATGAAAATATGACAGATATACAAAAGCTAGAAGATTTTCTGGGTTATCTTTTTCAGTAAGCAGGCGGTCAGAGTTGATACCGCGAAAAGATAGAGAGTAGCCGATTGGCTGGTATGAAGACGGTAGTGAACCGGACTCATGCCAGCCAATTTTCATTTGGACAGCTTGTAGACAGACAGTATTACAGGTAATATTAGGAATAAACTGATAACGAAATACAAAGAGGTGTTGAAGAATAATTTTTCGTGGTAACCACCGTCAGGAAGAGGATCGTTTCATGGTGAAGTCCTACCAAAGCATACCTGATTACGGAAGAATTACTATATTAGTTGATAAAAAAACGGGTGTGCACTATATGAATACATGGATGGGACAGAGCGGAGGGTTAACGCTTCTGCTGGACGAGAATGGGGAAGTGATCGTAGAGAAGCCGGAGTGACGTAGAGGGGGAATCGATATATGACTGAAGCAAAAAGAATTCAAACAAATGCATGGCTGATGCTCCTGCTGGTTCCGCTGTTTATCATGGGGTATAGGTTCGCTGTTGATGCAGAGAGTCTTTTCTGGATGTTCGAATGGAGCTATTACGCACTTGTTGCTGTGCTAATGATCTTTGCACTTTGGAATACTGCAGCGGCGAAAGGGTCGTTAAAGTGGGCAGCAGGAGCCATCGCGGCCTTTTTGCTGCAGCTGATCGTCTTTAGTTTGTATGTAGGACCATTCACGATATATGCCATGTTTTTTGTGTTTTACGCTGTCACAGCAGCTGTGTTGTTCATACTGATCATGGCTTTTCGAAAAACAGACCGCTATAGAGTGATGATCGGACTGTTCATCGGACTTAGTATCATCATGATTCTCTATATGGCTTTGATTCAGAGCTTACGGGGTGTGAATTGGATGTAAAATGTGGAAGTTGGGGTCTGTCCCAGCCTCCAATGAAAGGACTTATTACATATGACTTTAACTAGCATCATCAAACATTTCGGCCTGTCCACTCAGTCAATCAGTGACGTAGCCGACTCGCACAGTTCAACGGTTTACAAAGTTCTTCTCACAAATGGAGAAACTGTCTACATTAAGATTCCGTTCAATGAATTAAAGTTTCATAGAGAAATAAAGGCTTATAGCATTCTTGAAGGGCGAATTTCGGTTCCACGTCTGCTTGATGTTTGGGAGGGGGACGATGAGACGGTCGGAGCGCTGCTATTGTCAGAGCTGAAGGGTAAGCCTCTCACTCCGAAGATTTCCACTGCTCTTGCGTATGAAATAGGTGTGTATCATGCGTCACTGCACGCCATTCAGCCGCCCCCGGGGATGGACCTTTTACATATTGATAATGAATTTCCAAACTGGTCTGAGTTTGTGGACCGGATGTTTTACGGTTTTGCAGAAGATACGATCAAAGTGATTGAACCGTCCTTATATGAGCGATCGATTCAAAAATATATGGACATGAAAAAAGAGCTTCCTGCCCCGGATGGACCTGCTTTTATCCATATGGATTTTCGTCCGGCAAATATTTTAGTTAAGAATGACCAGATCATCGGTTCTATTGACTTTGAAAGTGTCCGCTTTGGTGCGACAGAAATGGATTTTTCAAAAATTCACCGGGATTTTTTGAGTCTGGATCCCTCACTCTATCAAGCGTATCAGGATGGTTATCGCAGCATCCGTCCGCTGATCGATCTGGATCGCGTGCTGAACTTTTATCGTTTCACTGATGCTTTTAACAGTATTGGATGGTGCCAGCGACGCGGGATTGAGAAGAATAGATCTTTTTATGAGCAGAATCTTTCTCTGTTAAAGGCTGAAATGAATGTGTAAATAACCTGTTTATGGCGTGAAGTAGAGCATTAGAAGTTATTTTAAAATAATTAAATCTTTGTTATTTAATGAAAAAACATAGTGAGAAATCAGGTGTCCAGGGAGGAAATGACTTGATCATCAAACAGAAAGAATATCAAGTTTATGATTTGCGTTACATCACAAGATCTGCAGATGAGAAAGATGCAAAAACCTTGTCTGATGTCAGGTTGCATATAGACGGGGAAACATACATAAATGAATTATGTTGGGTGATGGGTCAATGACTTGGTTTACATTATGGATGGTAGTCATCAATACTTCATTTTGGTTAGTGTGCTGCTTTGGAGTGGCTTACTTAGTCAGACTCATTCCAAAATCTTTATACACAAAAAATCAGTGGTTCTTTAAGAAATACCCGTTTGAGAAAAAGTTGTATAAGATCATTCGTTTGAATAAATGGAAAGACCGTCTTCCTGAATGGGGGAAAGTGTGGAACTTTGAAAAGAAAAACCTCGATAAGGAACTTAGTTTGAAATATGTTGATCAATTTATTTTAGAAACAAAGTACTCGGAAGTTGGTCATCTGGGTATGGCTGTAGCGGGGTTCGCCTGTGTGCTGGTCAACCCGGTTGATTATGTGGTTATGGCCTTAATTTGTTCTATCATTAACTTGTTAATCCAAATACCATTCTGTCTGATTCAAAGGTACAATAGGCCCCGGCTGCTCAGGTTGAAATCAAGGATGGAATATCAGAATCAAAAGTTATCTGATACGAGTCGTGAATTGAATCGGTCGGTTTATAAAGTATAGGTGAATTGAACTTTTAAGAGTATGTAATGCAGGGTGTTATTTGATTTCCACAGGGGAAGCAAAACGAAACATTTTACTTAAGAGCCCGTATACAGTAAATAGGGGGTGTAACATATGAAGAAGTATGCAGTCTTTATTTTAAGCTTAGCTGTCTTATACATAAGCTATCAAATCATATCAGGACTGGTTTTAACAGCTCTCTATGTTCCTGATCTATCAATGAGCAGCATAAGTACAGGCGGGGAAGTCGCGCTTGGCGGTTCTCCGGCGATTCACTTTCTGGCAATCTTATTGATCGCAACGATCGCTTACTTCTTATCGCAGAAAATGATTAAGTCGGCATAAAAATGTACAGGGACGTATACCTCGAATCATTAGACAGAATGATTCGAGGTATACGTCCCTGTTTTTAATCATACGAGATTATGTGATTTTCAAAAATTTTGGTTCGTAATCCGATAAAACCTCAAAGACCTGACTATCATTCATATAAAGGTGATGTTCCAATTTAGGATTGGTGTGACTGTTGATCAGAGGGTTTTGATCAAACCACTTGATGTATTCAGAATTGGACACCTTGTAAAAGTACAAGGAATCTTCATCAACCACACCTGACAGGTCAATTTGCTTGCTGATTAAATCAAATCTACCGTATTCGGTTGAGAATCTGTATGACCACACATAATACTCTACTGGAGAAATGGTCTGATCATATATCACTTCAAATTTGTTCCCTTTTACATCATCAAATTTAATTTTTAAGTATTCAAAGTGAGGTATCACTTCAAAAAATCCCAAATCTGCAAGATTACGACCTTTCATCGATGTAATGGGTTGCCAGGCATGCAAGGTTTCCATCTAATTATCTCCCTTTTTAGACAAGACATTCGTATTCAATCTTTATCATCTCTGCGCAACTTGCTAATTTTCATCGTAAATAAGATATAAAATACTCCGGCTGCCATAATTATAAATGAGTAATACACTTGATTAAATAAGCTATCGTTAAATTCTTCGATTGTCCCTGGTATCGTGATCGTGATCAACACTAAAGTAACAACGATAAACAGTGCGATGTATTGGCAACACTGGATCTATCCCTTGGCTGTAGTCAAATCGAAAAGGATGAAAAAGCTAATGCAAATTCCTGGATTGATGACAGAAGAGTAATGGGTTACTTATCGTATAATGAAAGTATCATTCAAACAATAAAAAAATATCAGATGACAGATGGCATGACCGCAGATTTCTATGATTGGAAGCAACAACAATCCAGTAATCGAGTTGTACTAAGTTATGGTACAGAGAATATTTCCGAACTTCATGCAGACTCCATGAAAAAACTGTATCAGCAGATAGCTCAGTCAGGTCAAATTTTCAAAAATGAATATTACAATATTGAGCATGAGGAGTTTGAGCAGGCAGATGAGGTACATATGGTTGACCAATTGCTAATCGCATTGGAACTAGAAAAACTAGATTTTGAAAATAAGCATTTTTGGGAATGGCTTCAACAAGAGTGGAGTACTAAAGGAGCCATTTCAGGCAGATACGAAAGAAAAACTTTGGAAGGAAATGATAAGGAATCGGGAGCTGTCTATGGAATAGCAGCTAAGCTGGCAAGAGAAAAAGAAAGAACTGATCTCGTAGAAGAGTGGCGGGCAAGGGGTCAAAGTCTAGTCTATAATAAAGATTATGCGAATGTTCATTTCTTTGATTTGATATGGAATGCGCCATTAAAGTAAGTTCGAAGGGCGTAACTGCAGTGTATTAAACTATATTTCTATTAATTCAAACAATACTAAACTATTTCTAAGGCTTTTCGTGTAACCATCCCTATGGCATATACGTTGCCAAATTCAATTATAGCAACGGCTCAGCTAACTTATAAAGTGAAAACGTTACTTTCGACATCATAATTTCTCTCTGAAAATATAGATTATGTTGTGTACGAACTAAAAAGCGATGAGTTAAGGAACTTTCTTGTGTAATACTTTATAAGGAGAGAAAGGGAAATGAACAAAGTGAACATTTTCCTTTGATTCTAACTCTTCATGTGAAGTTGTACTAATGCATTGATCGGCATACGTCCTAAGTAATACTTTTCAATCACGACAAATCACAACGCCACCATTAATAACAAAGGCACGTTTTGAAAATTTTCAAAACGTACCTTTTTATTTTGTAATACGTTAAGTATGTGCTTTTATAAGAAATTTTATTATTTATAAATACTAATTATTTAGCTTCCTAATTCATGAAAAACATCAGCTAACTCTTTAGAATTTTCTTTCATCCCTGTCGCAATCCACTTATTTAATATCCCTGCCATTGCATGTGCATAAAAAGCAGCTGCATACTTAGTAGATTTTTTTGAAAAACTACAAGTGCCTTCAAATATATATGATTCAAAACAGAAAATATCAAGATGAGTTTCAAAGCGATTTAAAATTCTTAATAAATTATTATTCTTCAATAGATTTAAGAACCCACTATGCTCAACCCAAACATCAAAATATAACTCTATTATATCGAACTCTAAGAGATCATCTTTTTCTGCAAGAGAATTAAATTTATTTGAAAAAATATCAAAGATATAATGTGAAAGTACATCTTCTTTTGTTTTAAAATGAGCGTAAAAAGTATTTCTTACTACTCCTGCCTGTTGTGTAATTTGGGATATCGTAATACTTTTAAACGAGTCATTTTTCAATAATTCAAGCATAGCATTGACAATGAGAGAAATTGATCTTTTAGAATTCGCATTAATAGGTTTTTGTTTAATCATAACTCCTCCAAAATTTGAACATATCAATAAAAGTGTGTAATTACATATGAACTAGTTGATTGTTCAACTTAACTTAATTATACTTCAACTTACAGCAGATGCGCAAATGCTCAAATTTACACAAATGTCTAAACTTACAAAAGGACAGAGGAGAATTTCAAATGAAAACAACAGTTATTTATGCACACCCTTGGGACGGAAGCTACAATAGAGCAATACTAGATAAAACAATTGAAAAATTAAAAATGCGAAATAAATTATACCAGATCATTGACTTGAACAAAGATAATTTTAATCCCGCTTTAAGTAAAAAAGACCTTTCTTTATTCTCAAGAGGCGAAACTACAGATGAAAAGGTCCACAAATATCAGAGGATGCTTGATGAATCAGATGAGATTGTTTTTATATTTCCCATATGGTGGTTCGACACGCCCGCAATTCTTAAGGGATTTATTGATAAAGTAATGCTTAAAGGTTTTGCTTATCACGAAAAAGAAGCTAGTTTAGAAGGTTTGTTAACTCACATCAAAAATACAATTGTAATTACTACTTCAGAGGTGCCAACATCTTTTATCAGTAATTCAATCGGAGAAACTTTTATTAATCTTACTCTTAAATCCATTGGATTAAAAAATATAGAATGGCTAAATTGTGAATTTACAACCTCAAGTGAGGATTCTCATAGGCTGGCATTTCTAGACAAAGTGGGTGCTACCTTACACGCTGCACAATAACATTCGCTCGTAATAGATTATGTATTTGACTATCAAAGAATACTTTCATGTGATTTTTAAATGTAATGCCGTTTTCATAAATTTTATTTCTTTAGAAAAAAGAGCTTAGTCAAAAATCCATAATTGGTTTGACAGCTCTTCTCCTTTTTCTTGGAGTTCAAGTCGGTTTTTCAAACGATTTGGAAGTATATGTGTAATTTTTTCTCAATATAGGAAGTAATTTTATATTGTTTTACATAACCTGAATTATCGGTAGCTGCATAAATAGAAAGGGAGAGAAGTTGCGTTTTGATTAGCATCTAATCTCCCTTTTTATCAGAAAAAATATACTTTTACGACGAATATTTTCTTTTATGTCGATAAATTGTTTGTACTTATTCTCATCTTTATTACTAATACATAGACTAAAATTTATGCAACCTATTGATTTTACTGAAAGATATAGTGAGAATGGAACACAACTGTGAGAATACAGCCTATTGCTTTTAAGGAAGACTCAGCTTTGTCATCCTGCCGCCATCTACAGTATAAACCTGGCCAGTGATGAATCCGGCCTCCGCGGCTGCGAGAAATGCCACGAGCGCTGCCACTTCCTCAGGGGAGCCCGTACGCCCAACCGGATGGATGCGCTCAATATCACGTCGAAAGTTCTCTGCATCAACAGATTTTTCAATTATCTCAATGTTTAAATCCGTGTCGATCCACCCGGGGGCTACAGCATTGCAGCGAATACCTTCATGACCATGATCCACTGCCACTGAACGCGTCAGCCCATGGAGGCCAGCCTTGGTGGCACAGTAAGCCGCATGATTTGGATTTGCACTTATACCTTCCGCTGACCCAGTATTGACGATACTTCCCCTTGTCTTGCGCAGGTAAGGCAATGCAGCACGTATCAACAAGAAAGGGGCCGTCAAATTGAGGTTGAGGGTGCGTTGCCAGTCCTCAAGGCTCATTTCTTCAATTGTTGCTTCTTGCATCATACCTGCGTTGTTGATCAGTACATCGAGCTTCCCACTTCGCGCGATGACTTCTGAAACGAGTCGCTCCGGAGTGTGGGGATCTGAAAAATCTGCTGAGATCGAATCAAACTCGTTGTCTTTTCCGCGCTGTGCAGTAATCACCGTCGCTCCTTCGGCATACAATCGGCGGGCGATGGCGCGTCCAATCCCTGAACGTCCGCCAGTCACCAACGCTTAGTGTTGTTTAATATAAAACTTAATTATGTAGTATACAGCTGCTATAATTACCACTACAAATGCTAATAAACTTAACGTCATCAAAAATCCCCCAATAGCAGTTTGCAGGATATTATTCAAGATAAAGGTCACAGCCGTAAAAACAATAGCTAAAATCAAAAAAGTTTTTTGTTCACCCTGATACCTCCTTGTTTTTTTCAATAACACGAAAAACCTACTTAAAGGCTGATGTTTGCTTGTTATGGCATTTTAAATGCTATTTTGAATAGTTGTTTATAGGTGTATATATTCATCAATGTACGAAGGACAAGTGGATGAATCTCTGCGCCACAAGCATGAATGCCAAAGCGTTCAATCAGTTCATCAACTTATTTCTTTTCATGTAAAATCAGGAGTGCTTTGTGATTTTTATAACGTGAATTTTATAAGAGAGCAAGTGTGGTTTGAATGATATTCAATAGATCCTGTACATAAAAAAGCAACTATAACTTGACTTGAATTTCTAAACACTATACAGTAGGGCTAACTTAAATATAATCACTAGGGGTGTTATATAACTGAGATGAGTGTTTACTCAAACCCTTTGAACCTGAACTAGTTAAAACTAGCGTAGGAAAGTGTAGATTTCATTACATAACACATTTTAAGGTCACAGGCGCCTTAATTTCTCAATGTAATTATGGATATTTACGCAGCTTTCCTATAGGAAAGCTGCGTTTTTTGTTTTATCTATTTCTATCACTTTATTATTTAAGTGTCATCAAGACTAATAAGTAGGAGTGGTTAAAATGGGAAAAGTAGTATTAGTAACAGGCAGTAGCAGAGGTTTGGGAGCCACTATCGCCAAAACCTTAGTACAACAGGGATCTAAAGTAGTTATTAATTTCTATAAGAGTCAAAATGCCGCTGAAGAACTTGTTAATGAACTCGGCCAGGAGCATGCAATTGCGATCCGCGCGGATGTTACAAATCGAAAAGAAGTGGAAGCGCTAATCGAGCAGGCAACACAGCACTTTGGTCAAATAGACGTTGTAGTGAATAATGCTTTAGTAGACTTCAAATTTGATCCGCAGGGGCAAAAGTCTTTTAAAGATCTTTCCTGGGAAGATTATCAAAGGCAATTAGATGGAACTTTAAAAGCTGCGTTTAATGTAGTTCAAAGCGTGTTACCACAATTCACAGAACGTAAGAATGGAAGTATTATCAGCATTGGAACTAATTTATATCAGAACCCTGTTGTTCCTTACCATGAATATACAACAGCCAAAGCTGGACTGATTGGCTTTACACGTAATATCGCTGCTGAGTTAGGGCAATATGGTATAAAAGCAAATGTAGTTTCGGGCGGGTTGCTAAAGATGACTGATGCCAGTTCCGTCACTACTCCGGAAGTATTTGAGCTAATTGCTCAGTCCACACCATTAAAAAAGGTAACGACTCCTGAAGATGTAGCCAATATGGTCGCTTATCTGGCTTCAGAAAATGCTGATGGCATTACAGGTCAAAATTTTACAGTAGATGGCGGTTTAACAATGAACTAATGACTTAACTTACACTTCAGCGCGAAGGTTTCTCAGCTGGATTATTTTTTAGAGAACACCCTATACGATGAGATAAATCTACTGCAGACGAGGCTACAATTACTTTGATTCTTAAAAATTTTATATAAAAACACTGGGGGAGTCTATTTAGACTGAGATGGAGAGATCCGGACCCTTTGAACCTGATCTGGTTGAAACTGGCGTAGGGAAGTGGTTGCTGTATATTGAGACAATTTTTAAGGTATAGCCAAAACCACTTCTTCGCTGGAGTGGTTTTTATGTGTCAGCTAATATTTTTTCTGCTCTGAGAATGAAAGTATATGAGAACCAAAAATTACATGTGATCTCAACAGGAAGGCAAAAGCCGGAACAATTAGCAGATATTATCGTTTCCATCGATACATATATCTTCGTGAAAAAACACAAATATACAGATTGAAGGTGTAAATGCTTATGAAGAGTAAAAAACAATTACATTTAGGTGTGCTGTTAATCGGATGTGGTCATCATCAGGCTGCCTGGTTAATGGAAGATTCAAGCATTGAACAGATTGGAGAAGTTTCTTATTATCAATCTTTAGCAAAGCTGGCGGAGTATGGATGTTTCGATGCAGTATTTTTTGCTGACAACCAATCTTTACGGGCAGAAAATGATCGTGTATTACCGGTTTTTTGGCTTGATCCGGTGGTTAATTTAACTGCTATTTCGCAAGTAACGAAATATATAGGCTTAGTGACTACTATTTCAAGTACTTTTTCTAACCCTTTCACTGCCGCAAGACAGTTGCTAAGTCTCGATCATATAACAAAAGGGAGAGTTGGATGGAATTTAGTTACATCAATGACAGATTGGGAAGCTCATAATCATAGTTTAGAAGAGCTGCCCCCACGCAATAAACGATATGAAAAAGCTGAGGAATTTGCTGATTTAATGAATCAACTCTTTTTGTCATGGGATAGTAAGGAACTTTTATACAAACGTACAGAAAACAAACTGATCAATTCTACTAATATAAAACCTATCAATCATCAAGGTAAATATTTTAAAGTAAAAGGACCATTAACGACGCCTAAAAGTCCTCAAGGCAAACCAGTGTCGATGCAGGCTGGAGCATCCGCACAAGGTATCGAGCTGGCTTCGAAATATGCAGATGCAGTTTATTCTGTATCATGGAACTTGAACCAGGCAACAAAATTTCGAAATAAATTGAGTAAACAAGTTGAGAAAAACAACAATGTTAACCGGCACGTCAAAATATTCCCGGGTTTAGTTACATATGTCGGGCGTACTTATGAAGAAGCCCTTGCAAAAAAAACAGCTTTAGATGAAAAACTACCTTTGGAAACCTCTTTAAACCAGTTGAGTTTTTTTCTTCAACAGGATTGTTTAAGCTGGGACATTGATAAGAAAGTACCTTCATTACCCCCAGTCGAGGAATTTAAAGGGCCGGTAGGAAGATATGAAACCATTTTAGAAATTATAAACGATACCGAACCTACTGTTAAAGAACTCCTGGGTTACTTGAGTGCAGGTGGAGGTCATCTTACATTAATTGGTACACCTGAGAAAATTGCAGATGAAATGGAGACTTGGTTAGAGAGGGGAGTTGCTGATGGCTTCAACCTTATGCCTCCTGTTTTACCTGGAAGTTTAAATGACTTTATAGAATTAGTTGTGCCGGAATTACAGAAAAGAAATATCTTCAGAACTCAATATTCAGGTAAAACTCTACGTGAACATCTGCATTTATAATACATTTCCAGCTAATCAAAACACATTTAGCTAATATTGCTTTTGTGTTTTCCAATATATTTAAAAGTGAACCTTTATGATAAGGTTTAATGTGTGGATAACCGGTATGTTCCGGATATAACAACGGTCAATATGAGTACAACATGAGAGGTCGTGCTTGAACAGTCTCTTACAATTGATCTGGGTAACAAGCTTTGTGTGCTTGAAAAAATCAATAGTACGCACACTGATGATGCCACGATTGTGTACGTTCCTGATGAAAAGGTGCTGTTTTTAGGCGATTGTGCGTACGGAACGACAACAGATTCCTTGTTTCACTACAAGCAATCTTTATTGGAGCCAATGATCAAAGACATCCAAAAATATGATGCTGATCATTATCTGCTCGGTCATGAATCGATTTGTGACTTACCCGAGATGGATCTGTACTGGGATGAACTGATTGCTGCCAGCAAAGCAACCACATCTGTTTCTTTAGAAGAGGCAATGAAGTGTTTTGAGGAGCAAAATAGCAAAGAACCAAATTCCAATGAGCAGTTCTTTATAAAAGCTTTTGTGAATGATCGAATCATTCAATCGAAATGAATAGACAGGGACGTATATCTCGAATCATTAGACAGAATGATTCGAGGTATACGTCCCTGTTTTTAATCATACGAGATTATGTGATTTTCAAAAATTTTGGTTCGTAATCCGATAAAACCTCAAAGACCTGACTATCATTCATATAGAGGTGATGTTCCAATTTAGGATTGGTGTGACTGTTGATCAGAGGGTTTTGATCAAACCACTTGATGTATTCAGAATTGGACACCTTATAGAAGTACAAGGAATCTTCATCAACCACACCTGACAGGTCAATTTGCTTGCTGATTAAATCAAATCTACCGTATTCGGTTGAGAATCTGTATGACCACACATAATACTCTACTGGAGAAATGGTCTGATCATATATCACTTCAAATTTGTTCCCTTTTGCATCATCAAATTTAATTTTCAAGTATTCAAAGTGAGGTATCACTTCAAAAAATCCCAAATCTGCAAGATTACGACCTTTCATTGTTGTAATGGGTTGCCAGGCCTGCAAAGTTTCCATCTAATCAGTCTCCTTTTCTTTATCGTTATCGTATAAATCTTTATACATAATCACGATAAGAACGAAAACATATAAAGGTATAAAGAAATCACGTCTATTAAAAACCCTATCTACCACAGTTAGATCCAAGAGAAGACCTACTGCTATAGAGATCATGCTCACAATGCTAATAAAAACAAAAAACTGTTTGTTTTCTATAAAATAATCCTGTTTTATATTGATTACGATATACAGTATTGCAAAAACAACTAGAATAATCCGGGTGATAAATAAAAATTCATATTGAAAATAAAAAGTTCCTAACAAAAACAAAAGCGCGGGTACAGTGACAAGTATAGAAAGGATTTTTTGCATGACAAACTCCCGTCATAGGTATTTTAAGTTTTTCTTTATACGTGAAGGGGCGGTGGTGAACCTGAAGCTTAGAGCCTTTCAATCTTCATCATCTCTGCGCAACTGTCTGATTTTCAACGCAAATAAAATATAATATACTCCAGCAGCAACGATCATAAATGAGTAATAAATCTGATTGAATAAGCTATCGTTAAACTCTTCGATTGTTCCAGGTATCGTGACCGTGATTAACACTAAAGTAATCACGATGAACACCGCGATGTGTCGGGTCATTATAATCCTCCTTCCGTATTCTTCGCTGCCTTTTTATAATTATAAATACCACGCAGCAGGTAATACAGTGAACCTGAACCAAAAATGATAAGCGTAATATAGAGGTTAAAGTCGAATTGAGAGAATACAATTGCCAAGATGAAAAACGTGGCGGCGTTAATAAAATTAAATATGTATATTGGCGTTTTTGTCATAAGTAGCATAACCACCTTCATTTGAATAAACGCGTGATCAAAAATAAACCACGTTTTTTAGGTCTCGTTAACCATTGAAACCCACAAATAGCGTAAACACCAGCAAACCAATCGATAAAGCGATAAGTAAAGTACAAATAAATATTGTCATGATGATTAACCACTTAGGCAGCTGAGCTCTTTTTTTCCAAACAGCCAGCAGCAAGAGTAGATTTATGATGATGATCACAGCAAAAAGCGTGAATAGCATAGAACGTTCCTTCACTAAAAACCAGATATCCATTTGATTGCTCCTTCTTATGTAAAACGCTTCTCAGGTATTGTTTTTCTGAATTTTTTTATCTACAAAATCACAAACAAGATGACATTAATGACCACTATAGTAGCAACCAGTCCTAATCCGAGCTTTTTGACTGTGATTGTTCTGTCTCCATTTTTCCTATTGCCTAAAAGGATCAGGGCAATACTTAAAACTATTAAACTAAAAACAACTTCCATGTGCTCACTCCTCATAACGCGCAGGCTAATCTGCTGCGGCTAAATGTATGTAATTATAATACCATTTTTTAGTATATAAAGTTTTTAGTCAAATTGTCATCTCTATTCTGTTATTGGTATACTATAATTACCAAATTAAGGAGGGGATCCAATGACTCATGGTGAAAGTACAATAACAAGTTGGATGATCAAAGGAATAAAAATTCCTTTGCCTGCAACCTTTTTCTGATCGCTATGTCATTTGAAAAAGTCAGGGGAGTCAAATTTATAGGAGGGTAGCAGGTGAGATATTTAAAACTTTGTATGTTGTTTACAGTTTTATTAGCTGTAGTTTCAATTGATTATGTATCAGCTAAAGAAAGTAACTTTGAAAGCTCGTATAAAAAGTATTTAGAAGCGACTGCCAAACTGGCAGACGATAACTTTGAGGAACTGCATGAAAAATATCCGAGTGTTCCTCATGTTTTGATTGAAGAGGATACAGAGAAGAAAGACTCAGTTAACAAAAGTAACTTTGAAAGTTCATACCAAAAATATTTAGAAGCGACAGCTAAGCTTAAAGACGATAACTTCAAAGAGTTTCATGAAAAATATCCAGATGTTCCTCATGTATTAATTGAAGAAGATTAAAAATCTACCGCCCTAAATGTAATGAACAAATTAAGGAGGGGATCCAATGACTCGTTCTGATATTAATAAAACAAACTGGGTTATCTATGGCTTTGCATTGTTTGCTGGAATCGCCTTAACGATCGTTGCATTTGTAGAGACAGCGAACCCGGGGACAGGGCCTGATGCCGGACAGTCACGTTTCTTTTTTTCACCCAATGAAGCGCTGATGTACGCTGCTGTCTCCTTCCTTTTCATTCTTTTGCTTCTATTAGTATGGAAGAAAATTAAACCGTATCATGTAGCTGCTCTAACCTTTGTATCTGCTTTGCTGATTAATAATCTGGTTCTCTCAGTTACGAGCGGATGGGTTGGACTGGCAGGGATGATGATCCTGTTTTTCGGAGCAATTCTTGCTGTTTTAATGACCCTGTTTGTTTTTATCGCGACCTGGATAGCAAAGAAACGGATTCTTGCAGAAGGATAAATAGCAGGCGTACGGAATGTGAATGGCAAAGGGCTTGCGATTCAGCGTTTACGTTCCTTCGTGTTTTGTGAGCTGATTGAGAAACATTTAATAAGAAAGGTTGTTCATGATGAAACACATCTATGCTTTTGAAGACATCAAGGAATATGAATTTCACAAGGAACGCATCCAGCGCTTCAGCAAGCGGCTGGAGGAATATCAATACATATTAGAGAAGGATTACTTATTAATGGATCAGCCAAAAGGAATCGTATGGACATCAGCAGAAGCGGCTACTACTGTGTTTTCTGAAATTCCGATACCTGCGTTTACTAACAAAAATACGATTTACATCACACCTGACCTGTCAGCCTGGAGAAAGCTTTTCTTACAGCAGTTAGATGGGAAGGATCTTCCTCATATCGAGCGTTTTTACGAAGAACTTTCAGAGAATCACATCCTGCAAATCTTAGGGCATGAGTTAACGCATCACTCTGATTTGTTTCTCGAGGATTTTGACGATGAGCGGGAGGACAGCATCTGGTTTGAGGAGGGCATGTGCGAATATTTACCGCGAAAGTTCCTTTTAACTGAGAAGGAATGTGATGAAATCACAGCGGTCGAGGAAGAGTTAGTGGACGTGTTCTCAGAAGAATACGGAGGCCGGTCGATCGATGAGTTTGGCAGCGGCTCGTACACATCCAGCTTATCAAGCATCATGTTCGATTACTGGAGAAGCTACCTGTATGTAAAGCATCTGGTTGAGGTCCGTTTTAAGCATGATATTCAGGCAGTTTTTGAAGAGTATCATAAGTGGGATCAGGAAGGGCGGAGGTGTTCGCTGAGTGAGTATTTTGAGTTGGGGAAGGTTTCTTTATAAAAAACAGGTACGTAACCTAGCATTACGTACCTGTCTACTTCTTTAAAGTCCTATAGAATCCACGGCATAAGTGGCATCCTCCACGCTGAACCCTTCAAATATCAGTTGATCGATCAGACCAGCTCTCGAGAAGGAGGAGTAGTCAAGATAATTCTGAGCAGATATTACAGCTTGCTCTCTCCAATCAACACTAATGTTTTCTACCGCAAAATTAGCATCTTCAGCACTAAAACCTTCAAACTCCAGTTGATCGACTAAGCCACTCTTTGAAAAAGCGGTGTAATCTAAATAACCTTCAGCGGACAATACTGCTTGTTCAGTCCAGTCAACATCGATATTTTCTACAGCATAAGTGGCATCCGCATTGTCAAAGCCTTCAAACTCCAATTGTTCAATAAGTCCGCTTTTTGAAAAAGCAGTATAACTTATATAACTTTCTGCCATATTAACCGCTTGTTGCTGAGATACTGTTTCTGCATTTTCTGCCGCTAGTTTCTCTGCTTCCTCTTTAGCTTTTCTTTCGGCTTCTTCAGCTGCCAGCTTTTCAGCTTCCTCTTCGGCTTCACGTTCAGCTTCTTCAGCGGCTAGTTTTTGAGCCTCTTCTTCTGCCATTCGCTCCGCCTCTTCAGCAGCTGCTTTTTCTTCTTCTTCCTCAGCTAACCGCTCAGCTTCTTCTTCTGCCTCATTTGCCTCTACTTCCTCGGCTTTTTCCTCAGTTTCTTGAATTGTTTCTTCAACAGCTTTTTGTTCTGTTTCTTCGCCAACTGCTGTCTGTTCAATGCCTGCAATATCTTCTTCAATAGGGTCAGCGGTTACACCGATTAACACAAAGAATACAACAAGTGATGAACCGAAATAGAGCAAAACCTTCTTTCTGTTTCTTTCGCTTTTGGGTACCCATCTCAATATCAGGTCAGGTTTAATCAAACCGATAAACAATGCCAACGTTGATATCAAAAAAAGCACCATAAATAAGTTTTCCATGTGAGAACCTCCCTTTTATACAAAGAGATCATTACTCCTTGTCATAGTTAATTCTTTCTCACAAAGCTGAACTTCACGATTAATTGATCGAATATTCATCCTGAACCTGATAGCTGCTATGTAAATTTATTTACTGAATATTTTGACATATCATAATTATAGATGAACAATTCTTTAAACACAATAAATTTAAATATTTTTCCAAAATTATTGTTAATTTGACACTTAAATCAAATGCATATACTATACTGAAGGTTTTTGGATGTATTTAGATTGGTTGTAAGCTTTCTGAAGGAGATTGACCATAAAGAGGAGCAACTTATATAAAATTTAACGATAGAGAAACTTAATAACTGTATAAGAGGAGCTTATAGGGATGCTGGGGGTTGTTATGTATTCCAAAGCTTTTTCTGAGTAAAAGGGGGGCGTATATCTTAAACTATTCGACTTTTTGAAGATTTAAGGTATACGCCCTAACTGCCTCTTTCATCAGAATGAATTGTATAAGGTTTGTTCCTGACACATGCTCACTGACCCACTCGAATCCTCCTGAACCCAAGTGTCCACACAATCAGAATAGCGACCAACAGAATACCGAGATAAATCTCAAGACCAAATGTCCAGTTGTTAAACAGGACGTGGATCAGGCAGAAGCCGCCGATCACCAGCATCATCATGAATGCTTTGATGCCCTCCTGATGCTGCGCGACCGAAAAGGGCTGGCTGAAGGGTAAGTTTTTTCCGTTTAGTACAAGTGTACAGAGCGCCGCATAAAGAAGAGCAGTCGCAATGATCACGACAAGATCCAGCCAGATTCTCCCTGAGAAAATCCAGATGAAAACCGGTCCTAAAATCAGCATAGCCGGCAGATAAAACATCACCAGTACGCTTTTCGTCAAACCCCTGTCAATTAGCACACGGTCTTTTAAAGGCATTGCCGCATAAATCCAGGACCCTTTATATGCCCCGGAGTATTTCACCATTGAAAGAACGGTCGGAATCACAAGCAGCGTAAAATAAAACAAATAATAAGAGCTGCCTTCTCTAAGCGCTTCAAAAGATCCATTTTCAATGTTCGTAAACATAAACAGAAATGGAATCACAAAGGTAAAGCCGACCTGAGGGTAGACCTTCAGCTTGAATTCACGTTCACTCTTCATCATCGCAAACGAGAAGTTCATGAAATTTCGCTCCGCCTGATTAGGTGCAATGAAGCGAAGAAATGCCTGCTTCAATCGATTTGTCCGCTTTTCTTTTCCCTGTTCAACCGTAGAAAGCTTGTGAAGAGAGGATTCGAAGGCAGGGATCATTTTGACATAAAGTATCATGGCAATCACAGGGACAACGACAGCAAATGCTGCCAGCACAAGAACAAATAAGCTGCGCTCTCCAGTCAAAAGCGCTTCGTGCAGTGCACCAAACCAGACGGGCGGGGTGAAAAGCTGCCACCAGGCCGGGGTAAAGGTCCAGTCGAGATTTGTGAATTGAAAAGAGCGCGCCACGAGCTGGTAACCAATGAAGATACCAAGTGTTAAAGCAATTTGCATAAAATTGATGGCATTTTTCAATTTCTACCCATCAAAAAACTTTAGAATAGCAAAATAAACAAGTGCAGTCATCATCAGGATGAGAAAATTCAACAGAATCAGTTCTGCCATAAACAGCAGGAAAAATCCGATACCATTCACAAACAGTGAGACAATCAATGGGATACCTGCTGTCGCAATCGTTAACAGTGACATATACATCGTAATATGGAGCATTTTGGCCGTGCTGATCGTACGCTGGTCCACCGGCTTTGTCATCATCATATTGCGGTCTCTGACATCAAGCAGAACAGATGAAAAATCAGAGATCATCGAGGTCATTAAAATGAACATGAGAATCCCGAAAATAATGCTCAGCTGAAAGAAATAGCTATCAATAAACAAAAACGGAATCACTGAGAGTCCATATAGCGCATAAATCCACAGTGAGCGGATGAAGTAGTTTTTTCCTTCCTTGACCTTCGACTGGGCAAAGACCGTCGGCACTCTTCTTGTATCCATCGTCAGCTTTAAGCTGAGAATCAGCCGGAGCATCGGATAATCGATTCCCGCGCGTCTGAATAAAGGAGCAAAACGGTCCAGCAGTCTGAGCGTGGCAAAATTGTTCATGCCAACTCCTCCTGAACGATGGCAACGAAATCCTCTGCAATTTCCTTATGCTGACTGAAGCCGGTAAGACTATTGAATATATCCTGAAGAGATCCTTTCTGATTCTGCTCCTTCAGCTCATCAAATGTCCCGTCAGCGGCAATATGACCATCTGAAATTAACACAATCCTGTTACTGATCTTTTCGACAATGTCCATGATATGAGAAGAGTAAAAGATTGTTTTCCCCTGTGCAGACAGCTGAGCCAGAATCTCCCTCACAATCAGCATACTGTTCGCATCCAGTCCGCTCAGCGGTTCATCGAGAAATAAGACATCCGGATTGTGCAGCAGGCTCGAAATAATCAGCACCTTTTGCCGCATCCCTTTAGAGAAAGAGGACAGCCTTGCATTCATGACGTGATCAATCTCAAACTTCATCATTAGACGATGCGCTTTTTCACGGGCCGTCTCCTCTTCAAGTCCATAAAGTCCTGCAATAAATGCGAGGTATTCCTGTGCGGTCAGTGAATCATAGAGCTCCGCATTTTCCGGAACGTATCCAATCCGTTTTTTATATGTATGGTCCTGATTTTTCAGGTTTTCCCCGAAGATCAAAATATTGCCCTCATACCCATCGACAAGGCCGAGCATCATTTTCACCGTCGTACTTTTACCAGCTCCGTTCGGTCCGATATATCCGATAATATCCCCTTCATATACAGAGAGGTCAATATCCTCCAAAACAAGCTTATCCCCAAATCTTTTCGTTACATGTTCGAGCCGGATCACTTCCTGACGCTCCATCAAAAAACTCCCTTCTATTTTTAAGCTCAATTACCTGACAGGTGACATTCTTTCCCTCTATATCTATATTACGTCCATCTGTTAGCGATTGTTTCAAAATTCTATTACAGCCTGTTAAATCGTAATCTGAATAAATAAAACGCTGAAGCAACATCTGCTTCAGCGCTTTATTAGTGTTGCCTTACAATAATTCCTTTGCAAGCAATCTATAAACATTCAATCGTGCTTTCTGAGAGTGGGGGATGCTGACGATCATGGCTTCATCGAAACCGTACTTTTCCTGCTCTGCTTTCAGCCTGTCAGCCACATCTTTGGCTGCGCCGACGATATGAAGTGGACGGCGGTGCTGGATCTTGATTTTATCCATTTCGGTCAGCGGGTAGTCTTTTGCTTCTTCCGGCGTGAGGGGCTGAGCGATTTTACCCTGGGAAAGCCATAGCCCGGCAATGTCCTGCGGCAGTGCTTCGTATTCTGCTTCTTCTTGCGTTTCCGCTGCTGTGACCATATAGCACACATTGACTTCAGGCTTTTCCATCAGTGCTGAAGGTCTGAAATGGTATCGGTAAGCTTCGAGGATCTCTGTGCTCAGCTGGCCATTAAAGAACTGTGCAAATGAGTAGCCGGCACCCAACTTGGCTGTTTCAACTGCACTGTTGCCGCTTGATCCGAGCATCCAGGCTTCCGGTAATGTGACATGCCCCGGAACTGCAGGGGTTGAGCCATGCAGTTTTCCTTCCGGGACCTCGTCATTGATCAGCTGCATGGCAATTTTAAACTTTTCATACATGTTATCGAGTAATGGTCTTCGTCCCTCTGATAGTGCATACATGGCACCGCTGTCACCACCAGGTGCTCTGCCGACGCCGAAGTCGATTCTGCCGGGTGAAAATGCACTCAGTGTCTTGAAGACTTCTGCCAGTTTTAATGGTGAGTAATGCATCATCATCACGCCGCCGGTACCAATTCTGATCTTTTCTGTTTTTGATGCAAGTCTTGCTGCAGTGATTTCAGGTGCAGAGCTGACGTGGGATTCTAACCCGTGGTGTTCTGCCATCCACATGCGATGGTAGCCGAGTTCATCAGCCAATATTGCCAGCTCCTCGGATTTTTTGAGTGCATCAACTGCTGTATTGCCCTTCGTCACAGGTGCTTGATCCAGTACACTTAATCTCATTGAAAACATCCTTTTTTTATAAAATAACCTTATTTACTCCGGGATATGTCTGCTTAAATAACAGAATAAATGTATCCTGTCTGTTGTTTTGTTTGAGGTGAACTATAGCAGTATCTAGTCATTCTTTCAATCTGAACGACTTCCAATTAAAATGATAAGCTTGCTCTCTGTTGAACAACTCCCTGTACTAACCGCAATGTAAGGGTCGAAAACAATTAACAGGCGGCTTACCATTTTCGATCCTCATTCAGCTGCCTCAACTTAACAACCCTCGTCGCCACACGCTCCACAAATACATGATCATGCTCCACAAATAACAGCGTTGGCTGGTAATCCTCAATCATTTTTTCAATCTGCTTCTGGTTATAGACATCCAAGTAATTCAGCGGCTCGTCCCACATATAGCATTCGGCTTCAGTGCCGAGCGATTTGGCGAGCTCGACTTTCTTTTTCTGGCCTTCACTCATTTCTTCGATTGGTACATTGAATACATCCCGGGTGAATCCGAGAATACGCAGGTTATTGAGAAACAGGGTATAGTCAATTCCCTGTGTTTCAGCAAAGTCCTTAAGCGTGCCGGTATGTGAAGCGGTCTGGGATACAGTGCTTACTGTCAGGCCCTGAGGAATCAGTACTTCTCCGCTGACCGTCACACCTTTTGCCATGCCCTGCAGATAGTTGAGCAGGGTGGTTTTGCCGGAACCATTTGGCCCGGTGATCGCGAGCTGCTCACCCTGAAAGAGTTCAAAGGTGATTGGCTCAAATAGTGGCTCATCCCCGTAGCTCAGTGTGAAATTCTTTACCCGCAGTACGGGATTTCTGTGGCTGCTGACACAATTGATCGTTAAGTCACTGATTTTTTCGATGTTTTTAAGCAGCTTTTTCTTTTCTTCGATTTTGGCATTGGTCCGCTGTTCAATCGCTTTCCCACGCTTCATCATCCGCTTGGCAATCGCATTTCCAAACGGGTCATTGCCGGACGGCTTCTCGCGCTGCTGACCCCAGTCAACTTTCTCTTTTGCAGATTGTTCAATGCGTGCGATCTCGGATTTTAAGGATTTATTCTGATCGAGCTCGAACTGATCCTGCCGTTCCTTCTGCTCCTCATACGTTGAAAAATTTCCGTGATAGAGTGCCACCTGACTGCGTTCAATGACGAGTGTATGATCAATGACTGTATCTAGAAAATGTCTGTCATGGCTGACGACGATATAGCCCTGCTTCTTTTGCAGGTAACGGGCCAGCTGCTTACGTCCCTGCAGATCAAGATGGTTGGTCGGTTCATCAAGCAGTGCAAACCGGTTCTCCTCACAGAACAACGCTGCAAGCATAACGCGCGTCTGTTCTCCGCCTGAGAGCTGGGAGAACGGCTCCCAGACAATTTCTTTATTCATCCCAAGTAGCTGACATTCCCGCTCAAGCCTCCACACTTCAAGTGGCATGACCTCATCAATTGCAGTATAGACAGGGCTTTCAGGGCTCCGGATTGGAAGAGGGAAGTAGACAAACGCAAGGTCTGTCACAATCTCTCCTTCGTAACCCAGCTGACCCATCAGGAGCCTGAGCAGTGTGGTTTTACCGCGGCCGTTGCGACCTGCAAGCCCGAACCGCCACTTATCATCAAGCGTGAATGACACATCCTCAAAGAGGGGCTGGTCCAGTAAATCATAGCTAAAGTGTATATGTTTTAATTCAATCGGCATACATTAACCTCCAGTCTGGATGAGTTGAATGTACACGCATCTTTTTCAAAAAAATCCTCCCGCAGCGGCGGAAGGATAAGTGTGTATGCATAAATAAGCCTTTATCGTAAAGGAATAGATATGTGCAGACTGATCCTATTTTTCGTAAAAATGCGTATACATTTTGACGTATAAAATAGAATTAGTTAATCATCTGCCATCCATCATCCCTTCTTGTGAGTTAGGTACAGTATAGAACATGAAATCAGGAGAATCAAACAGGATTAAGCGATGCTGTAAAAATCCTGCTCATAAAAAAGCCTCATCCATGGTTTTATTTGGTATTATAATTGAAAATTGTTTTATATAAATAGAAATTGGATGGCAGGTGAAAAGAATGGGAGAGATACATAGGTTAAACCCAGTCCAGGCAGCTAATCATTTTGTTCATAAACATTTTCCGGATTGTGAAGGCGCTCTTTTAGCCGGGAGTGTAGTGAGGGGAGAAGCAACAGAGACATCAGATCTTGATATTGTGATTTTCGATAAAAGTCTCAGTTCAGCATATAGAGAATCTTTAATCGACTTTGGTTGGCCGATCGAGGTCTTTGTCTATAACTTAACCTCTTATAAGCCTTTCTTTGAAGATGATTGCAAAAGAGCCAGACCTTCTTTACCAAGGATGGTGTCAGAAGGCATTATTATGAAAGACACGGGTGTAATTGATGCCATAAAAAAAGAAGCTCAGGAATTACTGGATAAGGGTCCGGCAAAATGGACAGCAGATACGATAGACACTAAACGATACTTTATTACGGATACGCTTGACGATTTTGTTGGTTCATCAAATAGAACTGAAGAAATATTTATTGCTAATACCCTTGCTGAATTAGTCAGTGAATTCGTTTTGAGAACAAATTGCAAATGGACGGGCGCATCAAAATGGACAGTACGTTCATTAAGGCATTATGACGAAGGGTTCGCAAATGATTTTGTGGAGGCATTTGATCTCTTTTATAAGACGGGTGACAAGAGACAAGTGATACAACTGGCAGATCATGTACTGGAACCTTTTGGCGGGAAGTTGTTTAATGGTTTTTCACTGGGAAAAAAGTGAATCTTGTTTTTGTGTGAATGATTTTTAATGATGAGTACAGTCGTTTATGATTGAACGGCTGTTTTGATATAGCATGATCTCTTCTGATCGTTGTATGCAATTTCTATCTCCGTAACTCCCAATGATACGGTGTGAAGCGACCAAACCCTCATCACAGAAAGGTGTTTTCTATGAAGCGGTTTAGCACAATTTCCGCTTTATGGACTCTGAAAAGCAAATGCTCCTACAAAAGTAAATATAATGCTAAAAAGAAGCAATATAGTGCTTAAAACCAGCAACAATGCTTTATACTTCATTTTTTTAGACATAATGGCAAGCACGAAAGCTACTGTACTATAAAGTATTAAAAATAAAAACGTTACAGGACCAAGGTAACCGAAGGACAAGATTTTCGCAACGACTTGCTCGTTAAGAATTGATCCTAATAACAAAGTTCCGATTACGATAAAAATGAGCGATAAAGCAGAATAAATGTTTTTCATCAAACTCCTCCAGTGTTTTCTAGTATTTTGAATGACTAACAATTATGAGGCGTATGTCTCTATCTCATTTCAAACCGTGAAGCGGTGTGAACAAAGGGCTGAATTAAAAAACACTATTAATCGTAATTTTATTTTGCAGTAGCAATTCAGATAAAGGAATGTCATCGATTTTTGCTGAGGCCAAAAAAGACAGATCACTCACACTGAAATAGTCACTTAACTGAAGCTCGCCCACCCATAATGCTCTGCCCTCTGCATAATGAGAGATAAAATATGTTGCTCCCTGATAGTCGAATTCAATCTCTCTTCCCTGTTTCAAATAAAACAAAAATTGATCATAGCTAATCCTTGACCCTGCAGGCAGGTCCTCGAAGTCTTGTTCTCTGTACATGACATTTCCCCCTAATCTCCAATGATGATAAACACAATTTCCATTTAACCCCTCAAATGCAAAAGGTTTTCAGTTATAATAGTAAGAATAGTATGACATATTTTCGGGAGAAAAAGAAAAGGGGATTCATATGTATATAGATATGTTCGAGAAGATTGTTGATGTGATGCACCATGACTATTCCGGGTTTCTTGATAAAAAAGGATGGGACCAGCCTGAATTATTCAGAAAGAAGGTAGAGGCACTTGACCCTTCTGCTTCGGCGTCACGTGCTGCCTTTACAGCCATTGTGAAGGATTATTTACTCGATTTCAGAGATAAGCACGTTTCATTTACTGTGGCTGATCAGAATGGAAGTCCCGCTGAGTGGGCTGGTTTTCGAGTGAGAAGATATCGGGATTTCCTGTACATCACCGAGTCTGAGGATACGCGTTTTCAATCAGGGGATAAAATCATTTCAGTAGATAGGGAACGCATTCCTGAGGCAGCTGATACATATGCAAGGCAGCTTTATCAGGAAAAAGTGGCGCGGCAGGACTGGAATCCGGTTATGCTTTTGGCTGGAGAAATAGAAGTGGAACATAGATCAGGGGAACGGGCAGTTTATGAGATACATAGAAAGAAAAACCGGTGTATACGCCTGAATATTCCTCAAAAGAAATTGAGCCTGGCATTCATCTGATTAAGCTGACTGATTTTGCGGATCCGGATGCTGTGTATCAACTGTTCAAAAAGCATGAAGAAGCCTATCAGTCTGCTAAGGCATTAATTTTTGATTATGAAAATAAAATACCCGGTAATAGCGATTGGAATTGCGACTATACTGTCGTTTTTAGACTTCGTTGTAAATGTAGACGGCATCGTGACATACGTGGCTATGGCAGAGGTGGTTTTAGTTCTGTTATATGTATTAGACAAAATCAGTTTTTTGGAAAAAGAAATTTCTGCAAAACTAGGTATACTGCTATTTTGTACTGTGCCTGTATTTTCTTTCTTAATCTATGTGATGAGATAAAGAGTGCTTTCAAATCAATAAACAACCATATTCATTTTCTTCATACTAAAGTTACAAACAATGCTTACACTAATATAATCTCCTAATTATTTGTAATGAATTTTAGGTTATGGTACTATAACCTAAACCTAAATAAAGGAGAGATAAATTATGACACCGATTATTAAAATTGATTTAACAGATGAAGAATATGAGAGATTGCAGGAGAAAGCATTCAGTGAAAAGTACCCTTCGATTAAAGAGTATATATTCAAATTGCTGTTCAATGAATCACCAAGCTATGACTACGAAAAGCTCTTATGGCAAGTAAAAACTGGTATTGAAGATATGGAAACTGGTGAACGTTTTTTAATCAGTGATCTGATTAATGAAATGGTATGGACTAAGATTCCTTTGAATGTACGTAAAAACTTAGGGCGGATGGTTGTCTATTCAGTTAATAATGGAACAGATTTTAAAAACATTGTTCCTGATGGGAAAGACTCTCAGGGTGTTCAATTGTATAAAAAGCTGGATTGATAGCTGTAAAACAATTTTAGATTTAAAAACAGCCGATTAAAAAGAACGGAGTGGATGCTCTTGGATGAGCAGGCAGTCAGACTTTCTCTGTTAATAGGTACTGTCATCATATTCGTGATGATTTCAATCTTTGTTAAGAAAAAGATGAGGATTTTTTTAGCGGGATTGATGGTTGTGTGTAGTTGCCTTCACGGTGAATGAATTAACACTGGATCAAAGAATCAGTGAAGCGTATACCGAATATGAACAACTGGTTGAGGAGCATCTGGACCGGACATACCCGGGAGAAGAATGGGAAATCACATACGATCGTACAGAACTGAGTGAATTGTGGGGACATGAACTCTATGTTGTTTTTGAGAATGAACCAGATGTGACATACGCTTACACCATAGATGATGGAGAAGTCATACAGGCTTATGCGAGCACAGAGGAATATTACGAGGACTACAAACATTAACAATGATATCTAATGTACTCATGAACCATATCTTTTTACAGAGAGGAAGATCACACCATGAAAGAAACGCACTTTTCAATCCATATCCATGCTTCAAGAGAACGTGTCTGGAAGATTCTCTGGGATGATGAGACATTCCGGGATTGGGCTGATCTGATTGATGAAGGTACGTATATGAAGGGTCTCCTGCAAGAAGGACAGACGGTCGAATTCATCTCCTCTGTAAACGGCTATGGTGTAACGAGTCTGGTAGAGAAACTGCGTCCTCATGAGTATATATCATTCAGACATAGCACTGACACAAAAGAAACCGGACAGCAGGAACGGGAGCAGGAGTGGACTGGCGGTAGGGAGAGCTATACTCTTACAGAAGAAAACGGTGGTACGCTTCTGGTTATAAAAACTGATATTCCAAAAGAACAGGAAGAGACGTTTGCGGTTAGGCTGCCGCAGGCACTGGAGCGGATTAAGGAGTTAGCGGAAGAAGAGTGAGCTTATTGTTATGAGCGATACAAAACTACATTTCTAAGGAGATGACTGTATGAAGTTAGGTCTAAAAAGAAATGAAGTACGATTAGTGGATTACACGACGGAATGGAAAGAAGAGTTTGAGAGGGTCAAAAAAGACATAGCAGTACATACGCCTCTTGAAGGGAATCGTGTTGAACACATTGGGAGCACGGCGATTGAGGGCATGTCAGCAAAACCTATTTTAGATATCGCAGCAGGCGTGGATAATCTGCAGGATGTTGATGAAGCGATCATGAGCGGTTTTAAGGAGATCGGGTTTTTCCGGTTGAAAGTTGAGAGGCCCGGAGAGATTGTCTTTGCGAGATTCACTGATACAACCTATCAGGAAAAAACACATTATATCCATCTGGTTGAATTTGAAGGTGAGCTTTGGAACAATTTAATTTTCTTCAGAGATTATCTGAATGGAAATGAGACGGCACGAAAACAGTATGAAGATCTTAAATTAGACTACCTGAAGCATTCATCAGCAGGAATTACAGAATACACGGATCATAAAGAAGCGTTTGTTAAAGATGTTTTTAAAAAAAGAACGGTTTAAAAATAACGGGCGCGTAACTGATCAGCCATTCGGTGATTGAATGACTGACCAGTTACGTGCCTGATTTTTTACAAACTCAAAAACTTTTTAACACACTACGTCGTCTATTAATGTGAAAGGGGGCACTGAAGTGGATGAATGTATAGCAGAGGTGTTTGAAACGGAAGATAAAGCGGCGATGATTGATGAGATCATGAACCGATATGGGCAGGAGATTCTGCAGCTTGTGTATTCGTACGTACATAACAAAGAAATCGCTGAGGACCTGACTCAGGATATATTCGTGAAGTGTTATCAGTCTCTTCATACATACAAAGGGCATGCGAAGCTGCGCACATGGTTATGGAGAATTACGATTAACCATTGCAAAGACTACGTAAAAAGCTGGTATCACAAAAAGGTGATCATCACAGAAAAAGAAGCTGAATTCACAGGTGTCCGGAGTGACGATATAGAAGAGGCTGTGATTCGTAATGAAGAGGATCACGTGCTTGCTGCAGCGGTGATGAACTTACCGGTTCAATACCGTGAAGTGATCTACCTGTTTTACTTTGAGGAATTGCCCATTAAAGAGATTGGACAGTTAATTGACGTAAAAGAAAATACAGTGAAAACAAGACTCAGAAGGGCGAAGGAACTTTTGAGGGAAGGATTGGAGGAATAACGAGATGGAAGACCGGTTGAAAGGGCTGCGGAAATCTATGAAACAGACCACCTTTAGACAGATGGATTTTTCCGATCAGCTTCGTAAAAGGGTACATGAAAAAATCACCCAGTCTCATGAACGTGAAGAAGATATTCTATTAGCGGTCTTACAGCTTCTGGGCAGCGAAAAGACGGGCTACGATTTGTCCCAGCTGCTGCGCGGGAGGGGCATCCAGTCTTTTGGGAGAAATGAAGGTGCATTGTATACGCTGCTGCACCGCATGGAACAGGACCACTTGATCCATTCCGGCTGGGATCATGACGGCGCGAAATATTATCAGCTGACCAATAAAGGTAGGAAAGTGCTGCAAAAATCAGAGAAAGCTGCTGGTAAGAAACAATTTGGACTGAAAGAACTGACACAGGAGTGAGAGGACAGTGAACAATAAAGGAGATCACTTTTTAAAAGAAGTCACCAATCATATTAAATCAAAGGAAGCCAGAGACTTTGTGACAGCAGAATTGACATTTCATCTGAAAAAGGCAAAGGGCTTCTGGCAGGAAAAAGGATTAAGTGATGACACAGCGGAAGAGAAGGCGGTCGAACAGATGGGCAGCCCCGTTAAGCTTGGACAGGAGCTGAATAAGCTGCATAAGCCTAAAGTGGACTGGATGCTGATTGTATTGCTCACAGCTTCAATGGGACTTGGTTTCTTACCGATAATCACACTGGATTATACAGAAGCTTTTCTAATGCAGAAGATCATCATTGTACTGCTTGGTGTTGCGGCAGCAGTTGGTATGATGCTGTTTGATTACCGGAGGATCGAGCGGTTTGGGTGGGTGTTTTACATACTTGGCGCATGTCTTTTACTTACGATAAGATATTTTCCAACGACGATGATCAATGGACAGGCTTATTTGCAATTTGGAATCATTACACTTGAAAGCTTAATGGCACTCCCGTTCTTTTTTCTCGCCTGGGCATCTTTTCTAAACAATTCAAAAATGAAGATATGGCATCTCGCACTGTTGTTTATCTTCTCACTCTATCTATTCTTTTCTATCCCGAACCTTTCAACTGCCTTGATCTATACAGTGATGGTGTTTGTGATGTTATGGTGGAGCCAATTCAGTAAGAAAACGGTGCTGTTGATGACGGCTGTTCCATTTGTATTAACTGCAGCATCAGGGGTGTTGTTCTTTTTGACAGCAGACGCATATCAAATGCAAAGGCTCCTTGGGTTTTTGAGCCCCGAAAAGTACGAAGATGGTGCAGGCTATCTATATCTTCGTCTGGAGGGGGCTTTCTCATCAGCGGGCTGGTTTGGTACGACCGGAGGTTTTGAGTTCATTCCATCTGGACACACTGACTATGTCTTTGCCACCATGACCTTCTACTATGGTTATGTATTAGCGGTTTTTCTTGTTTTGATATTCTCACTTTTCGCCGTGAGAATGATCATGATTTCCCGCCATATGAACAGTTCATTTGGCAAGCTGCTTCTCACGGGAAGTATGACGCTTTTCATTGTTCAGTTTGTCTATAATATCGCCATGATGCTTGGACTGCTGCCACTTACGTCAATCTCACTGCCTTTTATCAGCTACGGACTGATGCCAACGCTGTTTAATGCCTTTTTGATTGGGATTGTATTAAGTGTGTACCGCCGTAAAAGTCTGATATCAGGGAGTTTTGCATAGTTTCAAAATAGATGAGCTGGATCTGAAACGTAACGTATGAAGGAATAGTACGTTACGTTTTTTCAGATCAGAAGAAAAATAATCATACTGACAAATACATAGGACACGACTAGCGTTAACCCTATGCGTTTCACAAAGCTTTTTTCCCCATTACTTTGCTTGCTGTCTTTGTATAACCTGATCACACCATAGACGGCGACCAGGATTGCAACGACTGTCAGCAGGTTGTATCCCATCCGCTTCACCTCATTCTTTTACACATTAGCATAATAGTAATAGCCCAGACCCATGATCAGAAAAAAACTAAGCATGACTAAACTGTTTCCGATGATTAACAACAGGCTTTTTGATAAGACTGCAAAAACCAGCCCTATTGCTCCGAGAAGAGGTGCGATTAGGGTAAGGGGAGTGCCGAAATCGAATATAAAATTCGGTATCCAGACGCCCAGACCCAACAGGAGAAATAAAATAGAAAACTTAAGATAGTTATTGTGATTCAAAATATCATCTCATTTCAATTATTTGTCTTCATTCTATATAATAATTTGTATGAATGATGTAATTTAAGCGTAAAAGCTTATGATGAAGAGGGTGATATATTGAAATATTACGGTGAAACTGTGCGTGCGATCAGACTTTCAAAAAGCTACAGCCAGTTTGATGTAAGTAGTGGAGCGATGCATCAGGCAAGCTATTCAAAATTTGAGCTGGGCCGCATTGAGCTGACCCAACAAAAGTTTAAAAGAATCCTGGATTCACTTGAGATGGATCTGGATGAATTTATGTATATTCATCATGACTATGATTTCCCTCCGCGGGAGAAAATCATCCATCTGTTCAACAGTCAGAAATTCATTGAAACTGAAGCACTGAATCAAATAGTGTCTCTGGCTGGAAACTATCTTAAAGCGCATGATGATCGGTACATTGAAGATCTGTATCATCTATCCAAAGGGCTGATTCTCATTAAAAATGAGGGAAGTTTTGAACCGGCCACAGCCTATGCAGAAAAAGTATGGGAAAGACTCCAAAAAGCAGATACCTGGTATTTGCATGACTTCAAACTGGTGGCGGTTATTTTGTTCTTGTTTCCTGTTAAAACTGCGATCTCCATTACCAGATTCGCACTGCAGCAGAGTAAAAAATATGATAACTATCCTGATTATAGAAAGCGATTTATTCCATTCAAATTTAATCTGGTGATGTTACTGATGAAAGAAGAGATGCTTGAAGAAGCCAATGCTTTAAATGAAGAAACGCTCGAAGAATTAAGGAAAGAACATGCTTACAGGCAGCTTGCACTCAGTTATCAGAGAAAAGGAATGATCAATCGATTGATGAGAAAATCGGATTCAGAAGATTTTATCCAAAAGGCGTCCGACATTGCGAGGGTGATGGATGATGAACAACTGATTAAACAATTGGATGAAGAAAGAAGTTTATTTACTCAATGAATAAGAGTAAGGAATATACTCAAGACAGGATACCTGTTGTGAGATCAACCGTAAAAGCTGGTGAAGCAATGAATAAGTTACATTTAAAATTTGAATTAGACCAAACATGCTATATAGAGCCAAAGCTGCTGAAGAAGAGAAATGGAAAACTCCTGGTTGATATTCAAGGCAGACTGGAAATTTTAGTGAATGGTCATGGTTTCTTCTCTGAGCCTTCTCTTGCCTTGCTTGAGTTTGGGATAGCTTTAAGGAAATGGGAACAGGAAAAGAATTTTAATTACTTTACGATTGAACATGATGAAAGAGAAGGTCCGATTTTAGCCTTTATTAAACGGGAAGAAAATCAATGGTCTTTATTTTCAATCTGGCAGGATTACGAATTAGCTGAATCACTAACTGATGATGTAATCAGTGGGGCTGTAGATTCATTTTTAAACAGGTTAGACAAAGCATTGATCAGCAATTACGGGATTAAAATTGATGATTTTATTACATAGATATCATCTTTCTTTTTGATAACTGTCAGTGATGCATATTGAGTTGATAAAAGGAATGGCTTTCAAAAACTAAAATGTATATCTCCATTTATATGAGTAAACAGGAGACAGCGCAGCAGGAGACGAATAAAAGTGGTCAAGCTCAGCAAATTTAAAATTAACTTTGATATTCATCAAGAAACGCCTTATTTTCAGGTCCCAAAAGATCAAAGAATTAGATTTGGTATGGAAGATCTGAGTGTTTCTAAAATAAAAAACGTTATAGAGTCTGTTTTTCAAACAGGTGACACGATTAATCTTATTTTTGTATCTGCATACATTGTCAATCATAAGCGCTATTCTTCAAATTCGAAGATTGGGAAGTATATACATATTCAAAATTGGCGGGAAGTTATTGTTACAAATCCCTCTTTAAGAGACAGCACGATATATACAACGATCAGTCATTTAGATCTTTATGACATAGTGAAATACTGTATCTCTATTTTTCGAGGACAAAAGCAGGCATATATTTCATTTTATAATCATGATTTTTTATTATATGTGAATAATGATGTGATCGATATTATCTCTCATGATATAAAGAAAATAGAAGAATTAAAAAAACAATACACAGGGGTTTTTAATACGTTTTATGAATAGTTCTGGGGCGCGGGCTGCGTGGTTGAAAGCCATTTATACAAATGGTCGGTAGATGTCGATTCAGGTGGCGTCATGAATATGATGATGGCTTAAAAGGGAGTTGGTTCAGATAGAATTATTAGCATTATACTATAAAAAATATACTGGCACTGTGCAGGCGTCAGATTATATAGACTGGGCACAGCATCATTTATATCTTGATGACAGTGAAATCAAAAAGTTAGCAGGTATGAGTCTAAAAGAACTTGTCAATCTATTTGAAATTGAAAAGATGTTTGATGATGCCATGAAGAGTCTTCAATTGAAAGCGCCTTCTGAAGAAGAATGTGCGAATGCTTATATAAAGGGACTGCACTCAAAATTGTTAATGCCTGTTCTTCATGCTGATCAGATTGCAAAAGAGATCTATCGATGCACCATCGCACATGAATTTTTTGAGGAGCAGGTGAGGTGGCAGGATGTCAGTGACATGATTGATGATTTTCAGTATGGAGATAACGTAAACGGTTATACAACTGATCAAATAAATAGAATCATTACAACACACGCACGGAAGCTTTGGCATATGAAGCCTGAAGAAGTAGACTTTACAAGCCTCTTAGGCCAAAAGATTACTGATGTTGATTCAGATATTCATTTCATCATTCAATTGGAAAAAGGGGCAGTCATTATCGAGTGCCCATGGCGAATCCGTCACGCGGGAGGGATCTTACTGGGAGAGACAGACCTCCAGTCAAACCAGAGGGGATGGAAGGAAGTCAAAGAATTACTGGTTGGTAAAACCATTGAAGATGTGCAGTTATTTGAACAATGTCCACTGCTGATCGTGCAGTTTGATCATCTTTTTTTAGATGTGTTTCATGCCAGTGCATATTTTGATGGATGGACACTAACAGATGAAGATGACTTTTATCTATTTTCTATGCACGGTGGTGTCATTGCATAAGCAACTAAGCTATGTAAATCTCCTGCACGTCATACAATAAGGTGTCGTATGCCTTCTTTTAATCACGCCATTGCAGTGAGAACAGCGGAGATATTGTGAATCATCCTCAAGCGCATCATTCCAGCCTTTCGCCATAACCCGGCTGAGCAGGTTCATGGATTGTACATCGTACTTGAAGTAGATCCAGATACCGAATGCACAGATGAACAGAACGATCAGAATCATGTTAATCACTCCCGTTTTCTTATTGTACAGACGAATTATTTCTTTCTAACCTTCTAAAAATAAGATACAGGATCATTCCTATTGGACCTGTCACCAGCGTCATGATCCAGAAAATGTGCCTTTTTATTCCGGTAAAATAATGATCGGCATCATAGAAGACCCACATTGAAGCAATGAGAAAAATCGTGTATATGACCGCAAGTTCAATTTGATATCCGCTGAAATCAGTCTGGCTTGCCATATTCCAACCCAATGATCGGCCTCCTTACAAAGCAGGACTTTGATACAGTTATTCTTCAATTTGATCATATCATACATTTAATGGAATCTATTACTTATTATAGAATGATAAGTGTTTTAAAAAAGGAGGCATGCAAGTGATTAAACATGTTACGTTCAGAGCAAGTACAAAAGGAGAAGAAGCTGAAATCAGGCAGTCCTTTTCAATTGAAGAATTAAACCTTGAACCCGGGTTGAGTCAAAAAGAAGTTGAAGAGAAGATACATGAGTTGTTCGAAAGATGGGTACTGGATACGGTTTCGTTTTCAATTACGATTAATCGGAATGATGAGTGATTCAGAAAGGGAAGTAATACGTGAATCGCCTATTGATTGATTTGCGTATTACTTCCCATTCTTTTATTTACTCAAATTCTTTTTAAACACATAACTCACCTTGTCGTAATCCAATCTCTCCTCATAAAAACGGTGGGCATCCTCACGCTGCAGTCCTGAAGACAGGGCGACACTTTCATAATGATTCCCCTTTGCCCATTCATGAACGTAAGTGATCAGCTTTTCGCCATACCCATTTGATCGCTGACTTTGGTCAGTCACCAAATCACATACCCAGATAAACCGGCCGTAATACAGCGTAATCATTGGCTTGAAGCCAATCACAGAGACGATTTCTCCATCGCTATAAAATGCATACATTTCGTAGTGGTCTTTTTCGTGTGCTCCCCGCACTAATTCCAGATACGTATCCAGATCAAGGTGCGTACGAAGCTGCTTCATAACCGGAAAAGCGTCTGTCCATTCCTGTTCTGTCGTTAATTGTTTCACTTCTTCAGACATGTATATTCTCCTTTCAGCGTGACTGTCCCATTTATCTAATCAATCAGTGACTGAAATTTTCTGATGTTCTCCTGGTCCAACACATCATGATCATAAAAATGCTGGACATAGATACTGATAACCATCTCATTTTCGTCTGTCAGTTCAAGCTTTTGCAAGAGCCGATTAATCACAGCAGCAAGTGACTGTGGGTTCTGATAAAGTGTGTTCCATGCCTGTACCTGCAGCTCAATGTCATCGCTTAACAACGCCGGTTCAATTTGCTCTGAAGGCATTGGCTCATGAACGTGTGCGTAAGGATCTTCGAAAATATCAGTATAAATATAGCGGATCGGGTTGTCCTGTTCGGTGAATTCCGGTTCCAATCCATCTGTCAGAGAAATAGATTCATTGGCTAAAGGTGAGATGTAACGGTAGTGTTGATTCTCATTGAGCAGGCCAAGATATTCATGAATGGAGAGCCCATCAAGTTTTTCTTCATCTCTTAACTTTACATATTCCTTCGGGCGGAAGAAGCATTCGGCTTCCACTTCTGTAAAGCGGAGTGTCCACTGACTTTCAGGACTTTCAAACAACACTCTTAGCGCAAATTCATCTTCGCCTTTTTGAAGCTCATCATATATATACCATTGACCGGTCTGAAGTGGTTCATCTGCTTCTTCTGAGACGATGCCTTTGAAGGTGAGGATGATCAGTGATTTTTGGGAAAAGCCGCTATCAAGATCAATGGAGACCCGCAGTGTGTCATCTGCCCGTTCAATTCGCTGAATCACGCCATCATGCAGCGTATCTGTGAAAACGTCCGCGGCCTCTGCAGTTAAAAAAGCAGCAGCATTCTTCTTATTCTCATAGGCTGCATCCAGCTTTTGTTCAAAGGTGATCTCTGATTCGCGTATCCAGCGCAGGTAATCTTTTCGGACGTCATCAGGCAGCTCAGGCTGATTTAACTGTCCATTTTCAAGATAAGGAATAAAACGCTCCGGCAGTACCGTTTTTAATTCTTCGTTTACTTCATTCAGCTCTGAGGCATGCATCTCCCGCCTGGTAATCCCTTCCTCTTCACCCTCCCGCGACAGCATGTGCCATTCATCGTCTGATTCGGGAATCGGCAGCAACGTTTGCCTGCGGAACAATTCTTTTGCTGTCTTATCTATATTCCATGTATATGCTGAATCAATTGTCATGATCGTCGCTCCCTGCCATTTATCTGTTTCAGGTAGATGGGAAACCTATACAACAAATTTTAGGTCCGGGTAAAATTAAAGAGGTCATATTCGCCAAATTACAGATCACATCTGGTGAATTACCGGTCATAAAATGAAATTTACCAATCACATTCACCAATTTACCGGTCACAACCGTTAAACCCGGCTAAAACAGTAAAGAGGATGAGTTACCCCAGCCCTAAAATGATTTAACCAACTACGAACGAACCCACTTCATAATCTCGCCCATTGAAGCATTTTTCCCGTATAACAGGATGCCGACTTCAAAGATCTTTCCGGCAAGCTTCATCACAAGCCACACGGATAGAACCAGAATCGCCAGTGCAATACCGATTTCAACCCAAGGCCATTCTTCAAGCAATGATAATCGCATGATCAGAACAGCAGGGGAGGTAAATGGAATATAGGTACCAACCTGTGCTGCAAGTCCATTTGGATCGGATAGAATAGGTCCGATCAGAATCAGCGGAGAAAATGGCAGCATCATAATCATGCCCTGGAAGTTACTTGTTGAGCTGATGTCTTCGACTGTTGCACCAAGTCCGACAAAGAGAGCGGCGAACAACAGGTAGCCAATCAGCGCGATGACAATCAGCAACGCAAGCTCCGGTACAAACAGGTATTCCATAATCGGGAAGTCATTAAATCTCCAGATCACAAATGGTAGTGCAATCAGCAGCCATACGCCAACTTGAAGCATACCGAGCCAGAAGTAGCCAATGATTTTTCCCTGCATCAAGTCACTTGGTGTCAGTGACGAAAGAACAATTTCAGATACTTTTTCTTTCTTTTCCTGTGAAGCACTCTGGAAGATCATCATCCCTGTCATCACAATAGAGAATAAAATCAGTCCGGCAAATGCCCCCGGAATAATACGCGCGAGCTCATTAAGTCCTGAATCAGCAGCAGCCTGTTCTGAGTCTGACAGTTCTTCTGCATTGAACTGAATGCCGTTCGTCACAGCAGCCATCTGTTCTTCTGACAAACCTGCATTTTGCAGATTCAGCTGTTGCAGTGGTGCTGCAAGAAGCTGGACCTCACCTGCAAACGAGTCAGGTGTTTCCTCCGTTGTGTAGTACGTGATTTGTCCATCGCGAAGAGCAGCTTCATCAAGCGCAAGATACACCGCGCTTTCATCCTCATCCAATCCGTCTCTCCATTCATCCGGAGAAGCAGTTACAACGCTGATCTCCCAGTTCAGGTCAGCATTGCTGAGGTAAGGCTCAATTTGTTCTGCCCATATGCCGGACGGATCTGACACAGAGACATTGACCGGTTCTGCGTCATCACCTGATCCTGATAACAGTGTCGGGAGGGTAGCGAATAGAATGAAAAGCACCGGTGTTAACAGGAGTGAAATAATGAACGATTTATTTTTGACATTCCGTTTGAATTCCCAGCGGGCGACCTTTAAACTGTTACGCATATTTTTCTTCCTCCTCTGCTGCAAGTGTCCGATCTGAGGCAACGTCAATAAAGATTTCATGAAGCGAAATCCGATCCAGTCTGAATTCCTCGATCTGAATGTCTGAAGGCAGCTTGCGGATCCATTCTGCCGCTTTCAGGTTCTGATCCAGAAACAGAACAGATACATTGTCCTGCTGCTCAACCCTTGTTACGTAAGGAATCGTCTTCAGTTTATTCTCATCATTTTGACCGTGAATTGTGCACTTGAAGCTTGCGTACTCTCTTTTTACTTCATCCATTGTCCCGCTAATCACTTCTCTGCCTTTATGAATCATGATCAGACGGTCTGCCATTTCCTCAACCAGATTCATCTGGTGGGCTGAGAGAAGAATGGCCGTTCCATTTCTGGCAAGCTCTCTGATCTCTTCCTTGAATACTTCCTGACTGACAGGATCAAGTCCTGAGAACGGTTCATCTAAAATCAACAGCTCCGGTTCATGGATGATAGATGCGATGAACTGAACTTTCTGACCCATTCCTTTTGAGAGCTCTTCAATTGATACTTTATCTTTTCCCTCAAGACCAAACTTTTTCAGATAAGACAATGCACGCTCTTTTGCCTTTTTCTGCGGATAGTCCTTGAGCTCTGCAAAGTAGAGCAGAATATCCATAATCTTCACGTTCTTATACAGACCGCGTTCCTCCGGCAGGTAGCCGATTTTATGCTTTGGAATCTGGCCCTCCTTCTCACCGTGGAATTTGATCGTTCCGTGATCCGGGTAGAGAATGCCCATAATACTTCTGATGGTCGTTGATTTTCCGGCACCGTTTGGACCGAGGAGGGCTGTGATTTCTCCCTTTCTTACATTGAATGAAACGTCGTGAAGCACCTGCTGATCTTTAAATGACTTCTGAAGACTTTGGACGGTAAGCGCAATTTCAGACATTAATCATTTCCCCTTCCATTAAAATTTCCTGAATAATATCCTCAAGCTCAGGTACTTGCTCATCAACAATGACCAGCCCGTTTTTAGAAAGATAGGCCATCGTAGTTTCCGGGTGATTTGATAAAATAACCTTCTTATAGGTACGCTTAATTTCACCAGGTATGTGGCTTACTTGCGGCTCTTCCTTTAGCCAGAACAACCGGTAAGATGATACGAGCGAATCTTTTTCAAGCAGACGTGTAACAGATCCTTTATTAATGAATACAAGGTAGTCAGCAAGCTTTTTAATATCGTCTGCCTGATGCGATGCAATCAGCACCGTTCTGTCTCCTCTTTCCATCAGTTCAAGTAAAAACTGAATAAAATAATTTCTCGACGGAATGTCCATCGCAGCTGTCGGCTCATCCAGCATGAGAATGGGAGTATTTTTTCCAAAGTTTAATGCAAGATTTAACTTCGTCTTCACACCGGGAGACAGCTTCTGAACTTTCTTATTCAGCGGAATGTTCAACTTTTCGGAGAATCTTCTGAACAGCGATTCGTCCCATGACGGATAGACTTCTGCCATCAGATTACGCAGCTGTTCACCAGTAAATGCATCACAGCCAATCATTGTCTGAGGTTGATAAGCGATCTGTTGTTTCCATGCGTCATCTTCGCCCCTGACAGAATGACCAAACACCTCAATCTCTCCATTGTCCGGCTTTACAAGGTTCATCAGCATTTTGAAAAAGGTACTCTTGCCGGCGCCATTCGTTCCGACCACTGCAGTAATGGTTCCTACTTCAAAGGTAAGGTCCTGAACGTTCAATTGAAATTCGTCAATGGATTTTTCGATATTCCTGATCGTTATTGGAAAAGTCATTGGTTGTCCTCCTTTTGAAGCAGTGTTTCTACCATGCGAATGATGCCCTCATCTGAATATTCATGCTGCCGTGCTGTAGAGATTGCTTTCAAAATTGCATCTTCAACTGCCTGACTGGCCATTGATGTTTTCATAGCAGGATCCACCTCTGCGACAAATGTTCCCTTTCCCTGAGAGGTCTGGATGAATCCACTGTACTCAAGGTTCTGATAGGCTCTTCTGATTGTGATGGAGCTGATCTCTAGCTCCTTCGCCAATAACCTGATAGAAGGAAGGGGGTCTCCGGTTGCCAGCTGTCCGCTTGCAATCAGTGCTTTAATCTGGTTTTCGATCTGATGATAGATCGGTTCCCGGGAAGACTTGGAAAGCCGAATTGGAAGATTCATGTCAGCCCTCCTTTATTGTAAGTAATCATTTTTTTGGATTTGCTTCATGGCATGATTGAACCAGTACCACATGACGAGACATGCAATAAGAATAGACATAATGATTGAAAGAATAGTGAAATCATTAGCTAACTGGATCGTCCATTTGAAAAACCCTGTATCAAGCCATACTTGAAAAATCAGATACATGCCAACAAAAAACACGATGATGATCATATACGACCAGAAAAACGTAAAACGTTTAATCTGATCACCCGGATCACTGGCAGGGAAAATCCCGCCAATAGAAAAACTGATACAAAGCCAGATGATGATCAGTGCAATCATGGGCAGCGGCTCAATCGCTGACTGAAGCTCTGCTGAGAAAAAATAGGTACCAACCAGAACGATTGTGATCCCTATTAAAATAGATAGGTAAGGTAGTATGAAGCGGCTTGCCACAAGTACATTACGTTTGATAGGAAGCTGGTTCAGCATCGCAACATAGGGTGAAGCATATAATCCGTCATCCATTTTCTGATATTGAAAGTTTTTCGGCTTAATTGAAAATGAGAGGGAGCCGATGTAAATAATGAGAAAGGCATCAAGCAGAAAGATGTTGTCTTCAAGGTAAGGAGGCATCGTCAGATAAAAGAAAAAAGAGTAGATGCCTGCAATGAAAAGCAGGAGTAAATAATGTTTTTTTGATACATCCAATTCGAGCTTTGCCAGCCAGAATGCTTTACGCATAGTATTCATCTATAAAAGCTCCTTTCCGTTTTTTAGTGTATAAGTGTGTATGTCTATATACACACTATAGAACAGTCGGTGGAATAGTTCAACTGTTTTTGGAAAAGTAGTCAGGATATATTTGATAAAGAGGATGATGAACAATGTCTGTTGAAATAATAGTAGAAAAGGAGGCCGCGCTGAATTTTATTAGTGAGATATTATCTGTTTCTGTCATTTCAAGGGAATATGTGTATGGCATTAAGTTAAATAGAAGAGGTGTTACAAATGATTGAGTTAAGATATTTTAACCGTTCTGATTTTCAACAGCTAATCGACTGGATCGAAACCCCTGAATTTTTAATGCAATGGGGAGGTCCGGATTTCACTTTTCCTTTAGATGAAAAACAATTAGAGCGATACATAGAGCATGCAAATGGAGAAGGCTCAACTTCTCTTGTGTATAGTGTGGTTGAAAAAGAGAGTGGCAAAGTGATTGGACATATTTCTTTAGGCAGGATTGATCGAACGAATCGGTCAGCGAGAGTTGGGAGAGTATTGGTCGGAGATAAAAGTGTAAGGGGTAAGGGAGCAGGACAGCAAATGATGAACGAAATTCTACAAGTAGCATTTGATGAACTGACATTACATCGAGTGAGTCTTGGCGTCTTTGACTTCAACGCTTCAGCCATTGCCTGTTATGAGAAGGCAGGGTTTGTGAAGGAAGGGTTACTCAGAGATGCAAGAAAAATGGGTGACGGGTACTGGAGTTTGTGGGAGATGAGTGTGTTGGAAGGTGAATGGAAGAAGTTAACAAAGTCACGAACTGATCAGTGATGTTGAGGGTTAAAAGGATCTTACGACATGGCAGCTATTCCAGTAATATTGAAGTTTGCATAGTTTTGCGTTAAAATGATTATAATAAAAAGAGAAGAGCGCTAACTCTTCTCCCTTGCAGCCTCTACCGTCAGGGTGGTGGTTGTCAGTTAAACGTTATTTTTGAGAACCACCCTTTTGCTTCCGACGGCGCAGGGGTGGTTTTCTTTTCGTCGAGAAAAGTTTTTTGAAAGAGATACGCGCTAATCGCACGCGTGATGCCTTTCAATACTTCTCTTGCAAACTCAAAGAAAATGTCCATAGTTATCACCTCCTCCCCGAAAGAAAAAGGAAAAGTGACAACCATCCACCCTTACAATATTAGCTACGCGCATAGTTTGTCATAAAATTTCCAGCGCATATGTATAACTTCAGCACTAAAATATCAAGTTATCTCTGAAACTTCATTAAGTAACCGCTGATATAAATGTTTGTTGATTTAGCTTCAGAGAAGACATTTTTCTCTGTGTCCTCAGAGGTGGCTGCGTAGAAATTTTCAGGTCACATTCTCCAAAATACGGGTCACATGTTGTGGTTTATCGGTCACAATAGGAACTTTACGGGTCACTAAGACGCTGATACAGGAGTTATCGGTCACAATTACATATTTACAGGTCATTAAGTGAATTTTATCGGTCGCATTCTTTGATTTACCGGTCACATTCGTTCATCACAGCCAAGAGTCACCAGGTTACCAAAAACAGCTTTAAGAAGTAAAAAGAAAATCTCATTTTTCCACTCAACTCTAAATGGTAAAATCATTACATATCCACTAACCTTCAAATCTATTAAAAGAGATGTGAAACCATGCCACACAAACCGATTTACGTAGAAATAGATATACACGACAACATTGATGCAGTCTGGACCTACACCCAGCAGCCGGATCTGCATGAGCAGTGGGATGTCCGGTTTTCTTCGATAACATATAACGAAAAGTCGCTGGGCGAAACGGTGCAGACGTTTACTTATTCCACAAAAGTAATGCCGGGTATTGAAGTGTCCGGCTGGGGTGAGAGTAAAGGGACACATGAGAAAGAGAGCGGAGAGAAAACATCTGCTTTGCATTTTGGCACAGACCAGCTGATTTCGCCGATTGCTGAAGGGAAGGGGTACTGGCAGTATATCCCGAGTGAAGGGCGTACCACTTTTTTGACGCAGTATGATTATGACGTCCGCTTTGGTGGAGCGGGAAAGCTTTTTGACAGGCTGTTCCGTCCGCTGATTGGCTGGGGAACAGCGCTCAGCTTTGATGTGTTAAAGCGGTGGATTGAATCAGGTGAGCGCCCGGGAACGCAGTATAGGCGTTTTTTTGTGTTTTATACCATATGTTTTTTATTTGCATTTGTCTGGCTTTATCAGGGACTGGTACCGAAAGTGCTGACGCAGCATCCGTTAGAAGTCAGCATGCTGACACAGCTTTCTTCTTTATCTGAAGGGCAGGCCTCCACTGCAGTAATCTGGGTGGGGATCGCAGAAATGATTTTTGCCGGCTGCTGGCTCATCCCGAAGCTGCAAAAATATTTGCTTAAGCTCCAGGTCATCATTTTCCCTCTACTAACAATAAGCGCAGTGATTGCAGCCCCATTTACTGCAACAGCACCGTTTAACGTGATCACGCTGAATGTGACGCTTTGGGTGCTGTCGATCATTGGGTTACTGCTGACAAAAGAGCTGCCGAGTGCGAAAAGCTGCAGAAGAAAGAGGGTGAAAGCGGCGTGACGATTTATACGACACTGCTTGGAGAAAAGTTTCAGCAGCTGCATCCAAAGCTGCAGCATCGCTACGCGTTGCCTTTAGATCAGGAATTCTTTGCAACAGGTGTGATGAGTCAGATTAAAAATGGCGGCAGGTTGCTATCTCCTTTTTATTGCCTGACTTCAAAGGCGAACTTTCTGTTTCCCGAGAGCGGGCAAGAGATCCCATTCTCCATTGCTAACCGCTGTGCGATGAATCAGGATGGTGAGGTGGAAGTCGCGTGGGAAAGAACCTTTCACTTTCAAAACGCTGAGCGGAAATTTAACGCCAGGATGACAGTGGATCTGGAAAAGAAGTTAGTAAAGGATTTTCTGGGTGACATTCCGTTCTTCTATTCAGACCTGCATTTTGATGTCACAAAAGAAGGCTTTCTGATCATTACGTCCGGCGTACAGAAGGTGATGCTTGGGAAAGCGGGATTTACGCTGCCTAAAATCCTAAGAGGACGTGTAACTGTCCTTGAGGGCTACGATGACCAAAAGGATGTCTATACGATTCATGTATCAATTTACAATGCTGTACTTGGGAGGGTGATGATGTATGCAGGAGAATTTAAAGAAAGCGTTCATTAAACCTCTGATTTTGACTGGCCTTCTGCTTTTTTGTTTCAGCCTCGCCATGAATAAACAGGCTGACTACTACTATTATCTGACGGCTGCACAGCTGATTTTTGTGCCGTCACTATTACATATGATTGTAAAGCTTCGTTCGTTTGAAAAAGGGATCATTGCGATTGGGATGCTGGCTGTCACATTAATCAGTCTGGATCTGCCTTATCCTGCAGCTGTGATCTGTGCAATCGTCTATTTTCTTGTGACATGCTGGGTTGCCTGGAAAGGGTTTGAGCGCTTTTTAAACCGCGGATTCACCAACCTGCCTGAGTGGCTCATTGATCTTGGCATGATCTATCTGGCCATTGGCGGCGGGTGGTTTCTTGCCTCTGTCAGCGGAATTGACACAGGCTTCAGCGATATGCTGACCTGGCTGACGGCAATTCACTTCCACTATTCTGCTTTCATGCTAAGTGTATCAGTTGGTCTGGTCGGACGGATTCAAATCACAAAGCTGTATCAGATCTGTGCGTTTGTGATTGCTACGGGACCAGTTACGGTTGCTATTGGGATCACATTCTCCCGTACAGTTGAAATCATTTCAGTCTCGCTTTATGTACTGGCAATCTATGCGCTGACCTATTATTTGTTCCGTCTGAAGTTTCATGGGATTCAGAGGATAATCGTCTGGATTCCTTTTCTCACGCTATGTATCACGATTCTATGGTCACTCGCATATGCATACGGCAACCTATCAGGGCAGGTGATCGTGAACATTCCGGACATGCTCGACTTTCATGGATTTCTGAACTGTCTATTGTTTGGAACGTTGACTGTTATTGGCTGGGCGTTAAAAGTGCCTGAGTCAACGCAGCAGCCTTACAAATTTCCTGTCAGCCTGATTCGTGGCAGGCTGCAAAAAACCGGATCACCTCACAGCGGACTGGTCGATCAAATGAACATGTATGTCAATCCGGAAGAAGTGTCTGCACAGGTCATTAATTTCTATGAACACACTGAAAGATTTCAACTATTCGCCTCTGTAAAATGGTCAGCGTGGTTCAGACCGTTTGCATGGGTCTGGCAGTTAATCAGCCGTTCAATCGGTCAGCTTAATCTTCCTTATTCATCCTCACAGGTTGAAATGACTGGAGAAATCATGATGGTGGATGAAAAGCTTGATGGAAGGGCAAGGCCTAGATTGTGGAAGCGGATGATTGATGAAGAAACGGTATTTACAGCCATTTATTCGCATCATCAGTCAGGTCAGGATACATTAATGAACATTGCACTGCCGCTGCCATTTTCCTCGATGCACGGTATTCTGCAGCTGTCTGCTGAAAATGGACAGCTTCGTTTAACGAGTGATGGTGTCGGGGATGCAGGGACGTATCTGGCGATCGGAAAGTATATATTGAAACTGCCGCTGCATGAGTATTTCGTGATAGAAGAAAAAAATGGGGAACTCGTGGCAACCCATGATATGAACATATTCGGGATTCATTTTCTACATATAGATTATGTGATAAGGGAGTTTGGATAACATGTACAATCGGTTGGAAAAAGGGGATCAGATTGGGATATTCAGTCCGTCAGCCCCTGGAACAGTCACAGCACATAAGAGATTTCAGCGCGCGAAAACATTCCTGCAGGAAAAAGGCTACACCATCATTGAAGGAGCGCTCACAGGTAAATCAGAAACATATCGTTCAGGTACCCCGAAAGAGCGGGCGGATGAGTTCAATAAGCTGCTAAGGAATAAGGATATTAAAATGATCATGTCCACCATTGGCGGAACCAACTCAAACAGTATGCTGCCTTATCTGGATTATGAAGCGTTCCGTGCCAGTCCTAAAATCATTGTAGGTTACTCTGATGCAACAGCTATATTGCTGGCACTGTATGCGAAGACGGGGCTCACTACTTATTACGGTCCGGCACTCATTCCTTCCTTTGGAGAATTTGAACCGCTTGTGCTTGATACATATCAATATTTTAAAGACTATTTCTCCAGTCAATATCAGGCACCATTTAACATCCCGGTTCCTGCCTTCTGGTCTGATGAGCATGTGAACTGGCTTGAGAAAACGACAGAAAAAAAGCTGATAGAGAACCAATTAATAACCGGGCATGAGGGAATAGCTGAAGGCCGCTTAATCGGCGGGAACCTGAACGCAATGTACGGCTTTATCGGAACACCTTATTTTCCAGAGATCAAAGAAGGCGATATTCTGCTGATTGAGGACAGTATGAAAACCGCTTCTATCGTTGAGAAGAATTTTGCCATGCTTAAATTACACGGACTTTTTGATCAGATAGGTGGGATCATTCTCGGAAAGCACGAACAATACGATGATATGGGTACCAATAAACGGCCATTAGATCTTCTGCTGGAGCAACTGGACGGCCGGGAGCTGCCGATTTTGGCGGAATTCGATATCAGCCATACACACCCGATGCATCCGATTGCGATTGGTAAGAAGGTAAGGTTAGATGCAACGGCTAAGAGTGTGGTTTGTTTGGAGGACTGGCTGAATATTTAAAGTGCTTGGCATGTGATATAATTAGGTAAAATCCAAATTTACCCACCTGCATCAGGTAGAGAGTTGTTTATAAAAAACGAAAAAATCCGGGATGGGGCGATATGATCGATTGTGATTTGAAAAGAACAAGGGGGTGGATGATCAAATGAAAATATTATCCGGCATTTTTGTCATTATTAATGTAGTTGGGATCATTTCAGCTTTCGTTTCTAATGTCTTTTTTGATCAGCACGAAACGATAGAGGCTGCCTTCTATCAAACTTTTCTCAGTATGTCGCCATTTATATTAGGACTGATCTTTTGGATGTTGTTATTGATAGCTTTTAAATTTAAGAGAAAAGAAAGTGAGACATAAAAGGCAGGCAATCTTTTAATGAAGAGGGAATGTCTAAAAAGGTATTTCTAAAAGGAGAGGAACCAATGCGCTTTAAAAGCTTTTTACTTGTAGCAGGGATCATAGCATTATTAACAGCGTGTGGCTCTAAAGAGTTCACGGTTTCTGGTGAATCTGAGCATTGGTTGGCTGATGTGAATGTTTCTCAAACGAACGATGGTTATGAAACACAAGAACTTCTTTTGACATATACAGGAGACGATATGGAATCAGTTGGAGAATTTAATTATAACGTGGATAGTGTTGGCTCTTTCGGGAAGAGCGGTAATGAATTAGAGGGAGATGGAACTTTCGTAGATAAGAACGAAGCGAACCCTACGAATGCAAAAGTCACGGAACAGACTGATTTTGAGGTGACAATTGAGTGGGATGGAAAGACGGAGACAATTCAACTTAATCAGCAATAAATGAAAGTAATTGATACTTTTTAAAGGTGGGCATAGACATAAAGTAGAAAACGTTAGTAGGACAAATTTCAGCCAATAGAGTACTACAGCTTTTTTATTTTTTCGAAAAAAATAAGTACATAACCTTTGATACAGGGGTGAATTACCTTTGAAGAAAATCATTGCTATTACATCTGTTGCACTGTTGTTGACTATCGGCGTCTGGCTTCTATTTGACTATTTCAGCCGCAGCGGAACATTCACGCTGGAAAGTCATTCATCAGCCAGCCAGGAACTCATTGATCAAACCAGTCCCATCTATCTCGGATACGGATTGCAGTGGAAAGGGACCGGAACGCCGACGTTAGAGCGTGTAGAATTGATCAGAAGAGACGGCACAACCGCTGATGCTGATCAGGCTGCAACCTTTATCGCAGCGGAAGGTAAAATTGGTGTGCAGGGTGAACAAACGGTTGAAAAAGAAGAGCTGTTGGAGGTAAATGGGTTCCAGCCGGAGAACGATATCCACCTGGTGATCCGTTTAGATAAAACAGAAGGCTTTGCTGAAAACGATCTAAAGGAAATGAGAATCATATATAAGAAATATGGGGTTACACAATATCAAGACCTTTCGTTTGGTGAGGGAATCGTAACTGATGAAGAGGTTGAGTGAATGAAATGATTGACTATATCGCATGAAGCCGACTTTTCAAAGAGCTTTAAGCATCTATTATAAAGAGGTGGTTAAATTGAAAAATGCTCTGATTATCACTGAAGTCACCGTCACCGAGACCTATATCAACCAGCTATCATCCTTACTTGTTGAAGTTGTCAAAAAGGGGGCATCCATTGGCTTTATTCCTCCATTCGGTGATCGTGATGCTAATCAATACTGGCAGCAGGTTGCCGGATCGGATACTGTACTGATGATCGCTGAAATAGATCAGACAATCGTGGGGACAGTTCAGTTGGATTTGTGTACAAAGTCAAATGGTCTTCATCGGGCTGAGCTTGTAAAGTTAATGGTCCACCCCGATTATCAGGGGAAAGGGATCGGCCGTGAGTTAATGATCAAAGCTGAAGAAGCTGCCGTCGAACGTAATCGATCACTCATTGTTCTTGATACTCGAAAAGGGGATCTATCCAACCGGCTGTATCTGTCTATGGGTTACACCTGCGCCGGCGAGATACCCTCATATGCGATGTCTGCTGAGGGAAGCCTGGACCCGACTGTTTTTTACTATAAGCTCTTAAAGCCCAGCTAAGCATTGTTATCAATTTTATTCATAGAAGAGGAGCATTTACTTGAGTATTGAACAGGCATTATACGATGAAGCAGTTCATGTAATAACAGAAAGATATCCAAAAGGCTGGGGAGGCGCTGCTGCGGTCAGATTGGAGGACGGCACGGTCTTAACCAGTGTGGCGCCGGAGATTATCAATGATTCGACTAATCTCTGTATAGAAACAGGTGCGATTTTAGAGGCTCATAAGTTAAATAGAAAAGTGACACACTCGATCTGTGTAGTCCGGGATGACGAGAAATCAGCGTGTAAAGTTCTTTCCCCCTGCGGAATTTGTCAGGAAAGACTATTTTACTGGGGCCAGGCAGTGAAGGTAGCAGTAACAGTTCCATCACAAAGCTTAACATTCAAGACACTGGCAGAGGTACAGCCCTATCACTGGACTGCCGCGTATGAGGAATTCAAAGAAAAATGGAAAGATCAATAAGTTCTGGAGTGAGTAGATCATGATTAAGGGAATCAATCACCTTTTATTTTCAGTATCTGACTTGAACCGTTCAATTGAATTCTATCAAAACGTGTTTGGTGCAAAGCTTCTGGTCAAGGGCAGAAGCACAGCTTATTTTGATTTGAATGGAATTTGGCTTGCACTGAATGAGGAAGCAGATATTCCGCGTGAAGAGATCAAAAAGTCTTATACGCATACTGCTTTTTCAGTAGACGAAAAAGAATTAGATGATTTGTATCATCATCTGATGAGTCACAGTGCCAATATTTTATCCGGGCGTGAAAGAGATGAGCGGGATAAGCAATCTATCTACTTTACAGACCCGGATGGACATAAGTTTGAATTTCATACAGGAACACTGGAAGATCGTTTGAGATATTACAAAGAGGAAAAGCCGCATATGACATTTTATGATGAATGAAGCAGGAGGACAGACGTGGAATTTAACACAGAAAGATTAACCATCCGTCCATTTATGAATGAAGATCTGGACGATGTATTCAATATTTACAGTGATCAGGAAACGTGCAGATATCTTCTGCATGAACCTTGGACACATGATAACAAGCAGGAGAAGTTCACTAAAAAGCTTACAAATCATTCGCTGACACAGAACCAGGCACTGAGTGTAGCGGTCGTGAATGAAGGCAGGGTCATTGGTGATCTGTCTGTGTGGTATACAGATATGAAGGATACAGTTGAGATTGGCTACACATTTTCACAGAACGCCTCAGGAAAAGGGTTTGCAACTGAGGCGTTAAAAGGACTGCTTGAAAAGCTTTTTGCTGAGTATAAAGTGCATCGCATCCAGGCGACGCTTGATGCCAGAAACGAGGCATCCGGCAGGTTATGTGAGCGGGTAGGTATGAGGAAAGAAGCGCATTTTGTTCAGGATTACTGGAATAAAGGTGAATGGACAGACAGTATTGTGTACGGGATGCTGGCTGGGGATTTGAATAAGGAATAAAAAAATTGGGACGTATCATGCGTCCCAATTTTTTGTGAGGTCAAGCGCGATCCTTCGCCTGCTGAGTATCACGAATATTCTTCTGAATCGTAATCGCAGCAAACAGGCTGAGTACGAATGCCATACCGTAAAAGCCTTTTTCACTCAGAATAATGCTGCCTGCATTATAGAGGCCGATCGCCATCAGCAGGATTGCAATGATCACAGCAAGCCAGCTGAGCCCGTAATAGATGCCTGAAACGGGAATGTCTTCTTCTTTATCCCGGACAGCCTTCTGCAGGGAAACGGCTGCATATAGGCCAAATACTAATACAGCAAAATAGTAACCTTTTTCATTCAGCTCCATTGCTGCATTGAAAAGGCCGATCAGGTAAGCAGTCAGTCCGATCGCAAGTGCTGCCCAGCTCGCTCCCTTAAAGGCAGGCGTCGGTTCGCCAGGCTTACGTTCCACTTTTACTCTCGGTTTCTTATCATCTTCCTGCATAAATGAATTTTCCTTAACTTCAGCCATTCGCAACGCTCCTTACTGTTCTTTTTATAGGTACCAGTTGTATGACCTTGTATGGTTTGACAGATGTTGTATACTCTCATCTTACTTGATCAGAGGAAAATGTAAAGCAGCATTTTTTCTATGAATATATAAGTCTGCCTTCTTTTTTCGCTCATACCTGAAGATTTACGTTCACAATAAATTAACATTCATCTCCTTTTCAGACAGTTTCTTTGATTTGCTGTGTCAGTGCGCGATCAGCAGCGTTAAAATAAATTGAAAGAAATATTTGGAATTAACAGTATTGCCGTTCATTCTGAAAAGTGATACTGGTTTTCTTATCAATTATGAAGGAGTGTCAATATGTCTGTCAGTTCAATGGTATCGATCAGCAGTTCGTCTTTATTTGTTTCATTTATTCTTTATTTAATTACGATTATTCCATTTGGTATTGCCGTGAAATCCAGAAAACCGATTGCTGCAAGAATAGGAATCACCTTAACTGCAGCTGGTTTTATCGCTCAGCTCAATTATTTTATCTTACGGTGGATTGCGAGTGGTCATGCACCGGTCAGCAATCTGAATGAGTTTCTTACATTCTTCGGCATTATGCTCGTTGGAAGCTTCTTCGTATTCTATTACATATACCGTCAGCCAGTGATGGGACTGTTCCTTTTACCGGTTTCACTGCTGATTATTGCGTATGCCAGCATGTTTCACAATGAGGTTACACCGCTCATTCCGGCACTGCAGAGCAACTGGCTGACGATTCACGTGATTACGGTAGCAGTTGCAAGTGCCGTACTATCAATTTCTTTTGTCACAGGATTGATCTACTTACTGAAAAAAATAAATACAAATGAGAGAAGTAAAAGTTCGTTTTTCTTAGAACTTGTATTGTATTTCATGGTTGTCGTGGTTGGCTTTATCGTGGTTATTTCTGCATTTCGGGTGATGGGTTACAGTGCGAGCTATCAATTTGAGAACCGGGAAGGGGAGACGCAGGTGTATGACTATCACCTGCCGGCGATTGTGCTGCCGATGGATTCAGTTCATGTCAGCCCTGTTGATGGCATGCCAGGCAGTTATGAACCAGCCGATCACTATGCCGGACTTCTTGAACTGCCAAACAGCATAGAAACTGCCAAGCTGAATACAGTGTTGTGGTCATTTCTTGTGGGATCTCTCCTATACTTATTGATCAGGATCATCACACGGAAAAAGATTGCCCAGCTGCTGCAGCCTCTTACACGCAAAGTTGATTTGTCTTTAATGGACGAGATTTCATACCGTTCAGTTGTCATTGGGTTTCCGTTATTTGCACTTGGCGGGCTCTTCTTCGCGATGATCTGGGCGCAGCTTGCGTGGACCAGGTTCTGGGGATGGGATCCTAAAGAAGTGTGGGCCCTGATCACGTTCTTATTCTATGCGGCTTTCCTTCACCTGCGTCTTGGGAGAGGATGGTCCGGTGAGAAGACTTCATGGCTTGCGATTATCGGCTTTGGCACAATCATCTTTAATCAGGTGTTTGTGAACCTGGTGATAGCAGGGTTGCATTCGTATGCATAAATGTATTAAATTGTAATTGTCAAATAAAAACGACTTGAGGTGTACAGATGAAAAGAATCATTTTAGAGGTAGCCTTGCTTCCTATTCTATTTTTAGTATCAGGAACCCTGCTTGTGATTATGGGCATTAATGGGAATGGGCTTGCAGTTCAATTTTCAAGACCTGGTAATGCGACAGCATAGGACACATCTGCAGAATTGATTCAAACATTTACTTATGTGCCCATATTATTAGGTGTCACTCTAATGATTCTCAGTATCATCACATTCAGTGTGAACTATTATACATTTCAACGTGGAGCAAGGTTATAGTAAAAAGCCCAAAAATCTCTGTTAAAGATTTTTGGGCTTTGCTCTTTTTTGCATCATCAGTTAAATGGTTAAGATACTCACACCAGCAACTCACCATGACACAATCCTGATTTTTCAACCTGAATCGTGGAGTGGTTAATTTGATGCTTCTTCTGAATCAGCTCTATTGCTTTTTGCAGAACCAGCTGTTCATCTGCTTCATCACGGATTGTCAGGTGACAGCTGAATGAATCCAGTCCGGAAGTGATCGTCCAGAGATGAAAATCATGTACATCAATCACACCGTCAATACTCTGTAAGGAAGCTTTTAACTCTCCAGTATCCACAGCAGAAGGAGCACCTTCCATCAGAATATGAACCGATTGCTTCAGAATGCCCCATGCACTTTTTAGAATGAGCAGAGAGACAAGCACTGAAATAAGCGGATCTGCCAGGTACCAGTCAAACACCAGCATGACGACCCCGGCTGCAATCGCCCCGACAGACCCAAGTGCGTCACCAATTACATGAAGATAGGCACTGCGGAGGTTAACGTTATCCTTTACGTCGCCTTTGCGCATGAGAAACCAGGCACTCAATAAATTAGCAAGCAGACCAATTACCGCAATGCCCATCATCGTGCCACTCGCTACAGTTGGCGGCTCTAGAAACCGTTCATAAGCCTCTACTAAAATAAATCCTGAAATCACAAATAATGTGACCCCATTGAACAGTGCTGCTAAAATCTCAAAGCGGTAAAATCCATAAGTTTTATTGTCAGATGCTTTCTTCGTGGCAAACCAGATTGCAACAAGACTCAATAAAAGAGAACTGGCGTCACTGAGCATGTGTCCTGAATCGGCTAATAATGCCAGACTGTTTGTCAGTAAACCGCCAAAGAACTCAAGTAGCATGATAAATGTTGTAATGGAGAACGCAATCAGTAGTCCCTTTTTGTTACCTTCTCTCAATTCTTCAAAATGTCCATGGTCATGTGAATGAGCCATCATGTAACCTCCTTACTCACAATCAATATGCGTAATCACCTGAGTCAGCGTGTTAATGACATGCTGATCACTGCAGCTATAATAAAAATGATTCCCGTCACGTCTTGATTTTACTAACCTGAGTCCTCTTAATGTTCTCAGCTGATGTGATACGGCAGACTGAGACATGTTCAGCACTTCTGTTATATGCGTGACGGAACACTCCTCCTGCGACAGCAAATATAGTATTTTGATCCGGGTAGGATCAGCAAGTACTTTAAACGTTCTTGAAGCTTCCTCAACTGTTTTATCTGATAAAAACTGATGGTTTTTTTTATCCACGATCCTACCTCCATGTAATATCTATATGATCATATGTTCATATAGATACAATAAATGAAAAATATATATTTGTCAAAAGACTTTGCTGGTCTGATGAAATAAAAAAGACATGCACAATTAAATTTGAATTGGTCATGTCCTGAATATTATATTTGTTTAGTTCAAAAATCTTTTTATAGATTGCTATGTTGTTTTTCTTTTATTTAAGATAAGTTCATAACCAAACGTCAGAAGGATTCCTATCGTAAATATAGAAAAGGTTGATATTAAATTTTTATCGAAAATTAAGTAATAAAAATTATTTCCAGCAAGTAAGAACAGAAAAACATAAAAACCAAAGACTAAGCTGCGTGTTGAATTTTTCATTTCGCTTTCTGACATATCTCTAAATAGTTTCATAAAAAACATCCCTTATATGATTGTGGTCGATAAGAGTGAATACACTGGTATGATTTTTGTTAAGATCTTCGCTGAGCAAATCTGCCGATCAAAAACGTCCCGGCAATACAAAGAATGATCGTGATCAGTGAATTGAAGAGAAAGTTAAAATCGAATTCACTCACCTCTCTGTAGTCAGTTTCACCGACACCCTGCAGTAAATACTGTCCGCCATTGTAATCGAAGAGAAGGAATGAAAGGATAATACCAATAACCAATCCAATCAGGAATTTTATCAAAATAACCACCCCATCAGTATGAGTTAAACATCTGCAAGCGCAACAATTTCTTCAATCACACGATCCACATCATCCGGATCATTGACCACAAATAAATAGTCGGCTTCACCTTCATCAGGGTCTGCGATATCCGACAGTTCTGATTCTTTCTCCTGTCTGATCAGCACATCTTTAAAAGTAGTATAGGGACCCCTGAAAATATTTGTATCACGCGCGCTATTCTCTACCCGTTTATACAGAATGTCATCTGAAAGGTCAAAGTGAACGAGGATACGGGTGAACTCATTTTCACTGTAGATTTCTTCAAGCAAATACTGCCTTGTGCTTTTAGCACGATTGGAATTGCTCACGATAAAATGGAATCCTGTATATTCTTTTGCATACTCAACAACTAATTTCGTTAAGGAATGCTTTAAAATGTTCGGTCCTTCTTTTGGCTGCAGCATCTTATAATATGTATTCAGAAACTCAGCATGAGCATCCTGATCCATCACGAAAGAGTTAGTCAGCTTTTGTTCAAGCTGTCTTGCGAAAGTAGTTTTACCGCTATGGGTTTTACCAACTGTAATAATCGCGAGTCTTTTCATGTGACCTCCCTATGTTCTGATGATTTTCAATACATGCTTGCAACTCCAAACATGACGGCACAAATAAAGGCGAACGTGAGCAATCCTCCGATGATTGTATAATTGTGAATGTCCTGATTATGCTTTAAACGCTTTAAAATAATGATCAGATTGACGTACCATAGTACACCGAGTAGAGGTATAGTAATGAATATGAGAGCCATCTATTTGTTTCGCTCCTTCTATGTATTGAGAAATAACTTTGTATTAATATACCATAAATTAAATGTTTCCCTCCCTGGTAATGGTCATTTTCTGAAATATAATTGTAAAAATGAGGATTTTTTCGTTTGGTTAACAATTATTCAAAAAGACAATAGAAAATTTTTTATCGTAATTGTTGTCGAGGTAAATTGCGAGAGAAAACAAATAAACACCCCAAAATGATCCAAGGTTGATCAATTTTGAGGTGTTTATATTTTAGTTGTGAATAAAACTATTATTTACTTAAAGGTGTAATATTTAAGGTGAAAATATTTAAAATATAAATTCTAAAAGCAATTATCTACTACATCACCCAAACTAAAAAACTCTAAAACAGCCTTTTGTGTTTCACCTGGTAATGCTCTTGTCGATAGTGTTACAGCTTTTTTAATAGAACTTGTCTTGGAAAGACCTAAGTTTCTTTGATGTTTGTATGCTGTGATAATCGTTTTTGTCATAGAGTTTAATCCACCCATTAATTTGGCAGCCTTCTTCACTTTTAAAATTTTCGCCCATGGTAACGCATTGATGACTAGCGCTTTACCAGCACTGGAAATACATGACCAAACGCCCATTGTAGTTATTTGCCCAGGTTCTTTTATTTCAATCGTTTTTAAATTTTCTCCATCAGCCACAAATTTATAATCTCTAAATTCATCACCTTTGTTTTGATTTAACCATTTTACTCCGGAGTTAATGCCTTGTTCAGCAACTTCTTCGGGCATTTGGTCAATTAGCTTTAATAAAGGATCTAATGTATCCTGTATTTGTTCAACTTCTGAATTAATTTGATCATCAGAAATATTGGCATTTTGTTCTGCATTAGCTACTGGTATTGCAAAAGCTGTAGTGAAAATTAAAGATAAGCACATTGTAATGACTAGTTGTTTTAGACTTTTCTTCATTGGAATTCTCCTTTACACTGTATTTGTATGTAACTAATTTGGTCACTAGTAATTTTAACATATTTTAGTTTTAATAGGAGGTAATTATGAAAAAAAGTATATTTTTTCTTCTTTTAATCATAGTAGCAGGTTCATTTGTTATTAACCTATTTGTTGATAGTGAAGCCACTAGAACAACTATAAATATCATAGGATTAGTAGCAATTATTGTGATCGCTTTTGGTACAAGAATGAACTTTTCAAAGTCCTCAGAAAACTGATCATGTGAAAAAGCGTTTCTTATCTTAAGGAACGCTTTTTTTAATATGATTACCGCCGCTTAAACATTAGCTTCGGATCTTAAGAGTCAAAGACCTCACCAAATAACTATTTTTAAGTGGGAATCTCCTCTTATCACTGTCTTGTTTAATTGTACTTATATTGCGTTTTGATATTTACTGTTTGATATGGTCTTTAGAATGTTTTCTATTTCACGTGGAGTCATTTTTTCATCTAATAAACATCATCCTTGTGAAACGAGATGTGCTTGGTTTTAGAAGAACAATTCCCTTATCATGACAATTTCGTTATGGTAATCTTATATTAAAAATGAGAACGTTTACTTTTAAAAAGAGTGGAGGAGGAATAATTGAAAAAGTTTACTTTACTGCTGACGATGCTATTACTCAGCGCCTGCTCCAATCCTGATCTTGAGAACACAAATGATGTAACGCTGCGCTTTTGGGATGGGAGTGAGCCGGCGGGAAATGAAGAATTTATTAAGGATGATGGCGATATAGAGACGTTTGTCAGTGCGACTGAGAATGCTGAAGTGCTTGAGGAGGGGACAGTGATCAATACTCCGCCTCTTTTAAAATATTCATTAAGGCAGGATGAAGAAAATCTGGATTATCACTTATGGATTTCGGAACAGGGTGAAGGATATATACAAAGCCTGATCTCTGAAGGCACCCGCACTTATCAGCTGGACGAAGAGTCAGTTGAGTCATTAGAAGATTTTTTGGCAGGGTATGACACTGTAACGTTTTTGAATGAAGTCACCTTTGAGTAGATTACGGTTTTAATAAGTCTGGAGGACCGATCCATGCCAAACTGTAAAAACTGTCAATACAAATGGAGCTTTTTTGAAACAATGAAGATAGGTTTTGCTAACAGCAGGAAATGTCCGAATTGTGGCGTTAAGCAGTATGTCTCGACCAAATCGAGAAAGTCTGTGTATATGATTTATATGATTCCATTAATTATCCTTCTCTTTGTCCGGCCGCTACTGGAGTCGATTGGTATGAATAGTTTCTTTTCCATAACACTTGTTGTCCTTTTTATGATTGCTTATATTTTGTATATTCCTTATACGGTCAGGCTTTCAAATGAGCAGGAGCCTTTGTGGTGAATGAACAACATAAAAGGTCCGGAACCTCCATATATCGGAGGGTTCCGGACCTTTTGAATTATTGCCCGTTGAATTCTTCTGCCTTCATTGCCTGGGCAAGTGTGCTGTAAATCTCAATGTCTTTAAAATTAAGCCCCAATTGAACAGCTGTCTGCGCGATTTGAGGACTGATGCCGGACAGAGCTGTCTGTACACCAATCAGCTTCAAGCCGCTGATCAATTGAAAGATTTGCTGGGCAACCATCGTATCTATGATTGGAACGCCTGATAAATCAACAAATAACTTCTTCAACTGCTGATTGGCACTTTGTGTCAGTGTTTTCCCAAAAACCACTTGTGCTCTATGTGTATTGATTTCACCTACAAGCGGAAGAAAGCCTATATCTTTTGTCAATGAAATGACAGGTGCACTCATTTCAATGATCATTTCCTGTTGTGCATGCAGTCTCAGCTCTGCAGCTTTAGAATGCTGGACGGTAAATTCCAGGATAATCTGGTTAATGGAATCAACGACCTTATTAGCCCAGGCCATCATTTGTTGATAGGTCGTTTCCTCTGAAGATTGGAGCACAAAATCTTCAATAGCTTTCATATATTGCTGCTGCGTTCTGAAAAACTCCTGAATGATATCTTCAAGAGGTGTGGTTTGATGGGCTTCATCTGTAGCGATGCTTTCAATCCAGTCCTGAAAACCTTCAAAATAATCTGCCTGGTCCGGTTTAAAAATATGGCAAAAACGAAGGTGGAAATCTCTGTTCTGACTCTTAATCCTCTGAATAGCCTCCGGATTAGTCGATCCGTATACCCCGTCTCTGTTTTTATCTAATGAGTCGTACCATTCTTCAGTTAATGCTTCTGCTTTATTACATAAAAATGTATGTAAATCTTGATCTCTCAGCATTTTATAAGTCCTCTCCGCTACTCGTAAAATATATAACTTCTTTTTTCAAATTGTATTCCCTTTATGACAAGAATGAAACTGTATTGTGGAAATTATTAGAATCTTATTTTCTCATATATTCTCATCAATTTCTAATCTTACTCAAGCTTTCTTCTCATCTTGCCTGGCTAATATAAGAGTAAGAACAAACAAAATAAATTTTCAGGAGGCGTTAAGTATGAAAAAAGTAGTAGTAGGAACAGTGGCAAGCGCAGTGATTTTAGGTGGAGCGATTGGTGCAGGTGCGATGACAGGCGGATTTAGTTCAGCAGATCCCGCTCCGGCTGAGAAGTCAGATCTTCTTACAGTGGAAGAAGCGAAAGACAAGGCGCTCGCAGAATATGAGGGTGTTGTGGAGAGTGTGGAGCTGGAGAGAGAAGCCAATGGATATAAATATGAGATTGATGTCAGAAACGATGATATGGAATATGACCTGGACCTTGACGCATCAAATGGAGAAATCCTGAAAGCGAAGGAAGAACGTGACGATGACTCGGATGACGATGATCGTAATGATGATAACAGTACAACAGCTGCTTCAAATGGAACTGCAGGCAGCACAAGTGAAGACTACATTACTCAGGAAGAGGCTGTAGAGATTGCGCTGGCTGAAGTGTCAGGAACACTTGAGAGCGTAGAGCTTGATGATGACGATGGAAGAGCAATGTATGAAGTGGAAATCAATACTGACAGCGGTGACGATGATGATGCGGAATTCGATATTGATGCAGTGACAGGAGAAATTTTAGAGATGGATATGGACTAAGTTGAATAGGTTAGAGAGAGCCGGCCGGGTGTGGCCGGCTTTTTCGTGTTGTAGTGCAGGGTGAAGGAATGTCCGCCAGTCGCAAGCTCCGGCACCGCCCGTTATCCGCTAAGCCCCAGCATCCTTACCTCCACCTAAAGGAATCCACCCCCGAAGCCGAGAATCATAATAGAAAGACATCAATCATACAGGTCATGTATCGTTTCCTGCATCTCATGTTCTGAATCCTGCATGTGATGCAAAATGTGAACAAGACTGGCAAAACAAATTACATAATGAAGTAGAAGAAGGGGAGGCACAATGAAGATAAAAATTGACATTGACCCTCAGCATGAGGAAACGCCTGTCATTACGATACAGGTGAAGGAATGGACAGACGAGGTGGAAGCAGTTGTGAAAATGCTCAGACAGCATGAGTCAGAAATGCCGGACGCAAAAGGTGCCGCTCAGCTAAAACGGATTGTGGCACTTGAAGAGGATCGTTCAATTTTACTGCAGCCGTCAGAGATAGATTATATTTTCGCAGAGAAGCGGAAGGTCTTTGCGATGGCAGGTGGCCGTACACTTGAAATGAGAATGAAACTCTATGAGCTGGAAGAGGTTTTGTCATCGCACGGCTTCATTAGATTCTCAAAATCCGTTCTTGGCAATCTGGATCAAGTTGACCGTTTCGAGCTCTCATTTAATGGGAATCTTTGCGTGTATTTTAAGTCAGGCAGCAAGGAATATGTGACAAGGAAATATGTTCATGGCCTGAAGGAGCAGCTGCTGGATGGAGGTGGACAGCGTGATGAGTAACTTGATTCTGCGTATTTTTGGAGGGTTTGGCGTTGGAGCGGTTTTTACGCTCGTAGTATTGATTCTGACCTTTAATGGGTCTGATGAAGTGGAAGTTACTGCGATTACATTAAACCTCTTGGGCAGTATGCTCACAGGTGCTTATTTTAGTGTCGCTGCGCTGATATTCAGTATTGAAAAGTGGAGCATGCTGAAGCAGACTGTCATACACTACAGCTTATCACTTATCCTGATGTTTCCGGTATTTACACTGTTAACGGGGTGGTTCCCGCTTAATGCGCGCGCGCTGCTCATTGGCTTCATTGTTTTTACAGTCACTTATATCCTGAACTGGTTCGGATGGCACTCCTACTATAAACAGCTTGAAAAAAGAATGAATCAATCCATTCAAACACGACGTTAACACAAGGGAAAGGGGATCGAAAAATGATTAATATTCGTGAAGTCAGTAAAAGTTACGGTCCGATTAAGGCGTTGCAGCATGCGGATCTTCATATTGAAAAGGGCAGCTGTTTCGGTCTGGTTGGTCCAAATGGTGCCGGGAAGTCCACGCTGATGAAAATATTAGTCGGGATACTGGAAGAGTTTGGCGGGACTGTGGAGATCGGAGGCAAACCGGTTCATCAATACCGCCGCGATATTAAGCGTCAGATCGGCTATGTGCCGCAGGATATTTGTCTCGAGGAAACGCTGACGGCACGTGATAATCTGCTGCTGTTCGGTCAGTTGTACGGTCTATCCGGTAAGGATTTGAATGAACGGATCAGTGAAGTGCTGACACTTATTGGCCTTGAAAAGCGTGAGAAGTCTATTGTCTCAACTTTTTCCGGTGGGATGAAGCGACGCCTGAATATCGGATGTGCTCTGCTGCACGCGCCTGAAATCATTATCCTCGATGAACCAACTGTTGGCGTCGATCCGCAGTCGCGCCGGGCGATTTTTGAACTGATTCACGAGTTGAAGGCAGAAGGGAAGACGATTGTCTATTCGAGTCATTACATGGAAGAGGTTGAGCAGCTGTGTGACAGCATCGGTTTTATTGATCAGGGCATGGTGGTTGAACATGGGACGATGAAAGAGGTTTTCGAGAAACATCGACACTCTTCTATCTTTATCGAAGGAGAACAGATTACAGAAGAAGTTCTTGCACCTTATGGAGAATTGACGGTGCGGGAAAATGGTTATGTCATTACCAGTATTGACCCGCTGGCCACACTTCAAAAGGTTGCACTTGCGCTGCACAGTCAGGCTGTTCAGCCGACGCGGCTGGAACTAAGCCAGACGAAGCTTGAAGGTATCTTTTTTGAACTAACCGGGACACAACTGAGGGATAAAGGATAAGGAGGAGCCTGTTATGAATGCTATTGCGAAGCTGGAGTTTAAAAAGAAAATACAGGATAAGGGCCTGTGGTTCTGGACATTTATTCTGCCGATTGTTTTTATTGTTGGATTTATTTCGATTTTTGGTGGCAATACAGGTGCTGATTCCGAGCAGCTTGTCGTTCAGATTGTGCCCGGCTATACGGTGATGTTTTCGTTCTATATCATGATTTCAATTGTGATCGCGTTTATTAAAGACCGTGACAGCGGAATGACAGCCAGGATTGCGAGTACCCCGCTCCCGACGCTGCAGTATTTTATGGGCAAGTGGATCCCTTTTATTCTGATTGTGCTGATTCAGATTGCCGTGCTGTTCGGATTTGGGGTAGCTGTCTATGATATGCCGCTTGGAAACACATTTGCGCTGATCATGATTTCGGTTGCGCTGGCCTTTGTCTCAACAGGATGCGGGATGGCCATGGCTGTTATCGCAAAGACTGAAAATATGGGGATTGCTCTGACGCAGGTCATTGCGCTAGGAGGTGCAATGCTTGGCGGACTCTGGATGCCTGTAGAGTTCATGCCGGATATCATGCAGAATATCGCACAATTCCTGCCGCATTACTGGGCGCTTCAGGGCTACCAGACGGTGATTCTTGACGGAGGAAATGTACTTGATGTTTGGGCTTCGCTGCTTGTGCTAATTGCTTATGGCGCTGTCTGTATTGGCATTGCACTGTCTGCTTATCCACGTTATTTAAAGTTATCAAAAAGCTGATCTGCAGAAGGCTGCGTGTTTCTCATCAAATTCTAATCTTCTTCATGCTATCCTCTCATCTTGACCGGATAATATAGAATCAAGAACAGAAAATATCCTAATTTCTGAGGAGGAATTATAGATGAAGAAAGTTGTAGTGGGAACCATAGCAGGTGCAGTAATTTTAGGTGGAGCGATTGGGGCAGGTGCAATGACTGACGGGTTTCAGAACTTCGAATCAGTTAACCCTGCTGCTTCAGAACCATCAGATCTGATCAGTGTGGAAGAAGCGCAGGAGAAAGCGCTCGCTGAATATGACGGTGTGATTGAGAGTATTGAGCTTGAAGGAAAGCGTGACGGGTATGTCTATGATCTTGACATCGATAATGGTGATATGGATTACGACCTCTACATGGATGCGTCTACAGGTGACATTTTGAGAGTGGAAGAAGAGCGCGATGATGACGACGATAACGGTTCGGCAGCAAATCCGGAAGCTTCAACTGAAGATTATATTTCCCAGGAAGAAGCAATTAATATTGCACTTGAAGAAGTAGAAGGCACTCTTGAAAGTGTAAAGCTGGATAGTGATGACGGAAGTGTTGTGTACGAAGTGGAAATCGATACTGGCACATTCAGTGATGAAGCAAGTCTTGATATTGATGCTGTGACAGGTGAGGTTCTTGAAGTGGATATGGACTGATCGTGCAAAAAAGCCGGCTTGGGATGCCGGCTTTTTGTGTGGAATGAATTGCAGGCTCAAGTGTAGACCACTTCTGTAGCAAAGTCAGCTTGTCCGCCAGTAATCCGTGGTCACTCCTCGAAAGCAAGATTCACCGGCTCATCTCTCGCCACAAATTCAGTCTGTAGGTTCGTAGTCGGTGTCTTTTTATCCACTTCTTCAAACGTAACTGAATCTGCCCATATACACCCGCTGCCGGAGAGAATCATGCCAAAAGAAACCATTGCACTGTTTTCAGGAACATCAAGTACGATCGTATAATGATTCCAGTTTGACGTACCCTGAAGCGGGCGGTCACTCATATTATCAAACTGCAGCACTTCCTCAGACGCGCTGTCCACCCGCATCCATAAAGAAGCCATATGCTGCACATTTTCTGTTTTCAAAAACGCAGAAAGCTTCATCCGTCTCCCTCTATATTTGTCAGCCTTGAACTGCTGCATCATTGTCGCAAATTCACCGTCTGCCGGGTTCACCGTCTTTGATCTCAAATAACCGGATTGCTTACCCTGGTGAACGCTTTCAGTATCTGCACCCGCTTCATAATTAAATGGATGGCTGCCGCTTAGAAACCAGCCTGTTAACTTTTCTTCCATCTGCAATTCCTCCTTATGATCCACTAATTTCATCATCTGCCTGCGGTACTGCCCTGGTGGAACCCCGTATACCTTTTTAAATGCCCGTGTAAATACTTCCTGAGAATCGAAGCATAAATGGAATGCGATATCAATAATCCGTGCATCTGTGTGGATCAGTGCTACTGCTGCATTTGTCATTCTCCTATTTCTTATATACTCAGAAAATGACATGCCGACTGACGCCTGAAACAGACGGTGAAAGTGGTATTTTGAAAACCCTGCATAAGCAGCAATATCTTCCGCCGTTATGTCCTCATGTAAATGCTCTTCAATCCAGTGAATCGTCTTCTGAATGATCGCTTCATTTGTCATGCTGTCACCTGCCTTTGAATCAATGATAGCAGACTGATTTGAGGTAGTTTTGACTTTTTTTGCTAAGTGCACGCAGGTCGGGTAGCAATCTTCAAAGTGTGATCTCGTATCCGCCCTCAGAGTCGAATGACCATGTCCACAAAAAACTCACACCCTCCAGCCTTTTCTGTAAATCCATTTGCTTTACACACCTCTATATGGATATTATATCCATATAGAGGTGTGTAAAAGACAAGGGGGTGCCATATGCCGATTTTAGAGGCTGGCAATATTGTAAAAGTGTATGGGGAGTCAGGTCAGGAGCATTCCACCACGGCGTTAAAGGGAATCGATCTGTCTATCAATAAAGGTGATTTTATAGCGATTATGGGTCCATCTGGGAGTGGAAAGTCCACTCTGTTGAATATCCTTTCAGGTATGGATCAGCCGACAAGCGGTGATGTCACAATTAATGATGAGAAGATCAGTGAGCTTAAAGACGACGATCTCGCTTTGTTCAGACGGAGGGAACTGGGATTTATTTTTCAGGATTTTAACCTGCTGGACAGCTTAACCGTTAAGGAAAATATCATTCTTCCTATGGTATTGGAAGGTAAATCAGCGGATGAAATGGATAAGAGAGCTGTTTATCTGTCGAGACTGCTTGGTATTGAATCTATTCTTGATCAGTATCCTTATCAGATTTCGGGCGGTCAGCAGCAGCGAACTGCAGTGAGCCGTGCGCTTGTGAATGAGCCAGGGGTTATTTTAGCGGATGAGCCGACCGGTAATCTGGACTCTTCTTCGTCTGCTGCGATCATGGAATGTTTTGAAAAGGTAGTGGAGGAGCTTTCTACAACTGTTATTCTGGTGACGCATGACGTGTTTGCCGCGAGTTATTCTCAGCGGGTCGTCTTTTTACAGGATGGGGCTATTCATTCCTCAATTCAGAAGCCGGGCAGCCGGGAATCATTTTTAAAGCAGATCATTGATCATCAGCGTACATTTGGAGGATCCAGTCATGTCTTTTAGCCGGATGGTTCGAAAAATGATCAGACACGACGCTAGAAAGTACATATTTTATTTTGTCTGCAACAGCCTTACTGTCATGCTGTTTTTTATATATGCTGTGTTATTTTACAACGATGATGTCACAAAGGCGAAGATGGCTGAGACAATCCAGTATGCATTAACCATTCCGGGGATTGCGCTGATCGTCTTTACCATCTTTTTTATCAGTCATGCCCATCACCTTTTTATTAAAAGCAGAAATCGTGAGTTTGGTCTGTTCAGAATACTGGGTATGACAAATCGGGATGTTGTGAAGCTGCTTGTGATGGAAAATGGATTGATCGCTTGTTTGTCGATTATCACAGGTCTGATGAGCGGACTTCTGTTCTCCCGCTTATTCTTCTCATTATTAACAACAGTACTGAACATACAGACGATTTCTTACGGACTGAACGTCCAGATGTTTGCAGCAACGATTCTGGTCTACTTACTTGTATTTGCTACAGCAGTAGGAAGAACACTTTATATGATCCTCACACAAAATCTGATTCTCACTTTGAAGAGTGACAGGGTCGGAGAGGTGGTGAAGCTGAACAGCCCGCTTCTTGGCGGAATAGGAGCCGGTCTGATCATTTTTTCTGTGGCGGGACTTTATCTTACTTATACAGGAAATCAGGGTGATGACTATATTTTTATCTGGATGATCCTGACAATGGTCGGGCTTTATTTCAGCATCAATCAGCTCTCAAGCCTGCTGATTAAAATGGTCAAAAAGAGCAAGAGAATGTATTACAAAAACTTATTATCCTTAAGCAGCCTGGACTATAAATTCAAACAGTTAACCTCCACGCTTATGCTTGTCAGCGTCATGATTATGGTCACTGTTCTCTATAGCACGATTGTGTTATTCACTTACCTTGATACCGCCCGTCAGATAGAGGAGCGCCACCCCTATGATCTTGCCTTCTTACAAACCGCTGAGAAGAATCAGCTGACAGAAGAGCAGCTGTACAGCATTGTAGATACTGAAGAAAATCATGTTCAGGCGCATGATACATTGCCGGTTTTCACGTTTTTTCAGGAGGATGAATATGCAGGCTGGATCAGCACTTTTCATTTAGTGAGTGTTCAGGCGTTCAACCAGATCACTTCAAATTCTATTGAAGTGAAGGCGGGGGAATATATTTTTCATCCCAATCAGCCTGCTGCAGATCCTGACGGAGCATATGAGTTTCAACTGAAATTTGAAGGTACAGCTCCTGCTCAATCCTATATTCAGGATGATACATTTGTTCAGAGCACCCTGAACTATCTCGGAGGGGAATTCATTTTGGTCAATGAAGAGGACTTTGATGCTCTGAAAACTCACCTGAACGGCTTTGATGCCACGATGAATTTTATCAATATTGCAGACTGGAAATCAGCTTTTGAAGTGACTAGGAATCTTGAAACTGCATTTGCAACGGTCAATCAGCGCACACCTCCTGTAACATCAGAATCCGATGAAGGTACTTCGGACGAACGACTCTTCAGCGTTGTTTCAAAAATGGAGGACGCTGCGATCAACCGGCAGACAGATGGACTGACCTTCTTTGTTATATCCTTTCTCAGCGTTTTATTTCTGATCGGCTCATTTGTCATTCTCTATCTAAACTTGTTCTCAAATATTGAAAAAGAGCGCTTAAGATTCAGCAATCTTCACAGAATTGGCGTAACCGTTCCTGAAATCAAAAAGGCGATAGCGAAGGAACTTATTCCTGTCTTTTTTATTCCGACACTTACAGGTATCACGCTGGCATTGCTATACATGATTGCCATGGCCACTGATATTGGAGGGATTCTGCAGAACCCGGGGGTGCTGGTCAATTTTTTGGTAATAGCGGCTCTGTATTTTATACTGCAGGTTATATTTTACTTTTATTCGAAGTGGAGAATGGTGGCTGCTGTGGTGAAGGGGTTATAGTGTGATCAGAGTCTTACAGATCAAATCCGGCATGAATTGTCGGATCACACTTTTCAATCGCTGTTATCCTTTTTCACAAGGAGGTCATGAGAATGAATACATTAAAAGATTTTAACGAAGCTATCAGCTATATTGAAGAAAATCTGACGGCTGAGATTGAGATGAAAGAAGCTGCGAGGCGGGCAGGGTGTTCTGAATACCACTTCCGGAGAATGTTTTCATTTCTTGCGGGTGTCTCGTTATCTGAATATATACGTTTCAGACGGCTGACGCTTGCTGTTTCTGACCTGCAGGATCATCGGGTCATCGATCTGGCAGTGAAATACGGGTACCAGTCGGCTGATGCTTTTTCAAGAGCGTTTCAGAGCTATCATGGCATCACACCTGCAGAAGCAAGAACAACAAATCAAGCGTTAAAATCATTCTCTCCAATGACCTTCCAGCTGACAATCAGAGGAGGAGACAATATGAATGTACGCATTGTGGAAAAAGATGCATTTCGTATGATTGGTTTGAAAAAGAGGGTGCCGATCGTATTCAATGGCGTGAACCCGGAGATTGAAAAAATGTGGCACAGCCTGACTGCAGAGCATATTCAGGAGTTAAAGCAGCTTTCGGATATCGAACCCAAAGAAATGATCAGTGCCTCTGTAAACTTTTCAGAAGGCAGAATGGAAGAAAAGGGCGGGCTTGACCATTATATAGGTGTGGCATCAACCGAAGTCTGTCCTGATCATTTTGACTGCCTGGAAGTTCAGGCTTCCAGCTGGGCAGTGTTTGAAGCAGTCGGCCCGTTCCCTGATACACTGCAAAATATCTGGGGCAGAATCTATTCGGAATGGTTCCCTTCCAATCAGTTCGAGCAGACAAAAGGACCTGAAATTCTATGGAATGAGCAGCCGGACACCACTTCGCCGGATTTTAGGAGTGAGATTTGGATCCCTGTTAAAAAGAAATGATGAATACAGCAGACCTGGCCAATTTGGTCAGGTCTGTTTTTGGAAAAGTGTAGAAAATTGGCAGGGATTCTTACATCAAAGTAGAAGGTTATAGTCATGAAGGAATGGTTTTCGATTAATGGTGGAAGCTATTTTGACCATACGTGGCTGAGCTGGCTCGATCATAATGCCCTTAAAATATGAATGTGAATCAGGGAGGCTGTCATGTATGGCAGTAATGAGTTACAGCAATGCACGAAAAAATTTTAAAAAAGTGCTTGATCAGGTTCATCAAAACAGTGAACCTATAGTCATTTCAAGAAACAATGGTAAAAATGCAGTTGTAATTTCGGAGGAGGAATACAATCGTTTGATGGAAACAATTTATTTGATGCGCAATCCAAAGAATGCGATCAAATTAATTGAGTCAATTGAACAAATTAAGATAAATGAATAAGAAATTACGTCCTTTTTGCTACAATATATTTACATCAACAAAGCAGGTGAACATTATACAGCGAATCTATATCATATCCGGACCAGCAGGTGTCGGGAAATCGACAACCTCAAAAATGCTGGCTGAATCATTTGAGCACAGTGCTTATATTGAAGGTGATGTGATCAATCATATGGTGGTCGGCGGGTACCTTCCTCCATGGGAAAGTGAAGCCTCACTGGAACTGGTTTGGAAAAATATCGCGGACCTCAGTATTAATTTCATTGAGGCTGGTAAAAATGTCGTCATTGATTACGTAGCTTTTCCAGAAGAAGTTGAATTATTTTCGCAGCGTGTATCCAGCCAAATGCCAGACTTAGAGATCATGTATGTTGTGCTGTGGGCGGATCGTGATGAATTGCTGAAAAGAGACGCAGAGAGAATCAAAGATCACCAAATGGGTGGCAGGTGCCTGGAATTGGTGCAGGAATTTGAAGAAAAAGGCTTAAAGCAGCGTTATCTATATGATACAACACATACAGAGCTATCCAATCTTGATCAGATAATGAAAGAAATTAAGAGTAATTCTGCATTCGTGTACTTATCGCTTTTATAAAAGTTTACAGAAAGGATGAAGCATGATGACTAAACACAAAATCTACACAATGAGCTTCGCCAGTGTCTATCCTCATTACATTAATAAAGCGGAGAGAAAAGGCCGTACAAAAGAAGAGGTTGATGAAATCATACGCTGGCATACAGGGTACAGTCAGGAAGAACTTGAGGCTGAGATTGAGAAGAAAACTGAATTTGAAACGTTTTTTGAACAGGCGCCTGAACTGAACCCTTCCCGAAAAGCGATCAAAGGTGTGATTTGCGGTGTGAGGGTGGAGGATATTGAAGAGCCGATCATGCAGGAGATTCGTTACCTGGATAAAATGGTTGATGAATTGGCCAAGGGGAAAAAGATGGAGAAAATTTTACGGGCGTAACACGTTGAAAGGGGTGACCTATTCATGAACTTAAAAACAGGTAACCGCCTGGTGCAGACATTCTGATAGCGGATTGTGCCAGGCTATGAATAGAGCTATCCGAATGGCTGCACCATTTTCATTGAATTACTAAATGAAAAAGGGGCGGTTATGATGAAAACATATATTGAAGATTGGTTAAAGGAAGAAAAAGCAGGTTTCTCAGGGTGGGATTTTTCCAGGCTGGAAGGCCGAACAATGGAACAGGCTATTCCCTGGGACTACAAAAACATTGTATTAAATGCTTTGCAGAATGACATGCAATTACTTGATATGGGAACAGGCGGCGGAGAATTTCTGCTGAAGCTTGGGCATCCGTATGAAAAGACTGCTGTCACAGAGGCATGGGAGCCGAATGTGGAGCTATGCCGGGAAAAGCTTGAACCACTTGGTATTCAGGTAGAGCAGGTTTTCGATGATGCTGTCCTGCCGTTTGCAGATGACACATTTGACCTGATTATTAACCGTCATGAAGCGTATGATGTCTCGGAGGTTAAAAGAATTCTGAAGCCGGGCGGACTATTCATTACCCAGCAGGTGGGCGGCCGGAATAATGAATGGCTTTCTTCATTTTTAATGCCGGGCTATCGTTCTGAGTATGATGGTTTTGCTGTTAAAAATGAAGCTGCGAAGTTTTGTGATGCAGGCTTTGATCTATTAGATTAGAAAGAAGCATTTCCTTATCTACGCTTCTATGATGTTGGAGCAATCGTTTACTACGCTAAGATCATTGAATGGGAATTTCCCGGGTTTTCAGTTGAGAAGCAGCTGGAGCAGCTGATGGAATTGCAGAGAATGGTGGAGGAAAAGGGTTATGTTGAATCTAAAGAGCATCGGTTTTTAATTGTTGCTGAGAATAGATAGAGTGAGAGGCCTCCTGCTGATTGCGGGAGGCCCTTTTTGTAGTGCTTCGTTAAGGTTCGATATTCCAGAGGTATTCAGCAGCATCGTTGGGAATTTGAAAAATAAAATTCATATTTTTAGTCTGAAATTCAATGAATGGAATCCCCTCAAAAGAAGTAATAGAAGCGACTTTGTTAAGCTCATTATTACTTGCAGCAGCATCTCCGGGTTTTACTGTACCTTCCTGATACATTAAAAAAGTATGGCTCTTTACGGCATCTGAAGGTAGAACATCATTATCCCACTCCTGAATCTCCAGGCGGTTCACGAACTTGTCAATTTCCTCCTGATGATTAAGTGTACTCAGCACTTCTTCAGCAATATCAGCTGACACGATATCAATTTTCTGTGCCTTTTCAAGGTCCCAGTTAACATCGTTTTCTTTATTACTGCTGCACCCCATTAACATGATAGAAATACCCATCATTAATATTGCTGCAAAAAAGAGTTTCTTCACTTCCTCAGCTCCTAATATAATACTTGATGTGTAATATATTACCACTTATCTCAGTCATACACGATGACCCTGAGCTGTATTTGGGATAGGACCTGAGGCGTAGTGTGGCAATAGAGTATTGTCGGTATGGAAGAAGGTTGCCCTTACAAAAGGCAGAGCGGTATTGCTAAGTTAGTTACTGGTAGCAGAGGGGCGAAGGGGAAAATATTGAAATGATGAAACCCTGGAACTTAGTGAAGGAAATTGGAGATGTGCTGAAAGAAAATTAACCACACTGAAGGAACCCCGATCGCATGGCTCCCTCCTCTCCCTTCAAAAAATTACATCTTGCGCAGTCAAGCTAATTCGATTACCATCTAATTAGATAAAACAAAAGGGAGGTAATTCCCATTCAATTAATCAGACTGGTTTCATTTTATAAAACGCTTGGTGATAAAACCCGAATCAGAATTATTGTTCTTCTCAAAAATGGACCGCTTCACGGGCAGGCCATTGCGGGAAAGCTTGGACTGAAGCCGCCGACGATTACACATCATCTCAACAAACTGAAAGAAATAGATGTGGTGTATCAGAGAAGAGAGAAGAATACGATTTATTTTTATCTGAATGAGCGGAAGCTTGAGCAGATGGTAAGTTCGATAGTGAGGCTTGGCGGGGATGAGATGTTTGAATCCTTTGAGCTTAATGGAGGTGAAAAAGCTAAGATCATTAAAAACTTTACGAATGCGGATGGGACGCTGAAGTCTCTTCCAGCCCAACGTAAAAAGAAACTGATATTGCTTGAATATATGCTGAGAGATCTTGAAGCCGGCAGGAGTTATAAGGAAGCAGAGCTGAATGAGCATATTAAGAAATTTTATCCGGACTTCGCAACTGTCCGCCGTGAGTTTGTCATGGCCCAGTTCATGTACCGACAGGACGGGATATATGAGTTGAATCCACCGGAAATGTGGCCTGTTTAAGCAGGCTTCATTTTTTGTTTACTAATTCGATAAGTATCTAATTAGATTGGAGGAGACTATGAAAATGCTAAGTGAAGAAAGACATTATCGTTATTTATTTCTGAGTGCTTTGACTAATGGGGTTGGTGCACGCTTTTCACAGGTGGGTGTATATGCGCTCATTTACCTGTTAACGGAATCAGGGTTGGTCTTAGGTTCTTTAATGGCAGTCAGGATCCTCCCGACGATTATATTTGCTCCAATCAGCGGGATGCTGGCTGACAGGTATGATAAAGCGCAGATTTTATACTATACAGATTTGTTGAGAACACCTTTTGCCGTCCTGCCGCTGTTTGCAATGACATCTGATTCTATCTGGCTGCTTTATGTCAGTTCATTTGTTCTGGCTGTTGGGGAAGCGATCTATCAGCCTGCGCGATATTCCTTTATTCCTGACATTGTAAAGCGGAAAAATCTCCTTGCAGTGAACGGACTTGAGCAAAATGTCATTGGTCTCACGCTCGTGATTGGCTCGCTTTTAGGAGGAGTAATTTCCTTTCTGACGAGTGTCTACGTATTATTTATGATTCATGCAGTCTGCCTGGTTATCGCTGCGCTGTTTGTTAAGAGGCTAATTGGAATCCGCTCAGAACAGTCAGACACGGATAGAGGTCATGTTGCATTTAGAGAAACAGGGATGCTGATTCTGCAGGTGCCGTTGCTGCGCGTTTTTCTTATGGTCATGCTCTTAATGCCAATTGCAAATGGAGTAGATAATGTCATTTTTAATTTGATTGCGCTGGATGTCTTTGAACAGGGAGATCTGGGTGTCGGCTTGATCTATGCCTCTCTTGGTGCCGGTCTGATGTTGAGTTCTGTAGTGATGAAAAGGCTGAAAGGAAGCTATATTCTGCTTGGTGTACTGATGATCATGTTTGAAGGGGCCGGACATCTGGTGCTCAGTCAGTCCCAGTCCTTTTGGCAGGCACTGATTTTTGCGAAAATGATCGCAATGACTGGAGGTGTCAGCAACATTTGTTTTGATACGGTGCTGATGAAAGTCCTTCCTGCTGAAAAACGCGGTACACTGTTTGGCACGTTGTCTATGGTACAGAATGGTTCGATGGGCGTTTCTATGGTCGGGGCCGGGTTTCTGGTTGAATGGTTTTCACCGCTGCAGTCTTCTGTTATAGTCGGGACTGCTTATATCGGATTTGCGCTATTGTTCTTTATTACTTTTAAAATGGTGAACTTTCGCTGGTCTGTAAGTCGGCTGAGAAGAGGGCGTCATGTTGCAGGATAAGGGTAGTGTATTGTTAAAAGAGGTGACTGAAGAATCCTCACCGCCACCTGTCACCTTTTTTGAGCAAGCATCCCAATCACCTATCCAATCAGCATCAGCACACCTATCAGGCACTTCAGAATGTTTGATTTCTATATTTACAATGAGTTGGTAGGTCAATCTGCAGTCTTCTATTCCCCGCGATCCTCAACCGGAGAATACTCTTTCTCCCAACTGGTCGGACCTTCGTTTGCTTCGATAAATGTTCTCCAGTATTCACCCGTTTCATGATCAAACATAATGAGGTTATTCTCATTCGGTGAAATCAGCTCATATCTGTGCTCGCTGTTATTTTCAACCGGAGCCGATTCCTCATTCAACCCCTGAGACATGATCCAGGCGGCAGCTACTATACAAACGCCCAGAAACATGATTGACACTGCCTGCAGATATTTTTCCATTATGTATCATCTCCTTACAGATATATCCTACCATCAAATAATATGATCAGGAACTACGGAATGAGAATTTTTAGAAAAAACCCACAGTTTAGTAGAATCAGTATTTCGGTTCGGTTAAACTGAGAAGTATAAGCATAGTTGGAAATTTAAAGGAGTGTTTGTGTCATGCCTAAGGAAAACAGAATTGCATCATTGCTGAAGATGATTGGCTATGTCATTTTTGGATTAACTGTCCTGATTACTTTCATTCAGCTTCCGTTGATTAATCCGACATTTTTAATGCTGCTGACTTTTTTCAGCGGGTTTATAACAGGGATGATCTTTATTGGGCTTGGAGAAATTATTGAATTGCTTCAGTCGATCCACAATCGTCAAATCCTCACCACACATGTAGAAAAACCGGCAGTGGAAGAGCAGACTCCGGAAGTTACGGTCAGAAAAAGCACTTTAGATGAAACTGAAAGGAATGAAATCACGGAATTTTTCGGGAAGAAGGGAAAAGCAGTCACAGATATTCAGCCGATGGATGAAGAGGATTATTATCTGGTGACTGTGGACGGTGAGAAGCTTGCTGTTGAGTTAGGCGGATTCCAGCCGGTTGTGCGAAAGAGGTATTAGCAGACTTATGATCTTATTCTTATCTTACTTGATTTTATTAATCGTGGTAACGGCTGCAGGTGTCTTAATGGCGCATTACGCTTTCAATAAGCTCATTGAGAGTGAAGATCTCAAAGACCTGATCGCATACGCCATATCCTCTCTCACAGCTTTTCTACTAAGCCTGATTCCCGGCCTGGGAGCTACTCTGTTTTTGGAGATTATATCGCTTTCCTATCTCGCAGTTCTGATCGCTGAGTATATAAAACAGAGAATTCGCAAGAGAAAAAAATCCAATAGCAATGGTTCTTTCAGGAGGTGACTGCCATGGAAGCAGCAATTGTGAACTTCGTGCTGATGGTGCCTTTTTTGATCATAGGTGTGGTATTTTCCAGAGGGAAAGGTGCCTCACTGATCGCGGGATACAATACGATGCCTGAAGATGAGAAAGCAAAGTATGATGAAGTTGCCTTATGCAAGTTCATGGGAAAGATCATGTACGGGGTGAGCTTTAGCTTGTTGCTGTTTGGGCTGAGTGAGATATTGAATTTCCCGATTTTGTTAGGTGTGGGAATCGTACTCCTATTTGTTTTAATCATCTTCGCAGTCGTTTACAGCAATACAGGTGATCGTTTTAAAAAGGGGCTATAACCCTTTTAAGCAGGATTGAATCATGTTCTTGAAAGGGTGGCTGATGTGTTTGAAATGCTGATTGGTTATATCGTAGCGCTATTTATTTTTCAGCCATTAAATGTATGCATTCATGAGGCCGGTCATGCCGCTTTTGCCAGGGTGTTTGGTGGAAAGGTTGAAAAAATTGAAGTCGGAATTGGTGATCCGCTGTTTACAGTGGGCAAATACATACAGGTAAATAAAGTGTTCTTTATGATGGGGATGCTGAGGTATGACAATAAACTGGATCAAAATCGCCATAAAATCAGATTATCATTCGTAGCGCTGGGAGGAGTTTTGTTTAATTTATTGTCTATTGCGGGTTTAATCATATTCAAGGTCTATACAAATCATCACCACTTCCTAGATGGTTACTTTTTTGGATTTACAGCAGTGTTAATGATTTCAGCATTAATTCCGGTTACATATTCTACTGGGTATGACAGTGATGGGAAGTGGCTTGCTGATATATGGAAGAGGTGAGACGGTCATGATCGAAAAAGGCGATCTGCATATCAGGCTGATGACAGCCAGTGACTTTGATCACATGGTTAAATGGCTGAACAATCCGCAGGTGCTGGAGTTCTACGAAGAACCCCCTTCTGATATGGCAAGAGTCCGGCGGAAGTACGGACCAAGAATAGAAGGATCGCATTATGTTACGTCGTGTATCGCCATCTATCAAAATCAGCCGATTGGTTACATTCAGTATTATCCGATTCAGCAGGATGACTTCGTTACATATGGTCTGGATCAGAATCAGAACGTTTACGGCATTGATCAGTTTATCGGTGAGCCTACGTTGTGGGGGGAAGGGATCGGGACAGCGGCTGCAAATATTTGATAGTGAGTGTGATTTTATCCGCCATTATATTTCTGGGAGGTCCACAACTTGAACAGACTGAATCATATCAGAAGCGAAGAGAAGAAATATCATGATTATTGCTATGATAACTATAAATTATTTGAACAGGGCTCATGGCTTTATAAGCCTGTTCAAACAGTGATGGATTTGCTCCATATGGTTGAAAAAGATCATCCACTGATTTTGGACCTTGGTTGCGGTGTTGGCAGGAACAGTATACCTTTGGCACAGGCAGTCAAACCGCATAACGGAAAAGTGATATGTGTGGATTTGTTAGATTCAGCGATTGTAAAGCTGAATCAGTACCGGAAAGAATTTGACGTTGAAGAGGAGATTGAACTGCATCAGGCAGATATAGGTCAATATCAAATCAGCACGGAACAATATGACTTAATTGTTGCCGTTTCAGCGCTTGAGCATACTGCTTCTGAGAGAGAGTTTGAAGAGGTCTTAAAGCGGATGGCAGATGGTACAAAGCCATGTGGCATCAACTGTCTGATTGTGAACTCTGAGATGAAAGAAACGGATCTTTTTACTGGAGAAGAGCTGGATGCATTGATGGAAGTGAATCTTTCTACGGCCGTCATGATGAACAACCTGGAGCGCGCATTTACAGGGTGGGAAGTACTCCGTGAATTGGTTAAGCCACTTGTATACGAGATAGTTCGCGGAGAAAGAAAGGTTTTACTTGAGACGAATGCGATTACGTATGTGGTGAGGAAGAGTTAAATGATCAAAAACATTGATATAAAGGATAACAAAACCGCGGAAGCAGTGCTTCAGCTACAGCTATCTTCTTATAAAATCGAAGCTGACATCATCGGGTATCAGGATTTGCCTCCGCTAAAAGATACAGCCGCTGACCTGCAGCAATCAGGAGAAGTATTTTTGGGCTATTTTATCGATGAGAAACTGGCAGGGGTTATTTCTTTTAAACTTGAACAAAATGAAGTTGATATTCACAGGCTGATCGTAAGTCCACATTATTTCAGACAGGGTATCGCACAGCAGCTGCTGACGGATTTGAAGTCGCGTTCACAGAGGGAAACGATTAAGGTAGCGACTGCTTCAAAGAATGCTCCTGCAATTAGGTTTTACTTAAAGAATCGTTTTAAGAAAACAGGAGAGATCAAAATCAATTCACAGTTATCTTTGTCTTTTTTTGTGAAGATTTATAGAGGTGAGTGTACTTAAATAAGGAGAGATTAGGAGGGGTGGCAGTAAATATAACGGTTGGATTAACCCACTTCAAGTCAATTGTTCGAAAGGAATCTCTATATGAAAGTAACTTCGAGTGCTGGTTGTCTTACTATAAAGAATATCAGACTATATTTGATGTGCTCTTTAAAAAAATATATATGAGCACCCTGGATGATCTGAGCTCTTACATAAACACCTTGGATTTAAAAGAAATGATGAGGCGGGCTGAATATTCTCTGGAACGCCATCCTGTTGCAGAGATAGAGATCATGGTCAGGCAATGCATGGTTTATTTTAATATGGATATAGCATTTGATGTATTTATGCTTGTTGGACTGGATGGGATTGATGGAGCGGCACCGATTTCAGATAAGCCGTTCTTGTTTTTTGGTCTTGAGAGAATGAATCATTCTGATCTGAGTATATTAATTCCACATGAATTCAATCACCTTTGCCGGTTTCAGTATTTAAAGAATGTAGAAGATCTACATCATCTTACAGTCAAACAGCTGACAGTAGCTGAAGGTCTTGCCGTACTCACACCGCTTGTGATGAATAATCTGCGACTGACAAATGAGAACCTTTCCAGCACAATGATGATAACTGTTGAAGAATATAAAGCATTGCAAAAGAGAACTGAACGGATTGTTTCTGAAATGACAAATGACTTTGACAGCCCATTATCTCCTGAACTCCTTGCTAAATACTTTATGGCTAACGCAGACTCAGATCTTCCCGGGAAGTCGGGCTACTTCTTTGGAGTGATGATCATCACACTATTACTGCAGAAAGGATATTCCTTAAAAGAGCTATCGTATAAAAAGACAGAAGAAATAGTAGCGTTATATGAACAAATATCATAAATGAGCAATGTCCGTACGAGCTGCTATAACTGAATAAGAAAAGTGTTTGTAATAGACCTTTGTCTATTTTGTTTTCTATGCCGTCAAGAGTCTTCAAGTACTTCCATTATAAATCGATACACTTCCACATCCATCCCAAACTGCAGGTTATTCCCGGGATTTTCAGCATGAAACTGCTCGGCCTGTTGTCGAAGTGCTGGATCATTTTTTGAAAAAGTATTAATCATCTCATTCCATTCAGCTGCAAGCTGCTGTACATAACCGTCGTTAGGTGAAGTGCTTTTTTGTATTTCGATGCGGATTCGGGAGATCAGGTTTTCAAACCGCTGTTGTGCAGCTGACAGGGTATCTGAATCAAGTGTGTCGTAATGTTCCCTTATTCTTTCAAGCTGTTCCTTCGTAAAATATTTTTCTTTACTCAGCTTCATCGCTTCCATCAGTCTTGTGAGCTCCTGAATGGTCATCATCTGATTACTCTGGGTAATTCTTAGAGCACCTTCAAGTTCCTTTAGAAGCGTCTGTTGAGCCTGGATATTCTGTTTGACACGCTGAATTTGAGTTTTAAGAACATCTGCAGCAGTCTGCTCCGGTTTGTTTGATGTTAAATGATGAATATCTTCAAGCGGCATGCCCATTTGCTTCATGGACAGGATTGGCTGAAGACGGATCAAATCCTCTTTTGTATATAAACGATGACCGGATTCAGTATGCTCTGAAGGTGAAAACAGCTTGATCTGATCATAATAACGTAATGTACGGATCGTAAGGCCGGTTAGTTCAGCTACCTCACCAATTTTCCACAGCTCATTCATTTGTTTGCCCTCCATGATCCCTCAAAGTAAGTTGAATAAATCCTGTTGTCCGAAACGATACGTTTTACCGCAAATATGACAAAATGCTTCAATCTCTTCATTTTGTTCAATCGCTTTCTTTATCTCTTCTTCATTCATTGACAGCAGCATGCCGTAAAACATTTCCTTTGTGCAGCCGCAAAAGAATTGTGTTGAGCTGGAACCAATCATTTTTACGTTTTCAAATCGCTTTTCTAACTCTTCAGATAAAGCAGTATTTAACCTGCTTACCAGATTAGGCTGCTGGTTAAAAGCATGTTTGACTAAAGAAAGCAGGGCGGAAGGTGCTCCGGGTAAAAGCTGGGCATACACTGCATTGCTTGATTGAATCTCAGCATTCTCATTTAATTGAAGTTCAGTCAGTATAAAAGTAGGCGTCTGATCACTTTGAGCAAAATAATTCGCAATATCCAGATCGATATCCTGATTTGGCATCGTTGTGAAGCTTGTGAACTGATTCATTCCGGTACCTTTAATCACACGGATCCTGCCATTCGGACCAATCACGTCTTTCATAAAAGCATTTTCATAAACTTCAGCTTTTAAAAGACCTTCATTCAAATATCCGCTTACATTTCCATTCGCTTCTGTCTCAGCAAAAAGCTGATATGCAGGCTGACTCATTGTTATCTGCAAATTCATTCGTTCTTGCCCTTTTAAACTTCCTGAAAGGATACTCATAGCTGATACAGTTTTACCCAGCATAAGCTTGAGCGGCAGTGGAGTATTCTCATGTAATTCAAAAAGCTCCTGAACAAGCTCTGTATTATTTACAAAATATAAACGTACCTGACCATCAAAGACTAACGTTTTATTAATCTGATTACTCATCTGCACTCTCTCCCATACATAAACTGACGTTGACTTCACTATAAAACATGACGTTACGTAAGGTTCAAGAGTAAAATACATTTATTAAATATTTTCTTTCTTTTTATACTGGTCAATCCGGTAAGCAAAGATAATCTCAGATATGATCAGCGCAATGATCAAAGCAGTCAGAAATGGTCGAGAAGCATCAAAAATATCCAGCATGATTACAGCAAATGTAAAAATCAAAACACCTATCAGCAAAGAACGCTTGAAAATCTTCATCATCTGACTTCCACACCCTTTCCGGGTAAAAGTATAATTTTACAGCTTCTTACCACAACGGTTCATCCTGATCACTAAGTTTAATTGCAAAAGGGAAAATAAGAATGAACAATACACTCCAAAATCCGATCGTCATAATGCGCTGCGACTCAGAGGAAATATATTGCCGCTTCCCGCAGACAGGGCAGTCACGGCCATTGTTTGAAAAGCCTAGCCTCCAGATATCACGCTGGTTCCATTTAGTATGACAGTTTGTACATCTTGGCATGGTAGTCACTCCCTTTGTTACTCGTACGATTTCAGGGAGAAGAAGTTTCGAAAATATGTAAATTGAACAACAAAGCAGTCAGGCCGAAACCTGACTTCTTTGCTTTACCTGTTACTATGCTGCTTGTCCTTATTAACCCCGCATCCGCAATCAGAATCAGTCTCACCATGCAGACCCAGTTCCTGAGCAAATTCCTCAGTCCTGTTTCTTTCATGCTCAACCTTCATTCCCTTTGGCGTCTGGGGAAGAGATCTTTTGTTTTTTGAAGGCGTTTGATGATTCGAACGACTCAACAGAAAAACCTCCTTTTTTATAAGGTACCTTACTAATATGGACAGCCTCGCTGATTTTATTTATTAAATGTTCATCCAAATTTTTCAGTAAACGCATAAAAATGATCCCTGACAGCCATCGTAATAAATAGAAAACAGTGGAGGGATCAGAAATGGATCAGCAGACAGATGTTAGCTGGAAAGAGGATCAGGTGATTATACAGATTCACAATTCAGTTGAAAATGCAGAAGAAGCAGTAAGGCAGGCGCGAACAAACCCTGTATACGAAAGAATTAAGGAGGCATTTGAAAAGATTGAAAGGGCGGAACGCAGCTGTACGAATGCAATGCAAGCGAGAGGTGACAGTAAACCGGTGCAGGAGCTGCAGGATAGATTGAATAAAAATAAAGATGCGCTGAATCAACTTCATTAATTATGAAAGAAGGGTCTGAATCGATGTCTACCGGCAAATTAACGATCACAAAAGAAGAAGAATGTATCAGGCTCTGGGCAGAGCAGGCTGAACCAGCACCTCATCCGCTTCCCGTTGAAGAGGCGATCGTTTCAGATATTGAAAAAAAGTCGTCTTATTGAACCTCAATAATGTAACCAGAACGAAAGCGTATTTTGAATTTTATTGTAAGCACCCCGAGGTTCATTGGGCTCTACTTGCGCATCTGGTATCGAGAAACGGCGGCTGGAATATGACCGATTTAAAGGGCAGTCTTCTTGAACATGTTTTTACAGCACAGTCCAGAATAGACTTTTTCAGTTTTTTAGAGAAAGCCAATGCCTTTATTTTTCATGACGCCTATCCGCAGCTACTGTTATATGAAAAAAGCAAGGAAGAGAATAAGAACTATATGCATTTGCTTCCTCAATTTGGTGTATCAGCTTTTATGGAGCCTATCTGGCAAACATTTCTGCAACATCAACATTCACAGCTTTTAACGATTGCATTAATTATTAATGAACAGCATTATATCGAAACACGTCTGATATCGAATGCGTATTACCGCACGCATGTGTATGAATCTTTACTCTTTAAATATCAGGAATTTTTTCATCTCAACCATGTGATTTTTCCTTATGAGGTGGATCAACGTGTAAAAGTAATCGGGTTGAACGTCAGTCATTTTGCTCCACTCGAACAAAGAATAGAGCTTGGTAAGAAATTGTATGGCATGCTGTATGCCTCTCCTTACCAGCTGAAAAACATTTTGCGTTTTGTTGAGAGTAAAACTCATACAGGGTCGAGATCGGACTATTGGCCACACGTATTTTCTTCAAGGCAGAGCAGGGGTATTTTTAGTCCTGAGCTAAATACTGCATGGGAAAACCATGAGCACGTTTTTACGAATGAAGACTGGTATCAAACCGGTGGTGCACTTCAATATTTTGAGGAAGTTACGCTGCCTGAAAAGCTTGATGTCACCAGAAAATATGCTAGTACGCTTGCGATCGTAAGGACAGGTGCGGGTTTGCTATCTCTAAAAGATAAATTTATAAAAGAAGCTCATACTAAAGGGGAAAAGGAGTGAAAAATGTGGGGCAGAACCATCAGTTTAAGCCGGGTCAGAAAGCACCGAACAATGGCTATTATGTTGAAATAGGTGAAACAGGAAGTCAGGTTAACGATCCGGCTCAGATCAAACTTGAGGCTGGAGATGAATTCCCTGAAACCAAAAATCAGAATAGGGTTTGGATGCCGAAGAGAAAGCCTTAATCTCAGAAAACTTTCCCATAATATAAAAAATGACCCACCTTGGTCCGCATTGTTAAGAGGCGTGGTGGGTTCTGTTAACCGTATTGTATCAATAAAAACAATTACTATAAATAGGTTAGAAACGATCGTTTACTATCATTGAATCTCACTAACCTTCACAACTGCCTTACCAAGATTCTTCCCTTTGAACAAATCAAGAAAAGCATCGACTGTATGATCAAAACCTTCTGTTACAGTCTCCTCGTACTTCAGCTTTCCTTCACTAAGCCAGCCTGCAAGTGCTTCTGCGCCTTCTTTGAAGCGTGAAGAATAATTGCCGACTGTGAAGCCCTGCATGAGTGAGCTGGTCTTGATCAGATAGCCCTGCACGCGAGGTCCCATATCCCGTTCCGCTTTATTGTAGCCTGAGATTGCACCGCAGACAGGAATACGGGCGAAGTTGTTCAGAAGTGGCAGTACGGCATCGCCGATTTCGCCTCCTACGTTTTCAAAATACACGTCAATGCCATCAGGGCAATGTTCCTTCAGTGATTTATAAACATTTTCCGTTTTATAATTAATCGCAGCATCGAAGCCAAGCTCGTCTTTCAGGTAGCTGATTTTCTCATCAGATCCTGCGATTCCTACTACACGTGCACCTTTAATTTTAGCAATTTGCCCCACAACAGAACCAACTGCACCGGCAGCACCTGATACGACAACTGTTTCGCCTTCTTTAGGTTTACCGATATCAAGAAGTCCGAAGTACGCAGTCAGGCCTGTCATACCGAGTACGCTTAAGTAAGCGGAGGCAGGTGCCTGCTTGTGATCGACTTTACGGATTTCATTTTCTTTTACAACAGAATATTCCTGCCAGCCAAGTGAACCGATGACAACGTCACCTTTTGAAAAGCGGTCTGACTTGGATTCTTCAACCTGCGCAATCACAGCACTTGAAAGCACTTCATCCAACTTAAACGGTTCAATATAGGATTTGCCCTCGTTCATTCTTCCGCGAAGATAAGGATCTACGGAAATGTAAACCGTGCGGACCAGTACTTGACCCTGTTCAGGTGAACCGATCGGCGCATCTACAAACTTGAAATCATCATGTGTCGGTGTACCTTTTGGTCGGTTAATTAATTGAATGGTATTTTGCATGATCTAATCCCTCCAGTGAGTGTCTATATGTCATACCCATATCTTAATCTTATTGAACATAAAGTTAAAACGATTTGTTCTGGATAAATGTTGAAACTTTTAACAGTCAGTTGCGTAAAAATATATTAATCACTCAACTTTATGAGAAGGAGGATTTCAAATGAATTTCGTTAGTGACAGAGATGTAAAGGGATTTTTCAATGGAAATGCATCTGCTATTTTAATTGTAAATGGAATCCTTGGTATCTTATTCAGTATGATCCCATTGAATAATCAATGGCCGTTTTTTTTACTGATTTTTGCGATCATCACTTGTATTCAGTTAATTATATCGTGGCGTTGGTGGAAAAATGGAATGGAAATTGTCAGGTATCGTTCGTTGACAGCATATATGATGACGATGAGCAGCCTTTGTATCTTTGCTGTGTTTCCGATTTTCAGAATTACTTTTGGCTCAACTCTTTTTTGGATGTTAATGACGCTTTATTTTGCTGTCATGGCTGCAGGTCTGTGGCAGCGTGAAGTCATCTTCCGTGCCTGGAAAAGACCTCACAAATCAGCAATAGCTAAAGCCAGCTTTCTGATTTTTGGCGTTATTTTTATTGCAGCTGTGTTAGGGGGAAGTGCTTTTGAAAGAATGGCAGAATCAACAGGCGCGTTCTATGTAGGAATCATTTCTTACCTTCTGGCGCTGCTTATGCTCTTGATTGCCCCGGCTTTATTGAAAAAGCCAATTAAAAAATAACCAATCCGGTTTTTATTGAACATGCAAAAAGAAAATAATCAATCACAGCACTGATCGCCCAGTGTATGCATTTACGTATAGTATACATAACGATGTCCGGTAAGAGGATTATTATTGAATAAAGAATAAGTAAACCCCTCTTATCTGGGAGTTAGCTAAAACCCCCTTGTGTCCAGAAAACTATTTTGGCATTGTAATTCAATTGCATAGGCAAAAATCAGAAGCGTGTGATTAAAACTCGCTTCTGATTTTGTTTTGAATGATTGTTTATAGGATGAAATACCCATATTGTAACGCGATTGAACATTTGGATATAATGATCTGCTTTTGCATTTCAATTCTGATCCGCCTGCTTTGCTTTCCGATCAGCTTCAATTGCCTGCTCAAGCTTGTCCATAGTGAACAGCCAGAGAATCGACACTCCGATTAAATAGAGTGCGATGATTGAGAGCGCATCACTCATTGTCTCTCCGATAGGGGCTCCGTTGAAATACTGTATGGTTGTGTAGGCCGTGAAGTAGAGAAGCGGTCCTATAATATAAAATGTTGCGTAGATTAGTTTTTTTGGATCCATATTTCCTCCTTGTGAATCAATATGGTTTTGTGCTGAATTGGGGTGAAAGGCTGGGCGGACAGCCTTACAGCGTGGAATTTATTCCTTCAGGCTGATTTGTAATTCCCTCAGTGCTGTATTTATTTCCTTCAATTTAAAAATTATTCTATCGATTTTAGAATTTATTCCATCAGCGACCTTGTTATCACCATATTTCCATCACTGTCCGCGTTTATTCCTTCAGCACAGCCACTTGATTCCTTCAGGTTCAGTTATTATTCCTTCACCTGCCCATCAGCCATCAATTCTGATTGTTCGAGTCATCTGAAAGCCTCTGTCTTAATTCTCCGCGATCCCCATACATAATCCGCTCAATCTTTCCTTCTTCAGTTGTGATGGCTTCTCCCTCAAGATCGTATTGTTCTGCTCCGCTGTTACCGCTCTCATATTCAACTGTAAAAGTGAAACGATATATTTTTGGATTCTTTTCGCTTCGGGTGATTTCGATGTCAGAAGTGCTCATGTTATAGTCATGTTCATAATGACTATAAAAATATGCAGGTGTGACATTTAAAAAATCCTCATATCCATCCTCAGTAAAATAAGCAGCATAAGTATCAGCCATATAATCTTCCCATTCCTGATATTCAGGACTCTGCAGGTAAACATCATATTCTTCCTGATTCTGAGCCTCCTGCTGTAATTCCATAGCAGTATTGGATAATTCAATGTATGTCTCATCAGGGCCATTGAACTCTTCTTCAATCACTGCCTGAATGGCTTCCTTACTTTTATCAGTTTCTTCAGCTGCTCCTGTATCTGAACAGCCTGTGATTAATAAAACAGAGAGGACAAAAAACATCATACCGGCCAATTTGCTCAACATTGTTTTGTTTTCGTGAAAAGTATTCATGGTTTGCCTCCTTTTCGATTTGTAATTACCTTATATACGAAAGAATTGTAAAAAGGTTTCAATTTCCTGGTTCATCACCAAAAGTCGTGGGAACCTGTTTCTAAACAAATGCGATGAAACAGGTTTTGTTCATTGCGATACCCATAACCGCGGCGTTTAATCAGTT
>NZ_JXRQ01000009.1 GCF_000829445.1 Jeotgalibacillus alimentarius
GTACTAAAATTTACGTTCATTATAAAAAAATGTCCGTGGGAAGGTTGCACCTTCCCGCGGACATTTTCAATTATTCACTGGTTTTGTCCCAGCCTCTTTTTTCATTGGATTGACCGCGATAGAATGAAGGTTAAAGCTGATGGAATTCTTTCAATTGGTGATAGAATGATGTAGATAGGTACCGCATTTATCTGAAGCCGGCAGGGCGTAGTGCGAATTCGGATAAAAGGTGTCACAATCATCACCCGACCCGATAGATAAAACTCAAAAGGTGATGGAATTAACCCGCAGCTAAATGATCTCAGCCGCAACACCAAAACGTCATGCTACTTCACTTTATAATCAGCTGATAAAAATGGACATCCTGCCATTCTCCAAACTTATGGCCAACCTCTTTAAAATTCCCGACAAACTCAAATCCGAAGCGTTCATGCAGTCTGACACTCACTTCATTCCCACCTGTGATGCCACTGATAATTGTATGAAATCCACGTTTCTTTGCATCCTCAATTAATACATTCATCATTTTCTTGCCCAATCCATTTCCCTGAAAACGCGGTGATAAATAGATAGAAAGCTCTACCGTATCCCTATAGGCTTCCTTGTCGCGAAATGGACTCAGGCTGCCATAGCCTGCAACCTCACCATCAATCTCAGCTGTAAAAAGCGGATAGCGGTCCTGATAGCGGCTGAACCAGTCTGTCCGCTGTTCGAGCGTATGGGGATTCAAGTCAAATGTCGCTACGGTCTCACGTACCGCCTGGTTGTAGATATCATTCATAGCCGGAATATCGGCTTCATTGGCTTTTCTGATGATAGTCATAATACCCTCCAGATAAACACTTTTTTCTCTATCTTAAAACACTTTGTTCAAATTGAACAGACAGGCAGAAAAAACTGAAACATATAAGGAAATGGTTCTGTATGAACAGTGAGGAGGAATGTATGTGGAAAACCCTATTCAACCGAAAATCGGCGCAACATTTATTGCAGTAAAAGATGTCGAAGCTGCCAGAGACTGGTATTGCGGTCTGTTAAGTATTGACCCGACTAATGAAATCATTAATGGCCATTTATATGTGCTGAGGCTGCGTGATGGTCATAATCTTGTACTGGATCAGAAAATCTATAAGAAATCGAAAAAACATCGTGCACCATTATTTCATTTTAATACGACAGACATTCAAAAAAGTTATGAATATGTGAAGGATTTCGAGGCTGATCACATCAGTGAAATTGAATTTGAGGAGTTTTTTACGTTTGAAGATCCTGATGGAAATGTCTTAATGGTATGTGAGTGTGATAATGGATAATCCGTTATAATTTTAGGCTTTGTTAAAGCTTAATGTTGTTTTAGCACTGCTGTTGATTGGAGCGGAAGGGGGACGACTCCAGCAGGAGAAGCGTGACAGGTGAGACCCCGCAGGCGAAGCCGAGGAGGCTCACCGCACGCCCTGCGGAAAGCGTTCCCCCTGAAGCGGAAATCAACAGCCAACTTTAACAGAGCTTAATTTTAAATAAAACACATCCCGGGAACTAAATATAAGCAAGTGTGCATTTTCTGTCGAAATTAGGGGAAAGGAATAGGTATCAGTAAAAAAAGACAGGGGATGACACATGTTTATTCATTTAGATCAATTATCGTTTATCACTGCATATTATAATACACCGATGAAGCAGGTCAGTCATATGGCATACGATTCGAGACAGGCCGGCGATCATTGTGTATTTTTTTGCCTGAAGGGAGAAAACTCAGACGGGCACAATCATATGCATGAAGCGATTGAAAATGGTGCGATGATGATCATTGGTACTGATCAGAAACTGATTGAAAAGGTTTCAGTACAGTATCCTGACCGCGCATTTGGTGTAGTAGAGGATGGCCGTGAAGCTTTTGCCCAATTTGCTATTCACTTTTATGAGCAGGCTGAGCGGAATATTAAAACGATTGGTGTTACAGGAACAAACGGCAAAACAACTGTCGCTGCATTCGTCAAGTCGCTGTTAACGCAATGCGGTTTGAAGACTGGTTCAATCGGCACAAACGGTATCTTCGCATCCCAGGAAGAGATTATCTATAAAAAAAGCACGCCAACAACTCCGGAGGCTTCAGATCTGCATGCCATCTTCCATGATCTGTCGAACAGGCAGGATGATGCAGTCGTAATGGAAGTCTCATCTATCGCCATCGACCAGAAAAGAGTGCATGGCATACAATTTGATACAGCCATTCATACTAACATTTCGACTGAACACCTCGAATATCATAAAACATTTGCCAACTATAAAGAAGCAAAAATGATGCTGTTTGATCAGGCGGATACAGCTGTTGTCAATATCGATGATGAAATGGGCAGAGAACTCTCAGCCCGCTTTGAGGGGGATCTGATTACCTATAGCCTCGACCGGCATTCGGGAGCGGATCTGATTGCTGATAATTGCCATGTATCTGAGAGCGGAACGATGTTTGAATTGCTCGTCCATGGTCAGTCTTATCTGGTGAATTCTTCTGTGTACGGGAATTACAATGTGCACAACCTGCTCAGCGCCATAGGTACTGCACTTCATCACGGTTTTGACATCGACCTGATCATTCCTTTACTAAAAAACATTGAGAATCCAAAAGGCCGCTTTCAGGTTGTTGAAGAATATGGCGGCCGCAAGATTATTATCGATTACGCCCATACGCCTGTTGCATTAAAGAGTCTACTGGCTGAAGCCAAAAAGCTGCCTCATCAGAAAATGATTGCGATGATTGCCGGAATCGGTATCCGTGATTTTAATAAAATGCCGCGTATGGCTGAAACTGCAGAGGGGCAGGCAGATGAAATCGTAGTCACTGTCGATCACCCGGGCCACCATGATCCAGGTAAAGTTGTTGATCAGGTAATGACTGGATTTAAAAACCCTTATGATCCTTCAATTACGACTTCTTTAACAAGAAAAGAAGGGGTATTAAAAGCCTTGGCCCAGTCTAATGAAGGGGACTTGATTCTGCTGACGAGCGGATGTATTAACGGTGCACAGATTATTAAAGGAGAATATATTCCTCATTCAGACGAAGAAATTATTAAAGACTATTTTACGAGGCTGAAAAAAACACAAGTAAAAGGAATCAAACAGTGTAAGTGACATCATCATGTGAATCGGAAAGTATTGTGAACATTCACTCATTTTTTCCTTCCTGGCGAAAGTATGCCATAATAATAAAAAAGACAAAACAGGAGGATAAGAATGTGGCACTGATTTTATTCGATCTTGATGGAACCATTATTGATTCCACTGACTACTTACTTCAGGCTTTACACTTGGCAGTAGAAGACATGCCTCATATTCAGGAGCCGTCAAAAGAAACGCTTCAGTCAGCTTACGGGTTAACAGGAAATGCGTTCTGGGCAAAGGTTGTTCCGGATGCTACTCCTCAGGAAATTACGATTATCAGAAGACGGAGAAGTGAATTCCTTGATCAGCTGGTAAAAGGGAAGGATATTTTATTCCCTGGTGTCAAAGAAACACTTCAGCAATTAAAAGATAACGGTCACACACTGACAACTGCATCAAACTGCGGCACTCATTATCTTGATATGATATTGGATTCACAGGATATCAGACATTATTTCTCAGAACCGATCTGTCTTGGTACAATCCATGGTGAGAAAAAGGGAGATATCTTAACGGCGCACTTTGATAAGTTCGGAAAATCTGAAGCGTTTATGGTGGGTGATCGTTATTCTGATATAGAAGCTGCTAAAGAACATGACATCCCGGTCATTTTCTGTACATATGGGTTTGGCTCAGAAGAAGAAGCATCTCAGGCAGATTATCGCATTAGCAGGATTGAAGAAGTTTGTTCGATTGTGAGTTGAAAAAAGCGATCATTCCAGTTTGTGGAATGATCGCTTTTTATATAGATGAATAGAGGATCGTTGGTTATTTCTATCAGCTTTGGTGTTTTATCTATGACTTATTGGATTAATTGCGTTATCTTTCTGGTTAATCAAACTTATTTCAGTATCGGCCGGATATATCTATGATTTTTTTACTTTTATCTATAACCTTTCATGTGATTTCTATCACCTTTTTACTTATTCAAGCGTCCGGCCATATCTCGCTCTAATTTCGCTTTTCCTTCAATAAACAACCGGTCCTTCATCCGGACGCTCTCCACGCTTCAACTCGCGGATCGACAAGCCAAACCGCATCTCGAAATGGGGATAATCTTTAAATCCTCTGAAATCCCCGCCCCAGGTAAACCCGAGGTCTTTCGCAATTTCCACAACTTCCATCCAGTCAGATTCACCATTACCGTTTCCATCATACTCCAGATCCCAAATGACATCATCGTCCGTCTGGAGGACAAAGTCTATCGCAAGACCATAGTTATGATAAGATTCTCCACCTTCAGCATAAGACACGATATTCCCCTCTCGTGTACGTCCCTGTGCATAGATTTCATCCTGCTCTTCAAATGATCTGAAGCCATCAGTAATGACAATATTGATACCTTCCTCAGAAGCCCTTTGTACGAGATCATCCTGTTTTTCTTCTACAATTGGATGAAGCCCGGTCGGCACAGGGCGGTTGCGTAATTCTTCACGATGCTGAAGCTCTTTCCAGATCAGCCAGCCTGCACCGGTTAATAAAACTGCGATAAAAATAACTTTTTTCACTTCAGTTCCTCAATCTTCTGACAGGTAGGGCAGAAATAAAGTCTCCTCGAAGCGGCTGTGATTTTCTCGATCGGTGTACCATCAATTCTGCAGGACTGGCCCGCACGGTTGAACACCCAGTGTCTGTATTGCGGCCGCTTTTTACCTTCAGCCTTCAATTTGTTTGCGAGGTCAAGATCATTTGTAATGCCGCCAGTTTCATAGGACTGAACTGTTAAATGAATGATTGCTTCTGCCGCTGCTTTAATTTGCTCCGCGCTGCAGTCTTTGGGTCTGAGAGAGGGGTGAATACCTGCTTTGAATAAGATCTCACTCCTCAGATAATTTCCATTCCCCGCTACAAAGCCCTGATCAAGCAGAAGTGCTGTCCATCTTCTGCCACTGAACTTCTTACAGTAGATCCGTTCGATCAGATCTTTCACTGTTACCTGATCATTTAATACATCAGGACCAGCCCTTTGGATAAAAGGATGCAGGTGAACTTCTTCATCGCGCATGACCTCAATATCTGATGAACTGTATAGCAGTGCAGACTTTTTTTCATTATGAACGGCGAATCGGAGCTGTCGATTGGTTTTTGGATAATTGTAAGCATTCCTGACGATCCATTTACCGTAAAGCTGATTGTGCGTATAGACTGTGAATCCATTTGAAAAACGCATTAACATTGCTTTGCCGACTGTATCAATTTTCAACACCTTTGCACCTGTGAAAAAGTCTTCGTAATCCTTCAGGTGGTCAAATGCAAAGTGAACTTCCATGACTTGCCGGTCTTTCAAAGCTTTTTCAACCTGGTCAGCTGCACGTCTGATTTCAGGACCTTCAGGCATAGGGCATCTTCCTTTTTAACATGATGTGGATCTATTAATTCTCGAGCTGCAGTTCATCTCCGTATCTGACAATACGGTAGGCGGCATAGCCGTCACTGAACTTACCGTTGCCAAAGTTAACCGGCAGCAGTGAAAATGCAGCAAAGTACAGTGAGAAATATGAATACTGATAGAAGAAAATATCAGGATCAATCAGGTTTTGCATGATAGACATATTGATTATTAATATTGAGCCGAAATTAAATATGACGCCGCCGAGATGAACGAGTGTATTGGTTAAACGATTATTATATTTCAGTGAAGTGTATTTACAAAATGAATCCAGAAAATAAATACTGTGAATACTGATCCCGCCGAATTCAAAAAGCTTTTTGCCTCTGCCCAGTGCAAATGTGCAAGTTCCGCCAAAAATTCTTGCGAAGAACGCATGTCCAAGCTGGTGAACAAGTGATACGGTCGGAAATACCAGAAGAAAAGACCATAAGAAAGTCCATATATCTTTAAGTTGAAACATATTAGCACCTCTAACATTATTTTTCATGTATTGTCTAGTCATGTTTCCCGGTCAAACGTACAGTAAACCTGAACAGTAAATAAATCGGTTGGACATATCTGGATAAGTAGCGTACGATTGAAAAAATTAAATGTTGAGGGAAGTTTAAGGATGGACATTCAAACAGTTATTTCTACCATTATTGTCATGGGTCTGATGATTGCGACAGGCTCAATTTTTGCACTCAGAGTAAATGTCACTGCTGAGGTGAAATCAGTACTTATATTAATCATATTAAATATTGCAGTGCCGGCTGTCATTTTAAATGGTGTTTTCAGTGTGGATTTAACAGGAGATGCGCTGGCAGAAGCGGGACTGATTTTTGCCATTTCGATTGTGTATCATATTGGTGCACTCATATTTGTTAAAATCCTGACAGTACTATTGAAAATACGCTCAATGTTCGGTAAGAAGATGGTGATCCTTGGCGCCCTTGGCAATACCGGCTTCCTGGGCATCCCGCTTGCTGCTACGATTTTTGGTCCGGCAGGAGGATTTCTTGCAGCAATTTTTGATGCCGGGCTCAGTCTGGTTGTTTATACGGTTGTGATTTACATGCTGCAGTCGGAAGGGAAATTCCATATCAGTCAGCTCAAGGCTGTCATTAATATGCCTGTCATTTCAATTGTCATTGGGATGATCGTTGCGCTTAGCGGTTTTAAACCGCCCGGCATGATGATTCAGTTCGTTGAGATGCTTGCAGCACTTGCAGCACCAATGGCGATGTTGTATGTCGGCATGCTGCTTCCTCCGCTTTTAAAAAGAGGGAAAAAAGTACTTTTCCCAATGCTCTGGTTCCCGGTTACAGTCAGACTTCTGGTGATTCCACTTGCAGTGATGGGGGTCTTATCACTCTTTTCATTTACAGGCTGGACAGCACAATTGATCGTCATTCAGGCAGCTATGCCATCAGCTATGATTACAGCCGTCTTATTTTCCAAGTTTACCAGTGAAGAAGAAACTGCGATTGTGACGATTTTTGCTTCTACACTGCTGAGTCTTGCCACAATTCCGTTCATTGCATGGCTGTTAATTTGATTTTTGCGTTTTCCTGCATGAAAATAAGGAAAGATAATAAAGATGAGAGGAGCGATTTTGATGACAAAATATAGAGGTTTTATTGGTACATATACTAAAAAGTCCAGCAAGGGTGTATATGAGATTGAACTTGATACTGAAAAAGAAAACTTAACTGTAAAAGGGGTAGCGGCAGAAAGTAAGAGTCCTACCTATGTCAATATGGATGCAGAACAGGAGTACCTGTATACAGTTGCACCTGGTGGCATAGCATCATATAGAATTGGGGATTCTTTATCCGCTATTGCTCATGTTAATGAAAGGGATGGATCGCCTTGTCACGTAAGCGTCAGTCCGGACGGTGAGTTTGCGGCATCAGCTACTTATCTTGACGGCACGATTGCGTTATTCAAGCGTGATAAAGAAACTGGTAAAGTGACTGAGCAGCTTTCATTGATTCAGCATGAAGGTGGAGGGCCCCATGAGCGCCAGGATGCGGCCCACGCTCATTTCAGCGGTTTTACACCGGATGGTAAATACCTTGTGACAGTCGACCTTGGAACGGATGAAATCATTTCATATACCTATCAGAGCGGAGAGTTAAAGCAGGCGGGTGTGTTTAATGCGGAGCCGGGTGCCGGTCCAAGGCACTTAACGTTCCACCCTGACAAACCGCTGGCATATGTCATGACAGAGCTGAGTAATGAAGTGCTTGTACTTGCTTATGACAGCAGTACCGGAGCCTTCAGACAGCTTCAGGCAATTCCGGCGATTCCCGGCGACTTTACAGAGAACAGTCAGGGAAGTGCCATTCATATGTCATCAGACGGCCGATTTGTCTACGCCGGCAATAGAGGGCATAACTCAATTGCTGTCTATTCAGCTGAAGACAATGGAGAGCTGACTCACATTGAATACGCAGAGACAGAAGGGAACTGGCCGAGAGACTTTGTACTGGATCCGTCTGAAGCTTATATTGTAGCGGCTAATCAGGAAAGTGACTCACTTGTCCTGCTGAAGCGAGACAAAGAATCCGGCAGACTCACTAAAACAGGAGTGAAAGTAGAAGTGCCGGAACCTGTATGTGTGAAGTTTTTATCGAAATCATGATTAACATAAAACCGCGGGCAGTGTTTTGACTGTCTGCGGTTTTTTTAAGGAGGCACACCGGGGACGGAGCTTAGTGTGCTATTTTTAGAATCATTCTCATTTTGGCACAGCAAGCTCCGTCCCTCCTGTGCCCCCAAAATGAAACAAATCCATCAAAATTAAAGATATATCAAAAATAATTCTTTCTATAATATATGAACATTTTTCGACAAACGTATAATAAATCAAAAATAGATTGAAAAGTTCAAAAAAAAATATATATAATTAAATCCTATCAGAGCAAGGAAAATCGACAATATTGATTTATGTGGATAAAGTTACTAATTGACAAAACCAGTGGTCTATCCTTTATACTGAAAAAGTCCTCTGTACTTTTCATTTTATTGGTAATGAATTGGGCCGGGTGGAAAATTATACATATAGAATATGAGAGAGAGGGTCTGCAAAAGAATGAGGATTACGATTGACCTTAAAGTAGTGCACGTTAAACCCCGGGTTAAGTCACATTTATCGAATGTGATTCATTTCACTGACTCTGCTGAAAATCGCTTCATCTGGACAACAGCTGTTGATAAAGGGCTGGTTGAAGGGGAAAAAGTGAAAACGCAAATCAGTGTAAATGAAGAACTCTACGATGAAGAAGGAAAATACGTGAGAATCAGTCACGTAGCCATTTTAGAAAAGATTGATAACCTCAGCGCAACGACTTACACAAAGAAGCCATTCAGCATCATGGACCGTCCTGTGAAAAGGGAAGAGAAAAAGCAGGTACCTGATAAGGAGTTGCTGAACAATATTGAGAAAACGCTGGAGCTGCTAAGAAAAAAATAACAGCTATTTTTTTGCTGTTGCATTTAGTAACTCGAAAGAAAGGGCGCTGCTGCGCTCTTTTTTGCGTTGAATGAAATTATTTACTGATCAGCAATAACACTTCAATCCCTGCGCTAAAATTGGTAGAATGGAAGAGGTATTTAAAATCATCCGTATAAAGGAGTTATATCATGACGAAAGCATTGGTTTTTGGACACAAAAGTCCTGATACAGATACAATTATATCGGCAATTGCCTATTCACATTTAAAGAACGAAATCGGTATGGAAACAGAAGCTGTACGGCTTGGGGAAATTAATGATGAAACGGCTTATGCACTCAAGCAGTTTAATGCCGAATCGCCTCGACTGATCGAAAAAGCAGCTGGTGAAACAGACCGCGTTATTCTTGTTGATCATAATGAGCGCCAGCAGAGTGTGGATGACCTTGATGAAGTGAAAGTTATTGAAGTCATTGATCATCACAGAATCGCGAACTTTGAAACAAGTGACCCGGTATACTTCCGCGCAGAACCGGTTGGCTGTACGGCAACGATTCTGTTAAAGCTTTATAAAGAGCACGGCGTAGAGATCCCTCAGAATATCGCAGGCTTAATGCTGTCTGCTATTGTTTCAGATTCTCTGCTATTCAAATCGCCGACCTGCACGGAAGAAGACGTTAAAGCGGCAAAAGAACTTGAGACGATTGCCGGTGTGAACGCAGAAGAATATGGACTTGAAATGTTAAAAGCAGGTGCAGACCTGAGCGGGAAAACAGCAGAAGAGTTAATTTCACTTGATGCCAAAGTTTTTGAAATGGGCGGACACCAGGTGAAGATTGCTCAGATCAATGCAGTAGATCCACAGGACGTTCTGAATCTGCAGGATGAGATTGAAGTGGCGGCTGAAGCGGCAATTGTAGAAGAGAAACTATCTTTATTCGCAGTCGTTGTAACAGATATTTTAAACAGCAACTCTACAATGATCGTGAAAGGTACACACGTATCTCTGGCTGAAAAAGCATTTAAGGTACCGTTTACGAATCAGACTGCCCTCCTTGAAGGCGTTGTTTCCCGTAAAAAGCAGATCGTGCCAGTCTTAACAGAAACATTCAACGAAGAAGCATAATGACAGCAAAAAGCAGAACTTCATAAAGGGGTTCTGCTTTTGCTGATTATAAGCTATTACTTCAGTTTTATTATTAGAACGAATCCGCGAACTTTTTCAAGATGCTTTTGATGACCCTGTTTTATATAAGCATATTCAAGGGAATGAAAAACCATGGAGGTGCTTTTGATGAGAATTCCTGAATCACTGGCAAAACAGGGGAAAGAAAGAATAAAAGATTATCCGGTTGAGGGCTTCGTCTATGGTGAGGGACCTGAAAATCCTGTCATCATGCTTGTGGGAGAAGCGCCCGGGGAAACTGAAATACATAATGGCATCCCATTCAGCGGGAGAGCCGGTAAGGAACTGATGCAGTCCCTTGAATTTCTTGGTCTGACACGGGATGACGTCTATATCACAAGTGCTGTTAGAAGCCGTCCTTATAAATGGGGGGAGAAAAAAGACCGCAGCACAGGTGAAATGATTAAACGGAAATACAACCGCGCGCCTACTGCCGGTGAGATTAAAGCGCATGCGGCAATCCTTGATTATGAAGTGAAAAATGTGAGAGCCCCGTTGATTGTGACGCTTGGCAATATCGGACTGCAACGTCTTGCGGGTAAAGATAAAAAAGTCACGCAGGTCCACGGGCAATTGTTAAAACAGCCGGTTCAATACCTTGAAAGTCCGGATGCCGGCACATTCAGCTGGACTGAAGAAACGTACGAAATCTTTCCGACTTTTCATCCGGCAGCTATTTTTTATAACAGAAGCCTGGAAGAGAAATTGACAGAGGACCTGAAGACGTTAAAGAACCTGATTGAGCAACGGGGATTGAAACATGAAAACAAGTAATCACAGAAAGTAGCGCGCCCGTGTTGTAACAGACATAGGAGCTGATTGTCAGAAAGATCATCAATACCTAAAGCCCCGATTAGATGAATGTAGTTAATAGGTTTCAATCAGTGTGAATTATGGTATATTAGTAGAAACGAATAAGTCCCTAAAAAGGGGAGTAGCGACCTTAACGGGTTGATGAATCGTCATTACGGCAGGCTGACTGCTCGGTTCATTGAGCTCTGCATCAGCAGAGTACGCAAGACCTTTTTATGAGTGTTCAATTTGGTGAGCGCTCATAAAAGGGTCTTTTTTCGATAACAGGATTTGAGGAGGAATCGGATTGGTATTTGTATGGTTTTTATTAGCTGCAATTGTAACGGTCTATGCAGCCATTAAGTTATCGACTTATGCAGATGTGATCAGCACAAAGACAGCAATGGGCGGCATGCTTGTCGGTACATTGCTTTTGGCTGGGGCCACATCTTTACCGGAAGTGACAACGAGCTTATCAGCTGTTGTGATTGATAACCCGGATATTGCTATTGGAAATATGCTTGGTTCAAACCTGTTTAATTTGTTTATTATTGCCGGGTTTGACCTGTTTTTCAGAAAGAAGAGGCTCTTTTTAGATGCAAGTAACAGTCATTTGCATACTGCAGGGCTTGGACTTCTGCTGACAGTGTTAACATTGGTGGCACTTTACCTGAGAATTGATACGACCTTCCTTGGTATAGGCCTTGATGCATTCATTATTGCAGCTGCTTATATCATTGGGATGCTCATTATCAGTAAGCTTCCAGAGAATTCAGGAGGCGTTGAGCAGGCAATCGCGCCAGAAGAAGATAAGGAAGTGGCTGCGAGCTTTTCGATGAGTGTGAAGCATGCGGTCGTTGGCTTTATTATTGCAGCAATTGTGATTATGGGAGCAGGTACTGTGCTTTCAATTATGGGTGATGAGATCGCTGTAGTTACAGGGCTTGGTTCAAGCTTTGTCGGCAGTTTTCTGATTGCTGCAACAACTTCTCTGCCTGAAGCAGTGGCAGTGTTTGTGGCGCTCAGACTGAAGAACGTGAACCTTGCACTCGGATCGATTCTTGGAAGTAACATCTTTAACATGCTGATCATTGCAGGTTCAGATGTTTTCTACCGTGGAGGATCTATTCTTTCAGCTGTATCTGATTCTCATATTTTCACCGCAATCGGTGTAACAATTTTATCTATCATCGTAATGTTCTCAGTTGTTAAAAAGAAAGCAAGTTCAACATTTACGTATATTCTTCCTTCACTGTTGATTGTGATCGGATATTTTGTAGTATCGTACCTCATTTTTACAGGATCATAAAAAATGCCCGCCGGACAATGAGCCGGCGGGCATTTTCTATAGGTATTCTTCATATCTCTTTTCAAGATAGTTCTGGAAAACTGTCATTAGTGAACAGATTCCCCAGTAGATCAGTGCGACTACGATGTACATGGTCATAAAGTCAAATTCCCGTCCGCCAACAATACGTGCACGCTGGAAGATTTCAGGTACGGTGATGATCGCAGCAAGGGACGTTGCTTTAATGATATCAAGATATACATTCGCGAGTGGCGGCGTTGCTGTTCTAATAGACTGTGGAAGAATAATGCCATACATCGTCTGCCAGTAGGTAAGGCCAAGCGCTTTAGAAGATTCCCATTGTCCTTTATCCACTGCAGAAAGAGATGATCTGATAATCTCCGCTATATAAGCTGCACTATTCACACTGAATGCAATCAAAGCTGCATAGATAGCTGGTATTTGCACACCAATTACAGGCATTCCGAAATATAAGAGAAATAATATAACGAGAATAGGCACCCCGCGCATAAAAGAAATATACGTACGGGCAGGCCATCGTAAAACACTGAATTTAGATGTTCTCGCAAGTGCGATGAAAAAGCCAAGAACAAGACCGGCCGCCATACTGACAATAGAGATCAGCAGGGTATAGCCGATCCCTGACATGACATAGGGAAGTGATTCCCACGCAAGCTCAGGGTCAAATAATAAATCCCAGCGGATTCCGTCCATAGCGGCCGCTCCTTTCTGTTAAACCTTATTGTTCAAAATCGATATCAGGCTTTTGCGTAACGTCCTGACCTGCAAAGAATTCACCTGAAATCTCAGCAATTGTGCCGTCTTCAAGCATCTCTTCAAGTGTTGTATTCACCTGCTCAATGAGTTCTTCATTATCCTTGTTCATCACAAGACCAACCTCTGACGGGCTGTACTGAAGGTCAGGGTGAATCACAATGCCAAGGTCCGGAAATGCTTCAAGTGCTAATGTCTGCAGGTAGTAATCGTTTAAGATCACGTCTGTATTACCCACAGATACATCACGAAGATATTGCTCGTTCGTTGCATTATCATAGATCACTTCTTCAGCGCCATATTCGCGCGCAAGGTCCATATAGACAGAAGTGGCTGCACCGGCAGCGCGCTTGCCTTCAAGGTCTTCAAACGTTTCAATTCCTGAAAGGTCATCTTCACGTACGATTGCAGTACCATACGAATATTTAATTGGTGTAGAGAAGGCGAAATCTTCTTCTCTTTCTTCAGTGATTTCAATATCATTTGACGCAAGATCAACCTGACCTGTATTAACAGCTGTCAGCATGCCATCAAAACCGATTTCTTCCCATTCGACTTCAAGGTCCAGGCGGTTAGCCAGTTCTTTTACAACTTCAACCTCAAAACCTGTCAGTTCATCTGTTTCTGACTCGTGAAATGATGTCGGGTAAAGTGTTCCTGACGTAGCTACCTTCAGCACGCCTTCTTCCTGTATATCATCCCAGGCCGTTGTTTCCTCTGAAGATGAATCATCAGAGCCGCAGCCGGCAAGAACTGCAGCAGCTAAAAGTCCTGCACAAACCGCACGAATATTAAACTTCTTTATATTCACGTTAAAAATCCTCCTTAAAATTAATCCTTTAAAAACATAGCATTTTAACAAATATGACACAAGGGTTAAATCTGCAGGAAATATTTTGGATAACGCTTACATACGGGGGGGATATGTAAAGCTGGTGTAACGGAAGTGAAATATGTTTTTTGAAAGAAAGGTGATTGGTTGGCTGATGAAATTAAAAAGAGGCTGGGACAAAACCAGTGAATAATTGAAAATGTCCGCGGGAAGGTGCAACCTTCCCACGGACATTTTTTTATAATGAACGTAAATTTTAGT
>NZ_JXRQ01000010.1 GCF_000829445.1 Jeotgalibacillus alimentarius
TAAACCAGCACAAATATTTGGTAATAAAAGGCGCCGACCATCTTTTTAGATGATCAGCGCCTTTTATTTTAGTCTTTGGCTAGTTTTTGTCCCAGCCTCCTTACGTAAAACTAAAGTGAATCAATCGGATACACAATCCCCTGCTGTTTTCTAATCTGCTCCATGAGTTCAACTGTCTTCAGTGACATCTCATGTGTATTAATAGAAGACTCAATATTGCCTTCTTTAGCTGTTTTGATAAATTCCTCTATCTCATAAGCCATCGATGGTTTATCCTGTGCAACCGACTGATCAGTGGTACCTTCTCTGGTCATCAGCGTAATTTTTCCCGGTGAGCTGATGTGGTCAATGTGAATCGCCCCATTTTCCCCTGAGATTTCACTCGGCAGGAAGCTGTCTGCAATTTTCGAATAGCTGGCAGTAACCGTCATCCCTTCATAAGAAAGCAAGACTGCGCCCTGGCCGTCTACTCCGGTATGAAGGAGTGTACTGTCTGACTGGATCCGCTCCGGAGCCCCGAAGAGAGAAATAATCGGATACAGTGTATACACGCCAAGATCCATTAATGAACCATTTGCGAGGTCAGGCTTAAATGCATTCAGAATTTCTCCTGCCTTGAATTTGTCATAGCGGGAGGAGTACTGACCGTATTGAAAGCGTACCTGTCTGATTGTTCCGATCTCGGATAGCAGTTCCTTCACACGGCGAAAATTCGGCATGACTGTTGATTTCATTGCTTCCATCAGTAAAACCTGATGTTCATTTGAAGCTGCAATACATTTTTCCGCCAGCGCTTTTGTCGCGGTAAGCGGTTTTTCACAAAGGACAGGTATCCCTTTTGACAGACAGGTTAATACCTGTTCATGATGCACAGCATTCGGTGTAGCCAGATAAACAGCATCGATCTCGCCGCTGTCACACATCTCCTCAAGTGAAGTATATGTATGGGGTAATTGATGCTTTTCCGCATAAGTACGCGCTGTTTCTTCTTTTCTTGAACAAACAGCTGTTACTTCAGCGTGATCTGCTGCAAGTGCCGCCTCTATAAATGTATCTGTGATCCAATTCGTGCCTGTAACGCCAAATCTCATTTTTAATCAATCCTTTGCAAGTCATTTTAAGACAAGTGTACAGATAACAGAAAGAATACGCCAGTTGCATTCCTATGAGTCAAAAGGTTCAAAACTGGGTATATGCATAGAGAAGCGGTTAATTAATGAAACTATTCAGCAGGAAAGTCAGTATATAAAGTGACAAGTTCAAATGAAGTAAAGGGGCTTTTTTAATGGAGCAATTTATCTCTAACGAACAATTTAACGTAATCAAATCCCAGATTAACGGAATGCAGCGACAGGCCGGTGGTACGTCTGATGAAGGCGTCAAAACAGCTGTGAAGGAAGCGGCAGAAGCAAAAGTACATGACGTATTTGATGGGCTGAGTGAAGAACAGAGGAACCTGATCTCAGGTGTATCTGCACTGGAGACCGAAGAGGAACGGGTGAAGTTCTTAATGGACCTCACGCCTTACAGAAAGTCGTTTCCGGAAGTGACACCGGCTGACCTGAGAGGGCTTTTTTCAAAGGTTAAAAAGTTACTGATCCCGGATCTCTCTGACATTGATTTTCGTGCATTGACTTACCTGGGCTGGAAAGACCTTGGACAAAGTAAACAGTATTTTGTGTACGAAAAAGACGGAGAACTTAAAGGGATCCAGGGCAGATATGTGATTTCAGCAAGAAAAGGCATTTGCAGTATCTGTAACCGTTATGGTGACGTTGCAATGACAAGTATTCAAAACAGGCCGCGCGAATCAGAGGGATTAAAATCTTATGGACAATATATATGTTATGACAGTAAAGAATGTAACCAATCCATACAGGATACAGCGCAGCTTGAGCGCTTTCTCGGACAGGTATTTGAACGTAAATAAGGCAAAAGGGTGATTTAAATGGAGACAACAGCTCAAATAGAACGTTATGTCGCAATCTATGAACAGCTGAGAAAGAAATATCGCTGGCGGGTAAATAATACCTCACTGATGATGCTTGCAGGACAGCTCGTAACAGCTGATACCCCGCTTGAGATGAATAAGCTGATTGCACTTAATGACACAATTAAAAAAGAATCGAGTCAGTTTGCCTACATTCAGTCTGCTGACCTTCGTCTGCTCATCTCAGGCATGCTGTTATCAAAATTCAATAACCCTGAACAAGCGTTTGAAGAAATGATGGCCGTCTATGAAAAACTGATTGAAGTAGGATACTCAAGGAGTCCGCATGCCTATATCGCAGCTTATGCATTATATGCATCACTTGAAGAGTATACAGATGAGGAAATGGATAGGCATGTGGCGCGGGCAAAAAGCATGTATACAGGAATGAAAAAGCAGCACTTCTTTTTAACATCACATGAAGATTATCCTTTATCCATTCTGCTTGCTGAAGAAGAAGGAGAAGAGGAAGAACTGCTTGATGATATGGCATATTACTACGATCAGCTCCATATCGTACTTGCTAAGGGCAACAACCGTCAATTCCTGTCCCAGATTCTTACATACGGTCGGCAGGATAACAGACAGCTGCTTGTGCAGAATACTGTCACATGGCTCGATGACTTAAAAACCCGGAAAATAAAACTGCGTGGCAACCATCTGCCGATCGTTGGCGTTTTAGCACTTGCAGGAACGCCGTCAGCGTTGATTGGTGAAGTCAAAGAGGTCTATGATGAGCTGATCAGTATGAAAAACTTTAAGTGGCATAAAGATATTTGTTTTATGACAGCAGTCCGATTTGTGCTCCAGACTAAGGTTGAGGAAAATAATGTGCTGGATGTAGGTCTGGCTTCTACAATTGAATCAATTCTGCAGGCACAGCAGGCGGCGGTTCTTGCTGCCGTATCAGCAGGTGCAGCTGCAACTGCGAGTTCTTCAAATAATTGATGATTGAGTGAGAGGAAAGAGGAATGCAGGATGAAAATTATTTGTTTGCAGCATGTATGGTATGACAATGCAGGATACCTCGAAGAATGGTCAAAAGCGTGGGGCTGTGAGCTGCATTATATAGATGCGAAGAAGCCTGATGATTATCCGGTATTGTCCGGTGATGATGTTCTGGTTGTGCTGGGAGGTCCTATGAGCGTTCAGGAGCTTCCGGAAACAGAATGGATGCAAAAAGAGGCGGATTATATTGAAAAAGCAATCAACGAAAAACGTAAAATAATCGGGATATGCCTCGGCTCGCAAATGATCGCGCACATTCTAGGCACGGAAGTATCTTCACTGCCAAAGTACGAAATGGGATGGGCGGAAATGCATTGGCATTCTGATTTCCTTGAAGATTTCGAAGTGAGAGAACTGACGATTCCGATGTTCCATTGGCACAGCGATATATACGATCTTCCAAAAGGAACAAAACCGCTCGGAAGTACTGAATTAACGCCTGTCCAAGGGTTTTATACAGATCATATTTTAGGTTTTCAATTCCATCCTGAAATGACTGTTGAAGGAATCCAGAACCTGATTGACCATGACGATCAGGAAATTGAAAAACGTGACAGAACGGTTGATATGGAAGGGCCGAGAGCAGACCCGGGATACGTGGAACAGAGTCATAACCGCTTTCAGCCGATCCTCGAGAGGTTTTTAAATGTGCATGGTGAAAAAAAGATTGATTAAACACTGGACAACGATCTGAATTGTGTATACAATAATAATGAGATTCATTCTCAATTAAAAAATAAAACGTCGCACTTACTATATACGCCCATAAACAGTCGTTTCGCACCGGCTTTTTATGTTCAGGGCTCGAAGAAAGCGACGCCCCCTCCCTTGACCGGATGCTGCCTGACACCAGCATCCGGTTTTTATTGTGGTTTTTGTAGCGGTGAGCGAAGGGAAGGGAGGGGTTTTACCGGTCACATCGACCGTTTTATGGGTCAGAACCCGTGAATTACAGGTCACAACCACAAATTTACCGGTTACATACCCGGCTCGCCCTTAACCCCACCCAAAAAAATCTTTCATGAAAAATCTTGCACTATCTCTCAATATGATGTAGGCTATACAACAACTATTATTTTCTGACAATTTCATAACTTATCAAGAGAGGTGGAGGGACTGGCCCTTTGAAACCTCAGCAACCGGCAGTGCACGGTGCTAATTCCAGCAGGCAACCAGCCTGAAGATAAGAAAAGCGTATTCAAAGACCTTCTCTTATCAGAAGGTCTTTTCCTGTATATACAGATATTAAAGGAGCTGCTTTTCATGACTACATCAATCGAAACCATCCTGGCTCAGCTCGGGAACAAAAGCGAGAGTGCAACAGGCACAGTGAATCCGCCCATCTATTTATCAACGGCTTACAGACATGACGGCATCGGACAATCAACCGGCTATGATTATACAAGAACGAAGAATCCGACGAGAGCGATTTTAGAAGAGGGCATTGCAGCACTTGAAGCGGCAGATCAGGGATTTGCCACGAGCTCAGGCATGGCAGCTGTGCAACTCGTCCTTTCTTTATACAAACCGGGAGATGTCATTCTTGCTTCAGATGATCTGTATGGAGGAACTTACCGGCTTTTTGATCATTACAGTAACCATTATGGGATCGCATTTGTGTATGTAGATACGAATGATGCAGATGCGCTCTATGAAGCCTGTACGGAGCGGGTGAAGGCTGTTTTTGTCGAAACGCCTACCAACCCGCTGATGAAAACGACTGATATCGGAAAAGCAGCAGATTTTACAAAAGAAAAAGGTATACACCTGATTGTAGATAATACATTTTTAACACCCTACCTGCAGCGCCCGATTGAGCTTGGCGCAGATATTGTGATCCATAGCGCAACCAAGTACCTTGGCGGTCATAATGACGTGCTGGCAGGGCTGGTTGCTGCTAAAGGGGAAGAGATATGTGAGAAGCTGTTTGCAATACACAACGGGGCAGGTGCAGTATTATCGCCGATGGATTCATGGTTACTGATCAGAGGAATGAAGACGCTCGCGCTCAGAATGGACCGTCATCAGGACAATGCCGCAAAGACAGCAGCATTTCTTAAAACGCAAAGCCAGGTCACAGATGTCATTTATCCCGGAATCGGTGGAATGGTGTCTTTCAGGCTGAAGGAGGCTGACTGGATTGACCCATTTTTAAGGGCAATTGAGATCATCTCATTTGCTGAAAGCCTGGGAGGCGTAGAAAGTTTTATTACGTATCCCGCAACGCAGACACATGCTGATATTCCGGAAGCAGAACGTGAAGCGAAAGGAATCTGCAGCAGATTGCTCAGATTTTCTGTTGGTATCGAACAGCCCGGGGACTTAATTAATGATTTGAAACAGGCGCTTGAAGCGGCTGAACGGGGAGGAGATCGATTATGACACATCATTTTGATACAAAATTACTTCACCAGCCATCTTATATCGATAAGCAGACAGGTGCGGTTAATGTGCCGCTCCATTATTCATCAACTTATCACCAGCAATCCATTGATGAATTCGGCCCGTATGATTACAGCCGCTCAGGCAACCCGACACGTGAATCGCTTGAAGCGACAATTGCAGATCTTGAAAACGCGCATGCAGGCTTTGCTTTTGCTTCAGGCATGGCTGCGATCTCTTCAGCATTCATGCTGCTGTCAGCAGGAGACCACGTACTTGTCTCAAAGGATGTCTACGGCGGGACGTACAGAATGATTACAGAGGTTCTGACCCGTTTTAACATTGACCATTCTTTTATCGATATGACAGACCTTGATGAGACGGCCCGTAATGTACAGCCGAATACAAAAGTCATTTATGTCGAGACGCCATCCAATCCGACACTGAACATTACGGATATAGAAGGTGTGGCCAAAGTAGCGAAAGCGCACGGATGCCTGACGTTTGTTGATAACACGTTTATGACGCCGCTTTATCAAAAGCCGCTTGACCTTGGTGCAGATGTCGTCCTGCACAGTGCGACAAAGTTTTTGTCAGGTCACAGTGACGTGGTGGCAGGTCTTGCAGCTGTAAAAGATCCTGAAGTTGCTGCGCGCTTAAAGTTTATACAGAACTCATTCGGTTCTATTCTGGGTGTTCAGGACAGCTGGCTTTTGCTGCGCGGATTAAAGACGCTCAGTGTACGACTGAAGCAGTCATCTGAATCTGCCAGCCAGATCGCCCAGTTCCTGCATCATCACCCGCTTGTCGATGAAGTGTATTACCCGGGATTTTCATTCCACGCAGGGTATCATATCCATCAGCGCCAGTCGACCGGGGCAGGGGCGGTTCTATCTTTCAGACTGCCTGGCAAAAAAAGTGCAGGTGTTCTCGTTGAAGCGATGAACATTCCTGTATTTGCTGTGAGCCTGGGGGCAGTGGAGTCGATCCTGTCTTATCCTGCAACAATGAGTCATGCTGCAATGCCGCCTGCTGAACGTGAATCACGCGGTATCACATCAGGTCTGCTCCGATTGTCGGTTGGGCTAGAGGACGCAGACGACTTGCTTGCAGATCTGCGCCAGGCCCTTGATAAAGTAGCTGCTTACCAGACATTAACGATATAAGCCGGAAGCTGTGCCTCTAAAAAGGTGCAGCTTTTGTTTTGTCTTGTGCAGGAGTGGTAAAGACTTCTAAATGCACTTTAGGAGGAAATAACATGATTTTTGCACAGGACGGGTTGGAACATCAGCATATTTTAGTGACAGGCGCAACAGGAGGAATCGGCTGGCACACAGTGAAAGAATTATTGAAAACAGGTGCTTCAGTCACAGCTGCAGGACGTAACACAGATAAGCTGGATAAGTTGAGATCAGCATGTGAGCAGGAAGGAATCGCTGATAAACTGCTGATCGTAGCTGCAGATCTGAATGAAGCAGAAGACCGCGGGAAACTGCATGATCAGGCAACAGAGCATGCAGGATCAGTCACAGGACTCGTCAATTCAGCAGGTATATCAGGCGGCGGTCCTGTAGAAGACCTCTCAGAAGAAGACATGAAAAAAGTGATGGAGCTGAATTACTTTTCAACAGTGGCACTTACTCAGCTGATCTATCCTGACATGAAAAAAGCAAACAGCGGCGCAGTCGTCAATGTGTCTTCATTATCCGGACTCAGAGCCACTCACGGAAATACTGCCTATGCAGCTTCAAAGTTTGCTGTCATTGCATTCACACAGGCGTTTGCCCATGAAGCAGCAGCGCATGGTGTCAGAGTCAATGCAGTCTGCCCGGGGTTTGTGGATACGGAAATGGGACGCAATGCCATTCAGAAAAAAGCTGACCGGGCAGGCCGTTCGTTTGAGGAGCAGATAAAGATTGTAGAAGAAGGATTACCTTCAGGAAGAATCACACAGCCTGAAGAAGTTGCAAGAACCATTATCTTTTTACTTTCTGATGCTGCCAAAAACATTATCGGTGAATCAGTAAAAATATCAGGCGGCGCGGTCATGAGATAAGGAGGGGATCAGATGGAACCGGCTCAGGTTGTCATTCTTTTGCTGATTGGCTATATCATTTTTACGATCGATAAACGGACCCAGGTATTCCCCCGGCCGCCCGTTCTTGCAGGTGTAGGGATGATTCTATATTTTATCCCATTCTTTGAAGGCATTGAACTGTCTGAGGTGACGCTGTATGAAGTGATTTTGCCTGCACTGTTATTTATTTCAGCATATAAATTTTCTGTCGGCGCATTGAAGGCAAACAGCTGGTCAATTGTATTATTGAGTACAGCGGGTCTGATGCTTACTGTACTAGGTCTTGGCGGCGTTATTTATCTGACAGCTTCATTATTTGTCACGCTGAGCTTTACAGAGGCACTGCTAATTGCAGCCATTCTCACACCGACCGATCCGGTTTCTGTCACATCTATTTTACATAAATCACTGGATAACGAAATGGTCGGTGATGTGGTGGAAGGAGAGTCGCTGATCAATGATGGCACGAGTTATGTCATTTTTGCGACCCTGTTATCCATTCACCAGGGCAGTGAATCGTTTTCCTTTCTTTCATTCATGGGAGAATTTCTGTACGTAGCAATCGGCGGAGCTTTCATCGGAATCGTCTTCGGCTGGCTGGTCAGCCGCGCCGTGCATTTCACACATCACCAGGAATACCAGGTCATGCTGAGTATCGTGATGGCATACGGCCTATTTCTGCTGGCAGAAGCATTCGGGATTTCAGGGGTGCTTGCGACAGTGGCAGCAGGACTGATGCTGTCATGGGAATTCAACCGGATCAATAAAGAAGACCATTACAGAGAATCTCTTGATCATTTCTGGGATGTGGTGGAGCCTACGCTCTTATCACTGGTCTTTCTGCTGATCGGCTATACGGCCGTTGAGCATCTGAAATGGGAGTGGTTCGGCTTTGCAGCAGTTGTCTTTGTACTTTCGCTCATCATTAGAACAGTCATTGTGCTGCTGACTTCACAAAGTGTGCCGCCGATCCGCAAGAGTATCTCCTGGAAGGAATCTCTGCTCATTTCATTCGGCGGTGTAAAAGGGACAATGTCTGTTGTACTTCTGCTAATTCTTGAAGCATCAGATACAGGTGGAACAGAAGCCGTGATGACAGTAGCCTTTATCGCAGTGTTGCTGTCATTGTTTATTCAAAGTATTGGCGTTCATCCACTGGCAAAGCTGTTGAAATCATAGATAGAGCCTGGCTTAAAAACTGCACATTTGTGCGGTTTTTTTGTTTTGGGCAGGGTTTAGTGGTATAGGTCTTTTTACATGAAGTGTCGAACATGCGAGGGTGAGCGTCGAACCAGCTGTGTTATCTGTCGAACATCCGGTCAGATACGCCGAACACAAAAGGTTATATCGCGAACAGCCTTAGTTATACCCCGAACCCCCGCCTCCTTAAA
>NZ_JXRQ01000011.1 GCF_000829445.1 Jeotgalibacillus alimentarius
CACCCCACCCACCCATCAATTTCCACAAACACCTATTGCCAATCATTTCAAAATAGTATATAGTACATTACAACAGTAATGCACTATATCAGAACGAGGAGGTGACTGCATAAATGCTGAACCATGACAGTTCAAAACCGATCTATATCCAAATCGCAGAATGGCTTGAAACCGAAATTTTACACGAACGATTTAAGCCGCATGAAAAAATATTTTCTCAATATCAGCTTGCTGATCAGTTCAATATTAATCCGGCGACTGCAGCAAAAGGGTTGACCATACTCGCAGATGCCGGGATTTTATACAAGAAAAGGGGACTTGGGATGTTTGTAACAGAAGAGGCGGCCAAACAGATCCGCCACCGGAGAATCAATGAAACGTTATCCGTGCTTGTATCAGATATAGTAGCTGAAGCGGAACACCTCAACGTGAATGAACAGGAACTGATCCACATGATTCAGCTTGAGCAGAGTCGCCGGAAAGGAGAATCATCATGACGGTTATTGAATGCAGTCATCTCGAAAAAAGGTATAGGGGTGGAGCGGGTGTAAAAGACGCGGATTTTACCATTCAGGAAAATACCATTACCGGCATTGTCGGGCGGAATGGATCCGGCAAGACTACGCTGATGAAAACGATCGCAGGTTATTTAAAACAGACCGGCGGAGAGATCAGCGTATTCGGTGAAAATCCTTTTAACAGCCTGAAGGTGTCAGCGAACAGTATGTATCTTGATGAGTACACGATGTTCTCAAATGCGCTTACGACAAAAGATATCCTTCATCACCACAGCCGCTTTTATCCGAACTGGGACGCACAGCTTGCACAGCGACTAGCTGATTACTTCAGTATTCCGATGAAAGTCGGTACGGATTATTTATCAAAGGGTCAGAAAAATACGTTTTACGGGATTCTCGGGCTTGCTGCGCGGTGTCCGCTGACAATTTTCGATGAACCGACGACGGGGATGGATGCTTCAGTGAGAAAAGATTTCTACCGGGCCCTGCTGAAGGATTATCTTGCTCATCCCAGAACGATTCTTATCTCAAGTCACCATCTGGATGAAATCGATGAACTGATTGAAGATCTGCTGCTGATTGATGGGGGACGGACTGTGCTTCACCTGCCAATTGAAGAAGTAAAAGAATATGCGATGGCTGTGTCAGGTCCGGCGATCGAAGTGAAAAACTGGTCTGCGCAGCAGGATGTTATTGCTCATCTTGAAGATCAGGGGAGTATATCCACTGTAATTGTCAAAAACCATTTTACTGCTGCTGAAAAAGCTGCTGCAGGAGGACTCAGGTTTGCACCTGTCTCAGCGAGTGATCTTTGTGTGTACCTGACGAGAAGAAATATAGGGGGAATTGATGATGTCTTTAGCAACAGTCAGCACGGGTGATATCATACGCCAGCAGATTATCTATAAGTGCTATGCGATGGCGGATTTGTGGAGAAGCCTGGTTGTGATTCAGTTGATTGCAATCTTTTTCTCAGCAATCGGGTCAGGCGGGATGAGCACATACGATGATATGTTCTCACTCAGTATTACATCATTCTCCAACGATGCAGTGTTTATGTTCACTGTATTCTGGATTCTGGTCACATCTGCGTTGATCACATCAAAAGGCTACCGCTATGAGGATTTTTCATATGTAACAACGAGATTGATCAGCCAGGTCTCAAATGGCATCTTATTGTTAATCACAGCACTGGTGGCTTCTTTATTCACTGTTATGAGTAACTATGTTATCTATATGGTGGTTTACTTATTTAGAGACATTGAGTTTTATCCCGGTCTTGCAAGTGTCGGTGCTCCGGGAGAGTTGCTGCTGACTTTCTCTGCAATGACAGGTTATTTACTGCTTGCATCAGCAGCTGGTTATTTTTTCGGTGTGCTGATTCAGATCAGTAAATACTTTATTGCGATAGTTCCGATCATGATGTTTGGACCAACGATGGTACGGCCGCTATTTATTTATGAGTTTGGCTATGATTTTTATGCACAGGAATCATCAGTTTTTCTGTTTTTGGTTAAAACAATTGGTACAGCACTCGCGCTGTATGTGTGCGGTGTGGCGCTCATGAATAGAAAAGAGGTGAGGGAAATATGATGATCATCGCTCAGATCATTCCACTAGCACTGATCATTTTGATCATTACACTGTTTCTGAAAACTAGAAACAGGAGTATGTCAGTCAAACAAAAAAAGCCGCGCAGAAAAATCGTCCGTCCTCTATTCATTGGATATACTGCACTGCTGATGATCTCTATGGCTGTGTATTATATTCTTCCTGCATCCGGGGAGGAGTACTCTGAAGCTGATGCTGAGAGAGTCTTTGAAGATGAAGGATGGGAAGTACATGAAAAGGCAACGCAGAACAGATTTGATGAGATAGATCCTGCTTATCTTGAGGAACAGAAAACGGTTGAATTTCCCTACACAAGTTTAGTACTGCCGGAAGGTCTTATGGAATATGGAGATCCTCTCATCGTTGTGACAATTGATGGGCAGTTAAAAGATCAGATTCAAATGGAGGTTTATAAAACACCGTTTACACTGAATGGTGTAGATATAACAGATGAGATTGTGCGGCCGGACGTTTCATTTTCGAACAATCTGCTGAACATCAGCAATGTGTATGGACAGAACAATCTGAATTACGTAGAGTATAATCCATCGTTTACTGCACAGCCGTTTCTCAGTGAAGAACGTGAGGGGCTGTCATCAGGCATGCATTATTCTTACGGTGTTCAGGTGATCCACCTTCGCGTTCCGGAAAATGTGGAAATCATTGGTGAAGTCCAGCAGTTCCAGGCGCAATAAAATAAATATTCAGAAAAAGGTTGACTTCCTTTTTCATACTCTTTATAATCCTCAACAAGAGCAAAAACAACATGTACTTACAACTTTATAACTCTTATCCAGAGTGGCGGAGGGACTAGGCCCTGCGATGCCCGGCAACCAACGGATCATTTATTTGATACGGAAAGGTGCTAATTCCTACAGATCCTTAAACGGGTCTGAAAGATAAGAGGAGGATATATAACCCTCTTCTTATGAAGGGGGTTTTTTATTTTCCCCTTTCACCTTCATCCAGTACACACTTCACTGTAAACATCCATCAACTCATTAAAGGAGAGATTTGATCATGACAAACAATCAGCCGCAATACAATATTGAGACGCTTTTACTTCACGGGGGAACAGAAGCAGATCCGACAACTGGTGCACGGGCGATTCCAATTTATCAGACAACCTCTTACGTTTTTGACAGTGCTGAACATGCGCAGAACTTATTCTCACTTGCTGAAGAAGGCAATATTTATACGCGTATCGGAAACCCGACAGTTGCTGCATTTGAGAATCGAATTGCTCTTTTAGAAGGCGGGGTTGGTGCCGTTGCTACAGCATCGGGCATGGCGGCAATTACGTATGCTGTACTGAACCTTGCCGGAGCGGGGGATGAGATTGTTGCAGCTGCCAATCTGTATGGCGGGACGTATAACCTTTTTGCCCAGACCCTCCCGCGCTATGGTGTAAATGTGAAATTCGTGGATGGAACGGATCCGGAGAACTTCAGAAAAGCAATCGGGCCGAAGACGAAGGCTGTGTTTGCAGAAGTAATTGGAAATCCGAGTCTGCACGTCCTAGATACAGAAGCTGTTTCAAAAGTTGCGCATGAAGAAGGCGTGCCGCTGATTGTGGACAGCACATTTGCAACACCTTACCTGAATAAGCCGATTGAACACGGTGCAGATATCGTTGTTCATTCTGCTACGAAATGGATTGGCGGTCACGGAACGACGATCGGCGGTGTTGTTGTGGATGCAGGAACATTCAATTATGACAACGGCAAATTCCCGGATTTCACGACACCTGATCCAAGCTACAACGGACTGCGATTTGTAGACCTCGAAGCTGCGGCATTTATTGCCAAGCTGAGAGTCAATCTGCTGCGCGACACAGGTGCATGCTTAAGCCCGCAAAACGCTTTTTACTTATTGCAGGGGCTTGAAACACTGCACTTAAGAGTCGAGCGCCACGTTGAAAATGCACAAAAGGTTGCAGAATATCTCGATCAGCATCCTTCAGTTGACTGGGTGCAGTACCCGGGCCTTGAAAGTCACTCATCCTATCAGGCAGCGAAAAAGTATTTACCAAAGGGTGCAGGATCGATTATCGTGTTCGGCATTAAAGGAGGGCGTGAGATCGGCAGAAAAGTGATTGACAACACGCAGCTCTGGTCACACGTAGCAAACGTAGGGGATGCAAAATCATTAATCATTCATCCGGCATCTACAACACACGCCCAGCTGACAGGCGCTGACCTTGAAGCAGCCGGTGTAAAAGAAGAGCAGATCAGATTATCAGTCGGTATTGAATCAGTAGAAGATCTGATTCATGATCTGAATCAGGCGATCGAAAAAGCGGCAGTACCCGCGCATTCATAAGCGAGGAGGAATCAATATGGGAGAGGCATTAACTGAGAAGGTCAGATACAGTGAAGGGACAGTTGACATTGGTTCTTTGACACTCGAATCCGGAAAAAGTATTGAACATGTCTCTCTCCGCTATGAGCGGGCCGGAGATCATACGCTGCCAGTTGTTCTGATCTGCCACGCCCTGACCGGCACCCACCAGTCAGTCGGCACAGAGGAGAATCCGGGCTGGTGGAGAGGATTTGCAGCAGATCACGGCTATATTGATCTAACCAGGTTTCAGACGATTACGTTTAATGTATTAGGCGGATGCAGCGGTTCAACCGGGCCTGATTCCTATAATCAGGAAGAGAAATACCGTTCGGATTTTCCTTTTATCACAGTAAAAGACATGGTGAACGCGCAGTATAAAGCGCTTGTAAAGCTTGGTGTTGAAAAGCTGCACGGCGTGATCGGCGGTTCACTAGGCGGGATGCAGACGCTTGAATGGTGTATCACTTATCCTGACTTTATGGAAAAAGCAGTGCTGCTTGCAGCGACACCTTCTCTAAGTGATTACGGGATTGCCTTTAACCGGATCGGGATTCATGCCATTGAAAATGACCCGGCATGGAACCATGGTTTTTACGAACGTGCCTCTGATGTAAAAGGGTTTGAAGTAGCCAGAATGGTCGGGCTTGTAACGTATAGAAGCCCTCACCTTTTTACAGGCAGGTTCAACCGTGAAGAAAAAGAAGCTGAAGAAAAGCAGCCATTTTACCAGGTGGAATCTTACCTGAAATATCAAGGGGAAAAGATCACAAAACGCTTTGACCCTAATAGCTATCTGACCCTTCTGTATGCGATGAATCATCATGATATCGGAAGAGGACGAGGAGGAATTCAGGAAGCGGCCGGCCGGATCAGATCAAAGCTATTGTGCATCGGTTTTAAAGGAGATCTGTTATATCCGCCTGAAGATATTCAGTCATTTGCCGGGGCAGTACCAGACGCCGTTTTTCACGAAGTGGATACAGCTTTCGGTCACGATGGTTTTCTCATTGAATTTGATAAATGGGGAGAGATCGTCAAACATCATTTTGAAACTGGACAGTAAATGCTGTCCGTTTCTTTTCACTATAAATCTGAGTAAACAGGGAGGAATTAAGATGAATAAAGTATCTACATTATTATTAACGGCAGCAGCAGTTGGGGTCCTCGCTGGATGCTCAGGAAACGCGAGCGCAGACGGACAGCCGGATAAAATCACACTTGATTATGCGTACTACTCGCCCACAAGTCTTGTCCTGAAAGAACAGGGACTGGTAGAAGAAGCTTTAGAAGATGAAGGAATTGAAGTGGAATGGGTACTCAGTCAGGGCAGTAACAAAGCACTCGAATTTCTGAACTCAAGCAGCGTAGACTTTGGCTCAACGGCAGGTGCTGCTGCCTTGATTGCCAAGTCGAATGGTTCACCGGTTGAATCGGTCTACCTGTATGCAAAACCTGAATGGACAGCACTGGTTGCAGGCGAAGGATCAGATATTCAATCAGTAGAAGATTTAAAAGGTAAAAAGATCGCCGCTACGCTGGGAACCGATCCTTACATATTCCTGCTGCGCGCACTTGAAGAAGCGGGTGTCAGTTCGGATGAAGTGGAAATTGTGAACCTGCAGCATCCGGATGGGGCAAATGCGTTAAGTTCAGGGCAGGTGGATGCATGGGCTGGTCTGGATCCGCATATGGCCAGAGCAGAACTTGATACTGGCGCTGAATTGTTTTACCGTAACCCTGATTTCAATACGTACGGAACATTGAATGTCAGATCATCTTTTGCAGAAGATTACCCTGAGATTGTGGAAGAAGTCATCGCCCAATACGAAGCTGCGCGGGAGTGGACTGTGGCTAATCCTGATGAAGCAGCACAGATTCTTGCTGATGAAGCTGAAATGAATCTTGAGGTGGCAAAAGCGAGCCTGGCCCGCAACGATTTTTCAAACCCTGTGATCGGGGCTGAACATACTGAAGCGCTCATTGCAGCAGGTGAAGTACTGCGCCAGGAAGAAGTCATTGATGCTGACGCAGATATCGAAGCGCTGGTGGAAGAGCTGCTGAATCCTTCATTTACAGAGAATCTTGAGTAAAGGAGGAGGTTGGATGAAAAATAAATTAAACCTGATTGGACTTGGACTGATCTTACCTGTCTTATTAATTACGATCTGGGAAGCTGCAGCACGGTTTGGATTGATTGAATCTTATTTGCTTCCTGCACCGAGCACGGTTGTCGTATCTGTGGTTGAAATGGCACAGGATGGATCGCTTTGGACACATGTTTCCATCACACTTTACCGGGTTGGTGCAGGATTTTTGATTGGCACAGCTGCAGCGCTTTTAATCGGTGCTGCAGTCGGATATTTCAAGCAGGCTGAACGGCTGCTTGATCCGATTCTGCAGGCCTTCAGATCCATCCCGTCACTTGCATGGGTGCCACTGTTTTTACTCTGGATGGGAATTGGTGAGCCATCCAAAGTGACGCTCATTGCAGTAGGTGTATTTTTCCCTGTTTATCTGAATATTGTTTCTGGAATTCAGGGTGTGGATAGAAAGCTGATTGAAGTCGGCAAAGTATATAACTTTAATTCACTGCAGTTAGTCAGAAGAATCATCCTGCCAGCTTCACTGCCGTCCTTCCTAGTCGGGATCAGAAGCGGGCTCGGGCTCGGGTGGATGTTCGTGGTGGCAGCTGAACTGCTCGGTGCAAGTGAAGGACTCGGTTATTTACTTGTACTGGGACAAAACACGTCATCTCCTGAACTGATTATCGCGAGCATTATTTTATTTGCGGGACTCGGAAAAGGGACAGACTCACTGCTGAAAGGAATTGAATCAAGGTCGTTAAGATGGCAGGATAATCTGCAAAATGCTAAGTAAAGAGGTGAATGATTTGCTGACAGTTAAGAAAGCATCCAAATTGTTCAAAGACGGGGCAGCCGGATTTAAAGACATTACATTTACCGTTCAAAAAGGTGAAATCATCGGGATTCTAGGTACGAGCGGCTGTGGTAAAAGTACGCTGCTCAGGGTGTTGTCAGGACTCGATCAGTCAGACAGTGGCACAATTCATCTTGGAGGCGAAGGGCAAAGAGGGGCAGGTGTGATCTTTCAGGAACCACGTCTGATGCCATGGCTTTCAGTAGAAGATAACGTGCTGTTCGGCTTTAAAAATCCATCTAAATACCGGTCTCAGGCCGCGCATTACTTATCACTGGTCGGCTTAAGTGAATTCTCACGTGCCCTGCCGCGGGATCTGTCAGGCGGAATGGCTCAGCGTACTGCCATTGCACGCGCGCTCGCTGCAAAACCATCTGTCCTGTTACTAGATGAACCTTTCAGTGCACTTGATGCATTTACCAAAATGCAGCTGCAGGATCTGCTGCTTGATATCTGGCAGGAAGAAAAAACAACAATGGTCATGGTGACTCATGATATTGATGAAGCGCTGCACGTTTGTGACAGAATCCTGGTCATGAGCGGTCAGCCGGGAGAAATTGCCGCAGAGATTAAAATCAGCCAGCCAAAGCCACGCAGCAGAAGCGACTTAACTCTGACTGCACATAAAGAAAAAATTTTTTCTATCCTGCAGGACAGTAATGCCGGGCTTCAAAAGTATTCAGTACGTTAAATGTTCGATTTCCTCCGTTTAATCTTGATGTGAAAAAGGAATAACATACAAAAAGAGTAAATACGGAGGACTGGAACATGCTAATGGAACGAAAAGAAAACCATAACCAGGCCGGGTGTCAAAATGAATACGGCGCACTTGAAAGAGTACTTGTCTGTCCGCCTGCATTTATGAAAATTGAAGAAGCAATTAATGAAACACAAAAGCATTTCTTAAAAGATAATATAGATCGTGAAAAAGCAATGGAGCAGCACCGCTTATTTATTCAACTGCTTCATGAGCATGGTGCAGATGTCGTACAGCTGCCGCCGCTTGCTGTTTACCCTGAGCAGGTTTTCACAAGAGACATCGGTTTTACAATCGGCGATACAGTGTTTATTTCAACAATGGGAACTGATATGCGCAGCGGGGAAGACGACATCCTGAAAGAATGGCTTCAGGAATCAAAGCTTAAATTTGAAAAGATTAAGTCACCGTCAATTGAAGGCGGGGATGTCATCGCAGATGGCAAAAAAATATGGGCTGGGATCAGCAGCAGAACGACTGAAAAAGCAGTAGATGAGCTGCGGAACAAGCTGCCGGACTATGACATCATTGCTGTACCATTTGACTCGCAGTACCTTCATCTGGACTGTCTGTTTAATATCATTTCACCGGAGGAAGCGCTGATCTACAGACCGGCTTTTTCGGACGAAATGATTGAAACCTTCGAAGCACATTATGAGCTGATTGATGTAACTGATGATGAACAGTTTACAATGGGTCCGAATGTACTCGGCATTGGACAGGACAAAATTATCAGCCTGCCAGTGAACCAGGATATAAATAAGAAGCTGAGAAGAGCCGGATATGATGTGATTGAATGCGATATTTCAGAGATCATCAAATCAGGCGGTTCCTTCAGATGCTGTACACTGCCAGTGAACCGCAGTTAAAAAAACGGATCGCCCTGAAAAAGGCGATCCGTTTTTTTAGTCTTTATCTTTTTCTTCGTCTTCATCATCTTTTTTGCGGTCTACTGTACCTTGCTCAAACATGTCCTGCATTTTTTCTTCTGCATCATTCTTATTATTTTGTTCTTTCTTATTATCTTTATCTGCCATATTCATCATCTCCTTAGATATATCTATTATTTATTATTCCCGCCTGACAATGAATTAATCATTATAAGGATTCGTTATCTAACATTTAATGTCTGTGTAATATTACGTACTCAGCCCCGGGGAGTCACTAGAGTTCGTCCACGGAAGCAGGAGCGTTTTAAAATATAATATTACGATAAAATGCCTGAAATTTCTGTCAATAATTGATTTACCTATTGAAAACGTATACAATACATCCATATTTAAGTTAAAACAAAGGGGATGTCGGTATGCATGTGCCATTAATTTTAACGGACTTTCTCGATAGAGCTGTCACACTTTATGGAGAGAAAACAGCAGTCATCGATGGGGAACGGGAGCTCACGTATCAGCAGGTTGAAAAAAGAGTGAACCGCTTGTCCCGCGGCCTGAGGAACCTGAACATTAAAAAAGGAGATAAAGTTGCGTACTTAACTCCGAACTCACTTGAAATGTATGAAGGATTCTATGGGATTTATCAGACAGGAGCAGTCATGACATCACTGAATACACGTCTCAGGCCGGACGATTATTTGTTTATCCTGAATCATAGTGAAAGTCGGGTGCTTTTTGTAGATGCAGAATTATATCCGCTTGTTGAATCTGTCAGGGATCAGTTTGAGAGTGTCCATACGATCATCATTCAGGGAGGTCAGGCGAAAGAATGCATAGACTATGAAGACTGGCTGATGACTTTTTCAGATGAACCATTCGACCGTGAACCGCTTGAAGAAACGGATATTGCCTCACTTTTATACACAAGCGGTACAACCGGTGATCCAAAAGGCGTACTGCTGTCCCACAGGTCTAACTATCTTCACGCACTCTCCACGATGCATCATTTGCGTGTGAGTGACCGCGATACTTTGCTTCACGTCCTGCCTATGTTTCATGTGAACGGATGGGGATCACCTTTTTACTACACAGCAAACGGGGCAACTCAGGTGATGCAGCGAAAAGTGGATCCGAAGCAGATGCTTGAACGTATTGAAAAACACCGGATTACGATTATGCATATGGCACCAACTGTACTGAATATGGTCCTGCAGGAATCGCAGCACACAAAATCAGTATTTGACCATCCGCTCAGAATCGTTGTGGCCGGATCGGCACCACCGCCTGCATTTATTAGAAAAGTAGAAGAAGAACTGGGTTGGGAGTTCATTCATGTCTATGGCATGACAGAAATCTCACCGCTTGTCACAACTTCCCAGCCGCGCGAAAACACGCCTGTAGAAGATGAACAGGCATTTGCAAGACTGAAGGCTAAAACAGGTTACGAGTTGATCGGTACGAAGGTCCGCGTTTTTGATGAAAGCGGCGAAGAAGTCCCGCATGATGGAAAAACGATTGGTGAAATTGCAGTGCGATCTAACAATGTGATGGAAGGGTATTATAAAAACTCTGAAGCAACTTCTGCAACCATTCGTGATGGATGGCTCTATACAGGGGACATGGCAGTCATTGACAAAGAAGGTTATATGGAGATCGTTGACCGCAAAAAAGATGTCATTATCAGCGGTGGTGAAAATATTTCTTCTATAGAAGTGGAAGCTGCACTGTATGATCATCCTGATATCATGGAAGCCGCGGTCATTGCGGTTCCTCACGAGAAATGGGGGGAAGTGCCTCATGCAGTTATTGTGAAGCGGGCTGATGCGGAACTGACTGAGGAGGATATCATTGCTTTTGCAAATGAAAAACTTGCCCGATTTAAAATTCCAAAAAGCTTCAGTTTTGCAGATGAACTGCCTAAGACGGCTTCAGGGAAGATACAGAAGGTGGTTTTGAGGAAAGAATTCTGGAAGGGTAATGAAGGGAAGATGATTAACTAGATTGGAGAACAGTCGAAGTCTGGGTTTAGGTAGTATTTTGCGTGTGTGAGCTGGTTGGAACGACGGGCGAATTCGGGTCACTGCGATTCCGCAAGGGTTTATTCTCTCATCAATGGAGATATTACTATTAGCAATCCGGTTAATTCTATCACCTTTTTAATTATTCTATCGCAAGGGGACATGAGCAACATAATTAAATCACCTATCGCAATAATTCTATCACCTTTTAATTTTTTCACTCACCTTTATCATTATTCAGCTGGAATCCAAAACTGACTCATGTTCAGCACGGGGCGCTGGCTTCCAAACTAAATACAGAACAAACCCGCTGAGCTTTTGTACAGCGGGTTTTGTAGTTTTTATAAGAAATTATGCTTCCTGTGCCTGGATCTGCAAATTAATTTTAATATCTTCCCCTACAAGAACCCCACCAGTTTCAAGTGTCTGGTTCCATGTAAGGCCGTAGTTTTTACGGTTGATTTTGCCGTCTGCTGTGAAGCCGACTTTCTGGTTGCCCCATGGGTCCTGGCCTGAGCCTTCGTATTCCACCTTGAACGTTTCCTGACGTGTAACATCCTTAATTGTTACGTCACCAGTCATTTCATACTCATCTTCCCCGATTTTCTTGATATCAGTAGAACGGAATGTGATTTCCGGATATTTTTCAACTTCAAAGAAGTCGGCTGAACGTAAGTGGTTGTCACGATCCTGGCTGCGTGTATCAATGCTGTCTACTTTAATGGAGAAGCTGATGTCTGCACCAGTCAGGTCCTGTGGATCCGCTGCTACATCTGCGTTAAATTCATGGAATGAACCTTTTACTTTTGAAATCATCATGTGTTTTACTGAAAAATCCACGCTAGAGTGTGCTGTGTCTACTGCCCATTTTTTTGCTGTACTGTTTGTCATAATAAATTTCCTCCTATTTAGAGTTACTTTTTGTAACTCAGTTGTTATTTGATACTATATTATCTTGAATTCGAGATAAAGTCAATCATAAAAATAAAAATTTTTTATTTCTCTTTTTGCAGCGTAAAAACTGACGGGGAAGCTGTAACCTATTTAATTCCCTTTTCAATAAGTGAAACGTTGATTGCACCTGATTCGTCTGTATTTCGACAAAGAACTTTAACAAAATGTCTCATTTAGAGTGAAATTAGGGAAAAAAGGGTAGTACAATAGATAAGGAAAGGGGAATGCATCGATGACATCTAATGAGTCTGATCAAAAAACATCGTCCAAATCTCCTTCTAAAGATTTCAGTGATCCAAAAAAACGAATCATGACACCGCTAAGATTTCTGACCATCATGATCGTTATTAGCGTATTATCTCTGGGAACCGTGTATGGATATGAATCCTGGACTAATCAAAAAGTGATAGAGTGGAAATCTGCAGGTGAAAATGCAGCTTTTTATAAAAACTGGAACGAAGCTGAACAACGTCTTGCAAGAGCAGCCAATGCCCGTCCTGAATATGATTCTTTGCGCGAAAGCTTAAGAGCGGTCAGACAGGCAGAAGGTTTTCAAAATGAACTATCGAGACTGGAAGAAAAGCTTGAAGATGGAGAATATACAAATATTCAGGAAAAAATAGAAGAACTAACAGTAAAAATGAAAGAAACACAGAATGAATTGCTGTTTGCTGAGAAGCAGCGGATGATTGATATAAAAGAAAAAGCATTACTACTGTCGATTAAAAATGATTTGAATGAAGAATTATCGATTCAGTCGCTTGCGGGTAAACTGCTGGAAGTATCAGAGATAGATGAGGTAGGTGCCTCTGAGCTTGAAGAGCAGATTACAGACCGGATCGCAGCTATGTCGATTGAAAGTGCTGCTGGTGAGCTTGAGTTATACCATTTTTCTGAAGCTCTTAATCTGATTGAAATTGGTCTTGGTTATGCACCTGGTAATGAACAGCTGCAAACGTTTGAAGAAGAGATTAGAGCTCAGAGAAATGCTTATCAGGAAGAAGAATATTCACGTCTTGCAGAAGCAATGAAAGAAGCAGAGAGACAGGACCGTTTTAACAGGACTGAAGCTGTTTCGGTGGAAGACTGGGAAGTAACAGCTGAAGACGATATCATCAAGCTGACAGGAGAAGTTAAAAACAACGGATCGCGCCCTATCAGCTGGATTGAGATAGCCTGGGGTGTCTTTGATGAGAATGGTGAGATGATTGCTGACAGCCTGACAGTTGCTGAACCTGAATATCTGCTTCCTGATGGGACGGGAACATTCAAGGATGAAATCATGATGAATCGTCCCTTTGAAAGAGTTGAAGTTGAATCGATAACCTGGTATCTGGAATAGAGGTGAAGTATGAATAAAAAATGGGCGGCAGTTCTTGTATTGTCCGGATTCATAGTAGGTCTGACAATATGGGGTGGAGTCGCAATTAAACAATATATGGCTGATGCTTTACCAAAAGAACCGTCATACCTGATTAACAGCGAAGTGAATGAACAGGAACAAAGCTTTCTCGACGAGCTGGCTATGACCAGGGAAGAGGCGCTGTTTGAAGCGCAGCAGAAAGTCATCCAGATTGAAACACCAATCGGCTCAATCGGGTCAGGTTTTATTTATAATACAGAAGGTGCAATTGTGACCAATGCCCATGTAGTAGCTAACGCATCAGAAGTAACGGTGATTACAGCAGATTCGGCACGCCACACCGGTTATGTGACAGGCATCAGTACGGAGATGGATGTGGCTGTGATTCAGGTGGATGAACTTGCCGGACGTGAGCCGATGGCGCTTGAACTTGAAAAGGAGGCCCAGCTGCTTGATCAGGTACTGGCACTTGGCAGCCCACTCGGATTTCAGAACACGGTTACTTCAGGTGTGATTGATGGTATTGACCGGTCATTTGCTATTGAGCCATTCAAATATGAAAATATTGATCAATTTACTGCAGCCATCTCTCCCGGAAATAGTGGAGGGCCGCTGCTGAATGCAGATTCAATGAAGGTAATTGGCATTAATTCCGCTGAAGAACCGGATCAGAATCTGGGATACAGTATCCCGATCGCAGACGTTACAGGAATGATTGATGAATGGATTAACGCGCCGATGGAAGAGTTGCCTGCTTTTGAACAATATGCAGATCAGACAGGGGATGCTGTTGCGCCGACAGTTGAAGAACAGGCGCTGTATATTGCGCAGTATTATCTTTCGAGTATCGAATTCGGTGATTACGTGACAGCATACTCACTATTGAGTGTTTCTATGCAGGAAGAATATACATTTACAGAATTCAAAAACGAATTTCAAGACCTGCTGTCCATTTCGCTCAAATCATCAGATTCATTTGTTGTTTCTGATGAAGTAGAAGTCCGGGCATCAGTTGAAAAAGAAGAACTCATTAACAACCAGCCAGAGTCAACCCTATTCAACTACCGCTTCCTGATCACACAGGAAAACGGACAATTTAAAATTAAGAGACTGGAATACTCAGAAGATGCATAAAAAAACCTGTCGCCAACGCGACAGGTTTTTCCTATTTTATCATCCATTTATCTGCCCAGCTCTGAATCCCATCTAAAATAGGTGTCAGTGACTCACCCATATCAGAGAGTCTATATTCAATCCGTACAGGCGTCTCCGGGAACACTTCCCGGATCACAAGTCCGTGTTCCTCAAGTTCCTTCAGTCGTTCAGTCAGAATTTTATTACTGATCTGAGGGATCGGCTCTGCAATTTCTGAAAAGCGTTTCGGACCATCTGCCAGTACGCGTATGATCACGCCATTCCAGCGTTTGCCCAGGATTTGAAAGGCCTGTTCGAACTTAGGACACAGTGACATCGCAGCCATATGACTCCCTCCTTTATATACTTTGGTTCATTCATTATACAGCAGGAGGGACATATGGTCACCTGTCAGCGTTTAAGCTCTCATAGATCTTCACATGTGCATAGGCTGCCTCAAGGATCGGCGTCCCGATTTTTTCTGCCTGTCCTTTTTCAAGCAGCCACCCCTGCAGGTGTGAGGTTTCAGTCTGCAGGCCTTTTTCCATATCGCGCAGCATAGAAGATTTCATCTCTTCATTCATCTCTTCCATTCTGATCATTTGCATCTCAGGCAGGTTATCTGCAATAGGCGCCCCGATTGCCTTCATAACAGACGATATTTCCTGAAGCAGCCGATCCAGTGTGTGGCGCGCCGACGGTATCTGCACAGTTGGTCCAATAGGAGATCTCATCAACGTCGTAATACCGGACATCGCTGTAATAAATGAATACTTATGCCACATATCCTGCATAATATTTTCGCTCTGTCTGAAGCCGGCATTTGCTCCTTCAAAAGCCTGTTCAAGCGCGATGATTCTGTCAGTTTTATGGCCGTCTCTTTCCCCGTATACAAGTTCATGAACAGGACTGGACTGAATAACATGTCCTTCCGCATCAAGTGTGGTCTCAATAAAACAAAGTCCGCCAATAACCTGGTCCCCGAATGTATCCACCAGTGGATCGAGGTGTGCGATCCCGTTCAACAGCGGCAGGATTAGCGTTGATTCATTTACAAAAGGTTTGATATCTTCAATCACCTGATCAAGATGATAAGCCTTGGTCGTGATTAGGATGACGTCATAAGTCTGACCCTGATCGTCTTTTGTGATCAATTGGGGGGTTCCGGTGAAGTCCCCATGAGGACTCTTTATAACGAGTCCGGTATTCCGAAGTTGTTCTTTGCGGTTCTCCCTGACAAGAAAAGTAACCTTCTGCCCTTTTTCCATCAGACGTCCACCAAAATATCCTCCGATTCCTCCTGCACCTGCAATTAGAATATTCACATTAAAAGCCTCCTTATGAGTATCTATTCATTATCATACGACATTTTTGTACAGGTTACGAAAAGAGTACTCAAACTATACTGAATATTGTAAAAAATTTCTTTTCATTTAGGAGTATTATCACTATAATGATGTTGTTAGCTTATATACGACCGGGGGGTTAATAAATGAAGGGGATCGGGAAAAAGATGAAAACAGAGAAAAAACTTTCAGCTTTACTAAGCCGTATTTTTTTAATTTCAGCAGCATTGATGCTGGTAAACATGGTCGCACAGGTGGCTATGTATGGGGTGCCGGAATTCACTTTAATGAACGTGCTGTATAATACGCAATTTTTACTTCTGGTTTTTCCAGCGCTTTATTTTAAGTTCTCGAAACAGGCGATATATTTTAAGGAACTGTCTGTGTTATCTACATTACTTCTCGCATTTATATTTTACTCAAACGCCTGGGTGAACGTACCGTACTTCTGGTTCGTGCCGCTGGGCATTGCAGCGGTATATGCCGATGCATTGCTGATGAAGCGGTCATTGATTGCGACAGCATTCCTGCTTGGTGCAGCACAATTTGTGCATCTATATTTTGCAGAGCCGATGGTAGTGGAAACCTCGCTGGAATATTCGATTCTGACAGGTGCTTATCATATTGTTCAATATGTGCCGATTGCAGTGATCCTGTTATATGCGGTTAAAAGAGCGAGTCAGAAGAATCAGGAGAGCATGGAATTACAAACGAAGCTGAAAGAAATGCTAACAAATGTTGAAACGACTGCAGACCGTCTTGAAAATATGGTGGACGAACTGACTGGGCAGCTTGCTGATTCATCCGGCTCTGTTTCTGCAGTCAGCAGGCAGCTTGAGAAGATGGAGCAATCATCCGCACATTACAGGCAATCTTCAGCAGCAGCTGAGGACAATGTTTCAGGCATTGTTTCGAGAGTGTCAGACGTTTCGAGAAGGTCTGAAGAAATGAATGGCCTGACCGACAAAGTGATTTTATCAGCAAAAGAAAATAAAGAAAATTTGAAAGGTACAATCGAACAGATGGAGGAAGTGCAGCAGCAGTCTGGACATTCAGCTGAAACTGTTCAGGTACTCGATGAGAAGACACAGGAAATTGACGCTGCACTGAATCAGATCTCAGGTATCGCTGATCAGACTAATCTGCTTGCGCTCAATGCTTCTATTGAAGCAGCGCGTGCAGGTGAACATGGAAAAGGCTTTGCGATTGTAGCTGAAGAAGTCAGAAAGCTGGCTGAAGAGTCATCAGCTGTGTCAGTCAATATCAGAGAAGTGGTTGCAGAAATTTCTGCTGCAAAAGAACAGGTAGTCGGTTCGCTTGGCGAAACAAGAAATAAAATCAATCACAGCATGAACTCCATCCACCAGACTTCAGATGCATTTGAAGAATTAATCAGCAAACAGGAAGAATTAAAATCACAATTCAGCCTGATCTTTGATGCATCAAGACTTTCAGCAGAAAGTGGAGCGTCTGTCCAGCAGTCAATGCAAACGATGCAGGAGCATGCGTCTGATAATGATAAGGGAATTGAAGATATCATTCATACCGTACATGAACTTGAAACTGCTTTTGATGAAATCGCCCGTTTTGCGTATGCTGTAAAAGAACAGGCAGCACACCTGACAGGAGATCTGAAAAAAACATCATGAAACCTTTTGGATATGCTGTACGTCTATTAGTAGCAGAGGAAAATGCTGCCTAACCGAAAACAAAAGGAGAATGTAAATGATGAAACGTATGCTCACAGCTCTTTTAACAATGGCTTTAATCATTCCGGCATTTCAAACAGCAAATGCCTCAGACCATAATACTGATGAAGGAATCGATGAAAGATTCGGTTTGCCGATCCTTGTGCTCGGTGGGAATCTTGATGATGCCCAGAAGCAGGAAGTAAGAGAGATGCTTGGTGTCAATGACCCTGAAACGGTCGAAGAAGTCGTCGTTACAGGAGAGGACCTTGTCCGTTATATTGAAGGGGAAGACAGTAGAGCACGCATGTATTCTTCAGCGAAAATCACGCGCGAAGATGAGGGGCACGGTCTGGTGATAGAAAGAGTAAATCCGGAAAACATCACACAGGTAACAGATACGATGTATGCAAATGCTTTGCTGACAGCAGGAATTGAAAACGCCACTGTTGAAATCGCATCTCCTGTAAAAGTGAGCGGTCATTCTGCGCTGACAGGCATTTATAAAGCCTATGAGGTGAGCGGAGAACAGCTTGATACAGCCCGTCTTGAAGTAGCCAATGACGAACTGAATCTGGCCACGGACCTTGCTGAAGGAGAAGGGATAGACCAGGAAAAAGTGAGTGAATTGCTTGCAGAAATCAAACAGGCAATCGCTGAACAAAACCCTGCAACCCGTGAAGATATTGAACAGATTATCAATGATCAGCTGTCTAACCTTGAAATTAACTTAAGTGAAGAAGACAGACAGCGTTTAACGGATCTGTTTGAGCAGATGCGCAATCTGAATATTAACTTTGATAACGTTTCTGAACAATTGAATGATCTATCTACGGCCATTCAGGATCGTTTGAGTGATGTAGTCAATGATGAAGGATTCTGGCAAAGTGTCAGAGATTTCTTCCAGGGGCTGATCGATGCGATTTCAAATCTGTTTGGCGGAAGTGAAGAAGAACCAATTAACGAGTCATAAGATATTTTGAAGGATAGCCTCAGCTTAAACTGAGGCTATCCTTTTTTTGTATAGACAGGAAATTAATAAATATTCTGAATGATAAATAATTATAATGTTATTTAAATAAAATATAAGTCGGAATGTGAAATGTTTCACTCTTGTAAAGTTATAAAAAATAGGTTTAAAAACCTTATCACATCAAGGTTAATGAGAATTCCTATAAAATCAATAGGAATGAAGTTTATCTAACTCTGATAATGCAAATTTATTCAATTTGTCAAAAAAGTGACGAATTGCTATTGAAATATTACTGTAACATCGTATAATAAGGTTTATCAAAATTCAGAAAACTAAATATATTAGAAAAATAAAAAGAACGTGCAATATTGAGGGGGATCACAATGAAGACACAGGAGAAAGTGCTGGATGTAAAAGGTCTCCGCGTTTCATTCTTTACGGATGAAGGAGAAGTGCCTGCGGTTGATGATATCGATTTTTACGTCCGGGAAGGTGAAGTACTTGGCATCGTAGGAGAGTCAGGTTGCGGCAAGAGTGTTACTTCACTTTCAGTGATGGGACTCATTCCAAGCCCGCCAGGCAAAATTATCGGCGGAGAAATTAAATTAAACGGTGAAGAACTGACAACAGCTTCTGAAAAAAGAATGAGACAGATTCGCGGTAATGATGTTGCGATGATCTTCCAGGAGCCGATGACATCGCTGAATCCGCTATTCACAATTGGTAACCAGCTGATGGATGCCATGCTTATACATAAAATGGGGAACAAAAAACAGGCGAAGCAGCGATCGATTGAAATGTTGAAACTTGTCGGCCTGCCAAGAGCTGAAGAACTGATGAATGACTACCCGCACCAATTATCGGGCGGGATGCGTCAGCGTGTCATGATCGCGATGGCGATGGTCTGTAACCCGAGACTGCTGATTGCAGATGAACCGACAACAGCACTCGATGTAACGATTCAGGCTCAGATTCTGAAACTGATGAAAGATCTGAATACGAAAATGAACACAGCCATTATGATGATTACCCATGACCTGGGTGTCGTTGCTGAAACATGTGAACGCATTGTCGTTATGTATGCAGGGAAAGTTGTAGAAACAGGACCTGCCGTTGAGATATTTAAAGATCCGCAGCATCCATATACGAGAGGACTGATTCAGTCAGTTCCTGATATGCGTTATAAAAAGCAGCGTCTGTATTCAATTCCGGGTAATGTACCAAAGCCCGGCTCTATTAAGCAGGGATGCCGTTTTGCAGACCGCTGCGAATTCGCTTTTGACCGCTGCAGACAGGAAGATCCTCCTTTATACCAGACAGCGGAGGGACATTCGACAAGATGTTTCCTATTTGATGAAAAGGAGGAAACTGCACATGACAACAGAAACACTGTTAAAAGTTGAAAATCTTAAAAAACACTTCCCGATCCGCGGCGGCATACTCGGTAAAGAAGTAGGATCCGTGAAAGCCGTCGAAGGTGTTTCCTTTGAAGTGAAAAAAGGCGAAACGCTTGGGATTGTAGGAGAGTCCGGGTGCGGAAAATCAACGACCGGACGAATGCTGCTGAGACTGATCGAACCGACGGAAGGTAAAGTGTACTTTGAAGGTCAGGATGTGACAAAACTCAGCACAGGGGATATGAGAAAGCTGAGAAGGGACATGCAGATGGTCTTTCAGGATCCATTTGCTTCTTTAAACCCGCGTCATACAGTAGAAAAAATTCTCGAAGAGCCGATGAAGGTTCATGGCATCGGCACACCGAAAGAGCGTAAACAAAAAGTACGCGAGCTTTTGGAAATTGTGGGGCTGAGCAGTTATCACGCAAAGCGTTATCCTCACCAGTTCAGTGGTGGTCAGCGCCAGAGAATCGGGATTGCCCGTGCCTTAATGACGCAGCCTAAGTTAATTATCGCAGATGAGCCGGTTTCAGCGCTCGATGTATCCATCCAGTCTCAGGTGCTGAACCTGATGCAGGATCTGCAAAAGGAATTTCAGCTTACGTATATCGTGATCGCACATGATCTCGGTGTCGTTCGCCATATAAGTGACCGTGTAGGGGTGATGTATCTTGGCCGGATGGCTGAGCTGACAGACAGTGAAAAGCTGTATGACAAGCCGCTTCATCCATATACACAGGCACTATTATCAGCGGTTCCAATTCCGGATCCACTGTATGAAAAAGATGCAGTCGTACTCGAAGGCGATATTCCGAGTCCGTCGAACCCGCCATCAGGGTGCGCATTCCACACCAGATGTCCATTTAAAATGGATGTCTGCTCACAAAAAGTTCCTGAACTGAGGGAACATGAACCTGGACACTACGTTGCCTGCCATTTATATACAGAAGAAGGCAGTGCAGCGGGTCAAAATAAACAACCACTTGAGGAGGGAAAGTATGAATAAGAAAGCTTGGTTATTGTTTTTTGTTTTATTACTTACAGTATCAACAGCTCTGTTTGGCTGCTCGAGCGATGACAGTTCATCGGATGACGGCGGTTCTACAGGCAATGACGGCGGCGGTGACGCAGCTGAAGAGACAGATGGGGAAACTCAGGACACATTGGTATTTGGACGCGGTGGCGACTCAGTTGCACTTGATCCGATTACTGTAACAGATGGAGAATCATTCAAAGTAACAAAGAATATCTTTGAAACAATTGTTGAATTTGGTGAGCAGGATACTGAAATTAACCCTGGTCTTGCAGAAGAATGGGAAGTTTCAGAAGATGGTCTGACTTACACGTTTATGCTGCGTGATGGAGTGACTTTCCATGATGGAGAAGCTTTCAATGCTGATGCGGTTGTAGCAAACTTTGACCGCTGGGCGAATGGTACAGAAGATAAATTCTATTACTATAAGTCAATGTTTGGCGGATTTGGTGATGAAGAAGGACATGTAATCGACTCAGTTACAGCAGTTGATGAGTCAACAGTTGAAGTCAAACTGAAGCGTCCACAGGCACCATTCCTTAAGAACATTGCAATGAGTCCATTCGCAATCGTTTCACCTAAAGCAATTGCTGAAATGAGCGAAGATGAGCTTGCTGAGAATCCTGTAGGTACAGGACCATTCAAGTTTGTTGAGTGGAGAAGAAATGAGCGTATTGTTCTTGAAAAGAACGAAGACTACTGGAATTCTGAATATCCAAAAGTAAATCAGGTTATTTTCCGTTCAATTCCTGAAAACTCAGCACGTCTGAATGCACTGATGAGCGGTGAGATTGACCTTGCAGACGGTATCAACCCAAGTGATGCTGCACAGATCGAAGGAGATGAAAATCTTCAGTTGTTCGAACGTCCTTCAATGAACGTTGGATACCTTGGTCTTACTGCAACACGTGAACCATTTAACGATCCTAAAGTACGTCAGGCGATGAACCATGCAATTGACCGTCAGGCAATTGTTGATGCATTCTTCGAAGGACGCGCAGAAGTAGCGAAAAACCCAATGCCACCGGTAATTGCCGGCTATAACGATGAAATCGAAGGCTATGAGTATGACCCTGAAAAAGCAAAAGCACTTCTTGAAGAAGCAGGTCTTGGCGATGGATTTGATATGGAACTTTGGGCAATGCCAGTTCCACGTCCATATATGCCGGATGGCCAGAAGGTAGCTGAAGCAATTCAGAGTAACCTTGCTGATGTAGGCATCAATGCTGAAATCGTAACGTATGAGTGGGCAACGTATCTTGAAAAAGCACGTATGGGAGAAGCGGATGCATTCCTTCTTGGATGGACTGGAGATAACGGAGATGCTGATAACTTCCTTTATGTACTGCTTGATCAGGACAACATCGGAAGTAACAACTACACGTACTATGAAAATCAGGAAGTACACGATCTGTTAATTCAGGCACAGTCTGAAACAGATGAAGATACACGTAACCAGCTTTATATGGAAGCTCAGGAACTGATTCACCAGGATGCACCATGGGTACCGCTTGCACACTCTACGCCTCTAATGGCAGGAAGTGCAAACCTTCAAGGCTTCATGCCTCACCCGACTGGTTCTGACTGGTTACACACAGTTTATTTCGAATAATTCAGTAAGACCTTTTTTCGGGGGAAGGTGAACATTCGCCTTTCCCTTTTCTTTTTGGGTATTGTTCTAAACATTGGCGGTTGATTGAAGCTTCAGGCGGACGCTTTCCGGACGCTGGACCGTTTTGTGGTCCGATATGGCCTCCTTACCTTCGGCTGTGGAGTCTCAGCTTCCCTCTTATCGTCCCGGAGTCGCCGCCTTACGCTTCAATCAACCACTGTAGAATAACGATAATGGTTTTACCAAAGAAACTTCAAAAAAGAAACTAGATTATAAATACCATTTAGCAGATGGTTGGAGTGCAGGGCGAAGACTCCTGCGGCAGGAAGGGACAGGTGAGACAGAGCATGGCGAAGCCTGCTGGCTCACCGCCCGGCCGCGGAAAGCGAAGCCCTGCACGGAAACCAGCTGCGGTTTTTAAAAAGCAAAAATCCGTTTTACATAAAAAACATCATGTTGAACTTTGAGGGGTGAATGAATATGCTCCAGTATATTATCAGACGATTACTGCAGCTGATTCCTGTATTGCTGGGAATGACTTTTATCGTATTCCTGATTATCCGTGCGATTCCAGGTGATCCTGCACTCGTAATTCTAGGACAGCAGGCAACTGAAGACGCAGTCGCAGCACTCAGAGAATCACTTGGGCTGGATGAGCCTTGGTATGTACAGTATTTTCAGTATCTGGGGAACCTGCTGACTGGGGATTTGGGAGAATCAATCCGGACAAGAACACCGGTAAATGAAGAAATCTGGCCTTATCTGGCTACTACTTTTGAACTTTCTATTTTTGCGATTGTCATCGCAGTTATTGTGGGTGTAAATGCAGGTATTATCTCTGCCTGGTTCCAGAACTCATGGTTCGATTACACCGCAATGGTCCTTGCACTTGTTGGTGTATCTATGCCGATCTTCTGGCTTGGCCTGATGATGCAGTATCAATTTTCACTTCAGTGGGACTGGTTCCCGACAACCGGACGTGAAAATGTACGTGACCCGGTTAATGCCATTACGAATCTGTATCTAATCGATACATTGATTCAAGGGCGATTCGATCAATTTGTTGATGTGCTGAAACACCTTGTCATGCCGGGACTTGCACTCGCAACGATCCCGATGGCAATCATCGCCCGTATGACACGGTCAAGCATGCTTGAAGTTATGAAATCTGATTATATCCGTACTGCACGTGCTAAGGGTGAAAAAATGTTTTGGGTTGTTTATAAGCACTCTTTAAAAAATGCAATTATTCCTGTTCTTACAGTCATTGGTCTGCAGACGGGTCTATTACTTGGAGGGGCAATTCTGACTGAGACAATCTTTGGTCTTCCCGGGGTTGGGCGTTACATCTATGAAGGAATTTCATCACGTGATTATCCTGTTATTCAGTCAGGAATTTTAATCGTCGCCTTTATCTTCGTCATGATCAATCTGATTGTTGATATTCTGTATTCAGTCATTGATCCGCGGATCCGTTATAACTAAAGACATGAAAGTAAGAGAGGAGTGACTTACAATGGGTGAGCCAGCTCAAAAACTGGAACCGGCTAATAAGCCGCCTCAGGAAGAAACGATTTCCCCTTGGAAAGAGGCATGGAGGAAGTTCAGAAAAAATAAAATTGCACTCGTTGGAACAAGTATTGTTTTCTTCTTTATTTTAGTGGCAATATTTGCACCTCTGATTGCACCGCAGGGTATAAATGAACAGGATCTGCCGAATAGACTTCAGCCGCCTTCAGCAGATTTCTGGTTTGGTACGGATGACTTTGGACGGGATATTTTCTCCCGTGTGGTCTTTGGAGCAAGACTATCGCTAACAGTAGGGTTTCTTGCTGTAGTCGGATCTGCCATTGTCGGCAGTATGCTCGGAATTATTGCAGGGTACTACGGTAAATGGGTGGATACAATTATCTCCCGTATTTTCGATATCATGCTTGCTTTTCCAAGTATCCTTCTGGCGATTGCGGTCGTTTCGATTCTTGGACCATCACTTCGTAATGCACTGATTGCGATTGCCATTATTAATATTCCAAACTTTGGACGTTTGATCAGGTCACGGGTATTAAGTGTAAAAGAAGAAGAGTATATTATGGCTGCAAAAGCGATTGGTATGAGCGACAGCAGAATTCTGTTTTCGCATGTACTGCCGAACTCAATGACGCCGATCATTGTACAGGGCTCGCTTGCGATTGCAACAGCTATTCTTGAAGCCGCAGCGCTTGGATTCCTTGGACTTGGTGCGCAGATTCCTGAACCTGAGTGGGGCGCAATGCTAGCTGCTTCCAGAGCACTTCTGGTGCAGGCTCCATGGACGTTATTCTTCCCTGGACTTGCGATTATGCTCGCTGTTCTTGGGTTTAACCTGATGGGTGACGGGTTGCGGGATGCACTCGATCCAAAAATGAAAACATAAAAAAATCCGCCGGAGACCCCGGCGGATTTTTTCATTCATACTCTCTCTTTTTTTAGTAAGTCTCTGATTTCAGTCAGCAATTCAGTCTGAGGATCAACCACAGGTGCTGCTGCTTCCTCTTTCACTTCTTCTTTACGCTTAAAGCGGTTGATCAGTTTGACGAAAAGGAAGATTGCAAACGCCACAATAATAAAGTCAATAATAGCCTGAATAAAGATTCCATATGTAACTTCAGCATTTCCAACCGTCAGGGCAAGTGCTGAGAAATTTACGCCTCCAAGAATGATTCCAACGATCGGCATAATAATATTTTCAACAAGTGCAGTCACAATTTTTCCGAATGCAGCACCAAGTACAACAGCAATCGCAAGCTCTAGTACGTTACCGCGCATCGCAAACTCCCTGAATTCCTTCAGCATATTCTTCCACCATCCTTTTTGATTATTATATACCAATTCACTAAGCAATTGGCTATGTTAAAGTCCATTTATCATTTAATGCAGCTGGTGATTGGAGCAGAAGGGGGCGACTCCAGCAGGAGAAGTCGGACAGGTGAGACCCCGCAAGGCGAAGCCTGAGGAGGGCCGATTGAACGGAGCCAAAAGACGGCTCATGCGAAAAGCGTCCCCCTGGAGCGGAAATCACCAGCCAGTATTATCAGCGACCACAACTTAATAGACAAAGAAAAAACCGGCTGCCAGTCAGCCGGTTACAGAAAAAATCTCTTCCTGTTGCTTAATATATTCAATCGTGCGGTCATTAAATTCCTGCGGCTGGTCAATATTACACACATGACCAGACTTACGGATTGTCACATAACTTAAAGATGGATCGCGCTTAATAAGCTCCTCAACAGGTGCCCTGAAAAGGTAATCCTCCTGTCCCATGACAAAGAAAGTAGGGACACCTTTATGATCAAGCTGTAGCTTTGCCAGATAAGGATTAATCATTTTAGTCAGCGAGAACCATTTGATAAATTCCTTCTGACACATCTTCTTAGCGGAATTCACAAAAGCAAGGCGTGATTCCTCGTGGCGTCTGTTTGGCATAATGATCCATGCAAACAGTTTGTATAGCAGCATATATGGGATAAAGCGCTTTGTTGTACGTCCGACCCACAATAAAAACTTCGTGCGGATATCAAGCTGAATGATTGCGCCGCACAGTGTCTGCGAGCGGACATACCGCGTATACTCACTTGTTATCGTCTGAACGACAATTGTCCCGAGTGAGATCCCGATAAAATGTGAATGAGCTATTTTTTCAGCATCAAGTACATCAATGACTTCTTTTGCAATTTCTCTGAATGTGTCACCTTTTCTCCAGCGGCCGCGCTCAGATTGGCCGTGCCCGCGGAGATCGATTACAAGTACATTAAAATGTTTTCTATATTCTTTAATCTGTTTGAACCATATGCTCGAACTGCCTCCCGCTCCGTGAATGAATGTCACCCAGGGGAGGGACTGCTGTCTGAAATACGTACGATAATGAAGCAAAGGGGCAACTCCTTTACAAACTTTTTCTTCTACTATCTAAACACACTATGAAGCTCTTAATCAACTGTTAGTGGGTTTCAAAATACAGGTGTTTGTGCAGACTGCAGCCGGGATTAAAGGCTGAATTGCATGAAGGGCATGCTGAATTTGACTGCAAATATTCGTCAATTGTCAACTCAATTCCACATTTCCCGCACAGAATTGCTTTTTCGCTAAAACGTTCAGCAGGCCATACCTGTCTATGTCCGCAGCCATTTTCATCGTGACAGCTGACACAGGGGAAGTATTGTCCGCAGCAATAAAATTTGATTGCAATAATATCTTTTTCGCTGTGATAGTGGGTACATCTCGTTTCAGAATCTATGACAGCACCGTACACAGGATGCCCGTGAATAATTTGTGTCGATTTCATTTTTTCACCTCTTATACACCAGATTACCATAATGAAAATCCGGCTTCTCCATTTTACCTAAAAGGTGTATGATAGCGTTAACAAAAAATCAGAAGGTGATCATATGCTCGTACTTGCTATGATTGAGCGTCTGGGTATCATCGTTACAGTTGCTTTTCTGCTAACGAGATTACCATTTTTCAGAAGACTGTTCGACTCACAATCTAAAATTGATAACAAACAGCGGATTCTGCTGGTAATTGTCTTTGGCTGCTTTGGCATCATCGGCACGTATACAGGTATTATTGTCAATCCGATTGAAGATTCGATGGACCGGTGGACAAGAGTGCTGAATGATGATGAAGCAATTGCGAATTCAAGAGTACTCGGCGTCGTTGTAGCAGGTCTGCTCGGAGGCTGGCGCATTGGCGTCGGTGCAGGGCTGATTGCCGGGATCCACCGGATGACGCTTGGTGGCTTTACCGGCATTGCATGCGGAGTGGCCACGATTATTGCCGGGATCCTTGCAGTCATAATTTCAAAAAAGCAGAAGAAGAACAGAATTATTTCACCACAGGCTGCCTTTATTGTAGGCGCTTCTGCTGAGGCTGTACAAATGCTGATCATTCTGGGGGTAGCACGGCCTTTTGAACGGTCTGTTGCACTTGTAGAGGAGATTGGGCTGCCAATGATCCTCGCAAATGGAATTGGTACAGCATTATTCGTCCTGATTATCAAAAGCGTTATTCAGGAAGAGGAGCGTATGGGGGCTGTTCAATCCCAGAAAGCACTCCGGATCGCCAATTTGACACTTACGCATATGAGAAAAGGGTTAACACCTGTATCTGCAGCAGAAGTATGCGCGATACTATATAAGGAAATTCCATCTTTAGCGGTCGCGATTACAGACCGTAAAAAAATTCTGTCTCATATCGGCAGCGGTTTGGATCACCACGGGGCAGGGGAAGAAATACGGACTGAAGCCACAAGATACGTGATTGAATCCGGACAGGGCGTGACAGTAGGTAAAGACTCTATTCAGTGCATGGACCCTGACTGCATGCTTCAGGCGGCTGTCATTGCGCCTCTTAAAAGAAAAGACCAGACAATCGGCACGTTAAAAGTATACTTTTCATCAGAACGTGCGATCTCGCCTATTATGCTTGAATTGATTAACGGTCTGACAACTTTATTAAGTCATCAGCTTGAAATTGCAGATGGGGAGAAACACCGTGAACTTGCGAGAGAATCTGAGATCAGGATGCTTCAGGCGCAGGTCAGTCCTCACTTTTTATTTAACGCACTAAACACGATTGTATCGCTGATCAGAACAAATCCGGACCATGCAAGAAAGCTGTTGATCTCATTATCAGCGTTTTTCAGACAGAACTTAGCAGGTACTACAAGAAAAGTCTCTACACTAAGTGAAGAGATTGACCATGTAAAATCATATTTATCAATTGAGGAAGCCAGATTTTATGATCGCCTGGACGTCCTTTATGAAATTGAGGATGCCGCGCTGTCAGCATCTGTTCCGCCGCTCACTCTGCAGCCACTCGTTGAAAACGCAGTAAAGCACGGGCTGAAGGCGAAAAGCGAAGAAGGCAGATTGATTGTAAGAGCCTTTAGAGATAGGGACAGAATCAGAATCGAAGTTGAAGACAATGGAGAAGGAATTGAAAAAACCCGGATCGAATCACTCCTTGAAAGTGCAGTCACATCTGAAAAAGGAACCGGGATTGGTCTATATAATCTGAATGAACGCCTGATCAAAATCATCGGTGAGCAGTCAAAGCTGACTATTCAATCAGCAGAAAAGAAGGGAACCATCGTCAGCTTCTCGGTTCCCTATCCAAATGAAGAATTTGCTAAAGGAGTTATGTAGCCATGGAAATACGGGCAGTGATCATTGATGATGAACCGCTCAGCAGGCAGGAACTGCTTCATTTATTAAAAGTCCATTCAGATATAATGGTGATCGGTGAAGCGCCGTCTGCAGAAAAAGGAATGGAAATGGTGCTTACAGAAGAACCGGACGTTCTGTTTCTGGATATAGAAATGACCGGTATGAACGGAGTGGAGCTGGCTGAAGCACTTCAGAAAATGAAAAAACCGCCGGCCATTATTTTTGCAACGGCTTATCCGGATTATGCTGTAAAAGCCTTCAGGGTGGAAGCGGTCGACTATCTGCTGAAACCATTTGACGAAACACAGCTCGAGCAGGCCATCAGGCGGTTAAAATTAAGAATACAACCCAAAGAAGTAAAGCTGCCTTCTGCCGGAAGACTGGCAGTGCAGAGTGAAGACAGGATCATTTATCTTGAGCCGGGTGAATTACTATATGTATACAGAGAAGGGCGCGATACGTTTCTGGTCAGTGAAAAAGGAACGTATCCAACTAAATCCTCTTTAAAGGATCTTGAAAACAAGCTTAAGCCATTTTCATTTTTCCGGGTTCATAAAGGATATCTGGTGAACATTAAAAAAGTGGAAGAACTCGTCTCCTGGAGTACCAATGTATTTGAACTGAAAGTAAGAAACAGTGATAAGCTGATTCCAGTCAGCAGAAATTATGTAAAAGATTTACGTGAAGCGCTTGAACTGTGAAGATTTTCTTCATACAGTTCAAGCGTTTATTTTTACTTTTCAAACCGGATTTACATCACGTTGTCCGTATTTTGTCCAAAAAATGAACAGAGCAGATAAAATGAAAGCGGATACAAAAATGATGAGGGGGAAAGATAAATGGTTACATTTCTCGTCGCAATCGCTCTATTAATTGTTGGGTATTTTACGTATGGTAAGTTTGTAGAGAAAGTATTCGGAGTGAAAGAAGAACGTATGACGCCCGCTTATGCCAATGCTGACGGTGTGGATTACGTGCCAATGGATACAAAAAGAAATTCAATGATTCAACTGCTGAATATCGCAGGGGTCGGCCCGATTTTTGGTCCAATTATGGGGGCATTATACGGTCCGGTTGCATTTTTGTGGATCGTATTCGGCTGTATTTTTGCGGGAGCCGTTCATGATTACTTAACAGGCATGATTTCAATCAGAAACAGAGGGGCTCACCTTCCTGAACTTGCAGGGAAGTTCCTTGGAAAAGCCTTCAGACATGTTGTGAATGCATTCTCAATTCTATTGCTTGTACTTGTCGGAACAGTATTTGTCACTGCACCTGCTGCCCTGATCGCAGATATTTCACCTGCGTGGGTAACAATGGGTGCAATCGTTGTAGCAATATTCCTGTATTACATTGTGGCAACACTGCTTCCAGTTGATAAAGTCATTGGCCGTCTATATCCAATCTTCGGTGCACTGCTTGTCATTAGTGCAATTGGAGTTGGAGGTGCATTGATCGTGCAGGGGCACCCGATTCCTGAGATGACATTTGAAAATATGCATCCGGGTGGACTGGCGGTATTCCCGCTATTGTTCCTGACCATTTCATGTGGTGCATTATCTGGATTCCATGCAACACAGTCACCAATCATTTCAAGAACGACTCAAAAAGAAAGCCAGGGAAGAAAAATCTTCTACGGTATGATGATCTTAGAGGGGATCATTGCAATGATCTGGGCAGCAGCCGGTATGGCGCTGTTCAGTGGAGAGGGTCTGAACGAAGTACTTGCTGCAGGCGGACCGGCAGCGGTTGTAAGAGAAGTGTCAATTACAACACTTGGTGCTGTTGGAGGTACACTTGCGATTCTTGGTGTCATCGTTCTGCCAATTACATCAGGGGATACTGCATTCAGAAGTGCACGTATGATTATTGCTGACTATATTAAAGTGGGTCAAAAGAGAATTTCAAACCGTCTCTGGATTGCACTGCCGCTGTTTGTGATCTCAGTTGTGCTGACACAGGTAGACTTCAATCTGCTTTGGAGATACTTCTCCTGGGCGAATCAGTCAACGGCTATGATCGCTTTATGGGTCGGTGCGATGTATCTTGCACTCCAGCGTAAAAATTTCTGGATTGCAGCAGTCCCGGCCGCATTTATTACGATGGCAACATTCACTTATATCCTGAATGCAGAGATTGGGTTCAGATTGCCGATTGAAGTTGCTTATGCAGGAGCTGCGCTAATCACAGCTGCATCAATTGCCGCATTCTTCTACACAGTCAAAGCACGTCTTGCCGCAAGCGACTCAGGTCTGCGTCCGATTGTGGTAGACGAGGAACTCGATCGCTCTGCTTGATTTGTAGAACACGGGTCCTGGCGGATATGACCGGTAGATTGGCCGATGTGACCCGAAATCCTGACCGGGGACACTGTGCAGATTTTCCCTGAAGCTCAACTCAGCAGTCAACATTAATAAATATATTTAAGAAAACCTTCTTTTTAACATAAGAAGGTTTTTTTGCGCTTCAATTAGGAAATAACAGCATTATACGCGCTTCTTATTCATTGTTTTAAGTCTGAAAATTCTATATATTTAAAGAAAGCGGAAGGAGCAGCCAATGTCTGTAGCTGAATGGATATTTATCGTAGTCAGTATTGCATGGATTGGGGAATTTATATTCTTCCGTAATCGTGGGACCGGCGAGGGAGACCCTTTGGAACAGAAGTCGTTTTATTATATTCTGTTGAGTCTGTTAGCGATGATTCTGCTGTCTCTTGTGCTTCAGGAAATGAGAGAGACTGCAGCAGGTGAAGCGCTGGTATGGATTGGCTTACTTCTTTTCACGCTGGGTGTGTTTTTAAGGTACTGGGGAATTCTTCATCTGAAAGCCCAGTTCACCCGGCATGTAACGGTGAGAGAAGGGGATCAGATTGTCAGTACAGGTCCTTACCGTAAGCTGCGTCACCCGCTATATACAGGTCTTTTTTTTATTGGTACAGGGATGACGCTTTTCTTTACAAGCATCATTGCAACAGTACTTGGCGCAGTAGCTCTAACCTTTACACTGTTAATCAGAATCCGTTATGAAGAAAAGCTGCTTATATCAAAGTTCGGCCCGGAATATGAACAGTGGATGAAGCACAGATACAGGCTGATTCCATTTATATACTGATAAAAAGGGAGTGGGAGTATGAAGAAAAAAGCAATCGTAGTTGGAGCTGGACTGGCAGGAATGTCAGCAGCAATCCGCCTTGCAGGAGACGGATATGATGTGAAGATTATTGAAAAGAACAGCAATGTTGGCGGTAAGTTGAATAAAAGAGAAGGTAAAGGATTCAGTTTTGATACAGGTCCATCTATCCTGACAATGCCATGGGTACTTGAGCAGCTGTTCTCAAGTGTACACAGACGCGTTGAAGATTACATAACGATTGAAAGAGTAGAGCCGCAGTGGCGCACTTTCTTCGAAGATGGGACAAAAATTGATGTCACAAGTGATCTGCCGGATATGCTTGAAGAAATGAAAAAGGTATCAGGTGACACTTCTGCAAAGCTGACAGAACTGATTCACTATGCTGAAAATATGTACGAGCTCTGTATGAAGAGCTTCTACAAATACAGCCTTGCCGACCTGAAAGATCTGAAGCAGCATCACACGCTGAAAGAACTGATGGCCATGGATCCATTAAGTACAGTGGCTGATGGGACGAAGAAGCGTCTGAACAACAAGTACCTTGAACAGATGTTTAATTTCTTTGTCATGTACGTCGGCTCAAACCCGTATCAGGCACCTGCCATTTTAAATCAGCTGATCTATGTGCAGCTTGGTCTTGGCATTCATTATGTAAAAGGCGGAATGTATAACATCGCTGAAGGAATGAAAAAGCTGCTGAATGAACTGCGCGTGGATATTCAGCTGAATACGCCAGTTGATCACCTTGTGATTGAAGGGAAAGAAGTAAAGGGTATCCGCACAGCAGACGGTACACTGCACGAAGCAGATATTGTTGTATCAAACCTTGAAGCGATCCCTGCCTACCGCAGCCTAGTTCCTCATAAAGAAGGCAAAAAAGAAGCGAAGAAGCTGAACAAAAAGTTTGTACCGAGTGTATCAGGGCTTGTCCTTCTGCTTGGAGTTGACCGTCAATTTGAAGATCTGAAGCACCATAACTTCTTCTTCTCAGAAAATCCGGAGAAAGAGTTCCATGATATTTTTGAAAAAGGTATTCCATCAGATGATCCGACAGTCTATATTGGCATCTCAGCACGATCTGATGAGACGCAGGCACCAAAAGGCAAAGACAATCTGTTTGTCCTGACTCACGTGCCACCTCTAAAAGAAGGGGACCACGGTAAGTATGATTGGGCAGAGTACCGCGAGCTTGTGCTTGATAAGCTTGAACGTAACGGAATGAAGGGGCTGAGAGATTCAATTGAATTTGAATACCGCTTCACACCGGAAGACCTTGAAGAGCTATATGGACCAAATGGCGGTTCAATCTATGGCGTCGCTTCAGATAAGAAAAAAAATGGCGGATTTAAAATTCCTGCGAAGAGTGAACTCTACGATAACCTGTACTTCGTAGGCGGTTCAACTCATCCTGGCGGAGGGGTTCCAATGGTTACGCTCTCAGGCCAGCTGACAGCAGACCTGATCAAAGAACACGAAACACAAAAGCAGCCATCATAAATAAATGATCATCAGGTACTGTACGGCATGTCAGTAATTATTGACGTGACGTACAGTTTTTTTATATGCAGTAAAATTAATTGCATTGTAAACAGGAATTTCCAATAATCTGCAGAATATAACAGAAGGCTATATTAGCCCAATGTTGTTTTAGCACAGCTGGTGATTGCAGCTGAAGGGGGACGACTCCAGCAGGAGCAGCGTGACAGGTGAGACCCCGCAAGCGCCCCGCGCTGAGGAGGTCCGATTGAACCGGAGCCAAAAGACGGCTCATGCGGAAAGCGTTCCCCCTGAAGCGGAAATCAACAGCCACCTGTTACAGAGCTTAAAAGAAAAAGAATGCAGGGGATGGACTGACGATGAAATTAAAAAAATCTGCAAAAAACGGTTTAATCGTTATTGCGCTCACAACAACTACCATTATGACTGTGAATCTGATGGTCTCAGTGCCTGCATACAACGGCGCCAGTGCATCTGACTATCTGGAAAGAGAAGTAGCTTATACAAATAATCAGGGGGAAGTAACGGATTCTTTTAAAGTATATGGTGGAAATGAAAATGAGCTATATATCTGGTATGCCTTTGATGAGTTTCTGGCAGCAGAAAATGAGACAGGATCAAGCGCATCGCTTGCCGTCAAACTGCTGTTAGAGAACGGAAAAGTAGTGGGCCATGAAGTACCCGAGGAGGGTGAACTGTATGTGGACAGTATGAAGGAATTATTCCCCTGGCATGTCAGATGGCGTATGCCCCATGGGGATGTACCTTCATCCATTGAAAGAGAGATTGAGATGGAGCAGGCACGCATTCTCGCAGAAATGAAAGAAAATGAAGAGTAGGTAACAGCAATAAAAACTGCCGGGATCACCTCCCGGCAGTTTTTGTGTTATTTCTTTTCGTTCGCTTTTCTTTCCGCTTTCAATTGTTTAGCTGTTTTTAATTTTGGCCGCGGAAATTCTTTTCGCAGTAAATTAAACAGAGTAAATATCATTAAGATTAAGATAATTGTAAATGGCAGTGCAGATACGAGTGAGGCCGTCTGTAAGCCATCAAGTCCGCTGGCTACAAGCAGTACAGCTGCGATCGAACCAAGCAGCACGCCCCATACGATACGCACAACTAGCGGTGGATTCAGTCCGCCATTTGTTGTCATACTGCTGATAATGTAAGTGGCTGAGTCTGCTGAAGTGATAAGAAATGTTAAAATCAGCAGAATCGAAAGCACTGATAATACAGTTGACAGTGGTAATTGATCAAATGTTGAGAACAGTGCACTCGTTATGTCGTTATTAACAGCTTCAGCAATAGATGCTCCCTGGAATAAATCAAGGTGCAGTGCAGTACCACCAAATACAGCAATCCAGAGTATTGCAATTGCAGGAGGAACAATCAAAACCCCGACAACGAATTCACGGATTGTACGTCCTCTTGATACACGTGCAATAAATGCGCCGACAAACGGTGACCAGGCAATTGCCCATGCCCAGTAGAAAATCGTCCAGTCACGCACCCATGTCCCTTCAACGTATGGCTGCAAACGCAGGCTGTAACGCACAAAGTTTGTAATGTAATCTCCAAGCCCCAGTACGAATGTTTCCAGAATAAAAACAGTTGGACCAACAAAGAATACAAATATCATTAATACTAGTGCTGCCCCAAGGTTGATATTACTCAGCCATTTGATTCCTTTATCAATACCGGTAGTTGTTGAAAGCAGGAACAGGGCAGTTAATACTAAAGTGATCATCACCTGTACAAATGCGTTGTTTGGGATATTCAACACACTGTTCAGACCGCCGTTGATTTGTAAGATTCCAAGTCCAAGAGATGTTGCAACCCCCATAACAGTTGCAATAACTGCCAGAATATCAATCGTCTGATTAATTGGCTGCTTCATCTTTCCTTCTTTAATCATTGGTGAGAGACTGGTTGAAATTAAACCATTTGTCTTTCTGCGGAACTGGAAGTATGCAATGATCAACCCGACAATGGCAAACGTTGCCCACTGACTGACTCCCCAGTGGAAAAACGAATAGGCCATTGAAAGTCTTGCACCTTCTTCAGTTAAAGGTTCAACTCCGGCTTCCGGTGAAGTGTAAAAATGACTCATTGGCTCTGCGATTCCCCAGAATACAAGACTTACACCAAATCCTGCTGAGAATAACATCCCGATCCAGGTGAAAACCGGATAGTCAGGACGTTCATCATCCCCACCAAGCCTTACCCGACCATACCTGCTTAGTGCGATAAATATTAAGAATAATACAAAGAAGAATACAGCTAATAGATAAAGCCACCCAAACGATTGGGTTGTGAATCCGAACGCAGCATTCGCACCTGCAGCAAACTGGTTAGGTAAGAATGCTCCAATCAGCACAAGTGCGGCAATGATTGCAGCGGATATGTAAAATACCCTTCCAAGCGGTTTTTTCTCTTTGTTCATAACGTCTCCTTTCTGATTATCTAGTTATTTGCACCACCTTAGTGCTTAATTCCCTATATGTAAAATGACTAAACAGCTTATTGAGAAGTTTAAAAGGATGTTATTCAGTATAAAGTATTTATACTAAACAAATGAGGCAGGTGCGGAAAATGTCAGTTCCATTTTTTAAGCAGTTCAGCCACCCGGAGGGAAAAGCAGGAAAAGTGGCTGGTTTCATCATGTCAAAAGAGAATAGAAAACTCAACCGCTGGGCATCCGGTTGTCTGGATCTTCATCCGGGAGAACATGTCCTTGAAATCGGTTTTGGCTCCGGTGCATGTATTGAGAAGTTATTGAAAAAAGGTGTTACCGTAGATGGACTTGATGCCTCTGCCTCAATGGCTGAGAGTGCGGAAAAAAGGCTAGCAACGATGATCGAAAGCGGACGCGTGAGAATCATGCAGGGGAAGGCAGAACACATACATCTGCCTGAAAATTATTATGATAAAATTCTTTCAGTCAATAATTTTCCGATATGGGGTGAGCCCGATCAGGCACTTGAACGATTACACAGCTCACTGAAATCAGATGGACGAATTGTCATCACCGTCCAACCGAGGGAAGACAATGCAAGCCCGAACCTGACCAGAATGCTAGGAAACGATCTCTACCATCGGCTTGAAAAAGCAGGATTTGCCCATATTACGCTGACTTACCGTTACTTCTGGCCGCATATGGCCGTCACGGCAGTAGGGTTTAAAGAGAAGAGAAGCTCCTGAGCCATTTTTCAGCAGCTGCAGGTGATTTTAATATTACAATGTTTTCAATCTGTGAGCTGCGCAGCTTTTCTATGACCTGAGAGGCGTGCCGGTCGTTATAAAAATAGATCCACTTCAAAAAATCCAGATCCAGCTTTTCCTTACAGCCTTCCGTCATATCCGGACGGCTTTTTCCGTGGTACATCATCCGCCGCTTAATAGTTCTCCTCAGGCAAACCCACCTTGAATAGTGAAGAAATATGACTGTGTCACCCTGCTGTAGCCGGCTATCTAAAGTACCTCCGAAGTTTCCATCCATAATCCATCGATCTTCTTCCATTAATTCTTCAATTTCTGTACGAAAAGCACTTTTATCGGATTGGACCCACCCTGGTTTCCAAAACAGTGTATCCAAATGAAAGACCGGTAGAGTGAGCTTTTTCCCAAGCTGTCTTGAAAACGTCGATTTACCTGCACCACCCGACCCAATGACAAGTATTTTTTTCATATGTAAACCTCCAATTCAAAAAAATGAAAATATTTATAAAAATCGCTAGTCAATCATAACGCTTTCATTTATAATGAACAAGAAGTAAATGGAAAGGGTGTGATGTGCGATGAGAAACTATACAGAGAAGATCATTGTTTCAATTGTACACAACCCGTATGCCCATTTAGAGGCGTCCATCTAAAGGATAGGATCTTTCTGTTTTCAACACCAGAAGTCCGCGGGTTTGTGTACACACACAAATCAGCGGGCTTTTTTTATTTAGCCTTGGAAAAGCGAATAGTTGATAATGCGCAGCTGATGATTGAAGCGTAAGGGGGCGACTCCTGCGGAAAAACGATCGGGAAAGACCCCGCAGGGCAGTGGTCTTCTGCCCGAGGAGGCTTGAGCGTTCGTCCGCGGAAAGCGTCCCCCTGAAGCGGAAATCATCAGCCAACTTTCACGGAGCTATCTATTTGAAAACAGGAGGAAACAACATTGAATACATTAACGAAACTTGGATGGAATAACGACTGGCAGGAGAAGGCAGGCTCATCTGACCTCACACCTGCAAGAATCATCACAGAATATAAAAACCTTTATAAAATACAGACAGACACATCAATTTATCTAGCAGAAGTAACAGGGAAGTTCCGTCATCAGGCCACTGTAAGAGAAGACTTTCCGGCAGTCGGTGACTGGGTCATGGTCTCAACGCCTTCAGGAGAAGGGCACGCCATGATTCAGCGGATACTTGAAAGGACATCGAAATTTTCAAGAAAAGCAGCCGGGGATTTGACGAATGAACAAATCGTTGCTGCAAATATTGATATCGCATTTCTTGTTATGTCACTGAATCATGACTTTAACCTGAGAAGACTTGAACGCTATCTGATTGCAGCATGGGAGAGCGGTGCGAATCCGGTTGTAGTGCTTTCAAAAGCAGATCTCTGCGACAATAGTGATGAAAAAGCAGAAGAAGCAGCCTCAGCTGCAATGGGGGTACCTGTGCTTGTGACAAGTGCTTACAATGGTACCGGGCTTGATGAATTAAATAGTCACATTGATGAAGGAATGACAGTCGCTGTCATGGGCTCATCAGGAGTAGGAAAGTCTTCCATTATCAATGCACTGATTGGTGAAAACAAAATGCTGGTCAATGATATTCGTGAAGACGACAGCAAAGGAAAGCACACAACGACTCACAGAGAGCTGATCATGCTGCCCGACAAAGGCGTGATCATTGATACACCGGGAATGAGAGAGCTTCAATTATGGGAATCTGACAGCAGAATCACCCACGGTTTTCAGGATGTGGAAGCACTTGCAGAGCACTGTCAGTTCAGAGACTGCCAGCATGAAACAGAACCTGGCTGTGCGATCCGTCAGGCGATAGAAGACGGGGAACTCGAACAGGAACGCTATCACAGCTACGTGAAGCTGCAAAAGGAACTTGCATATATTGAAAGAAAAACTGACATGCGTGAACAGCTGTTAGAAAAGAAGAAGTGGAAAAAGATCTCACAGCTTCAGAAATCCCACTATAAGTAATATTCGTAAGTTGAAGCCGGGCAGCTGTGTCCCGGCTTTTCCTGTGTTCATTGTTTTGCGTGCAGTCGCTTCGCACGACCTATCCATAGAGGACTTAGAAAACGATCGTGATATAATAGAGCTATCATGCAAGCTCTAAGGAGGCGCGAGCAAATGAAGTCAATGTTCCAAAAAACAATGGGAGAAGAATTCACAAAGCTCCACCCGCAGCTGCAAAAAAAGTATGCTTTACACAGTTCATCTGAATATAAAGTTATTACTAAAGGAACGATGCATGAGATAAAAGGCGGCTCCAGGCTTGTCCGCAAAGTGTCACATCTGGGCGTGAAAATGAATTTTGCATTTCCGGAACGTGGTGATGAGATTCCTTTTTATATGGAAAACGCCGGTTACCGTGACAGACATGGACGTGAAGCGATGTCCTGGAGACGGAGCTTTACGTTCCCTGATGCAGTCAGATGCTTCTACGATAAGATGAAAGAAGGGGAGCAGCCGAATACGGTCGACAACTTTACAGATCTGTGGGGAATTGCACGGCTGCCGCTCAATCTGAATGCGACCCGTACAGGAGGCATGCTGCTGACCTCGCGTGATATGACCCTGCATATCGGTAAAAAGTATATGAAGATTCCAAGGATCCTTGGCGTCAGGGCGACTGTACTTGAAGAATATAATGCGAAAACAGAGATGTTTGATGTTCATATTCACATCTATCAACCGCTCTTTGGCACGATTTTATCTTATAAAGGGTCAGTAGAAATGACCTTCCCACATAAAAAAGCCGGAAAGTGATTGAGCTTTCCGGCGTTTTTATGTGGATAAGCTGTGGAGGAGCGAGGTAGGTCTTTATACACAATTTCATGAACATGGGCTGAAATTTCATGAATGGTGAGCGATATTTTCTGAACCATCGTGGTTATTTCATGAACATACCATCTAATGTCATGAACACCCCATATTATTTCATGAAGCAACCACCGCGAATTTTCTCACCGAACAACCAAAAAACCCGGAAAGCATCCGCTCCCCGGGTTTCACTATATCAATTTATCTCGTACCTGCAGCAGCAACAAGAGAAGTGGTAACCGGACCGTTCCACTCACTCATACCAGGCGTTACGCGGATCAGATTCTCGCGGCCATTCGCTCTGATATTGTCGCAGGCTGCCTGAGAACGTTTACCTGACTTGCACAGCACGTAGACTGTTTCTTCTTCAGGAAGTGCTGCAATATAATTCTCAACCTGGGCAAGGGGGACAGAATGCGCACCCGGGATGTGGCCGCCGGCGTACTCTTCAGGCTCACGCACATCAAGAATAACAGCAGGCTTTTCAGCAATAATTGCTTCAAGCTCTTCATTTGAAATAGATTTCAGTTCTGTTTTCGGTACATACTGCTTCTTTTCAACACGCTTAATATAGTGGATCTGCACGTTTCCTTCTTCAGTGCCTGACAGGTATTCATTACCTGTTGATTTGCACCATGCTTTCATATCTGCAAGTGAACCCTTATCAGTTGTCGTGATTTCAAGCACTTCACCTTCCTGAAGGTTCGCCATTGATTTCTTCGTACGTACGATTGGCATTGGACATGCCATGCCTTTAGCATCTAGCTTGTGATCTGCATGCATAAAATGTAAACACTCCTTGGTTAAAGTTGGTTCATTCCGCCGCGGACATTCGCAACGTTTTTAAACCCTTTTTTCTTTAAAATTTTGGCTGCCTGTGCACTGCGCATTCCGCTTTGGCACAGAACGATTGTTTCTTTTTCAGGATCCAGGCTGGCAGTCTGATTCGGCAGGCTGCCAAGCGGTATATTGTCAAACCCTCTCATATTACGTGCCTTGAATTCTCCAGGTGTTCTGACATCAATCCACTGGGAATCCTTTGTCTTTTTCATATTCTTTAATTCATCAGGTGAAATGGTGCGCACACCCTTCGCTGGCATCATACGCCAGACGAAGAAGAGCACCACTGCACCAATTAAAATCCATTCCATTTTAAGTCCGCCCCTTTCTTAGTTGGTTACGACTTCTTTAGGACGGTTGTTCGACCATGCGTTGAATCCACCGCTAAGGTGCGTCACATCGTCAAAGCCGAGCGCAAGCATTACACTTGCAGCAATCGAAGAACGTGCCCCTGACTGACAGTGGATCAATACAGGCTTATTCTTATTAAGTTCTTTTCCTTCAGAACGGAGGTGTCCAAGCATTTTGTGTTCAGTTCCTTCAACACGTCCACTGTTCCACTCTGAATCATTACGCACATCAATGACCTGATAGTCGGTCTGATCTTTCAGCTTGGCAAAAGCTTCTGTGTCAACAGTCCTGTAAGTTTCAGTCGCAACAGATTCAATCAGTGATGGCTCTGCAAGTTTTACTACATTATCTAAATGAATAGAACGCAGAATTTTCATTGCTTCTTCAGCCTGATCCTTCTCAACAATCAGTGCAATATTTTCATCATAATCTACAAGCCAGCCAGCCCAGTTCGGCAGCATTTTGCCAAATGGAATATTGATTGAACCTGGTACAAGGCCTTTTTCAGCTTCTTTAGAAATGCGTGTATCAATCAGAATATTGCCATCCTGCTTACTGAATTCAACTACGTCTTCAGCATGTTCAAACCATTCAGCAGAAGGATTTTCAACAATGGCCGGTCCAAGCTTATTCACTTTTTTCATCTGAGCAAAATACTTAGGTGCTTCAGGCTGATCCTTCAACAGCTCATCAATGAACTTCTGCTCATCATTTTCATTCAATGCCCAGTTAAATAGTTTTTCATAGCCTACAGTGGATTGTGGCACTGCCCCGAGTGACTTACCACACGCACTGCCTGCACCATGACCAGGCCATACCATCATGTGATCCGGAAGTTCTTTGAAGCGCTGAAGTGATTTGAACATATCCTTAGCACCTGACTGCGCTGTGCCTTCAGCACCTGCCGCTTTTTCTAAAAGGTCAGGACGTCCGATATCACCCACGAATACAAAGTCTCCAGTGAAGATACCCATTGGCTTATCAGCGCCGCCACCCAGGTCAGTCAATACAAATGAGATACTCTCAGGGGTATGACCAGGTGTATGCATCACTTCAAATTTAATATTTCCGATCTTGAATTCATCACCATCAGTTAAAGGCTGTACATCAAGATTGTCTGTATATTGATATTTCCAGTCGTTATCACCTTCATCTGAAAGGTAAAGTGTTACGCCGTGCTTTTCACCAAGCTGACGTGCGCCGGAAACAAAGTCTGCATGAATGTGTGTTTCAGTAGCAGTAGATACATGTAATCCTTCTTTCTTCGCATCCGCTAAAATAGGCTCCACGTTACGCGGCGGGTCAATCAGAATTGCTTCGCCTGTACGCTGGCATCCTACAAGATATGAATATTGAGCTAATTTGTCATCAAAATAAGAACGGAATAACATTGGTTAAACTCCTCCTTGATCGTTTCACAGAGATTTTATTAATACCCTGTGGGGTATATTTGTATTAAATCATCTCCTGAAAATAAATGCAACCCCTAAGCTTAAAAAATTTAGTATTTACAATTTACCCGAATCGTCGTACAATCATGCTTATGACATAATCCCGATAAGAATAGGTGGTTTTAAAATGAAGAAAACGTTAGCAGCATCATTACTATTAACAGGCGTTCTTGCAGGATGCGGATCTTCAGAAGAAAGTAATAGCGACAGCAGCAATGCGTCAGAAGATATGAACCTGCTTGAATCGATTCAGGAAGAAGGCGTTATCACAGTTGGAACAGAAGGAACATATGCCCCGTTTACATTCCATGACGAATCAGATGAACTCACTGGTTATGATGTAGAAGTAATGAACGAAGTAGCCGAGCGTATGGGCGTAGAGGTTGAATATAATGAAACGCAGTGGGATTCAATGTTTGAAGGACTGAACTCAGAGCGTTTTGATGTGATTGCCAATCAGGTTGGTATCAGAGATGACCGTCTTGAAACATACGATTTCTCACACCCTTATACATTTTCTTCAGCAGTCGTAGTTGTACCTGAAGATAACAGTGAAGTAACTTCATTTGAAGATATCGAAGGAAAACAGTCTGCACAGTCGCTGACAAGTAACTATGCAGATATTGCAACTGAGTACGGTGCAGAGCTTGTTCAGGTTGAAGGACTTGCACAGGCAATTGAACTGATCAAAACAGGCCGCGCAGAAGTAACGGTGAATGACAAACTTGCGATCCTTGATTTCCAGCAGCAACAGCCAAATGCCGGCATTAAAATTGCTGCAGAAGAAAGCGACGCTTCAGAAAGTGCATTCATGTTCCGTCAGGGGAATGAAGAGCTTGTAGAAGAATTCAACAAGCATTTAGAAGAAATGAAAGAAGACGGCACACTGACAGAAATCTCAGAGAAATGGTTTGGCGAAGATGTTTCTCAGTAATTTTATATTAGGAGCAGCTGATCCACTGATTGACTGGGAGCTGTTTTGGTCTTCAATTGGGCCAATGGTGGAGGGCGGAATCAGAAATACGATTCCGCTTACTCTTTTTTCATTTACATTTGGTCTGATCCTTGCACTTCTGACAGCCTTAGCCAGACTCTCAGGCAATAAAGTCCTGTCAGGCATTGCAAGAGTCTACGTCTCAGCAATTCGTGGAACACCACTGCTCGTTCAGCTGTTTATCGTATTCTTTGGTTTGCCGGACCTGGGCATAACACTCGACCCGTTCCCTAGTGCAGTCATTGCCTTCTCTCTAAATGTAGGGGCATATGCATCTGAGATTGTCCGTGCGTCAATTCTGTCAGTTCCCAAGGGTCAATGGGAGGCGGGGTATACAATCGGTATGACCTATCCGCAGACACTGCGCAGAATTATTCTGCCACAGGCAACGCGTGTCTCGATTCCGCCATTATCAAATTCATTTATCAGCCTTGTAAAAGATACATCGCTGGCATCACAGATTTTGGTGGTGGAACTCTTTAGAAAATCGCAGGAAATCGCAGCCAGGACCTACGATTTCCTCCAATTGTATATTACAGCAGCCATTCTTTACTGGATTGTCTGCTTCGTCCTTTCACTCGTACAGGACCGGATTGAGAAAAAACTGGATCGCTACGTCGCGAAGTAAGGAGGAGATCACATGCAGATTCAGGTACAAAACCTTCATAAGTCATTTGGAGAGCTGAACGTCCTGCGCGGTATTGACCTTGAAGTACCTAAAGGAAACGTTGTGGCGATTATCGGGCCATCCGGTTCAGGCAAAACAACATTTTTGCGTTGTCTGAACGCACTTGAAATGCCGAATCAGGGACTGTTTGAATTCTCTGATGGCTTTAGTCTCGATTTTTCTAAATACCCGAAAAAAAATGAAATCCTGAAACTCCGCCGTAAATCCGGCATGGTGTTCCAGTCCTATAACCTTTTTCCGCACAAAACTGCACTTGAAAATGTGATGGAAGGTCCGGTTATTGTGCAGAAGTTGAATAAAGAAGAAGTACGGGCGAGGGCTGTGTCACTGCTTGAAAAAGTGGGACTTGGAGAAAAAATGGATCTTTATCCGCATCAGCTCTCAGGCGGTCAACAGCAGCGCGTAGGCATCGCCCGCGCACTTGCGATTGAACCTGAACTGATGCTGTTTGATGAGCCGACTTCAGCGCTCGACCCTGAGCTGGTTGGAGAAGTGCTAAGTGTCATGAAAGAGCTTGCCCGGGAAGGACAGACAATGGTTGTCGTCACACATGAGCTGAAGTTCGCTGAAGACGTTGCAGATCACGTCATGTTCATCGACGGCGGTGTTGTCGTCGAACAGGGCCCGCCAAAAGAAATATTGAAAGCACCGAAAGAAGCGCGTACGAAGCAGTTTCTCGATCGTGTGCTGAACCCATCATAGACCTCCGCAGATGCGGGGGTTTTATTTTTGGTGGTGGTCGTGGGATGTCGTAGCGTGCGGCGGGAGTAGGCCAAAGGACACTATTTCCTGAACGATGCGTATAATCTTCTGAACACCAGTTGAAATCTTCGGGACAACTCATGTAATCTCCGGAACCACTACCTCGCTCCCAACTCCCCATTGCTTTATCCACCGAATTTTGTGACAATATTAAAATCTAACAGAACAGGAGCTGATCACATGCCATCTGCAATTTTCTTTGACCTTGATGACACACTTTTATGGGATAAAAAAAGTATTGAAACGGCGCTGTCGAAAACAGCAGAGGATGCAAAAGGGTTATATGGAACAGACCCGGAAGTATTGCTTGCTGAAGTGAAAAAAGCGGCGCCCGCGATTTATAAGGAGTATTCTTTTTATGATTTTACAAAGATGATCGGCATTAACCCGTTTGAAGGGCTGTGGGGCGCTTTTAGGGATCCAATCCATTATCGGTTCCGTGAGATGGGGGAACAGATAGAAGCATATCAGCAGCGCGTCTGGCAGGCTGCGCTGAAGGCATACGACACAGACGGGGACGGATCCGTGTTAAGAGAACACTTTATCTCTCATAGAAAAGCGTCTCCTTTTTTGTATGAGGAAACGATGGAGGTACTGGATGAGCTGAAGGCAGCTGGCTATAAGCTTGTCATTGTCACAAACGGTGCACCGTCACTGCAGCTTGAAAAACTTCGCATCACACCTGAAATTGTTCCGTACTTTGATCATATTATCATTTCAGGAAATGTAGGTGAGGGTAAGCCGGGGCAGGCCATTTTCGATCAGGCGCTCAGACTCAGCGGTGTAAAAGCTGATGAGGTGTGGATGGTTGGGGATAATCTGAAAACGGATATTCTTGGGGCTAACCGGGCAGGCATTCACAGCATTTGGATCCAGCATCATGATGAAACTGTTCCGGGTGAAGATGACGGGCAGCCTGATCAGATCATACGCCGTTTGAAAGAAATAAAAAATCTGTTGTGAAATTTTGAAACCTTTAGGTGTATTATTCCGTAAATGAGGGGATAAGGAAATCATACATATTTATAAATGGAGGTAATCAGATGAAAAGAACAGCAGAAGGTGTATTAACGATTATTGGAATTGTAGTTAATGTGCTGATGATTGCAGGGGCATTATTTTTAGGCGCACTATTCGAGGACCCTGCAGTGCAGCAAGAAATGGAGATGGAGTTCCAAAATGATCCGGCATTTGCAGATGCAGGAGTCGACCCGGCCATGGTCACAGATTTATTCGCAAGTCTGGGCGTGTTTTTCAATGTAGTTGTTATTATAAGTACAGTTTTAAGTATTATCGCCCTGTTCGCTATGAAGCGTAATAAAAAACCGAAACTTGCAGGCGGCTTACTGATCGCAAGTACACTGGTTGTAGCAGTTGGAACGGTCCTTTTAGGATGGCTGCCGGCACTATTATTCCTGATCGCAGCGATCATGTGCTTCGTACGTAAACCGAAAGTAGTGGAAGATCCATACGCTCATTCAGATGATGAGATGAGACCACTTTAATAGAAAAAGCCGCTGTTCCTTAATTGGAATAGCGGTTTTTTTGCCCGGCACAGGGGGACGGAGCTGAGTGTGCTGTTTTTAGAATTATTCTCAAAACGGCACAGCAAGCTCCGTCCCTGCTGTGCCCCCTGAAAAATCAATCCTTCACCAAACAGCACGTCCGGCAATTTTTCTTGCCTGGCAGCATGTATTTATAGCAGCACGTGCTTCTGACGCGTGCATCTTCAAGCTGGCGTTTAGCTTTGAATTGGTCGAGGTGGGTGAAGGGGTTTGGTTCTTCTTCACCGAAAAAGTCTTCTGATACGATGGATTGCCAGTGTGATTCCCAGTCGAACTGATCGAGTCCTTTTAATTCAGGTGCGAGGCTTTTGTAAAACCATCGCAGATAAATATAAAAGTTTTCCCAAAGAACGATTTGTTTGACTTTACCGGCTTTTTCAATTGAAAGGATCAGTGGTTTGACCCAGTCAAAGTAAAGGTTACGCAGCAGGTCATCCCAACTGAGTTCACGGTCATAGGATTGTATACCGCTCAAATGTACACCCAGCTGAAAAGGAGCCTCAGGATCATGCACAAGTCTCACATCAGAGGAAGACAAGTCCCAGGTCTGACCGCTTTTATAATGGGCAAGCAGAACGCTGACAATTGTAAAAGCTGTGCGCTTCATAGAAAGTGATCCTGCAACCATCAGCTTCGGAGCTTCCTGAATGCGCTGGATATAAGCAAGGTCCTCCGCTGCTGTATCCTGATCGAGCCAGTCTGATAAGTTCCATTCTGTTCCGAGTTCAGTTTCACTGAATCTGACTGGAAAAGCATCTTCTATATATGAAAAAAGTTCCTGCTGGTTCATGATTTTTTACCCCTTTCTTTAAATAAAAGATAGATAAAGTAAGGTGCGCCAATTGCTGCAGTAAATACACCTGCAGGGATCTCGAGCGGCGCAGCAATCAGCCGTCCCATCAGATCGGCGAGCATGACAAGTCCTGCACCAATCAGCGCAGACATTGGAATCAGTGATCCGAAAGATGAGCCGATTAATTTTCTTGCCAGGTGCGGTGCCATCAGTCCGACAAAGCCGATTCCACCTGCGAAAGCGACAGAACCTCCGACGAGCCCCGTACTGATCAATAGAATCAGGATCCGCTGCTTAGATACAATTGATCCCATCGAAGTGCTAATGTCATCACCAAGTTCAAGCAGGTTCAAATGACGTGCCATAAGAAGTGCTGCTAAGAATAACAGACTGACCCATGGAAGTAAAATCCACACCTGGCTCCACGTTGAACCATTAACTGATCCTGTGATCCAGATATTTGCCTGGCTCGCACGATAGATTGGCCCAACAAGCATGAGCATGGTTGTGACGGCATTTGCAAAAAGAGATAGTCCGATTCCAATCAGGACCAGCCGGATCGGTGACAACCCGTTTTTCCATGAAAACACATAGACCAGCACAGCAGCGATTAATGCGCCTAGAAACGCTGCAACCGGCAGCCATTGGATGGATACGCTCAGTGCGCCGTTGGAATCGCTGAACAGGACGAGAAAGCCGACCACGAATACACTGGCTCCGCCTGAGATACCGATCACATCCGGTGAGGCGAGAGGATTTCTAACCATCCCCTGGAGCAGTGCACCAGCGACTGCGAGCGCAATCCCGACAAGCAATGCAATGAGAACACGCGGCAGCCTGAACTCTCTGATGACCAGTTCATTCAATGGCTCACCCATTCCTAAAAATACTTTCACAATATCAAATGGAGACACCCATACTTCCCCAAGCCCAAGACTGACAAGAAACGCCCCGATGACAATGAGCAATGCCATCCCAAGACTGATCGCAGTGCGGATATCAAATAAAAATGAAGGGCCCTTTTGCCCAAAGCGGACAGGTTTAAAGCGGCTCATTGTGATGATCCCACCTTTCTTGCAATATAAATGAAGATTGGTGTACCAATGATCGCAGTCATGACGCCTACAGGAATCTCCTGTGGCATAATCACATATCTTGCTGCAATATCAGCCGCAAGCAGCAGATTCGCCCCGAGCAGTGCAGCCATCGGGATCAGCACTCTATGATCAATACCAATCCATTTTCTCGCTAAATGTGGAATCATAATGCCGATAAAGCCGATCGGTCCGGCAACTGAAACAGCACCGCCTGCGAGTAAAACGACGATAATACCAATCCATATTTTCAGCGGAGCTGTTTTCACACCAAGGCCGTTTGCCACATCATCACCCATGGCTAATATATTGAAGGACCGTGAGAAAAAGATTGCAATGATGAATCCGGCAGCAAGGTATGGAAGTGCGGTCTGTAAAAGTGCAAGATCCCGTCCCTGGACAGATCCTGCAAGCCAGAACATCACAGATTCGAGTGCTGATTCATTTAACACTAAAAGCCCTTGGGTAACTGATCCGAATAGAGCGGATAATGCAGCACCGGCAAGTGTCAGCTGAAGCGGTGACAAGCCTCTCTGATCAAGGGAGCCCAGTGCAAAGACAGCTGTAATCGCAACTGCCGCTCCGATAAAGGCAAGAATAGCAAAAGTGTGAAGAGAGCTGACATTGAGTACAGTTACCCCAATCACAACTGCCAGCCCCGCACCTGCGTTAACTCCGAAAATACTGGGGGAAGCCAGCGGATTTTTGGTCAGCGTCTGCATCAGGACACCAGATACGGCCAGTGCAGCTCCAACTGCTGCTGCAATCAGCGCTCTCGGGATTCTGACACTTTGTATAATTAAGTGGGCATTCGACCCGTCAAAAGCAGTAAACGACCGGATAATCTGCATAAATGAGGTTTGCTGATAACCGAATCGCACACTGGCAAATAAAAGCAGGAGCATACATATCAGTGCGCCTGAAATTGAAAGCCATGTAAAAGATTTTGAAGATTTCATCGTAAAAGATCCTTCCTTCACACAAGTAGGTCTATTATAACGAAAAATCAGCTTAATGAAAACGGTTTTCATTTAGCGGTTGACACCAGCGTTGCTCTTGATTATTCTTGAATAGTTATGAGAATCATTATCAACATTAAAAGGTAAGGAGAGAAAAAAATGAAAAAGTTCAGTTTGCTACTTTTATTAATGAGCATAACAGCACTTGTTCTTGCAGCCTGCGGCGGCGAATCTGATGAATCTTCAGAAGATGAGTCAGCTGACGGCGGTGAGGAGACGGCTGAAACATACACAGTAGAACACGCAATGGGTACAGCTGAAATCGAAGGAACACCTGAAAAAGTGGTGATTCTGACAAATGAAGGTACTGAAGCATTATTATCAATGGGTGTAACCCCTGTTGGCGCAGTTCAATCATGGACAGGTGATCCATGGTATGACCACATTTCTGACCAGATGGAAGGTGTAGAAGTGGTTGGGACTGAAAGTGAAGTAAACGTAGAAGCGATTGCTGCACTTGACCCGGATTTAATCATTGGTACAAAACTGCGACAGGAAGCTGTATATGAGCAGCTTGAAGCGATTGCTCCAACAGTGATGTCAGAAACGCTGAAAGGTGACTGGCAGGAAAATTTTGAGCTTTATGCTGAAGCCTTGAATAAATCTGAAGAAGGCGAGCAAGTCATGGCTGATTACGAGACCCGCGTTGATGAATTAAGCGGTCAGCTTGAAGAAGGCGGTCACCTTGAAAAGGAAATTTCAATGGTCCGTTTCCTTGCCGGAGATACACGTATTTATCATAAAGATTCATTCTCTGGCATTATTTTAGATCAGCTTGGTTTTGCGCGTCCACCGGAACAGGATGTAGATGACTTCGCAGAAAAAGGTGTGACGAAAGAGCGTGTCGAAGCAATGGAAGGTGACGTGCTGTTTTACTTCACATACGAAACAGGAGATGGAGAAGCTAACCAGAATGCTGAAGATTGGCTGAATGATCCGCTATTCCAAAACCTTGAAGTTGTGCAGGAAGGCAACATTAAAGAAGTAAGCGACACAATCTGGAACACAGCAGGCGGTGTCCTTGCAGCAAACGTTATGCTGGATGATATTGAAGATTATTTCTTAGCTGAATAATGAATGAAACGCTCTGCTGATGCAGGGCGTTTTTTCATGTGGCACACCAGGGACGGAGCTTGCTGTGCCGATATTGGAATCATTCTAAAAACAGCACACTAAGCTCCGTCCCCCCTGTGCCCCAAAAATAAAACCCACCCAAATGTTTTCTAATCCCATTATCGTGGAAATACTAATACCATGACCAGAAAAAAGGAGTGGAAGACAAATGAATCAGAAAGAATTAAAGGACCATATTTTAAATGTGCTTGAAAATAATAAAACAGGTACGCTTGCGACGGTGAAGGATGGCCGGCCGCATTCGCGTTATATGACTTTCTTTAACGAAGGATATGTACTGCACACGCCAACAAGCAGTGATACACATAAGGCTGATGAGGTAGATGAGAATCCTTTTGTACATGTACTGCTTGGATATGAAGGTGACGGCTACGCGGACTCTTATGTAGAAGTGGAAGGTACTGCTGTGATCCGTGACTCCAAAGAACTGAAGGAAAAACTTTGGAATGAACGTTTTTCAAACTGGTTTGAAGGGCCGGATGATCCCAAATATGTGGTGCTCGAAATTGAACCGACTTCAATCCGTCTGATGAACTCAGGCGAGAAACCACAGTCTCTGGATTTGGATATGTAAGATCATACTCTAATCGTCTTTACGGCGGTTAGGGTTCTTTTTTTGTAACAGAAGCATGAGGATGATCCCACATCCAATAATGAATAATAATCCGATGCCATATAACACCTGAAAGACCCAGTCGAGTGCGCTGTCCAAATCAATTCCTCCATTCATGTGAAATTCACTTCTCATTCTATTATAATGAAGTCAGATGTAAAAGCAGAACGGAGGTACATAATGGAGTGGGTATTAAAAAGTTTTGAGGAACTATCTGCGCTGGAGCTGCATGACATTTTAAGAGCCAGGGTGGACGTATTTGTAGTAGAACAGGATTGTGCTTATCATGAGGTGGATGGATATGATCCTGAATCATGGCACCTTCAGCTGAAGATCGATGGCAAGCTTGCTGCATATGCAAGGCTGATGAAGGCTGGAACTAAGTATAATAAAGCGTCAATCGGCAGAATCATTGTGATTGAAGAATTCAGAAACCGACAGATTGGCCGTGCGCTTGTTGAAAAATCAATCGATGTCATGAAAGATTGGGGTACCGGGGAAATCATGCTGCAGGGTCAGACCTACCTGCGAACATTTTACGGTTCATTCGGCTTTGAAGAAATCTCAGCAGAGTATCTCGATGACGGCATTCCACACGTGGATATGCTGCTGACAATAGATACAAAAGAAAAGAGTTGAATAAAATGAATGGTAAAAAAAGTGTCATTGCCATTGTGGCCATTGTCGTGATTATGATTATTTTAATCTTTATACTGATGCTTAACTTTGATCCTGAGCAATATAAGTCAGCAGCCGTGCTGACTGAGATCACAGAAAGTAAAAATCTCCTGTCAGCGTGACAGGAGATCTTTTAAAACAGGCAGCGCACTGCCATATGAATATTAAGCATTTTCTATCACTTTATAATTTTCATGTGAAACGACAGTGAAGTTCGTTCCATAATCCAAAAGCAATGCGTCCTCTTCTGATATACTTACAATCACAGATCGTTCCAGAATTTTAGTCACTTCACCAGTGATATCAAACCCGTGACGTGTAAATTTAACTTTCTGTCCTACATTAGCCTGTGTCATATCAGCACCCCATATTCTTAAAAAAGTAATTTGTAACGGACTGCTCTTCATTATACATGAGCAGGGCCGTTTCTTTAAATACTAGCTGTGTTTACTAGATATATACCCCATTAGTACTTATGTATTCTACTATAAATTGACTTGAATAGGGGAAAAATTCTGTAATTTTGCAAAAAAATCAGTTTCGCTTACAGGACATATGGTACTCTGTTAGAATGGAGTTTAGCTGAATTTGAGCGGAGGCATGATGAAATTGCAAAGCAAACAGACTTTATGGTTAACAGCCACCGGATACGGCATTATGGTTTTATTGATTACACTTGCAATAACATTAAGTGTATATCCAGGCGGTTATGATTATATGTATGACGAAAGTTCGCAGCAGATCACGCTTGAGCGGGGCATGTTTGTCAAAGAAGATATCACGATAGAAGTAACTGATAATCCTTCGTTACAATATGTCCTTTATCAGACAGAAGTCAACCAGGCAATCCAGTCATGGGTTATGTTGTTGACACTGGGGATTCTGGCCGTATATTTACTGCAGCGGATCATACCTGCTTACCGGAAACGGAAAGAGAACGGCTTCAAAGGAACAAATATCCTGCATGCAGTGCTGCTAGGGGTTTCAATCTTTATGATGATTTACTATCTTACAGCCTTGACTGGCAGCATTCAGTACATGGAACAAGTATTTAACACAGCGATTGATTGAAAAGACTGAGGCCTATATATAGCTTTTATTTATTAAAGAAAGGCAATGCTTTCATAGAGTATTGTCTTTCTTTTTTACAACACATATTTCTATTGAAAAGATAGGTTCATTGTAGCGTAAGGCGGGACTCCGGGACGATTAGCGGGATAGCTGAGATCCCGCAGGCGAAGCCGAGGAAGCTCAGCGACCGCCGTCCGGAAAGCCTCCGCCTGAAGCGAAAATGAACCGGCTGCCTCTACACCCCGATTTTATTAAGCTCATAGCGACTATTTTTCTATGATAAAAGAAATGAATTTTCTGAAAAATTATGATAGAATATAACTATCTTGTACAGTGAAGCAGGTGAATAAATGCGAAAAAAAAGAAGCAGATCTTCAGGAGAAGGAATGATCAGCCTCATATTCACAATCATCTACATAGGTTACTGGTGGTTTGTATTACAGGAAATTTTCCAGGGAGCGTCTCATTTTATTTACATAAGCATTATTCCATTTATCGGGCTGATGTTCCTTCACTCGCTTGCCTCGAAATGGCATGAACGACGCAGAGAAAAGCAGCTTGTCATGAGTGTGGAAAAGAGCATTGCAAGATACAAAGACCGGATCAAAACCGGAGCATAGAACTGAAGAAAGCACCACAATTCATTGAAAAAAGCTGCCCGTAAAGGACAGCTTTTTTGACTGGCTTTATTAAAGACCAATGTTATTTTAGCGCAGCTGGTGATTGGAGTGGAAGGGGGACGACTCCAGCAGGAGAAGCGTGACAGGTGAGACCCCACAGCGCGGAGCGCGAGGAGGCTCACCGCACGCCCTGCGGAAAGCGTTCCCCCTGAAGCGGAAATCACCAGCCAGCTTTAACAGAGCCCTTTGATTATCTCGATTTAACAAGCAATTGAACTGCTTCATTAATATAATCTGATGAATCCTCATCTTTTTCTGCATTACGCAGACATTCCTCAAGGTTGCGTGCGACAATCAGGCCAATTGTACGGTCAAGTGCAGTACGTGTAGCAGACAGCTGCGTCACAACGTCACGGCAGTCTTTACCTTCTTCCATCATCCGCAAAATACCTTTAATCTGGCCTTCAGCGCGCTTCAGGCGGTTAATTTGCTGCTTATCATATTCCATAGGATAAACTCCTTTAGTTTTAATTTTGAGCTACTTATATCGTATAAGGATACTCGGGTTTTGTAAAGAAGTTAGCGGCGCGGTGAAATGGGTTATCAAAAACGGCTGAGACACATATGTCCCAGCCATCCGATGTTAATTCCTATTCATATACCGTTGCATATCCTTCTTATGCTTCTCGTCTCTGACAACAATTACCGCGTGGATCAATCCCGGGATATAGCCGAGAATTGTCAGCAGAATATTCAGCAGAAACGACCCGAACCTGCCTGTGAATAATACCGCTAAAGGCGGCAGGAATATAGCTAAAATATATAGCATTCAATCATCAGCCCTTCTCATGTCAGTTAATAGATTCATTCCCTGATATCCACTGAACTAAACGGAAGTGCGAGTACACAGGTGCTGTGGCGGCTGACATTAACCAGGTCTGACCTCAGCACGCTGAGCGGTTTGCTGTCAGCCTGAATGCCATCTGACAGCACATGCCACGGCCCTTCTGAATCAAGGTGGTATTTAATAGGTGAACCATGCGCATTATGGATAACAGCATATCTTTCATAAGGTCCGCGGTCTGCGATCAAATCGTATGCAATCAATCTCTCATCAGTTGGATGGAAATGCATATGCTCAATTACTTCTTCTTTTGTCCGCATCCTGAAAGCGGGATGTCCTTTTCTGAGCTTAATCAGTCCTTTGACATACTGAACGGTTTGGCTGAATTCCTCGCGTCGATGCCAGTCAAGCTTATTAATATCGTCAGGAGAGCGGTAACTGTTCTCCACACCGAATTTTGTCCTCATAAATTCCTGACCTGCGTGAAGAAACGGAATACCCTGAGACAGCAGGACGATTGAAGTTGCCAGTCGGTGCATTCTTTTATGATCACTCATTGATGCATTTGGTGACGTGAAGCTGATCTTATCCCACAGCGTATGGTTATCATGAGCTTCCGCATAATTGACGACCTGTTCAGGTGATGTGAATGTTTTACGATCATAAGGGACCTTCATACCTGCAGATACACCCTGGAGTAAATGATATCTCATGCCAATTCTGCCGTTGATGAATCCGTTGTCCTGCTTTGAGAATGTATTCCCTTTTAAATGGTCGCGTAGTGCATCGTTGAAATGAGCAATCCCTTTCATCTGACCGGCCTGATGCTGGTTTGCTTTCAAGTGGTCGGGAAGTGCTGTCTGGAGATCCCATCCTTCTCCAAGCATGATAATGGAGGGGCTGACCTCATCGAGTGCTTTTCTGGCGGCAATCATCGTTTCAACATCGTGAATGCCCATCAGGTCAAATCTGAACCCGTCAATCTGGTATTCAGTAGCCCAGTAGACAAGAGAGTCCACGATAAACCGCCTCATCATAGCGCGCTCGGATGCAGTATCATTTCCTACTCCGGTCCCGTTTGAGAGCTTGCCATTCTTCGCATAACGGAAATAGTATCCCGGCACAAGCTGATGGAAAGGCGAACGGCTGACATCATACACGTGGTTATAGACGACATCCATAATCACGCTCATCCCGCGGTCATGAATGGCCTGAATCAGTGTCTTCAGCTCCTTAATCCGGAGTGCCGGGTTATGAGGATCTGTAGAATATGACCCTTCAGGCGCATTAAAATGCTTCGGATCATAGCCCCAGTTATACTGCGGCTGATCAAGCTTTGTCTCATCCACTGTCCAGTAATCAAAGAACGGAAGCAGCTGAATGTGGGTGACACCAAGCTCAGCCAGGTAATCAAGGCCGGTAGAAAATCCGTGCGTTGTGACAGTGCCTTCTTCAGCTAAACCGAGATACTTACCTTTGTTAAAAGTTCCGCTGTCAGGATGGATCGTAGCATCACGGATATGCAGTTCATAAATCACTGCATCAACAGGAGAGGCGAGCGTTCTTGCTGATTTCTTCCACGATAAAGGTCTCGTTTTCTTCAGATCAATGACCGCACTGTGCATTCCGTTCACACTGACAGCTTTCGCGTAGGGATCCTGCGTTTCGCGCCACTCTTTTCCGATCCTCACGCGGTACAGGTACTGCGCCCCGTCCCAGTCACCGGGAAGATTCAGGTGCCAGGCACCGCAATCTGCCTGCTGCATTTTATATAAATGAATCTGATCATCCATGGAAATTTTAACTTCTGCTTCCTGAGCGGGAGGAGACCAGACGCTGAAAAAAGTCTGTTCCGGTGAATAATCTGCTCCGAGAAAGCCGTCATATTTAAATAACTGATCAAATTTCTTTGTCCGCATAATATCGCCAAAAGTGACTTCACAATAACCGAAATGAGAAATGTTCACCTCATATTTTTTTGTTAAGGACAACCGGTTCTTTGTCTTGATAACGAGTCTGTTGGCAAGGTCGGATCCTGCATGATCTTTTTCAGCACGAACTTTTTTGATTTCAGCTCCATCAAGTGACACTTGAAGGTTATCGTGTTTCCAGTCAAAAGAAAGATTTGTCAGTACAGTGATCTCATCCCATTTATCAATTTTGGCACTGATAATGCCCGGGAAAACAGTCACATCATTTAATTGTTCATAGATGCGTTCCATTCCCTGCATCAGCCATACTTCAGCTTTACCGGAGCGGTCGAATGATGTAATGAATCGGTCATCAAAACGCTTGCCTGCCCAGTCATCTTCTGCTGTGCTTTTTCTTATAATAAAGCCGACGCGTTTGATTTCATCAGGACTTTGCAGCGTGAATACGGCAACTCTGCCATAGCTGTCTTCCTGAGAGAACTCAACCATCCGGCCCGCTTCACCTTCAAGCCATACCCAAAGATTCCATCCGTCATAATCGTTATCGTAGCGATGGTAATGAAGTGTTACTGTGACTTCTTTTAGAATGGGAGGCTGTTTTTCAAAAGACTCTATTTTTACCATGCTGATCAGACCCTTCTCTATGGAGTGCCGGCAAATTCGTCGTGTTACGTATAGTATACGCCAGAATCAGCAGCAGGACATCTTCAAGTGTAAAATCTATATACCCCCTTTCTCATCAAATAGTCTGAATTCATACCAGATGAGTGCGAAAAAGTGGCAACATTCCGAATATCGCTTAAAATAGAAGTAGACAGGAATTTATCTAAAGGAGGAATTAAGATGAAAGTACTTTATATCAATGCAAATCCAAGAACGAAGAAATCTGTCAGTGAAGAAATTGCTGATACATTTATAGAAGAAATTAAAAAAGCGGAGCAGGGTGTGGAAGTTGAATATGCCCACCTGTATGAAATGGACCTGCAGGAGATTGACGAGGATGTGTTAGGTTCGTGGGGCAAACACCGTACAGGGGAAGAATTTACTGACATTGAAAAAGAGAAAGTGAAAAGAATGGACGATGTGCTGGATCAGTTTTTAGCTGCTGACCTTTATGTATTTGTCACACCGTTTTGGAACCTGTTATTCCCGCCAAGAGTGAAGACGTACATTGATTCATTATGTATCCCTGGTAAGACATTCCGTTATACTGCAAGTGGGCAGGAAGGTTTAATTGAAGGTAAGCGTGCTGTTCATATTGAATCAGTGGGAGGCGTGTATAAAGGAACAGGATTAAATTTCTCAGAGGATTATTTACGTGAAGTAATGCGTTTTCTCGGCATTAAGGAATACGATTCAGTTATTTGTGAAGGGATGAGCCAGTACCCTGATATGGCGGATAAGATTCTTGAAGAATCAAAAGCTGAAGCAAGAGAACTGGCCCAAAAGCTTGCAAGACTGGAATAGTGATCAGTCAGGCGTAAAAAAACGGATGACGAGCGGAATTTTAAAAACGTCACCTCTTAATGCATACAATCCGGCAATGATGGCAAACACAATCCATAATACAGTCAGTACTGAGTTAATCACCCAGCCGATGCCGATGAAATAAAAGAATCCCGCAAATGCCTGGTACAAAAAGTAGCTGACAGCAAAATTTAAATAAACATAACCGTGCTCCCTGACAAAGGGGGCATCTCTTTTGATCAGCCATAGAATAAGCGGTCCGACAATAAACGTTACAGTGCTGGTGAAATACATCAGTGCAGCAACGAGACGATCTTCTGACGAATGCATAACCAGGTCCCCCTTTAAAAGTCTTCTTATGTTTATATACGTACCCGGAGAGAATAAGTTTCAAAAGGAGTCTGGAATCATATGTACATAGTCTTTCTGAATCGTTTCGCTGCGCTTCAGGCAGATGCTTTCCACGGGAACTGTGGTGAGCGCATAAAAAAAGAGGCTGGGACAATATAAAAAATTGTCTCAGCCTCTAATCGTTTCACTGCGCTTCAGGCGGAAGCTTTCCGGACGGCGGTCGCTGAGCCTCCTCGCCTTAGGCTGTGGGGTCTCAGCTGTCCCGCTAATCGTCCCGGAGTCACCGCCTTACGCTCCGTTCCACTAAGATTTATTTCAATAAAAAGTAATTCAAACAACAATTATCATCGTTTTGTCTCAGGCTCTTCATCATATTAACTGCTTCTGCCAAGTAATACTGCCACATAAAAGCCTGCTGCAAGTGTAACTGCACACATAATGACGTTAGCAGCCGATAGTGCCAGCCCCGGATACACCACAAATAGTGAGCCGAACACAAGGCCGATAATAAATGCATACATCATCACCGGGTAACGGTTCATCAAGTAACGGATCAGCTTACTTGTGAAAATAAAGCCAAAAGCAACGCCGGCTCCGACCAGGGCGATCACCGGCAGATTAAAGTTGCTGATCGCAGCAATTGCAGTATTATAGACACCCAGAACAAGCAGCAGGAAAGAACCGCTGATCCCCGGGAGCATCATAGCTGAACTTGCAAGAATGCCAGCTCCGAAAAGAAGTGCCATATTCCCGGCAGTTAATTCAGTAATAATCGCCCCCTCTTCTGAAGGGTTTGAAAAGCCGATAATCAAAACAATCACAGCGCCCACCAGTAACATTGCGATATGCTTTGCTTTAAAATTTTCTTTTGCATTGGATTCTCTCAGCAGATAAGGCAGGATTCCGCCAATCAGCCCGATAAAAAAGAAATAGGTAGGTTGAGGGTGAACCTCAAGCAGCCACTCAATCAGGTTACTAAGCGCAATAATTGAGATCCCCATCCCTGCACCAAGCATGACCAGGAAAGGCAGGTGTTTTTTCCATTCTCTCGTTGTAATGCCGCTCAACGCATTGATGAACTGATCGTAAATACCAAGCAGAACAGCAATCGTACCACCGCTGACGCCCGGGACAACATCACTTGCCCCCATCGCCATACCGCGGAATATATTTCTCCAGTCAAACATATATAGGCTCCTTTTAAGTTGGTAAAATCAACAATCTTCATTATACGTGAACAAAACGGTTTCGTCATGGCTGAAAAAAGGAAAGATATAGAGAAAACGTTCACATTTTAGGGAGGCTGAAAAAATGAAGAAAGCGATGTTAATTTTAAATCCCTCTTCAGGCAAGGAAGAGGCACTTGATCATAAAGAATCTGTCCTGACTGTACTGAAAGAAATGGAGTATGAAGTTACATTAAAAGAAACAGAGAAAGAAGATGACGCAACCCGTTTTGCTGAACAGGCATGCCGGGAAAAATATGATACAGTCGTATCCATGGGTGGTGACGGCACGCTGAACGAGACGATTACCGGACTTGCGGGACAGGATTACCAGCCGTCGCTTGGTATCGTACCTCTAGGGACAGTAAATGACTTTGCAAGGGCATTGAATATTTCAATGAATCCTGAAGAAGCCATTCAGCAGCTCAGAACAGCAGAAACAAAACGAGTGGATATTGGCCGGATCAATGATAAATACTTTATGAATATCATCGCACTCGGCGGGATCGCTGAAGCGACGTTTGGCGTCTCGGTGGAACAGAAAACAAAGCTTGGACCACTGGCTTATATGATTGAAGGATTCAAAACAATTCGGGAAAAAGAACCGTTTGAGGCTGATATTACATACGACGGTGTCAAATGGGAAGGCAGTGCACTGCTATTTTTAATGGCACTGACCAACTCTGTCGGCGGTTTTGAAAAGCTTGCACCTGATGCAGAAGTGAATGATGGGCATCTGCATTGCTTTGTCATTAAGGACGTTCCACTCTTTAAACTGATCAGTATTATGACTGCTTTACTCAAGGGTGAGCTTGAAGAAGATGAAAATGTAGAATATTTTAAAGCAAAAGAAGTGCATGTGAATTCTGATGCAGATCTGATCTCGAATGTTGATGGGGACGAGGGAGCTCACGTGCCCCTGACAGTAGAAGTATTAAGCAGACATATTCCAATACTATGTCCTGCTGCACTAGAGAATGAATAGGAGGCTAAACATGATTAAAGCAATTGTAACAGGCGGATCAAAAGGACTTGGCGCAGCGATTGTCAGTCATTTGATTGACCGTGACATTGATGTGACAGATGTATCAAGATCAGGGAATGAAGCGATGAAGGGGAACAAACACTATCATCATGAGCAGGCGGATATGACATCACTTTCAGATTCACTTCGTTTTCTTAGAACATGGGTTGAAGAACAGAAGGATCTTACAAGGCTGTATCTGATTCAAAATGCCGGAACCGTTCAGCCGATGGAGACAGTCGGACACATGGATCCATCAGCGATTGAAACGGCGATTACACTGAATTATACAGCGCCTGTAGCCTGGGCAAATCTTGCCTTTAAGCTTGCAGATGAATACGGTTTTGAACTGGTGATTGTCAATATTACTTCCGGCGCAGCCGATAAGCCGAATCACGGCTGGAGTGTATATGGCAGTACAAAAGCTGCACTGAATCTTTTCACAGAGACTGCCGCGCTTGAACAGGGCGATCAGGGCCACACCATCATATCGTATAGCCCGAGCATTATGGATACAGGCATGCAGGAGGAAATCAGGTCAACAGACGCATCGTCTTTTGCAGCTATTGAAACTTTTCAGGCGTATAAAGAGCAGGGAAAACTGCGTAAACCTGATGAAGTCGGCGGTGTCCTCGTGCGGGTATTGATGGAAGAAGAACTGGTGAACGGTAAGCTCTATCATGTGAACGATTACCTTCCGTCAACAAAGTGATATCTGAACGAAATGTTACTTAATGGAAATGTAATGTGCTACAACTGTTATTATTCTCATATTCCGGGTAAGAATAAGTATTGAACAAAATACTTATATTTATGAAGGGAATGTTGAAGATGAAACTTAAAAAATGGATGCAGGTTGGTGCAGCAGGAATGCTGAGTATTAGTATGCTCGCGGCATGCGGTGATGACGATGGAGAAATGGATCCGGCAGAACCAGGCATGGAGGAAGAAGAAGCACCGATGGATGAGAATACTGATGACAACATGGAAGATGAGATGGAAGACACTGGTGATGAAATGGAAGACGGAATGGAAGATACCGGTGACGAAATGGAAGAAGAAACAGACGAGATGGAAGATGACATGGAAGAAGATACTGAATCTTAAGAGTGAAAATAAAGAGGCTGGGACAAAACCAGTGAATAATTGAAAATGTCCGCGGGAAGGTGCAACCTTCCCACGGACATTTTTTTATAATGAACGTAAATTTTAGTAC
>NZ_JXRQ01000012.1 GCF_000829445.1 Jeotgalibacillus alimentarius
AGCACAAATATTTGGTAATAAAAGGCGCCGACCATCTTTTTAGATGATCAGCGCCTTTTATTTTAGTCTTTGGCTAGTTTTTGTCCCAGCCTCTTTTTTGAACTTCTCTTTCGTTAGGCGAAATAAAATGATAAGCTGAACAAAAAGAGGTGTACATATCATGAAAACACTATTATTAACCGGCTTCGAGCCATTTTTACATTTCAAAAAGAACCCGACTATGGAAATCGTAAAAGAATTAGACGGTCAGGTCATCAATGGATGGAAAATTGAAGGACGCATATTGCAAGTGGACTTTGCAATATCAGGGGATCAGATTATTCAATATTATGAAGATGTAAAACCTGATGCGGTGATGTCACTTGGACTTGCAGGAGGGCGTACTCACATTACTCCTGAGCGTATCGCAATTAATTGTAATGAAGGCGAAAAAGATAACAATGGCTACACACCTGCAGGGGAGAAGATCGCGGAAGAAGGACCGGATGGACTATTCTCAAAGCTGCCGATCCGCTCAATGGTTGATCATTTACATGACAACGGACTGCCGGCAAGCATATCGAACTCTGCCGGAACGTATCTTTGCAACCATGTCATGTACCGGATGCTGTGGCATCTGCAGCAGGAAGGCAGAGATATCCCTTCAGGCTTTATTCACATCCCTGCCTCCCACGACATGGCTACAGCCTCCAGAAGACTCCCAAGCTGGTCAGAGCAAGATCTTAAAACAGCAATCAGGCTGTGTATTGAGAAGTTATGAGTATTTTTAAATGATTAGCTCTGTTAAAGGTGGCTGTTGATTTCCGCTGCAGGGGGAACGCTTTCCGCATGAGCCGTATTGTGGCTCCGGTTCAATCGGCCCTCCTCGAAGCTACGCTTCTGCGGGATCTCACCTGTCACGCTTCTCCTGCTGGAGTCGTCCCCCTTCCGCTCCAATCACCAGCTGTGCTAAAACAACATTGGGCTTTAACATAGCCAAATGATTAAAATGAAAAGTAGTTTAGAAGAGACAGACTGAGGCGAACGGAGCGTAGGGTGGTGACTCCAGCAGGAGAAGCCGGTTAGCTAAGACCCCGCAGGACGAAGTCCGAGGAGGCTTAGCGCCGGCCCTGCGGAAAGCGTCCGCCCGAAGCGCAGTGAGCCGGTTCAAAGCTTAAGCATCCTTTATGTTCCGGATACGCGCATCACACATCGCAAGCTTCTCTTCAAGCTCATCAAGAGACGCAAGCAGCGCAGCACGGTCTCTCTTCCTCGCAGCCGTCAGCCGGTCAATCGAATCAATTAGTGAAAGTACATGATCTTTATTAAAAGAAGATTCTTTTCTCATAGAAAAAGCCTCCATATGTTTATGATTTACTAAAACATACGGAGGCTTTTTTATTATATGGGGGTATTACGCAATTCTTTTTTGATGCATCAGGATCGAAAGCACAATTGCCGGCATAACAGCAATACTCATCCCTGTAAAAGCCAGCCCGGAATCAATATCGTATAACAGTCCTCCAACCTGCGTGAGAACTGCAGCGCTAAGCCCCATTCCAAGTGACGCATACACACCCTGTGCAGTCGGGATCAGCTGTTTATCCACTGATCTGTAGAGGTAGCGGATAAATGCATAATGTGCGAGACCGAATGTCAGGGAATGAAACAGCTGTGTAATCAGGAAGATCCACAGTGACGGAAACAGCCCGACTAATGCCCAGCGGACCACAGCTGCAATTGAAGCAATGAAGAACATAAAAGCAGCAGGACGATCTTTAAAGAAGCGGTCTGCCACAGCAAAAAACAGAATCTCTGAAAGCACCGCAATATTTAAGATGAAACCTATGTATGCATTAGAAACATTTAATTCCTGCAGATAGATAAATCCATAATTATAATAAGAAGCATGAGCTCCCTGAATTAACACACAAATTGAAATGACCAGAATAAATCCAGGCGTCTTTAATACAGCCCTATAGCTGCCACGCTTTGGACTCACCTTTTCCTGCAGGGCGTCAGGTGCATATTGAAAGGCCCCTGCAATCATCATCACAGAACCGACGGCCATCACTGCGAAAATCGCTGACTCCGTCCAGATCGCAGTCACAAGCCCGACTACAATCAGTCCCACAGTGTAACCGACAGATCCCCACGAGCGGCTTCTGCCATAATGAATATTGTCAGTACGCATTAAAAGTGAAGCATTACTTTCCATCATCGGCAGGATATTCGGATAGAATAAGCTGAATAAGATCATGACAACCATTAATCCTGTAAACGAATCGACAGGAATAAACAACAGCAGAATACAGGTTGAAATGACTGGCAATGCCTTCATCAGGAAAGCCAGTGAAAAACGTTTGCTCAGTTCAGGAAATAAGTACAGTGTTGAAAATGATCGTGCGAATAAGCCTGCAGCGATAATCGAACTCGCAGCAGCTACTGTCAGATCTTTTTCATATACAAGCCAGCCTGTCCAATAAGGCAGGAAAATTCCCCATGTAAAAAAGAAAGTAAAAAAGTTAATTGAAAGCCAGGATTGTGCCTTCATATCATCACACTCCATCTGACAAATGAACGTTTGTCCTGAGCTAGTATAGCATATTTCCACATAAAAAAAGCTGAAACATAATCGTTTCAGCCTCTTGTTTTATGACCCGGTTCACTGCGCTGCAGACGGTGCTTTCCGGACGGCGGTCGCTAATCGTCCCGGAGTCACCGTCTTCCGCTCACCTGCAATCTGCTTCCTAAAAAAAGAAGTGCTATTATTAATCATTCAGTATTATACAGCTGTGATGCTCAAGTCGACGTCAATGTTGCCGCGTGTTGCTTTGGAATATGGGCAGAAGTCGTGTGCTTTTTTCAGCAGGTCTTCTGCTTCATCCTGAGACACGCCGCTGACTTCAACTTCGAGTTTCACAGAAATTTTCACACCATCATCATCTTCGTCTTTATTCAGACTTACATGTGCAGTTGTCGTTGATTCTACTTTTTTACCTGCATTTTTAGCCATGAGATTGAATGCTCCGTCAAAGCAGGCTGAATAGCCGGCTGCAAAAAGCTGCTCGGGATTCGATTTGCCTTCAGGATCCTGACCGTCACCAGGCATTGCAAGATCAAGCTGGATTAAATCATCTGAAGATTTCACATGTCCATTTCTGCCGTTTTTCGCTGTTGCGGTGCTTGTTAAAATTGCCATTAATCTCATCTCCATTTCATTTATTAAAAATTTTACTCTCTTGTATGATTCACTTTTATTCAATTAGTTAAACATTTAAGGACATTCTGCGAATTGCTATAATGATCAGCAGATTTTTGATAAACTGAATGAATGGAAGACACGCAACAGGAAAGGGACTTGGACATCATGCGACTTGAACAGAATCAAAAAAAGAAAAAAACAAAATGGTGGATTGCACTTGGGGCTGGCGTTACGATATTTGCCGGTGCTTCACTCGGTGCGCTCAGCGCCTATAACTGGTCGCCTGAAGAGGCAATAGAAGGATTGTTTGGCAGCAGTGAAGAGCAATCCATTACTGAAAGCAGCCACGAGGAACGCAATATAGATGAAGATGTGAAGGAAATGACGCGTCAGGAAGAAGAGAACGAAACCCTGGACGAAACAGAGCCACCTGAAGAAGATCAGGATGAAACAGAAGCACCTGAAGAAGTGCCGGATGAATCAGAAACTCCGGCAGAAGATATTGAGACGCCTGAAGAAACGGTGGAGCGAACACCTGAAACCATGACTGAACCACTGTATGTAGATGGCGTGCTGATTGCGAATAAAGAATACCCGCTCCCGACAGATTACGCGCCAGGTGAAGATCCGGAAGCCCGTGCTTCCTATAATAAAATGCAGCAGGCTGCATCTGCAGCGGGATACAGCCTTGTAGCATTCAGTACTTACCGTTCGTATGATTACCAGACAGATCTATATAACAACTACGTTGCACAGCATGGACAGGAAGAGGCTGACAGATTCAGTGCAAGGCCTGGCTATTCTGAACACCAGACAGGACTCGGTTTTGATATTGGGGCAGAAGGTCAGGAACAGCACTGGGCGAGCGACAGCTTCAAAGATACAGCGGAAGCGAAATGGCTTGCCGAAAATGCGCACAAATTTGGTTTTATTCTTCGTTATCCTGCAGGAAAAGAGCATATTACGGGATACCAGTATGAATCATGGCATTTCCGGTACATCGGTAAGGATCTTGCCGGAAAAGTGTATAACAGCGGGCAGACGCTCGAAGAATATCTTGGCATTTGATCAGGAACTATTTCCCGGGAAATGCGAAATAAGGCTGAATAGCAGAAATGCTGTTCAGCTTTTTTCTATTTTCTTAGTTTCCCTAAACAAAAATATCAGTTATACTACTATTCAGAACAGTCAAATAATGGAGGGTGAAATGGGGACAAGGATTTTGAAGTTGCTGTTACAGTGGGTAGCAGCTTTTAGCGTACTAATGCTTTTACTATTACTCCCACGGGAAGTGGAGATTGAATCCGGTCCTTCCGGAGAATTCGAAGCTGCGCATTACCACTATTCAATAGGGGCACACGTGGAAAGTATTAAAGAATTTTTTACACCTTTGATGAATGGGGAAGGGTTTGGCACTGACAGCTATAACAGACCTTTTATCAGTCATGCCTGGGACATGATGCAGCGCAGTCTATGGCTGATTATACCGGCATTTTTCATCAGTATTTTCACTGGAGTCGCAAAAGGTGTGTTTGACTTTAAAACCCGTCACGGGAAAAGAAAGCTTGCAGGACTGCAGGCGACCTGGGTTGGTCTTTCCGTTCCTGATTTAGTTTTTATCATCTTTATTCAGATGGCTTTAATGTATCTGAATATGAAAGGAATCATTACTGGGCTGAGCCTTTACGGAGCAGGGAATCCGGAAGCAGTGGTGCTGAATGTGATTTATCTGTCCATTTTTCCGATGTTTTATCTGGCTAATATTACATATTCTGCACTCAGTGATGAAAATGGTGCCGACTATATCAGAACAGCAAGGGCAAAAGGAAGTTCATCATTTAAGCTTCTTTATATACATATGCTGAGAAATGGACTTGCGAAGCTCTTTGTACACACAAATACCATTGTGCTGTATCTGCTATCAAATCTGTTTGTCATTGAATACTTTACAAACTACAGGGGAGCGGCTTATTACTTCAAGGAATATATTGCAGTATCGAACGTGATAAACGGACCGGATTCACTGTTACTGAATACAGGCGCGATTGCTGCATTTGCTTTTTTCTTTACGATATTAATTTTACTGGCCGGTTTAGTCAGTCAGGTGGCAAGAGGATTTCTTCTGCCTCATGAAAGAGGTGGAAACGGATGAATAAACATTTAACGATTGGCGGACTCATGCTGGCATTTCTGCTGTTTCTTACTTTTATAGGACCGCTGCTACCTGTAATAGACAATAGCATTTCGCAGGAAGGAATGCGTTTTTCCGGCGGGGAAATCGAAGTGCCGCCATTTCCTCCCTCAGCTGAAGATCCGCTTGGTTCTGACAGAGAAGGCAGAGATATACTGAGTCTGATTGTCGCAGGAGCAGAAGAAACACTGCTTGTTATACTTGCGATTGTTGTGATCAGGTTCGCAGTGTCAGCTGTTCTTGGCATAGGGAGTTATTATTCCAAAACAATCAGGGCGGTTCTTTCAATCTGGAGTCAGCTCTTCTCTTTTATGCCGTCTATTTTTATTGTGATCTTCTTCGCCGGACTGCCTTTTGTGGTGTTTTCAGAACACAGGCAGATATGGATGGTTGTCATTATTGCAGCGGTAGAAGTAGGGCGGACAGGAGATATGATTAAGACGTCAATGGAGTATAGTGCGAAGAAAACCTTTTTTGAAGCGGGTATTGTATCGGGCTGTTCTCAGTGGACGCTTTTTAAGAACTACTTCTGGCCGGATTTGCGACTGACGATTGTCACTAATTTTATCAGTGATATGGGCCGGACGTTATTTTTAATTGCCCAGTTTGCGATTATCGGTGTCTATTTGCAAAATGCATTCTGGTCGATCAGAGGCGGTGGCGTTGAGGCGGTAAATGATTCATTTATCTGGCCAACCCTTTTACAGAATATTCATCATGATGTGTTTACAGCTGAATGGGTAGTATTATCAACAGTAGGAATTATCACATTTACGATGCTGACATTTTATCTGCTGAGCAGTGGCATCAGACGTTATTACCAGGACAAATACCATCAATCCAGTTAAAAGGAGTGTTCATGTATGATGAAACTTTTAATTTTAGGCGGTACGAAATTTCTTGGCAGACACCTGACAGAAAGTGCAGTGAATAAAGGTCATGAGGTAACACTGTTTAATCGGGGACAGACGAATACGGAGCTCTTTCCTGATGTTGAAAAGCTGACCGGGGACCGTAACGGAGATTTAAGTGCGCTTGAAAACAGAAACTGGGATGCAGTCATAGATGTTTCCGGGTATACCCCGTCACAGGTCAGACAGACTGCTGAGCTGTTAAAAGATCATGTCAAACACTATACGTTCATTTCAACGATCTCTGTCTATGAGGATTATACGAATGGCCCGGCAGTAGAGGGCGTGACAAAGCTTGCTGAACTGAAGCAGGACACAGAAGAAGTAAACGGTGAGACTTATGGACCGTTGAAACAGAAGAGCGAGGAAATCATTGAAGAGCTGTATGACGGGCGCTCACTGGTTATCCGGCCCGGCCTGATTGTCGGCCCACATGACCCGACTGACCGGTTCACTTACTGGGTCTGGCGTGCACAACAGGGTGGAGAAGCACTGGCGCCCGGGAAACCGGATCGTAAAGTTCAGTGGATCGATGTTCGGGACCTGAGCGAATGGGCTGTTACCATGATCGAACGTCAGGAAACCGGTACATATAATGCTGCCGGCGGAGACCCGCTTCCTACAATGGAAAAATATCTGGATACAGCAAAGAAAGTAGCCAATACCGACGTTCAGTATCATTGGGTCAGTGACCGGAAACTGATTGAACATGATGCAGGGCCTTTTGTGGAACTTCCATTCTGGCTTCCGATCTCAGATACTCATCCGGATGGCTTCCTTCTGGCTGACGCATCAAAAGCGATTGATAAAGGACTGACATTCAGACCGCTCGAAGAAACCATCAGCGACACCCTGCTCTGGCTGAATGAGCAGCGGGATCATGAATGGAAAGCAGGTCTGACAAAAGAAAGAGAGCAGACTTTGTTGAAACTAAATTGACTTACTTTTCTGAAAATATGATATAATGAAGTTAAATATTTGCGGGGGTGGAAAAAATGAATCGTATTTCACGCGCAGGGTATATCTTTACAACTTTGCATACGTTGTTTTTCCTTAACCTGACCTTTGATTTTATTGTGTTCTACTAACAAAAGCTGCAGTGAGTTAGACATGAAAAGTATAAGAGAAGAATGCTTTCAACTAATCTTAGAAGTGAAACGGATACAAAAACAACGGCTGAGACATCATTGTCCCAGCCGTTGTTTGTTTACCTTATAAAATCGGAGACAGCAATCTTGAAATCGACTCCTTAAATTTAATCAAATTCGAACGCTGCTGATAAATCTCAGGCGTCAGCTCAGTTGAGTCCTTCATATCATCTTCGAAAATCATCGCAAGTGAAGTAGCAGTTTCCTGGTGATAGAGAAACGCGTTTACCTCAAAGTTCAGACTGAAGCTCCGCAGATCAATATTTGCAGTTCCAACAGATGCTGCTTCATCATCAGTCACAAGTGTTTTTGCGTGTATAAATCCTTTCTCATATACATAAATCCTTGCACCGGCTTTCATCAGTTCCCCAACATAAGAATAAGTGGCCCAGTATACAAACATATGGTCAGGCTTATTCGGAATCATGATCCTTACATCAACACCTGACAGAGCTGCTACACGAAGCGCATCGAGCAGGCTGACATCAGGAATAAAATAAGGTGTCTGAATGTAGACATACTTGTCAGCATTATTAATCAGTTTCAGATAGCCTGTTTTAATCTGCTCCCATTCCGAATCAGGCCCACTTGAGACGATCTGCAGACCTACATCGCCTTTTTGCGGAATCGGAGGGAAGTAAACATCCGAATATTCAATATCATAGCGGTGCGACGCCTGATTCCAGTCAAGTATAAATCTTGTCTGAAGCGGGTGTACTGAACTTCCCTCAATTCTCAGGTGTGTATCCCGCCAATAACCGAAACGCTTATCAAGACCAAGATATTCATCACCGATATTAAAGCCGCCAATATACCCCACCCGCCCATCAACAATAGAAATTTTTCGATGGTTTCTGTAATTGAGGCGCGGATTAATGACTGGCACTTTTGACGGGAAGAAAGCTTCCACCTCACCGCCTGCAGCACGTAATTCCCTGAAATAACTCTTAGTCATCCCGCGTGACCCCATATCATCATAGAGTACACGAACCTTTACTCCCTGCTTTGCCTTTTTAACAAGCAGCTGGTATAGCTCGCGGCCGAGGTTATCTTTTCTTAGAATATAAGTCTGGATATGAATATGATCTTTCGCATCTTCAATATCATCAAACAGTGCTTTAAACTTCTTTCTGCCATCTATTAATATATCAACCTGGTTATCCTGGGTCAGGACGGCGGCATTGTTCACCAGCTGCATGTAGATCAAATCACGCATTTTTTCAGTTTCTTCGGATTTGAAATGAAATTTACGTTCATGGATTGCATCAATCTGATAACGGATCAGCTGTTCAATTCCCACACGCATTCTGCCTTCCCAATTGAAAAGGTGTTTTTTTCTGAGGCTTCTGCCCAGCAGCAGATAAAGTGCGAACCCGGCGATAGGGATAAAAAACAGGACCATCAGCCATGCCCATGTAGCACTGGCGTCCTTTCTTTCAAGAAAAATAAGGATCCCTGCAAAGAAAAAGTTCAAAATAAAAATAAATCCAACAAAAATTGAGATCCAATCAAAAGAGATAAAGTCCATATTCAGCCCCTGCCTATCTGAAATTTCTTCTTCTATCTATTATACGCTTAATCCCTGATAATCTCTAATTACGGATGACACGCGGAAAAGTTTCAGGAAGATTTCAACATTAATCCACTTTAAAGTGTTGAAATCTTCAGTTATATGGGATACTTTTGTTATATAGAGTATAGAGCATTCTGATTCTTTTTGTTGTATACCTTATAGGGGTATGTTATGATGGAGATAGTAAGAATGCAGTGCAGGGAGGGGAATGTGTTTGGAAGCGACAGAATTGAATGAATATACACATTGCAGCAGTGATCGTAAAAGTCATCACTCTGAAGATATGAAGAAAAACCTGACAACCCGTCTGAACCGTATTGAAGGGCAGGTACGTGGAATTAAAGGAATGATTGATAAGGATACGTACTGTGACGATGTGATTACTCAAATCGCAGCAACTCAGTCTGCACTGAACAGCGTATCAAAACTGCTTCTTGAAGGACACATGAAAAGCTGTATCGTTGACCGTATTCAGGAAGGTGACCTTGAAGTGGTAGATGAGCTTCTAGTTACAATGAAAAGATTAATGAAAAAATAACGCTCAGGAGGAATAACAAATGTCTCAAGTTACATTGAATGTAGAAGGAATGTCATGCCAGCACTGCGTAAAGGCTGTTGAATCAAATGTAGGGGAAATGAGCGGTGTTGATTCAGTAAAAGTTCATCTTGATCAAGGCACAGTTGATGTCGACTATCAGGATTCTTCAGTAACAGTTGATCAGATCAAAAATGTCATTGAAGATCAGGGTTATGACGTAAAATAATCTCAGTGCGCAGTGACCCTGCGCATTTTCTTAAGAATGAAATATACCCCATGTAGGTATATAAGGAGGCTGCAAAAATGGCTCAAAAGGAATTGAACATTACAGGTATGACCTGTGCAGCATGCTCAACCAGAGTGGAAAAAGGGCTGAACAGGATGAACGGTATGGAAAAGGCAAGTGTGAATCTTGCTTTAGAGCGTGCAACGGTTTCGTACGATCCTGACAAAGTATCACTGAATGATATTCAGGATAAAGTCACCAGTCTTGGTTACGGTGTCTCTGTCAAAAAAGAAGAATTTGATATTACGGGTATGACCTGTGCAGCATGTTCGGCGCGTGTGGAAAAAGGACTGAGCAGACTTGAAGGTGTAAAAAGTGCAACTGTCAACCTTGCTCTCGAACAGGCAACGGTTGAATATACAGATGGCGTGCTCTCAGTAGATGACATTATTGCAAGAGTAGAAAAGATCGGTTACGGAGCAACGCGCAAACAGGACCGCGCGCCGGAAGAAGATCACCGCCAGACTGAAATTAAGCGTCAGCAAAAGAGGTTTCTATTTTCATTAATCTTTGCAGTACCGCTGCTGTGGACAATGGTGGGCCACTTTTCATTTACAAAATGGATGTATGTCCCTGACCTGCTGATGAATCCGTGGGTACAAATGGCACTAGCCACACCGGTTCAATTCATTGTTGGGGGACCTTTTTACACAGGTGCCTATAAAGCGCTGCGCAACGGCAGCGCGAATATGGACGTACTGGTCGCACTCGGGACGTCAGCTGCGTACTTTTACAGTGTCTATCTGGCTATTCAGAGTCTTTCCATGCCGGGACATACGATGGGACTGTACTTTGAAACGAGTGCTGTATTAATTACATTAATCGTGCTTGGTAAGTTATTTGAAGCTAAGGCGAAAGGAAGATCGTCTGAAGCGATTAAAAAGCTGATGGGTCTCCAGGCGAAAACTGCCTTTGTCATCCGTGACGGTGAGGAAGTTGAGATCCCTCTTGAGCAGGTAAAAGCAGGAGACCTACTTGCAGTGCGCCCGGGTGAAAAAATTCCGGTGGACGGCGTGATTAAAGAAGGACAGTCTGCTGTTAATGAATCAATGATTACCGGTGAAAGTGTTCCGGTCGACAAAACTGCAGGCGATGCTGTGATCGGCTCGACGATCAACCAGCAGGGCTTCCTGAAAATTGAGGCAGTCAAAGTAGGAAAAGATACTGCACTCGCCCAGATCATCCGCGTGGTAGAACAGGCTCAGGGATCAAAAGCGCCTATTCAGCGTCAGGCTGACAGAATTTCAGGGATATTTGTGCCAATTGTTGTCGGCATTGCGATCGTAACATTTATTGTATGGATTTCACTTGTATCACCTGGTGAAGTTGCACCGGCATTGGAAGCGACGATTTCAGTTCTTGTTATTGCCTGTCCATGTGCGCTCGGACTTGCCACGCCGGTTTCCATTATGGCAGGCTCAGGTCGTGCAGCAGAAGCGGGCATCCTGTTTAAAGGCGGGGAACACCTTGAGGCAGCTCAGGGTATTGATACAGTTGTGCTTGATAAAACAGGTACAGTGACAAAAGGGGAGCCTGTTCTTACAGATGTCGTGCCGCTGGGTAACTGGACTGAAGAAGAACTGCTTATCATGGCAGGCTCAGCAGAAGCGGGATCAGAACACCCTTTAGCGAAAGCAATTGTAAGTGGTGTGCGTGAGCGCGGGGCAGCACTGATAGAGACAACAGACTTTCAGGCTGTATCTGGATTCGGTATCCGTGCAGTTGTTGATGGGAAGGTAATTCTTGCCGGTACCCGCAAATTAATGATGAAGGAAAATATCAGCGTATCTGATCTTGAAGAAACCCTGCTCGAACTTGAAGAGCAGGGGCGCACAGCGATGCTGATAGCAATAGATGGAGAGCCTGCAGGTATTATCGCAGTAGCTGACACAATCAAGGATACGTCAAAAGAAGCGGTCAGCCGTCTGAAGCAAATGGGTCTTGATGTCATCATGATGACTGGCGATAATGAACGCACAGCCCGCGCGATTGCAGCAGAAGCAGGAATTGAAAAAGTAATCTCTGAAGTGCTTCCGGATGGAAAAGCAAATGAAGTGAAAAAGCTTCAGGAACAAGGGCGTACCGTTGCAATGGTCGGAGACGGCATTAATGATGCGCCTGCTCTTGCCACAGCTGATACGGGACTTGCAATCGGAACCGGTACGGACGTTGCAATGGAAGCAGCCGATATCACGCTGATCCGTGGAGACCTTAACAGCATTGCAGATGCGATTATGATGAGCCGTAACACGATGAAAAATATCAGGCAGAATTTATTCTGGGCGTTCGGTTACAATACGCTCGGTATACCGGTAGCAGCAATCGGACTGCTTGCACCATGGTTAGCCGGTGCAGCAATGGCATTCAGCTCTGTATCAGTCGTGTTGAATGCACTGCGTTTGCAGAGAGTGAAGCTTTAAATGGAAAAAAGCCTTTCGGCGGTGCTGAAAGGCTTTTTGACGTTTTTGCCGGATAGGTAGTGGTCTTTACCAACTGCAGCTTTTTCTCGATTAAGGCTGCGAAATATCTGACAGCGTATCTCCTGCTTTATCATCAGATTGTGGATGTATAGATAAATCTCCAAGTGACACGATGCCGATGACCTGATTATTGTCAATAACCGGCAGACGGCGCACCTGTGTGGATGCCATCAGGTCAGCGGCTTCTGCAGTAGGTGTATCAGGTGTCACATGAATTAATTCGTGTGTCATGACCTGATCCACAGTTTGCCCTTTATGCTCTGCCACGCCCCGTATCACAATATCCCGGTCAGTGATCATACCTGCTGGGCTGCCATTCTCATCAAGCACTGGAAGCACACCGATATTATGCGTCCTCATCAGTTCAGCGGCTGTTTCAACTGAATCCGTTATCTTGCACGTGTAGATCTCATCTGTCATTACTTCTCTGATATTCATCTTTCCACCTCCAAATGTAGTACGTCATTATTATTTCACCGGGCTGAATGATTATGCATGAATCTCTCACATCAGAAAATGTGTAAAATTAATTAATTTTTCGCGGAATCAAGGTTAAATCATTGTATCTGGTGGTATGATAATCGTAATGACACTTATTTAAATAATTAGCTTCGTTAAAATCTATTGTTGTTTTAATACAGTTGCTGATTGGAGCAGAAGGGGGCGACTCCAGCAGGAGAAGCGTGACAGGTGAGACCCCACAGCGCGTAGCGCGAGGAGGCTCGCCGCACGCCCTGCGGAAAGCGTCCCCCCTTCTGCGGAAATCAGCAGCCAACTTTAAAGAAGCGAAACTTATAGAACATTTATAAATAAAACGAAACTTCTTTAACCACTGATTCGTATGATTAATTATTCAGACTACATTTGCGGGAGAGGTGCTGCTAAGATGTCAAGAAACAGAGAAAGCATCAAAGAAATGATGACAAAAATGACTGAAGTAGGCGTTAAAATCACCACTACAAAATCACGTCTTGAAATACTTGAAGCTGTCAAGGAGCCTCATCAGGTTTCCAGTACATGATCCGTTAACGGACTAAAAGGTGCTCAATATGAGAGGGCCTTTTTTATTTGGAGGATTTTTTGTTCAAATAGTGGGAATATACATATATAACAGGTAAGGAAAGGAGGGGCAGAGATGTTTCAAAAAGCAATGCTGATCTATAACGGCAATGCAGGACAGCGGGATGCTGAGAAAATCCTGAGTCAGACCGCACCGATTCTCGCATCCAAAATTCCCAAGCTGTTTTTATATCAGACGCAAAAACCTGGTGATGCTGAACATTTTTGCCGTCAGCATGGCGAAGAAGTTGAACTGGTCATTGTGATGGGCGGCGATGGAACGGTACATGAAGCGATTAACGGACTTGCCCCGCTCGATACAAGACCAGGTCTTGCAATCCTGCCGGCAGGGACCTGCAATGATTTTGCGAGATCACTTAATATTCCGCTTAATCTGAAGCAGGCTGCTGAACTAATTGCATTCAACGGTGTGGAACGCGAAGTGGATCTAGTGGAGACGGATGACAGGTATTTCAGTAATTTCTGGGGTACAGGATTAATTGCAGCGGCTTCTGAGAGCATTGATGAGGCATCAAAAGGAATGTTTGGCCGTCTCAGTTATTATATGAGTGCGCTTAGAACATTATCTGAACAGGACACGTTCCGTTTTAAGCTGGAGTTTGATGGCCGTACAGTTGAAGACGATGCGGTTATGCTGCTTTTTATGAATGGCAGATCGATTGGTGCGACTGAATTTCCTATGGACTCTATTCAGATGGATGACGGATTGTTAAATGTCCTGGTAGTGAAGGAAGCAGGTTTTACACTTTTAAAAGAAATCTTCACTGCTAAAACGTCTGTAGATTGGGAAGAAAACGAATCGACGATTACACAATATATGACATCTGCCTGCAAAGTGACGCTTGATGAGGCACAGACAATTGATCTCGATGGAGAGCACTATAAGGGTGCGCATGACACCATCCGGATACTGAAGCAGCATATCTCTGTGATGGTACCTTCAGATGTCGCCGATATAAATGAATAAACGAAAACCGTGTTAAAAGCCTCAGCCTCTAACACGGTTTTTTAGTCATCATCTTCATTTGAGAACATATACGTTCTGTGATGGAATTTCATTGAAAATAACAATCCGAGCGCGAACAATGTACCGATCAGTGAGCTTCCCCCGTAACTGATCAGCGGAAGCGGAATACCTGTGATTGGCAGCAGCTGAATGGTCATACCAATATTCTGAAATACGTGGAAGGTGATCATACTGATTACACCTGCACACACATATACATTGAATTGACTCTTTGTTTCAAGTGCTACTTTTGTTAAATGATAGATCAGCAAAAAGAATAAGCTGACGACAATACTTGCGCCGATAAATCCATATTCTTCACCGATGACAGCAAAAATAAAGTCAGTATGATTATCCGGTACATATACCTGACGATCCTGATAGCCTTTACCGAAAATTTCACCTGACCCGATCGCACTCATTGCAGTGGTGAGCTGATACGCATCACCTGAAGCATAGCTGTAAGGGTCAAGCCATGAGTAAATTCGACGCAGCTGATAATCATCGAAGAAGCGTTCCATCAGATCGCGCCTGAATAAAACGAGATAGATTGCTGAAGAAGCAATTACCCCAACAGAAGCGAATGTAGGAAGCAGCAGCTTCCATGTAATACCTGATACAAGGATAATGCCAATTGTAATCGCAATAAAGACAAGCATGGTCCCAAGGTCAGGCTGTTCATTAATCAGGATAAAAGGAATGCCGACAATCAGGCCGATTTTCGCAAGCAGCCACATATCGCTTTTTATATCCCTGTTAATAAATGCTTCATTATGGCCAGCTACAACCCTTGCTAGAACAAGGATGGTAAAAGTCTTCATAAATTCAGAAGGCTGGAGTGTCCCGATAACCGGGAAGTTGTACCAGCTGTAAGCGCCATTGATATATGGGACAAGCGACTCCGGAAAGACAAGCAGCCCGACGAGTAAAACGATCCCTATCCCATAAAATACCCAGGCTAATTTTCTGTATTGATCCATATCAAAATACATCATCATGCCAATCACGACAAAGCCTGCTACGTAGATCATGCCCTGTCTGATTGCGAAATTGGTCCCGATGGCTGCATACTGACCAGTCGTCTGGGCAGATGAAATCGCCAGCACACTTGCAATCATGAATAAGATCAGCAGCGAGGCAAGAGTCCAGTCTATTCTGTCTGAAAAGTGTTTATTTGTATTCAATCTATTCACCTGAATTCTAATTTTTCCTCTAAGAACAATGCATTCAGCGTATCAGATTATACACTGTTTCACAATTCACTAGAAGTCACAATGCCCGAAAATGTTTCATTACTTTTGTCATAAGCATCTGACTAATAGACGGATGAGCATCCGAAAAAGTTTCTTTTTCTCCTTTTTCAAACAATTTGATACAATGAAAATATGATGTTACACGGAGGAGATGGTGGCATGAAGAATCAGGGAAGCAGCCAGGGCTGGATTTATCTTCATCTGAATACAGCACAGGATTTTGCAATGTCCAGCGGGATTGATATGAAGGACTTTTATCGTGCGTTATCAGACAGACTGCATCACCTGCTCCTCTTAAAGCATAAGTTTGAGCAGTCTTCTTTTAACATGCATACATATCTGGAGTATGTCCATGAACAGGAAGTAAGCGATCTCGTAAAAGAGGACATAGCGGCTTACGGTGAATTCTGCTGGATTGATTTTGAGGATGAAGCGGGCGTTGATGAAATGAGCGCACAGGAATTAGCGGAGCTTTTGTATATGGGGCATATGAAGTATCATCTGAACCTGCCGTTTTATAAAAAGCTGAATAACCGGTTTGTTTATTTATCAACGGAGGACGGTATGCTCAACCGTACATATTATAAGGAGTGGACAGACTTCTTTTTAATGATCGGAAAAGTCATTCCTGAAAAAATAGCCGTACGCAAAAATACGAAACTGCTTCAGTTTAAAAAAGAAAAAGCACTCTCTCCGATTCCGAAAGAAGTGGTGATGAAAATTTCACACCTTTTAAGAGAAGGCGTTGTCATTTCATTCCAGCACAGTGTGATTAATAAAGGAAAAGTAGAGGTGCCGGTATGGGTCTCAGGTGACTACGCAAATATGGACGACCTGCAGGATGATATGCAGAAGAAATATAAGCGGGAGCCATCTGCAGTATTCTCATATGACAGGAAAACAAAAGAATGGTCGGCAGGATGAATGAACAGGCACTTGCATGAAGCAGGTGCTTATTTTTATCAGAAAAGCAGAAGCAGGCGTTTAGGGGCGTATGCGCTGGACTGAAGCGGATTGAGATAAAGGAAACACGATGAACGGAATGAATCGATGTTGACTTATCTTAAGGAGCTGAGGGAAGCGCACTAGCCCCTGCCTGGTGGAGCTGGACACAGTTTTATGACACACCTAACAGATTGAATGATAATCAGTCTCTATAATAAGTAAAATATATTAAATAGTGAAGTTGCTTTAAAGGAGCGATTTAATCGATGAAAAAAACAACTATTCTTTTAACTGGTTTGCTGCTCGCCGGCTGCAGTGCACAGTCAGATACAGAAGAGATTGACCTTTCAAGTCAGTCATGGGAAGACATTACAGAAACGGCAGCAGGTGAGACGGTGCGTCTTTATATGTGGGGCGGGGACACAGGGATTAACAGCTACATTGATGAGTATGCAATTCCTGCGCTGCAAGAAGAATATGACGTCACACTAGAGAGAATTCCACTTAATACAAATGAAATTATTCAGAAGCTTGAAACTGAAAAAAGAGCGGATCAGGATGAAGGGACGATTGATCTGATCTGGATGAATGGTGAGAACTTTAAGCGTGCGAAAGAGGGAGACCTTCTATTTGGACCTTTTGTTGAAGAAATTCCCTCGTATCAGGATTATTACCAGGCAGAGGATTATGAGTATGATTTCGGTACAGCGACTGAAGGCTACGAAGCACCGTGGGGAAAAGTTCAGTTTGTTTTCCAATATGATTCGGCAGTTGTAGATACGCCGCCTTCAACACTTGATGAGCTTGCAGATTGGGTAGCAGAAAACCCCGGGAGATTCACTTATCCTGAAGCAAGTGACTTTACAGGCAATGCCTTCATCAGACACGTAATGCTCGGCAAAGCTGTAGAAGCTGAGGAACTGCTTGGTGAACCTTATGAGCCGCTGGAAGAAGAGCAGTCAGCAGCTATGTGGGACTTTCTGAATCAGCTTGAACCTGATCTATGGAGAGGCGGGGAGACCTATCCTGCTTCACTTGAAGAGCTTGACCGCCTGTACAGCCAGGGGGAAGTGTGGATGACGATGGGATACAATGAGGCGCGTGCTGAATCACTCGTGCGTGACGGTATCTTCCCTGAAACAACTGAATCGTTTGTGCTTGAAGATCCCGGCTCAATCGGAAATACACATTTTCTATCAATTCCTTATAACAGCCCGAATAAAGAAGCTGCTATGGCAGCGATCGATTTCTTTTTAAGCCCGGATGCTCAGCTTGAAAAACTGAAGCCTGATTACTGGGGAGAAAGCACCCCGCTTGATCCGGCGAGCTTAAGTGAAGAACAGCGTGCAGCATTTGATGAACTTGATCGCGGACAAACCGTTCCGGATGCAGAAAAGCTTGCTGACACGTATATTTCTGAAGTAGACGCAGACTACGTGGAATGGATCGAATCGGAGTGGCGTAATGAAGTGGCAGCGGACTAACGGATTGCTTCTGCTGCTTCTGCCGGCTTATGCATTCTTACTGCTTGCCGGAGGAAGTTTTATACTCGCCTTCATCGAAAGTACGGGCAACGGTGAAGGATTCACATGGACTTATTACTTATCACTATTCGACCGTCGCGAGCTGACAGACGGTCTGACCTACAGTATATGGATTACAGTCAGCTCTACAGCCGTTGCCCTGATCATTGGCTGGCTGATCGTCAGAAGCTTTTACCGTCTGATTTATGGGAATGCAAAGTGGCTCGTGTGGATTCCGATGCTGTTTCCGCATTTTGTGTGGGGGTATTTTGTGCTCCTTTTACTTGGACAGAGCGGACTGATCTCAACTGCACTGGTTCAAAGCGGCCTGCTTGAGGACCGGACATTATTTCCAGTGCTCGTACAGGACAGAAGCGGGATTGGTATTTTTATCACCTATGTATGGAAGGAGATCCCCTTCGTCATCTTAATGCTGCTTCCTGTATATATGCAGCTCCCGCGTCAGTTCCAGGAAGTGAATACAGTGCTTGGCGGAGGCCGGAGAGATTGGTTCAAAACGGTTGAATGGCCGTGGGTAAAGCCGGTGATGTTTGAGACTGCACTGATTATTACGGCATTTATCTTTACTGCCTATGAGGTGCCTGGGCTGCTCGGGGTGTCTTACCCGCAAATGACACCAGTCATTGCCTATGAGTGGTTCTACAGCGCTGCAGTTGAAGAGAGGTCAATGGCCTTCGCGCTCTTAATGCTTACCGCCTTTATATTAGGTGCATGCGCATTGACAGGCTTCGCGCTGATGAATAAAAGAAGAATGCTGCTGTCAAAGAGCAGTCATCGCTATTAGGAGGGAAGAATGAAAAAGAATATTTTTTATATCAGTTGTGTGATCTTCTTTTTAATTCCCGTCCTTTTACTGATGTTAAAAAGTCTGACCACTCCATGGCGTTCAGGTGCTTTGCCGGACTGGACACTCAGAGGCTGGGAAACAGTCTTTCAGGATAGCAGAGTGATTGAATCGATGATCATCACGCTCGGCATTGCGCTTGCTGTTGCACTGATTAATTTGATCGTGGGAATTCCTGTTGCAAAAGCACTTTCCCACCGTTCTTTTAAGCTGAAAAACACGATTGAGGTGCTTCTGCTATTACCACTCTTCCTGCCGGTAATGGCCGCTGCGATGGGGCTTCACATCACCATGATCCGTCTCGGACTCGCAAATACGTGGATCGGTGTTACGGTTGTTCACCTGGTGCCGACTATACCCTATGCAATTAAAGTATTAAAAGCAGGATATGACCGGATTCCACAGGATATGCTCAATCAGGGCAGAATGCTAAAAGCAGGAGTCTGGCACGCTTTCCGCACGATTGAACTGCCACTTCTTATACCAAGCATCAGAAGTGCGATCTTTCTCGCCGTCACAATCAGTGCAGGTCAATATGTATTGACCGCTATTATTGGCGGAGGCAGCGTGATTACGATGCCGATTATTTATTATCCATTTTTGCAGTCAGCAGATGATACTGTTATGTCTGCATTTTCAGTTGCATTTGTACTGATTCCTGCCGCCGCCATTCTCATTGCAGAAGCAGCTGCAATGGCACTTGCAGGCAGATTATTCATAAAAAGGAGGAGCATATAGTGAGTCTCCCCTATCTGGAAGTAAAAAACGTCTCCAAACAATTTCATACATCAAATATCTTTAATGACTTGTCATTCTCTCTTCATAAAGGTGAGATACTGTCACTCGCAGGTCCTTCAGGCACAGGGAAGTCCACGCTTCTTCGCTGTCTGGCAGGACTGGATCATTTTTCAGATGGAGAAGTGCTGATCGAAGGTTCCGACCTGTTAGCGATGCAGGTGAAACAGCGTCCGGTTGGCATGGTTTTTCAGCAGGCGCTGCTGTTTCCGCATCTGACATTGTTAGAAAACGTTGCTTACGGGAAAAAGATTACGCATGGCAAAAAAGAAGCGTATGAGATGGCGCGCAGTTATCTGAAGGAAGTAGGGCTTGAAACTCATGTGAAGCAATATCCCCACGAGCTTTCAGGCGGTCAGCAGCAGCGTGCAGCGCTGGTCAGAGCCATGCTGTTAAAGCCGAAGCTCCTGCTGCTCGATGAACCTTTCTCAAGCCTTGACCCGGGTCTCAGAAAAGAACTGAGAGAATGGGTCAGAACTTTTTTGAAAAAAGAAAACATGACATCCATTTTCGTTACCCATGATAAAGACGAAGCCATGCTGCTCGGCGACCGGACAGCTGTCATGGCTGAAGGCAGACTGCAGCAGATCGGCCTCCCTCATGAGCTTTACCACAATCCGGACAATGCACTTGTCGCCGAACTGTATTCAGATGTGATCGTACTCGATGAAGCACGGTACTGCCCGGCTGAAAAAGCCAGCTGGCATACAGAAATAAAAGAGGGGCATGAGTGGTTTGAGGCAGAGTGGGTAAATGAAACATATCACTTCGGCAGGAAATTGGCGCACGTGAAGCTATCCGCAACCGGTCGCCGCATCACAATCCCGGCAGGCGAGTCGGGAAAAGAAGCGAGCGGCTATGTAACAATTCCACCAGAAGCAATCAGATATTTTAGAGAGTCATCTTAAAAGAAGGGTTTGTTAAAGTCCAATATTGTTTTAGCACAGCTGGTGATTGGAGTGGAAATCAACAGCCACCTTTAACAAAGCTTAAAAGAAATAAGAAAGGGGGCAGGGTATGAACAGAAAAACAGTGTTAGCGATCATTGGGATACTACTCGCTGCAGCGGGCTTGTACTGGTTTAACAGAACGTATCTGAATGTATCGCCTGTGGATATTCAGCAATGGATCCAGTCGCTGCACTGGTGGGGCCCACTGTTATTTATCCTGATCTATATGGTCAGGCCCCTGATTCTGTTTCCTGCTTCAGTCCTGTCAATCGCAGGTGGTCTTGCTTTTGGGGCAGTATTCGGATTTATCTATATTATGATTGGAGCGGTACTGAGTGCGATTGTTGCATACTTTATCGCCCGCCGTTTTAATCGGTCATTTGTTAAAAAAATTCAGGACCCCAGAGTGCAGCTGGTTACGTCAAAGATGGAAGAGAAGGGGTTTTTGTACGTGCTGATTCTGAGACTGGCACCTCTTTTGAACTTTGATCTTGTCAGTTACTCTGCAGGACTCGCAAACGTCAAGCTGAAGGATTTCACCCTGGCGACAATCATCGGGATTATTCCCGGCACATTTGGCTACAGCTTTTTGGGATCCAGTGTAGCAGAAGGGGATATGAGAATTATTTTACTTGGCCTTGCATTCCTTGTCGCATTCATTACGGTTTCGTTCATATTCAGAAAGAAAGTAGCTGTATGGCTTGGCCTTCAAAAAGAGAAAAAAGAAGAGTAGGGGGTGCTGACACTGCTTGATACATATGGAAGAAAGTATGCGGAGCCGGTTATTCGTAAAACGGCGGACCGGTTTTTAACATTTGGCTGGACCGCTAATCAGGTCACCATTGGCGCATTTATCATCGGATCAGCTTCCGGCATCATTTATTATCTCGGCTTCCCGATTCTTGCTGTGATTGTCCTGTGGCTTTCAGGATTTCTTGATGCTGTGGATGGATCAATGGCACGCGCAACGAAGACCTCACCTTTTGGAACAGTGATGGATGTCACCTTTGACCGTATTGTTGAGATCAGTGTCATCCTTGGTGTCGCTTTTCTTTATCCTGACATCATGTGGGCGGCGCTTTTGTTAATGGCGTCTATTGTCATTTCAATGACGATCTTTTTAACAGTCGGGAACGTATCTGAGAATAATGGGGTAAAGTCCTTCCGCTATCAGGCAGGACTTGCTGAAAGAACGGAAGGCTTTCTTTTCCTGAGCGTGATGATGCTCGCACCATCCATCGTTTTATGGACAACCCTCACATTCTTCGCAGTCGAAATATTTACCGCAGGACAGCGGTTTATGGAGGCGAAGAGGTTGTTGGGATGAGCCCTGTTCTCATCGTCCGTAGAGAAGAAAGGCGGTTACAAAAAAGCACAGAGCGATGGACCGCTCTGTGCTTTTTCCTATTGCGCCAGCTGTTGTTCAGCAAACTCCCGGTAAAGCGGGTGCGTCTCAATCAGCTGACTATGTGAACCGATCCCTGTGATCCGGCCTTTTTCAATAAAGATTATCTTATCCGCATCCACAATCGTGGACAAGCGGTGTGCAATGACAAATGTTGTTCGGCCTTCCATCAGCCGTGTCAGCGCCTGCTGTACAATGCCCTCAGACTGACTATCAAGACTGGCCGTCGCTTCATCCATCATCAGAATCTTTGGATCCCTCAGAAAAGCCCGCGCAATGGCAATCCGCTGTCTCTGTCCGCCTGACAGCTTCACGCCACGCTCGCCAACCTCTGTATGCAGTCCTTCAGGGAATTCCCTGATAAAAGGCTCTGCATAAGCCATTGCGGCAACTTCCCACAATCGTTCATCGCTGATTGACTCCGCATCTGTTAACCCGTAAGTTAAATTATCTCGAATCGTCCCCGCCATCATCGGACTATCCTGGGACACGTAGCCAATCTGGCTGCGCCACGCATCCATAGAAAGACTGGTCACCGGCGTGTCTCCGATGAAAATGGCACCATCAGAAGGCTCATAAAAACGCTCGATCAACCCGAACATGGTTGTTTTTCCGCCACCACTTGGCCCCGCAAAGGCAACCATCTCACCCGGCTGCGCCTCAAATGACACGTTAGATAAAATCGGTTCACCTTCTTCATAAGAGAAAGAAACATTCCGTACATGAACCGGCAGCCCGCTGATATCCATCTCATCACCGGAACGACCTGTTTCCTGAGGTGTATCTATAATCCCGATAATCCGTTCAGTCGCACCTTTTGCTTTTTGAAGCTGTGTAAAGAACATCGCAAACGACGTAATCGGAAAGACAATCTGGAACAGGTAAAGCAAAAATGCCACAAGCGATCCGGTTGTCATAGACCCTTCAGCAACCCGGATCCCCCCGTAACCGATGATCACGACAATAACAGCCATCATAATCAGATAGATAAGCGGTCCGACAATCGCAAAAATCCGCATCTCTTTTAATCCAAATGACAGCAGGTTAATAATCCCGCCTTTACCTTTCTCAGACTCGAATGTCTCTGCATTTGAAGCCTTCATCAACCTGATCTCACTTAGCGTCTGCTGGATCTTTCCGGTGAAGGTTGCCGTCTCATCCTGCAGTCCGCGTGAAATCTTAGACATCTGCCGTCCAAGCGGAATCATAATCCCGACTGTCACAGGTACAGAAATCAGCATCAACAGCGTCATCTTCCAATCCATAATCAGCAGAATAATGACAGCACCGATAATCGTAATAATCCCGGTGATAAACTGAGGGAAGTGCTGTGAGATCAAATCTTTCACAATTCCAGTGTCATTGACCACCCGGCTCACAGATTCACCGCTCGCCTTCTGATCATAATAACTGACAGGCAGCCGGATCATCTTTTCCCACATCTGTTCACGCAACCTTGCCACAACAACCTGTCCGGTATAGCCGAGTAAATACATCGATCCCCCGTCAATCAGCGCCTGTACGATAAACACAATCGCAATCGCAGCCACAAGCCAGCCGTTCAGCTCTACAGAAAAACCATCAACCAGCTCCCTTGTCAGTAAAGGAATTGTCAGCCCTACAAGTGTTGTGAGGATACTCCCTGCAAGACCGAGCGACAGCGCCAGCCGTGGCACTTTTGTCGATAAAATTAACTGAATAAATGGTTTCAAACTCGTTTCATTATTTGCCATGATATACTCCTATTCTTAAAAATATGTATAGGTGAATTATATCTTATTTAACCCCGAAGAAGTGAGGCGGTGCCTGTATACTTTATTTTCAGGCTTCACGCCTGCTATGATAGAGAAAACACACAGGAGGATTTTATGAAAACAGTTATTCTTGCAGGGGGCGGTCACACGCATCTTGAAGTGCTGAAGCGCCTGTCATCACATCATGATGCTTCAGTAAAATGGATCCTCGTGTCAGCCTCACGCTACCATTACTATTCCGGTATGTTTTCAGGCTTTGCCGAAGGGTTATACTCAATAGAAGATATCCGGATTGATCTCAAACAATTATGCGAAAAGAAACGCATTCATTTTATAGAAGCAGCAGTAGAATCATTCGATCCTGAACATCAGACTGTCACGCTATCAGATGGAGAACAGCTTGCACTTGCATACGACCGGCTTTCGCTCGATATCGGCTCTCATACAGCACCCGAACAGATCGAAGGACTTGCAGAAAGACAGACGCAGATGAAGCCTGCACACCTTTTTCCAGACAGAATCGAAGCCTGCCGCAAAGCAAAAGAACTCGTTATCATCGGAGGCGGTGCAGCAGCCTGTGAGATGGCGTTTTCGTTCCATCAGTGGAAACAGCAGCACGGACGCAAATACGACCGTATCACAGTGATCGCCTCAAACGAATTCATTGACCGTAAATCAGATCAGGTCATTGAATCCATGTTCGAGGAAAAAGGCATTCATTTTATAAAAAATGATTATGCTGTGAAAGTAACTGATCGTTACGTACTGACGCAAAATGAGAAAAACATTCTGTATCAGGAAGTCATCTTTCTCGGCGGGGCCCAGGCACCAAAACTGCTCGAAGCATCCGGGCTGCCCGTAGATCAGAAAGGATTTATGAAAGTAAACGCAGGATTGCAGACAATTGATGACAGCAGCATATTTGCAGCTGGCGACTGCGTAGCCCTTGTGACACATCCTGATCTGCCAAAGAGCGGGGTTTATGCAGTCAGACAGGGTGAAGTGCTCTATCATAACCTGCTCGCAAGTCTTAACCGCGAGCCGCTCGCTGATTACACCCCGCAACAACGAGCGCTTATTCTGCTCTCGACAGGCGGTATGGAAGCACTCATGCTTTATGGTAATTGGCGTAAAGCCGGGCGCTGGGCATGGATGTGGAAGGATTATATTGATCGTGGTTATATGCGGAAGTATCAATAAGCAGATAAAAGCCCGTAAACGTGTGTGCGTTTACGGGCTTTTGGGTTGTTGTGTGAGGTTATGAATATGAAATGGGGTTAGGACAAAAGGCCTGAAGTGTCGAACATGCGTGTGTGAGCGTCGAACATCGGCGGTTTTACGCCGAACACGACGCTGTATCCGTCGAACACCCGCACATTTGCGTCGAACACCACATGTTTTACGCCGAACCACGAACCACACAACACAACACAACACAACCTTATCCGGCCTTCACCGCATTCTCACTTTTCACCTTACGTTTCGTAAAACGGTCCACAATGGAGCTGATCGCGCCATCTCCCGTTACATTCGCTGCAGTACCAAGGCTGTCCTGCGCCAGATAAAGTGCAAGCATCAGTGATGTCATTGCGCCTGAGAAGCCGAGCATGGATTCAAGCAGTCCGAGTGAAGCAACCACTGCGCCACCAGGTACACCAGGTGCAGCGATCATTGTCACACCAAGCATCAGAATGAACGGGAAAATCTGACCGAATGTCGCTACATCGCCTTGAATCAGCATCACGGCCATCGCGCAGCTCACAAGTGTAATCGTGCTTCCTGCTAAATGAATATTAGCCAGGAGCGGCACACAGAAGTCAGCTGTCTTCTCACGTACACCCATTTTCTTCGACTGCTCGAGTGTGACTGGAATCGTTGAAGCAGAAGACTGTGTACCAAGCGCTGTAAAGTAAGCAGGCATCATATTTTTCAGCATTTTGAACGGACTCTTACCGTGCAGTGATCCTGCAGTAGTATAAAGCATCACTAGATATAACACGTGCAAAATAATAATCATCACGAACACAAGCAGGAATACGTTAATAATTGCGCTGACCTGTCCACCCTGAGTCATATTCGCAAAAATTCCGAATATGTGAATAGGAAGGAGTGGAATGATGATTTTTTCAATCAGCTTTTGGATAATCGTACGGAATTCTTCCAATCCTTTTTGAAGGATGCTGTTTTTAAAAGCAGAAATTCCGATTCCAAGAACAAAAGACAGCAGCAGTGCCGACATAATGCCCATAACTGGTGTCATTTCAATACCGAAATACCCGCTAAGCAGTGCTTCTTCCGGATTCTCGAATGCTCTTGATGCTTGAGAGCCGAGAAGAATGGGGTATAGGATAGTAGCACTTAAGAATGCAATCAAACCTGCGATTACTGTTGATGCATAAGCAATACCGGCCGTCAGTCCAAGTGCTTTACCGGCACCGCGTCCCATCGCACCAATACCCGGCGCGATAAATGCAATGATAATGAGTGGAATAGCAAATGACAGAAAGCCGCTGAATAAATCATTAAAAGTTGCTGCCCCACGGATCAGCCATTCAGGACTGAAGCTCCCGATTGCAATACCAAGTGCAATCGCAATCACAATGCGGGGAAGTAATCCAAGTTTTTTCATGGTAAAGTCCTCCTATTGTGTACAGTTGTATTTGATAGATGGATTATAACGCGATGATTATACGTTGTTAAGGGAAAAAGTTTAATTAGTAATAATAAAATAATTTAGAATTGTCAGTAAAATAAATGATTTTGAACCCTTAAAGTAGTGTTTTTGTTATAGTGAAAAAACAAAAAATCGATTCATCAAACTCATTTAGAAAAATTAAAAACGTGGTAAGATGGAGAAGGAAATTGAAATGAACTTTTTACATAGATCACGAGATAAACGGAGGACTATATAAATGAAAACAAAACTATGTCTGCTGTTCGGCGGAAAGTCTGCAGAGCATGAAGTGTCATTACAGACAGCGAAAGCCGTAATTAAAGCACTGGACCTGACTAAATTTGATATTGACCCTGTATTTATTACAAAAGAAGGTGAATGGAGAAAAGGTGCCGCACTGACTGAACCGGTGGAAGATGTGAAGCAGCTCCAGTTTGAAGCGCAGGCAGAAGTATCGCCTGCTGAAGGACTCGTTCCTGCGCAGGAAGCTTCATACGATATCGTGTTTCCACTGCTGCACGGACCAAATGGGGAAGACGGAACAGTCCAGGGGCTGCTTGAGGTGCTGAATGTTCCTTATGTCGGGAATGGTGTTCTTGCTTCATCAGCCGGTATGGATAAAGTAATCATGAAGAACCTGTTCAGAGATGCCGGGCTTCCTCAGGTAGGCTACACGTCATTTATTCGCTCTGCCTGGGAAAAGGATAAGGAAGCAAGCTACGTGAAAACAGAAAAAGAAATCGGTTATCCATGCTTCATTAAGCCGGCCAATCTTGGTTCAAGTGTCGGCATCAGCAAATGTACAAACCGTGCTGAGCTTGAAGCAGGCTTTGAAGAAGCGTTTCAATTTGACCGCAAGATTGTGATTGAAGAAGGCGTCAAAGCGCGTGAGATTGAACTTGGTGTCATTGGCAACGACTTCCCTGAAGTATCAGTACCGGGCGAGATCGTAGCAAAAAAGGACTTTTATGATTATAAATCGAAGTATGTAGACGGCGATTCTGTCATGATCATTCCAGCTGAGCTGCCGGACGGTATGGCTGAAAAGCTTCAGGAAATGGCTAAAACTGCATTTCAGACAGTTGACTGCTCTGGACTTGTACGTGCAGACTTCTTTGTAACTGAAAACGATGAGATCTATATCAATGAAATTAACACAATGCCAGGATTCACTCCTTACAGTATGTTCCCGCTATTATGGGAAAACACTGGTGTGCCTTACGCTGAACTGATTGAAAAGCTGGTTCAGTTCGGAATGGAACGCTATGAAGATAAACAGAAACTAAAAACTTCAATCTGAGGAGAAGCCAGTCATGAAAAAAACGTTAAAAGAAATTGCTGAGATCCTGAAAGCTGACGTTCCTGCACAAGGGTTTGAGGATGCAGTTGCTGAAGGAGCCAGCATTAATACCCTGACAATCCAGCCCGGCAATCTGTTTGTGCCTTTTAAGGGAGAAAAAACCGACGGCCACAAATATGTCCGTCAGGCTTTTGAAAAAGGTGCGGGTATTTCACTATGGCAAAAAGATGTACCTGATGTCCCACATGACCTGCCGATTATTCTTGTGGATGACCCGGAAGCTGCACTGCAGCAGCTCGCATCAGCTTACAGACAGGAAAACCATTTTAAAGTCGTTGCGATTACAGGCAGTAATGGGAAAACAACGACCAAGGATATGATTGCAGGCGTCCTTTCAACAAAATACAGCGTGCAGAAAACAGAAGGAAACTTTAACAATAACCTGGGTCTGCCGTTAACGCTTCTGAATATAAAAGAATCCACAGATGTGGCTGTGCTTGAAATGGGTATGAGTGGATTTGGTGAGATCGAACTGCTCAGCAACATCGCAACACCTGATATCGCAGTCATTACGAATATCGGGGAATCGCACCTGCAGGACCTCGGATCAAGAGAAAACATTGCGAAGGCAAAGTTCGAAATCATTGCAGGCCTGAATCAGAACGGGATTCTGTTTTACTACGGCGATGAGCCATTATTAAAAGCGCTCGTTCAACAGACGGAGGGGCTGAAAAGCGCTTCGTATGGCTATGAAGATACAAACGGTCTTTACCCGAGAAATACTGAGATCGATGAATCGGGAAGCCGTATCCAGCTCGGTACGGAAGAAACGTGGGTCTCTATCCCAGTCTTGGGAAGACATAATGTCCTGAACGGTCTTGCCACTATCAGAACAGCGCTTCATCTCGGTCTGACGCTTGGAGAGATTGAAGAAGGCTTTGCGAAAACTGAAATGACAGCTATGCGCATGGAACGTGTGGAAGGGGCAAATGGAGAAGTATTTATTAATGATGCCTACAATGCAAGTCCGACCTCCATGCTTGCTGCACTTCAGTTTTTAGAAGAGGCGAAAACATCCGGGAAAAAGATCGCTGTTCTCGGAGATATGCTTGAACTTGGTGACGACGAAGAAACTTTCCACCGTGAGATCGGCCAGAAGATCAACGTTAATGAGATTCCGGTCCTGCTCACGTACGGTCCACGCTCGAGGTGGCTTGCTGAAGAAGCCCTGCAGAGAACGCCGCTCGTCTACTGGTTCAAGGATCATGATGAACTCGTGGCGGAACTGAAGAAGCATCTGTCTAAAGGAGACCTTGTGCTGGTGAAGGGATCCCGCGGAATGGAGCTTGAGAAAGTGATCGAAGCTTTTAAATAAAGCATTTGAAAAGCCGTCCTGTGGGGCGGCTTTTTGTGTGGATGTGGGTGATCAGACTGTCAGCGAAGAGGGTGCGACCTTGGGCGGTGGTGATATGACCATCAGCGGAGACGATGCGACCATAATTGGCGGTGATGCGACCATCAGCAGCCGCAACACGACCACAATCGGCGATGATACAACCACCAGCAGTTAAAACACAGCATCCGCTAAAGATTTAAAACCATCATTTATGGGTATAAAAAACGGTAGAAGATTGAACGGAGGGACGTCATGGGACAGACAGGATGCTTGCTGCTTCACGGATTCACAGGGGGCGCTTATGAGGTGAACCCGCTTGCCAGATACCTGCGTGAGCATACAGACTGGATTATTTCAGTGCCGGTGCTTCCGGGGCATGGCAGACATCTCAGGCTGCATGAAACGAACGCAGTTGAATGGATCACATATGCTGAAGAAGAACTGAAAAGGCTGTATATGTATTGTGATGAAATATATGTGGTCGGCTTTTCAATGGGCGGTCTCATCGCAGCTTATCTGACCATCCACTATCCGGTGAAAAAACTGGTCTTGCTAAGCGCGGCAGCTCTTTATATTAATCCGAAACAGATCCTGAGTGATGTTAAAACAGTATTTGCAGATACATTAAGACGTAAGCTGAATGAAAACGAATGGTTTGGTCATTATAAGTATAAGCTTTTTCATACACCAATCCGCTCCACAAGAGAGTTCAGACGCCTGGCAACGTATGTCGTTCCGCTGCTGCCCAAAATCAGAGTGCCTGTTTTCATTGCGCAGGGACAGATGGATGGAATCGTGCCTCCAAAAGCGGCCAGATTCGTCTACGACCGGGTCGGAACTTACCAAAAAAGATTATATTTATCAAAATCGTCTAAACACCTGATATGCTATGGGTCCGACTGTGATCAGCTTTTTCATGAGATCGCTTTCTTTTTAAAACAGGAGAAAGTTCCTGACAACGGATGATTGTTTTTTGAAAATAGACATGATAAGATACGTAAGACATCTGCTACAATTAGCAAAAAGCTCTCTTATTTATAAGAAGAGTGTGATATAACTTTTAAATGCGCAAAGCGGGATCATCTCGTGACGGACGTATTTTGTCCTGCGTATTTTTGATGGTTGTCTTTAACCAGCATGAAAGACCAATTGACATATTGGCATCTCTGACGCACTCGGCCTATGACCGGGTTTTCTTTTTGGGGAAGAAATGCCCCTGTTATTTTAAATGTTAAGGACAACGAACAAAGGCTGTCGCAGTCTTCTGAGCGATCTTAGCTATGTGTATGAAATAGATGATTCACAAAACAAAGGAGAATGAAGGATTTGACACTTTTTTCAGAACTACCAATTAGTCCAGTAATCCAGAAATCAATTAAACGTATGGGATTTGAAGAGGCAACGCCGATTCAGGCTGGCACAATTCCACTATCAGCAGAAGGAAAAGACATTATCGGGCAGGCGCAGACAGGAACAGGTAAAACGGCTGCTTTCGGTATTCCAATGCTTGAAAAAGTGGATACAAAATCACCAAATATCCAAGGTCTGATCATCGCGCCGACTCGTGAGCTTGCGATCCAGGTATCAGAAGAGCTTTATAAGATCGGAAGCGACAAGCGTGTACGCGTTCTTTCAGTATACGGAGGTCAGGATATTCAGCGCCAGATCCGTGCAATGAAAAAGAACCCGCATATCATTGTTGGTACACCGGGCCGTCTGCTTGACCACATTAACCGCCGCACACTGAAGCTTGATCAGGTTCAGACTCTTGTACTTGATGAAGCAGATGAAATGCTTAACATGGGATTCATCGATGATATCGAATCAATCCTTAAAAACGTTCCGGAAACTCGCCAGACGCTATTGTTCTCAGCAACAATGCCTGGACCGATCCGCAAGATTGCTGAACGCTTCATGAAAGAGCCTGAAGTTGTGAAAGTAAAAGCGAAGGAAATGACTGTTGAAAATATCGAGCAGTTCTTCGTAAAAGCACATGAGCGTGAGAAATTCGACGTACTTTCACGTCTGATCAACGTTCAGTCACCTGAGCTTGCAATTGTATTCGGACGCACAAAGCGCCGTGTTGATGAGCTTGCTCGTGCACTTGAAATCCGCGGCTATATGGCTGAAGGAATTCACGGTGACCTGACACAGGCGAAGCGTATGAGCGTACTGAAGAAATTCAAAGAAGGCCGTATCGACGTACTTGTTGCAACAGACGTTGCCGCGCGTGGACTTGATATTTCAGGCGTTACACACGTATACAACTACGACATTCCTCAGGACCCTGAAAGCTACGTTCACCGTATTGGACGTACAGGCCGTGCAGGTAAAAAAGGTATGGCGATGACATTCGTTACACCACGTGAAATGAACTACCTTCGCGTTGTTGAACAAACAACGAAGAAGAAGATGGAGCAAATGCGTCCACCAAGTTCATCTGAAGCACTTGAAGGTCTTCAGCGCGCAGCAGTTGACGAACTGAAAGAAACACTTAAGAAAAACAACCTTGAAGAGTACAAAGTACTTGCTCGTGAATTATTAAACGATGGTGAAGAATCACTGGATCTAATCGCAGCTGCTCTTAAGATTCTTACAAAAGAGCCAGATGAAACACCAGTAGACATCACACCTGAGCGCCCACTTTCTTCTAAGAAGAAATCGTATCGCAAAGACGACAAAAAGTTTGGCAACCGCGGTGGAAACCGTGGCGGGAAAGGCGGAGGCAAGCCTTACAACAGCCGTCAGCGCCAGCCAAAGCGTCAATCACGCGAAGGATAATAAGAAAAGCGTAGGTGAGCGTTTAGGGGCGTACATGTTGGACTGAAGCGCCGGAGATAAAGGAAACACGGTGAACGAAGTGAGCCGATGTTGACTTATCGGACAGAGCTGAAGGAAACATGCTAGCCCCTGCGAACCGGAGCTGGACAACATAGAAAAGCGGAAGGCGCTTGGTCAGCTCCGACGGGCATAAGACGCGCAGCGGAAAACGGGTGAACTTTCCCGTTTACCGATGGATGGCTTATGACTCGAGGGGTTGGGCGCTGAAGCTGGACATATATACAAAAGGCTGCACACGGACTTGTTCCGGTGCAGCCTTTTTTTATGCGGGAGAAAAGGTCTGAAGGAAAAGTGACTTGGCCTGATTGAATTGTGCTTGCGGCTGAAGGAAATCATGAACGGATTGAAGGGAATCATGGCAGGTGAAGGAATTAATTTTAATATTGAAGGAAACGCCTAGCAGATTGAAGGAATAATTTCTAAATTGATGGAAAAAGCAGCCCTGTTGAAGGAATTATGCCCACTCCCATCTCATCCTCGAGACCGGCCCGGCCTTACATCTTCCTCATCCACACCATCCCTAACAAAAAAAGCCGCCCAAAAATCCGGACAGCTTCCTCATTATTCTCTCTCCTGAAATGTAAAAACAATCCCGTTTGCCTGCAGCATGCCGTCGATTTTAGAGAAAGCGGTTTGCATTTGTGCATTACGGTCAAATTCAAGGTTTTCCCCATCATTCATTTTAAGAATAAGAGTATCGTATTTCACTTCTTCATTCTGTTTGAGCAGAACAGCATCCTCTACATCACTCCATGCATATTCATTTGAAGTGACAGCGAAAAGATCATTATGGATGATTTTCTCTTCTCTCAATACAGAATAATTTGTTAAGCTCAGCACAAGCAGTACAAGTGAAACTGCCAGAAGTCCGAAGCCGGTTCCTTTGAATACCTTTCCTTCTTTATACATCATGAAAAAGAATACAGACAATAGGAGTCCAAAAGCGCCGAAAAGGATATTAGATAGAGCAGGCGTACGTATGGTGATGACATCTCCATAGGAAAAGAACAGATAGTGGAGCAGATTTGGGCCGATAAAAGCAAAGATCAGACTGACAATAAAGGTGATCACGCTTAAAACAATCCACATGATATTACCTTCTGTAAAATCGCGGTGCATAAACATCCTCCTTACAATAATTTCATATCTACTATACAGAATTTTTTGATAAAAAGTTTCGTTTTTTAAAATATTTCCATGAAAACTTTTGAAACGTATATGACCTGCAATTCGTATGATAAAGTAGATACATAAATGATACATATAGACAGGAGAGAAAAAGATGGGGAGACAGGAGCCTAAGATGAGAATTTCTGAGCGGGCGTTAACCGTCTGGAAGTTGTATGGCTGGATTTCTGCAGCAGTCACCCTGTTAATTGGGGCAGGGTTAACAACGCTCACACTCATATTTGACTGGTCGATCTGGTTTATCATCGGCTCAGCGATCGCACTAATACTTGAAATTGTATTATTTGTTTTTGTTCTGCCAACGCTGAAGTGGAAGCGCTGGCGCTATGAAGTGAGGGAAGAAGAGATTGAATTGCAGCATGGAATCTTCATTGTGACACGTACATTGGTGCCAATGGTTCGTGTGCAGCACGTAGAAACAGAGCAGGGACCGATTTTGCGTAAATACAGACTTGCCACAGTCAGTATTTCAACAGCAGCCACACTGCATCAGATTCCTGCGCTTGATATTAATGAAGCAGATGCATTAAGAGATTCAATTTCTGCTTTGGCAAGGGTGGCTGAAGACGATGTCTGAAGAAAAACGCCTGCACCCGATTACCGCAGTGATGAATGCACTGAAAACGCTGAAAGAAGCATTTATTCCATTTGTGATCCTGATCTTTTTAAATCGCGGGGAAAGAGAATCCTTTCTTGATTTTCTGCCTTTTTTAATTATGGGTGCCATGGTCATTCTGTTTCTTTTTCTTGGCGTGATCAAATGGTGGCGTTTTAAGTACTGGGTTGAAGAAGATGAACTTAAAATTGAACAGGGTTTATTAGTAAAGAAAAAACGTTATATTCCTTTTGAACGAATACAGAGCCTGAACTATACAGAAGGCGTGCTGCACAGGCCTTTAAAGCTTGTAAAAGTAAAGGTGGAGACAGCCGGCAGTTCTTCAACGTTAGAGTCAGAGGCAGAATTGACGGCGATTACAAAAGTTGAAGCAGATGATCTGAACCGCATGATCGCTGCTGCTAAAAAACGGCTCAAAGAAGGAAATGCTGAATTGCCTGAGGGTGAGGAAACAGTGGAGCAGGAGCCTGATGAGCAGGTCCTGTATCAAATGAGCCCGAAAGATCTTGTGGTCATGGCAACTACTTCAGGGGGAGCCGGCGTTGTCATCGGTGGTATCCTGATCTTCCTTTCACAGTTTGGAGAGATTATTCCATATGAAGCTGTATTTCAGGAGCTGATTGATTTTGTGGAAGCGGGCTTCCTGCTTGCGGGGATATTGGCTGTGCTGGTCTTTTTTGTCGCATGGCTCATTGCAGTCGGACTGACGTTTCTGCGCTATGCGCATTTTACAGTCAGGCTTGTGGATAAGGACATTGTAATCACCCGTGGACTGCTTGAGAAAAAGCAGACGACTGTGCCACTTAAAAGAATTCAGGGAATCACGTTTGATCAGAATATTATGCGGGAGCCATTTGGATATACATCCGTGACGATTGAAAGTGCAGGCGGGTCTGTTCTTGAAAAAGACTCTAATGCGATCAGATTATTGCCGATGATCCGTGAAAAAGAAACGTATGCGATTCTGGATGAAATTTTACCTGAATATCATTGGCAGACTGAATTTACCGGTGCACCGAGACGTGCCCTTAAGCGATATATTTTTTGGAAAGTATTCTTCTCGCTGATCGTCATCGTGCCGGTTTCTTATTTCTTTTTCCCGCTCGGTCTGATCTCGCTGATATTGATCCCAGTGGCAGTGGCCCTTGGCTGGATGCAGTATAAAACAGCCGGATGGAGCGCATCACGTGATCAGTTGACATTGAAATACAGAGGCATCAGCAAGCAAATTGTTTATCTCAAAAAGAAACGGATTCAGTCAGTCGAATGGACCCAGACGTTTTTCCAGCGTAAAGGTGACGTTGCGACACTGCATGCAACGATTAAATCCTACACGAGCGGCAGCCACAGCAGTATTGCGCATGTTGCAAAAGAAGACACGGATCTCGTTATGGATTGGTACAGCCCGGAAGCAGAAGTGAAAAAGGTACATGAACCGATTATGACGAATCCTGAATTTGAGGGACAATAAGAAAATGCCTGGAGCGTTAAAAGCTCCAGGCATTTTGCTATTCCCGACGCCGCTGCTGAAAAATGAACAGGCCAATCAAAACGCCTGCTGCAAGCCCTGCAAGGTGCGCGGTTATATTAATATTTGAACCGAAAAATGTCATCACAACGCTGATCGCAATGATCGGCACCATAACCTGTCTGATCTCGAGAGGTGCTGCCTGCTTATAAATGAGCCAGATCGCTCCGTATAATCCAAACAGGCCGAAGATCGCACCGCTGGCTCCGACGGAAGAGTAAAAAGGTGGCTGTAATACCCAAGTAGCAACGTTGGCGATAATGCCAGTGAGTAAATAAACAACTGAAAACTGGAAAGATCCAAGCAGCCGTTCAAGTGCAGGTGCAAACAGCACTAATGAAAATGTGTTGAACAGCACATGAAACAAGTCAGCGTGTGCAAAGATCGGTGTAACAAGACGCCAGTATTCCCCCTGAGAAATTAATCCGTTAATACCTGCGAGTGAAAACAGGACTGAAGATCCAATGCCGCCCGGAAGTGAAGTCGCAATAAATACGAGCGCGTGGATCAGGATCAGCAGTGATACGACAGGGTAAAACCTGATAAACTGTGATAAGCTTTCAGTACGTACAAACAAATGAAATCCTCCCTGTAACTGATTAGTTCTATCATACAGGATTCTATACGAAAAAGGTGACTCAGATGATTCATGGAATCGGCTTGGATATTGTAGAAATTGAACGGATAGACCAACTGCTTGTCAGACAGCCGAAAATCATCCGGCGTGTCCTCACTGAACGTGAACAGCAGCAGTTCATGCAGCTTGGTGAAAGACGGAGAATTGAATTTCTGGCAGGGCGCTTTGCTGTAAAAGAGGCATATGCAAAAGCATTTGGGTGCGGCATTGGACGTGAGCTGTCTTTTCAGGATATTGAGATTGAAAAAGCCTCATCCGGCAAACCTTACATCAGTCATACGGATTATCAGGTACATGTAAGCATCACCCATACAAAAGAATATGCCGCTGCGCAGGTGGTGATTGAGGGGACAGGTGCTTAGGTGCGCCTGTTTTTATTTTTGGTTTGTGGAGATGGATCTCTGATGAAAGGGTTGGTTTTGGAAATATATCAGCAATTCAGTTTTATCTATCACCTTTTTGTTTATTCAATCGCCTTTGCTTATAATTGCGTCATCTTAGACATGTATTCGAAAAAGGTGAAGGAATTCAATCACCTTTATGAATATTAGTATCACCTCGCGCCTTAATTCAATCACCTTTTCAATAATTCGACCGCCCCGCCGGTACCGCGTCTTACGCCCGTCGGAGCCGACCAAGGGTCTTCCGCTTTTCGAAGGTGTCCAGCTCCAGCAGGCAGGGGCTAGTGCGCTTCCCTCAGCTCCTTAAGATAAGTCAACATCGATTCACTGCGTTCATCGTGTTTCCTTTATCTCAATCCGCTTCAGTCCAGCGCATACGCCCCTTAACGCCTGCTTCCGCTTTTCTATGTCATACAAGCCCATTTCCTTTCATACACTGAAAGTGCACTGGCAACGATGCTTAATGAGTGAAGGGGAGGAAACCATGAAGAAAACCGCTCTCTGTTTGATAATGGTCTTTTTAGTGATGCTGATGGCTGCGTGCGGTGAGAAGACGAGGGAAGAAGCGGCTCAGGATCTGATGGACAAGGTGGAGGAGACTGAAAGCTACAAGGCAAAAGCGAAGATGACCTTTAATACAGGAGAGACACCACAGGAATATGATGTGGAAGTCTGGCACATGAAGCCCCATTATTACAGGGTCCATCTGAAGCATGCTGAAGACAAGCAGAGTCAGATGATTATCAGGAATGATGAAGGTGTATTTGTTCTGACGCCTGCGTTGAACAAGAGCTTCCGTTTTCAGAGTGACTGGCCTTCGAATGGCAGTCAGGCTTATCTGGCTGAATCGCTTGTAAAGGATATTCAGGAGGATAAGGAAGCAGTATTTAAAGAACAGGAAGGGCAGTATGTATTTGATACGAAGACAAGGTACAAGCATCAGCAGATGTTCCCGCTTCAGCAGGTTACATTTGATAAGAAGACACTTGCACCGACTGATGTAAAAGTGAAAGATGAAGAAGGAAATGTGAAAATTGAATTGAGCTTCAGTGAAGTTGATTACAAAGCAACATTTGAAAAAAGCGATTTTAACCTTGAGAAAAATATGATGGGCGCCCAGCTTGAAATGCCTGTTTCAGGTGACGGCGAAGAAACGGAAGAGTGGGCGGTATTGTATCCGACTGCTGAGATCGAAGGCGCTGCACTGAAAGAGGAAAAAGAAGTGAAGACAGATAACGGCAGCCGTGTGATTCTGACGTATGAAGGTGCGAAGAATTATACGATCATTCAGGAGAAGCTCGATGCTGCACCTGTCATGTTGACCACATCTGAGGCTATGGGAGAAATAGCGGATCTCGGCTTTGCAGTGGGCTCTATGACTGAGAATTCACTGGAATGGACCTTTAATGGAGTCAACTACATGCTTGCTTCGAATGATCTAACAGAAGAGGAAATGCTCGAAGTCGCTCGCTCAGTGCAAGGGTCTATGATAAAATAACGGCATCCAAAACAGGAGCAAATCCTGTGACAAGAGAAGGTGCCAGATGATGATGAATGAATTCCACAGAGACACATGGATTGAGGTAGACCTGGATGCAGTCAGACATAATATCACTCAATTGTCCGGCCGCCTGAAAAAAGACACAGTGATTATGGCTGTTGTAAAAGCGAATGCGTATGGACACGGTTATCTTGAAGTAGCAGAGACAGCACTTGGAAGCGGAGCGGAATGGCTGGCAGTGGCTTTTCTTGATGAAGCGCTCTTTCTTAGAAAGCACGGCTTTACCGCTCCGATCCTGGTGCTTGGTGCCACACGCCCTGAAGATGCCGCACTTGCTGCGCAGCATGGAATCCGCCTGACTGTGTTTTCAGGTGACTGGCTGAGAAAAGCAGAAAATGTTCTTGATCGCGAGACGCTGAACGTACATTTGAAAATAGATACAGGAATGGGGCGGATCGGATTTAGAGAAAAAGCAGCTTTAAAGGAAGCAGAAAGATTTGTAGCTGATTCTTCCCATTTAACGATAGAAGGGGTCTTCACTCATTTCGCGACAGCGGACGAGCCTGACCGCAGCTATGCTGATTGGCAGCATGAACGTTTCCATGACTTCCTTGAGGTATTTGAGCAGCAGCCGGAAATGGTTCATGCTTCTAACAGCGCAGGTGCATTTCTCAGAGATAATACAGCATTTAACGCTGTACGTTTCGGTATTTCAATGTACGGATTTGTGCCTTCAGGAGATATCCGGAGTGAGATGCCCGTTACGCTTCAGCCGGCACTCTCCCTTTACACTAAGATTGTTCAGGTAAAGCAGCTGAACAAGGGGGATAAAGTCAGTTATGGCGCAACCTACACAGCGGAGCAGGATGAATGGATTGCAACGCTGCCAATTGGTTATGCTGATGGATGGATCAGGCAGATGCAGGGTTTTGAAGTACTTGCAGGAGAGCACCGCGCAGAAATCATCGGACGGGTCTGTATGGATCAGTGTATGATCAGGCTGCCTTTTGAAATGGAAGAAGGCACAGTTGTCACGCTAGTCGGGAGTACTGAAAATGACTGTATCCTGCTTGATGATGTTGCAGCCCACAATGGAACGATTCACTATGAATCTGCCTGTCTGCTGGCTGCAAGGCTGCCCCGGATCTATTGGGAAAACGGTGTGATAAAAAAGGTCTTTAATCATCTGAAATAATCATTTTTGCAAAGAATTGTCAGATATTTTAAAAGAGAACCTTTTCAGTACGGGTTTTTAATGTTAATATAAACATGGACTTGAATGATGAATGAACGAAAGAATAAATGTTTCAGAAAAAATAGGTATGCATATGATGGTGGAGGTGTAGTTTGTGTCGGAATCCAGCGCAACATCAGAAATCTTGGTACGATTACCAAAGCAACTGCTAACAGAACTGGAAGCGTTTGCCGAACAGGAAGAATTAAGCTGCAGTGACTGTATTTATCGCGCAACAAAAGCTTATGTCCGTGACAGACGCAGGAAACAAACTCAAGATGCGATGCGCCGGGGCTATATGGAAATGGCGAAGATCAACTTATCAATGGCTTCGGAGGCACTACAGGCAGAATACGAAGCAGACCATACCATTGAACGTCTGGTAAGTGGAGGATAACGCTTTGATAGTGAAGCGTGGAGACGTATTTTTTGCTGACCTATCTCCCGTTGTCGGTTCAGAGCAAGGTGGAGTCCGCCCCGTTCTCATCATCCAAAACGACATCGGAAATCGGTTTAGTCCCACAGTAGTGGTCGCAGCAATTACAGCACAAATTCAAAAAGCCAAGCTTCCTACCCATGTTGAAATCAGTTCAAAGCGCAATGGCTTTGAACGTGATTCAGTTATTTTGCTGGAACAGATCAGAACACTAGACAAACAACGACTAACAGACAAAATAACCCATCTGGATGACGAGACGATGGAAAAGGTAGACGAGGCACTTCAGATCAGCCTTGGCTTGATAGACCTCTAATGTGGAAAACGCTCTTTCAGGAGCGTTTTTTTTCATATCGATAGACCCGGCGGCAACACTCCTCTATAATAGAACATAAGTACGAATACAGAATGATAAGTTAGAGGTGAACTATTTGTATAACAAAATCACTGCGCACATTGAAGATCATCGTGAAGAGCTCGAACGGTTATGGAAAGAGCAGCTTACGAGCGATACAGATGCGCGCATCATTGACATTATGCCAGAGCACATATTTGAATCAACGAGCTCAGAGTTTTTTGATATTATTCTACTCAATCTGAAAGATAAAGATAGAGAATATAAAGAAAAGCTTCAGAGTTTTTCTGACAAAGTAGTCAGACTCGGCTGGCCGGTTGCGCTGGTTGTAAAAGGATTGAGAGAATTTGTACATACTGTGCAGGAAAACTTAGTCCAATATGGAAGTATAGATAAAGAAAGAGAAGGAGACTATCTGGAACTCCTCGATAAATGGATGACACCAATCTCGAATGAAATCATCCAGACATATGCAGAAACATGGGAGAAAACTGTATCTCTGCAGAAGATGGCCCTTCAGGAGCTGTCTGCCCCGTTAATTCCGGTGATGGAACAGATTTCAGTTATGCCGCTTGTAGGAACCATTGATACTGAAAGAGCAAGACTTGTGATGGAAAATCTGCTTGACGGAGTGGTCAGCCACCGCTCTGAAGTCGTGCTGATAGACATTACAGGCGTGCCAGTAGTAGACACAATGGTTGCTCACCATATTATCCAGGCAGCAGAAGCGGTTCACCTGGTTGGGGCGAAGTGCATGCTGGTCGGAATCCGGCCTGAAATTGCCCAGACGATTGTTAATCTGGGGATAGATTTGGACAAGTTTATTACAACCAGCACAATGAAAAAGGGTGTTGAGCTGGCGTTAGAGATGACAGGCAGAAAAATAGTGGAATTGGAGGGGTAAACGGTGAGAATTCCGATCCTAAAACTGAATGATTGCCTTTTAATTTCAATTCAATGGGAGTTAGATGATCAGACTGCCCTTGAATTTCAGGAAGATTTGCTAAAAAGAATCCATGAAACCAATGCGCGCGGTGTTGTCATTGATATTACATCAATTGATTTTATCGATTCATTTATCGCTAAAGTGCTTGGCGATGTAATTAATATGTCCAGGTTAATGGGTGCGAAAGTTGTTATTACAGGAATTCAGCCGGCAGTTGCCATTACACTGATCGAGCTTGGCATCAGACTTGATGATGTAATGACAGCACTTGATCTGGAAAAAGGTTTAGAGAAACTTCAACAGGAATTGGGGGACTGACCATATGGAAATCCAATCCTGTGTATCCATTCTGAACGAGTGGGATATCGTAGCTGCTCGCCAGCTTGGCAGAAATGTAGCGAAAGAGCTGGGATTTGGAACCGTGGATCAGGCTAGAATTACAACAGCCATCAGTGAACTCGCCCGAAATATTTACCTGTATGCAGGAGAAGGTCAATTATGTATTGACCGGCTGAATGAAAATGGTAAAGCAGGGCTCAGAATTATTGCACTGGATAAAGGTCCGGGTATTCCAGATATTAGAAAAGTAATGGAAGACGGTTTTTCAACTTCAGGGGGTCTAGGAGCTGGCCTGCCGGGTGTACGAAGATTAATGGATGATTTCAACATTGATTCAAACCCTGGCGAAGGTACAGATATCCGCGCAACAAAATGGCTCCGATAGGAGGGGCATTTGACGAATGAATAAACAAGAGACACTAGAAGCACAATATAGTAAAATTTTGCAGGAATATATGAACAACCAGTCTGAGCAGGCTTTATATGCTGCTCAGCAATTCAGCCGGACTGCCCTTGCGAAAAAGGTGCCGCCGGAGGAAGTTATCAGTCTTCAAAAGAATGCAATGCAGCAGTTAATGCCTGACCTCTCACCGGAAGTCTGGCATTCTTTTGATATTCTGCTAGAAGTCATGACAGCATACGGATTCGCTTTCAGAGAGCATCAAAGTCTGCTTGATACACAAAAGGAATTAAAAAATGAAATGGAAATCGCCTCCAATGTACAGGATACACTCCTTGGGACATCGGTTCCAACAGTGGATGGTCTCGAAATCGGAGCACTCAGCGTTCCTGCCAAACAGATGAACGGAGACTATTATCACTTTGTTCATGACGGCGATCATTCTGTGAATGTAGCTATTGCGGATGTCATCGGTAAAGGGATTCCGGCAGCACTCTGCATGTCTATGATCAAGTATGCGATGGACAGTCTTCCTGAATATCGTAAAGACCCAAGCGCCGTGCTTGAAAGTCTCAACAGAGTAGTAGAACAGAACATCGACGATTCTATGTTCATCACGATGTTCTATGGTATGTATGAGCTGCGCAGTAATATCCTGCACTTTGCTTCTGCAGGCCATGAGCCTGGCTTTTTCTACCGCGGAAAAGATAAAGAGTTTCTTGACCTTGAAGCGAGAGGGCTTTTACTTGGTGTTGATAAAAACGCAAAGTATAAGCGCTATGAGCAGGCAGTTGAAGTAGGAGATATGGTCATTCTGATGTCTGATGGGGTAACAGAGTGCCGTACCGATGAAGGGTTCATTGAACGTGAAACGTTAATTTCCTATATCAATGAGTACATAGAACTCCCGCCGCAGGAAATTGTAAATAAAATTTTCCGTGACCTGGAACGCCTTCAGCACTTCCAATTAAGGGATGACTTTACAATTATCATTTTAAAAAGAACAAAATAGTTCCGGCTGATTACGTTTAACTCCCTGCAGTTAGGGTAGTTTACAAGTACGTCTTACGGAGATTTTGTGTAAAAGCGCCGGCGCCTCGCTGCACGATCAGAGGGCCAGGGGGGCTGGACATTCGAAAAAAAGGTGGAACTAATATGAATATTAAAGTTGATATAACAGAGCAGAGAGAAGATTTTGCAAGACTTGAAATTGCAGGGGAAATTGATGCTTATACTGCACCGGCTTTAAGAGAGAAAACAGAACCTCTATCGAAACAGGAAGGCATTCACGTAGTAGCTGACCTTTCTGATGTAAGTTATATGGACAGTACGGGCATTGGTGTATTTGTCGGATTGTTCAAAGGAATTAAAGCAAATGGCGGACATCTTCAGCTTATTGGTCTTTCAGATCGCCTGAAACGCCTTTTTGACATCACTGGACTTGCAGACATCATGGATATTAACTCCGAAGTAAAAGGTGGAATGGAATGATGAAACCATTTGATTACATTGAAATGAAGATACCCGCCAAAGCTCAGTATGTCGGTGTGACCCGCCTGACGATTTCAGGTGTGGCCAGCCGCATGGGCTTCACTTATGATGATATTGAAGATTTGAAGATTGCGACAAGTGAAGCAATTACCAACGCTGTTCAGCATGCTTATCAAGGTGATGATGAGGGAGAAATCGTTGTCGGATTTGCATTATACAACGATCGCCTTGAAGTAATCGTGGCAGACCACGGTTCAAGTTTTGATTTTGTGAAAGTAAAAGAAGAAGTAGGGCCTTACAATGAGGGCTCGCAGGTTGACATGCTCCGTGAAGGGGGGCTTGGTCTTTACCTGATCGAAAGCCTGATGGATGACGTGAAGATCAGTCAAAAAGAGGGTGTAACGGTCTTCATGACAAAGTACATTGAGGAAGAGCAGGTGGAGAGGGATGCGGAAACTGTCTCAACCTAATCAACCAAGCAAAAGTGAAGTACTGGAATGGATCAAAGCCTATCAGGAAACACAGGATGAAGATGCACAGCATAAGCTTGTTGTTCATTACAAGAATCTTGTAGAGTCCATCGCCAGAAAATATTCCAAGGGAAAGTCATATCACGAAGATATCGCACAGGTTGGCATGATCGGTCTCCTTGGTGCGATCCGCCGTTATGATGATACCTTTGGAAAAAGCTTCGAAGCTTTCGCGATTCCAACGATTATCGGTGAGATTAAAAGATTTTTACGCGACAAGACATGGAGCGTTCATGTACCGCGCCGAATCAAAGAACTCGGCCCGAAAATCAAAGCAACAGTTGAAGAGCTTACAACAGATCTGCAGCGCTCCCCAAAAGTAAGCGAGATTGCCATGCATCTGGAAGTTTCTGAAGAAGAAATTCTCGAAGCAATGGAAATGGGTAAAAGTTATCAGGCACTATCAGTTGACCATTCGATTGAAGCAGACTCTGACGGAAGTACAGTTACACTGCTCGATATCGTTGGCAGCATGGATGATAACTATGAAAAAACAGATCAGCGCATGGTACTTGAGAAAGTGCTGCATGTGTTAAGTGATAGAGAAAAACAGATTATACAATTTACGTATCTAGAAAATATGAGTCAAAAAGACGCGGGTGATATGCTCGGCATTTCTCAAATGCATGTGTCAAGATTGCAGAGAAGAGCCATCAAAAAACTGCGTGATGCCATTCAGCAGGAAAATGCTGAAGATGGGGATTTTGCCTGATGGAAGTACTTGACCACAGTTTAGTTACCGTACATGCTGGACAGTACGCAAAGGATGGAAGACAGGATTGCGGCGACAGTTATTATTTTGCAGCAACTGATGACTATTTTATATGCGTACTGGCAGACGGACTTGGGAGCGGAAAGTATGCACATGAAGCCTCCCAGGCAGTTTGCAGTGCAGTAGAGGAAAACATGGATGAAGACGTTGACCAGCTGATGGAAAGAGCCAATCAGTCCCTTGCGAAGAAAAGGGGCGCGGCAGTTGCGATTGTGAAAATCGAATATGCCACAAGACAGGTTACATACAGCTGTGTTGGAAATATCCGCTTTTATTTTTATTCAGAAGCAGGCAAGCTGACCTACCCGTTGCCGGTAACCGGATATTTATCCGGCAGGCCACAGCGCTATAAGACGCAGAGCTTTGCTTATGAAGATGGCGCATCATTTCTCATTCATTCAGACGGACTGCAGATTACACGTGTACGACCGCTGCTACAGTCAGGACGCTCAATTGACTATATTTCAACTTATCTCGATTCAATCGTTTCGGGAAGCGACGATACAACCTTTATCATTGGGAGACTGCCTCATTAAGGAGTCTCTTTTTTTTTGTAAAAAACATGCTTTAGAATTTGCACAGCTGTTGATTGAAGCGGAAGGGGGCGACTCCAGCAGGAGAAGTCGGACAGGTGAGACCCCGCAAGCGCCTAGCGCTGAGGAGGTCCAATTGAACCGGAGCCAGAAAACGGCTCATGCGGAAAGCGTCCCCCTGCAGCGGAAATCAACAGCCAGGGTCAACAGAGCTAAATACTCTATGGTACAATTAATCTCGGATATGATTATAGAAAGGCAGTGAAAGGCATGGACCAAAAACAACAGATCGCCCGTCTGGCAAACAGTATCTCAATTAGTGCTGACAAAGTAGTAAAAGTAATTGAACTTCTGAATGAAGGAAATACCGTACCATTCATCGCGCGGTACCGCAAAGAAATGACAGGGGCACTTGATGAAGTTCAAATCAAAAATATATCTGACAGCTGGGTCTACCTTCAAAACCTTGAGACGCGAAAAGAAGAAGTGCTGCGTCTGATTGAAGAGCAGGACAAACTGACAGAAGAACTGAAACAATCCATTCTAAATGCTGATAAACTGCAGGCAGTAGAAGATCTCTACCGTCCTTATAAACAAAAAAGAAGAACACGGGCAACCAAAGCGAAGGAAAAAGGTCTTGAACCATTAGCAAAATGGCTCTTATCCTTCCCTAGAAACGGGAATGTGGAAGCAAAAGCATCTGAATTTATCTCAGAGGAAAAAGAAGTGCCGAATGCTGAAGAAGCACTTGCCGGAGCAAGAGATATCATTGCTGAAATGTATGCAGATGATGCGAAAATCCGTGAATACATAAGAAATCAGACTTTCAGAAGCGGTAAGATTACTTCTGCAGTCAAGAAAGCAGAGCTTGATGAAAAAGGCATTTTCGAGATGTACTATGAATACGAAGAGCCGGTTTCAAAAATCGTTCCGCACCGTACACTCGCATTAAACCGCGGTGAAAAAGAAGATGTGCTTCGCGTCTCGATCCAGCCGGATCAGGAACGAATCCTTTCAGAATTAAAGCGCAAGCACGTAAAATATCCTCAGTCAGTATCAGCTGACCAGATCGCGGAAGCCATTGAAGACAGCTACAAACGACTGATCCTCCCATCAATTGAAAGAGAAATTAGAAATGAACTCACTGAAAAAGCGGAAAATCAGGCGATTCACATTTTCTCTGAAAATCTGAAAAATCTTCTGCTGCAGGCGCCACTTAAAGGAAAGAAAGTACTCGGTGTTGACCCTGCCTACCGCACAGGCTGTAAGCTGGCAGTCGTAGATGAGACAGGGAAGATGCTGTACATCGGCGTGATTTATCCGCATACAACAAAAGATCCTTCCAAAGCAGCCGCTACATTTAAAAAGGTGGTACAAGACTTTGATATTGAGCTTGTTGCAATTGGGAACGGTACTGCTTCAAGAGAAACGGAACAATTCGTAGCGGATCAGCTTCAGGAAATTGATCAGGAAGTGTATTACCTGATTGTGAATGAAGCCGGCGCAAGTGTATATTCTGCTTCTGACGTTGCGCGTGAAGAATTCCCGGATCTGCAGGTTGAGGAAAGAAGTGCTGTATCGATCGCGAGACGGCTGCAGGATCCACTCGCAGAACTCGTGAAAATCGATCCGAAATCAGTCGGCGTCGGACAGTACCAGCATGACGTGTCACAGAAAAAGCTGAATGAATCTCTGACATTTGTTGTGGAGACAGCGGTAAATAAAGTAGGGGTGAACGTGAATACAGCATCACCTTCACTACTTCAGTATGTAGCAGGTCTCTCAAAAACCGTTGCACAAAATATCGTAAAAGCCCGTGAAGAAGCAGGTAAATTCAGCAACCGCAAACAGCTGATAAAAATTCCGCGTCTCGGTGCAAAAACATATGAGCAGTGTATCGGCTTCCTGCGAATTGCAGAAGGGGAAAATCCGCTCGACAAAACAGCGATTCACCCTGAAAACTATCAGGATGTACAGCGCATGATCAAGCAGGCGGGGTATGACCTGAATGCAATCGGTACTGAAGAGCTGAAAGAAGCGATCATTCAAAAAACACCTGAGCAGTGGTCAGAGGAAACAGGTATCGGCATTCATACGATGAAAGATATTATTGAAGCACTGATCCGCCCTGGCCGTGACCCGCGTGATGAGCTTGACAAACCGATCCTGAAAAAAGATGTGCTTAAAATGGAAGATCTCAAGCCTGGCATGGAACTGCAGGGAACAGTCCGCAACGTAGTAGATTTTGGTGCATTCGTGGATATCGGTGTCAAACAGGATGGACTTGTGCATATTTCAAAACTGAAAAAAGGCTTTGTAAAACACCCGCTTGATGTTGTATCACTCGGAGACGTCGTAACTGTCTGGATTGAACAGGTTGACGTCAAAAAAGGCAGAATCGCACTCACCATGCTGCAGCCAGCCGACCAGACTGACTAATTGGAGGAATAAAAAATGGTCTATTATGTTATCGCCATTGCTGCAGCCGTTGCGGCACTTGGCATCACATTCAACTATATTGCGCACCTGGGTACCGTCATAAAAACCGCAGAAGGACGCGGCGAGGAGGGTATGACAGTATCAGCTGTACTTACACGCTTCTTCTTTTCAACTATGATCATTGAGCTTGTACCAATCGTTATTATGCTGCTTGCATATGTACTGATGGACAGACCGGATAACGGGCTGCCACTCATTCCGCTTATCATCATTCTTGCCTCAGCTGCGTTTGGTGTCACTCAGGTACTGATCAGAATGAATCAGCAAGTGCCGGCAGAAGTAAAAGGGCAGGTACGTTCTTTTTCACTGATCAGCACACAGCTCATCACATCAATGCCGCTTGTCGCGCTCATTTTTCTGTTCATCTAAAAGGGGCATCCCATGACAAACGAAGAATTACAGCAACTGACAGAACATATCTCACTTGAATCGTTCGGAAAAACATTCCGGCATCAGGCCTACTTTAACGCAAGGCTCCGAACAACAGGCGGGAGATACCTGCTGGTAAGCCACCATATTGAAATCAATAAAAAGTATCTGGATGAACACGGCTATGAAGAACTGACAGGTATTATTAAACACGAGCTTGCCCATTACCACCTTCATATAGAAGGAAAAGGGTATCAGCACCGTGACCGCGACTTCAGAGAACTGATTAAAAATGTAGGAGCGCCAAGGTTCTGTACGCCGCTCCCTTCACAAAAGAAAAGGCAGCTTCCGCGTAACAAGGTATATGAATGTGTAGGCTGCGGTCAATTGTATCACCGTAAGAGAAGGTTTGATACCAGTAAATACCGCTGTGGTAAATGCAGCGGCAAACTGACTTTTCTAGGTGTGGATCAGTCGAAAGTATAGTAGAGAGTTCCCTTGGGTGTTAACCTTCGGGAGCTTTTCTATTTCTAAAGGTATATTAAAGTTAAATGTTGTTCGAACGGAGCAAGTGGTTGTAGAGGCATGAGGGTGACTCCAGTAATAGAAGGGTAGTGAGGCATGAGGGCACATAAAGCGGAGGAACTATGCGAAAAGCGTTCACCCGGAGTGGAAATCACGAGCCCGCTCTAACTGAGCATTTCTAATAGAAGAAAGGTGGGAGAGACAAGGAGTGATTTCTTCGTGATATTTGTGGATTGCTTTTGACATCGCCTCTTAAATGTGGTAAATTACATTCACTAGCCTTTGAAGCGGACGGCATACACAAACGAAAATAACTAAAATTATTTTATAAAAGTTATTGACTTATGTTTTGAGTATCTGTTATGATATTATACGTCGGAAAGAGAGACGCCAAGTGAATAACTTACATAAAGGCTTGCTGCAACAATTGAATGATATCGTTCCACAGTAGCTCAGTGGTAGAGCAATCGGCTGTTAACCGATCGGTCGTAGGTTCGAGTCCTACCTGTGGAGCCATTTTTATGGGGAAGTACTCAAGTGGCTGAAGAGGCGCCCCTGCTAAGGGTGTAGGTCGCGTAAGCGGCGCGAGGGTTCAAATCCCTCCTTCTCCGCCAGAACATGGCCCGTTGGTCAAGTGGTTAAGACACCGCCCTTTCACGGCGGTAACACGGGTTCGAATCCCGTACGGGTCACCACTTATTTTTGAAAAATACATAGTTTCATCTGGTCCCGTGGTGTAGCGGTTAACATGCCTGCCTGTCACGCAGGAGATCGCCGGTTCGATCCCGGTCGGGACCGCCATTTTTTATTGGGCTATAGCCAAGCGGTAAGGCAACGGACTTTGACTCCGTCATGCGTTGGTTCGAATCCAGCTAGCCCAGCCATTTTTATTGGAGCCATTAGCTCAGTTGGTAGAGCATCTGACTTTTAATCAGAGGGTCGAAGGTTCGAGTCCTTCATGGCTCACCATTTTGTTTCATGCGGGTGTGGTGGAATTGGCAGACACGCTAGACTTAGGATCTAGTGCCGCAAGGCGTGGGGGTTCAAGTCCCTCCACCCGCATTATTATTTTACAAATAAGTATTGACACTTAGAAGTTATATTGATATAATATTACTTGTCGCTCGAAACCGAGCGGTCGTGGCGGAATGGCAGACGCGCTAGGTTGAGGGCCTAGTGGGAGAAATCCCGTGGAGGTTCGACTCCTCTCGACCGCACCAAACAAGTAAGCGCCCGTAGCTCAATTGGATAGAGCGTTTGACTACGGATCAAAAGGTTAGGGGTTCGACTCCTCTCGGGCGCGCCATATTTTACAACCTTATATGCGGGTGTAGTTTAGTGGTAAAACCTCAGCCTTCCAAGCTGATGTCGTGAGTTCGATTCTCATCACCCGCTCCATTATTTTTGAAATACTTGAACCTTGAACCTTGAACCTTGAAAACTAAACAACCAAACGTCAACGTTTTAAGATTTTAAGTCTTTTTCGAACAAAAAAGACAATGAGCTTTTCAAACACTTTACGGAGA
>NZ_JXRQ01000013.1 GCF_000829445.1 Jeotgalibacillus alimentarius
ACCTTTTTAACTAGGTTAAGTTAATAAGGGCGCACGGTGGATGCCTTGGCACTAGGAGCCGATGAAGGACGGTACGAACACCGATATGCTTCGGGGAGCTGTAAGTAAGCTGTGATCCGGAGATTTCCGAATGGGGGAACCCCTTATCCGTAATGGGATATGATCTTCCGCTGAATACATAGGCGGTTGAAGGCAGACCCAGGGAACTGAAACATCTAAGTACCTGGAGGAAGAGAAAGCAAATGCGATTCCCTGAGTAGCGGCGAGCGAAACGGGAACAGCCCAAACCGAAAGGCTTGCCTTTCGGGGTTGTAGGACACTCTATACGGAGTTACAAAGGAAGCGGTTAGACGAAGCGGTCTGGAAAGGCCCATCACAGAAGGTAACAATCCTGTAGTCGAAAGCTGTTTCTCTCCAGAGTGGATCCTGAGTACGGCGGAACACGTGAAATTCCGTCGGAATCCGGGAGGACCATCTCCCAAGGCTAAATACTCCCTAGTGACCGATAGTGAACCAGTACCGTGAGGGAAAGGTGAAAAGCACCCCGGAAGGGGAGTGAAATAGATCCTGAAACCGTGTGCCTACAAGTAGTCAGAGCCCGTTAACGGGTGATGGCGTGCCTTTTGTAGAATGAACCGGCGAGTTACGATTTGATGCAAGGTTAAGCGAAAGCGGAGCCGCAGCGAAAGCGAGTCTGAATAGGGCGTCGTAGTATCAGGTTGTAGACCCGAAACCAGGTGATCTACCCATGTCCAGGGTGAAGATGAGGTAACACTCATTGGAGGCCCGAACCCACGCACGTTGAAAAGTGCGGGGATGAGGTGTGGGTAGCGGAGAAATTCCAATCGAACCTGGAGATAGCTGGTTCTCTCCGAAATAGCTTTAGGGCTAGCCTCATGTAGTAAGAGTCTTGGAGGTAGAGCACTGTTTGGACTAGGGGCCCCCAACGGGTTACCGAATTCAGACAAACTCCGAATGCCAAAGACTTATCCATGGGAGTCAGACTGCGAGTGATAAGATCCGTAGTCGAAAGGGAAACAGCCCAGACCACCAGCTAAGGTCCCCAAGTAATCGTTAAGTGGAAAAGGATGTGGGGTTGCTTAGACAACCAGGATGTTGGCTTAGAAGCAGCCACCATTTAAAGAGTGCGTAATAGCTCACTGGTCGAGTGACCCTGCGCCGAAAATGTACCGGGGCTAAACGATTCACCGAAGCTGTGGATGAACCTCTTAGAGGTTCGTGGTAGGAGAGCGTTCTAAGCGCTGTGAAGTCAGACCGGAAGGACTGGTGGAGCACTTAGAAGTGAGAATGCCGGTATGAGTAGCGAAAGAAGAGTGAGAATCTCTTCCACCGAATGCCTAAGGTTTCCTGAGGAAGGCTCGTCCGCTCAGGGTTAGTCGGGACCTAAGCCGAGGCCGATAGGCGTAGGCGATGGACAACAGGTTGATATTCCTGTACCACCAACACATCGTTTGAGTAATGGGGGGACGCAGGAGGATAGGAGAGCACGCCGTTGGTTGCGCGTGTTTAAGCAG
>NZ_JXRQ01000014.1 GCF_000829445.1 Jeotgalibacillus alimentarius
TGGTAAGATCCCTGAAAGATGATCAGGTAGATAGGTTCGAGGTGGAAGCATGGTGACATGTGCAGCTGACGAATACTAATCGATCGAGGACTTAACCAAATATGAGAAAGTGGAAGCGACTGGTCAGCTTTGAGAGCTGGTGGAAGCCTGAATGGATGAGACGTCAGTCTCAAACAGACAGGGTGAAGCAGCCGAAAAGCTAGGAGCTGAAGCTGGACTAGGTGATTCTCGGAATCCCTTACTTTGATGTACGTATCCAGTTTTGAAGGCGCGAGCCTTATGTCTAGTGATGATAGCGAAGAGGTCACACCCGTTCCCATGCCGAACACGGAAGTTAAGCTCTTCAGCGCCGATGGTAGTTGGGGGTTTCCCCCTGTGAGAGTAGGACGTCGCTAGGCTTTATATCGTCGCGGGGTGGAGCAGTTCGGTAGCTCGTCGGGCTCATAACCCGAAGGTCGCAGGTTCAAATCCTGCCCCCGCAATTACCTTGGTCCCGTGGTGTAGCGGTTAACATGCCTGCCTGTCACGCAGGAGATCGCCGGTTCGATCCCGGTCGGGACCGCCATTTAAGTTTCCATGACACTGGTCATGGTTATTTTTTTGTTTAAAGAAGAAACTTTTTCGTGTAAACTGATACTGATAGATGAAACTGACAGACTGACTCCGCGTGGGTGAGTCTTTTTTAAATGATATGAACAATGTGAGAACCAGCGGGGTGAATAGATTGAAGACATTTGAATGGAGATCTTCTTCAGCTGAGGAGACTGATGCTTTTGCAGAGAAGCTTGGCAGTCTTCTGAGGGCAGGAGATGTGTTGACGCTTGAGGGTGACCTTGGTGCAGGGAAGACCACATTTACAAAAGGTCTTGCAAAAGGTCTTGAAGTTAAGAGAACGGTGAATAGTCCGACATTTACCATTATGAAGGAATATCAGGGCAGAGTGCCGCTTTATCATATGGATGTGTATCGTGTAGAGGATGAGTTTGAGGATCTTGGGTTTGATGAGTATTTTAATGGAGATGGCGTGTGTGTCGTTGAGTGGGCGCACCTGATTGCAGATCAGCTGCCTGAGGAGAGGCTTGAACTTTCGATTTATTATGAGGGTGAACAGGCAAGAAGGTTTGAGTTGAAGCCAAAGGGTGCACGTTATGAATTGTTATGTGAGGAGATTTTTTAGATGATTGTACTTGCGATTGATACATCGAATCAGCCGATGTCGCTTGCTGTATTAAAAGATGGCTCAGTGATGGGTGAAAAGCTGATTAATATAAAAAGAAATCATTCACTGCAGGCAATGAGTGAGGTAGAAGCGCTTTTGGCGTCACTGGATGTGACTCCTGCTTCTCTTAACCGGATTGTTGTAGCAAAAGGACCTGGATCTTATACTGGCGTGAGAATTGGAGTGACGCTTGCTAAGACGCTTGCATGGTCGTTAAATATTCCAATCGTCGGTGTGTCGAGTCTGCTGTCACTGGCGTGGCCGGGGAAGTATTTTGATGGTATGGTTGTCCCGCTGATGAATGCGCGCAGAGGAAATGTGTACACCGGGCTTTATGAATATCGTGATGGCTGGTGGACGCTTGAAGAGGATCGTAATATGGCGATTAGCGACTGGCTGGTTCATTTAGCTGAGAGAGAAGAGCGCGTATTGTTTACGGGTGCGGATGTTGATGTGTTCTGGGAAGAGATTCAGTCTGTTCTTGGGGACCGTGCGTACCGTGTATCTGAAGAAGAGGCTTATCCGAGTGCTGTGATGATGGCAAAGCATGCTGAAGGGTTGCCTGATGAGGATGCACATGGCTTTGTGCCGAATTATATCCGTCTTGCAGAAGCGGAGGCAAACTGGCTGAAAGAGCAGGAAAAGAAGAATGGATGAGATCCGGTTCCGGTGGATGACTTATGGGGATATTGATGGGGTGCTCGCTGTGGAGGAAGCTTCATTCAGCGCGCCATGGAGCCGTGAAGCATTTGAAAATGAGATGACGATTAATCAGTTTGCCAAGTATCTGCTGCTTGAAGTGAATGGTGTGATTGCAGGTTACTGCGGTATGTGGCTGGTGATGGATGAGGCGCATATTACGAATGTGGCTGTCATTCCTGAGCTGCGCGGGCGGAAAATTGGTGAAAAGCTGATGGTCAGAGTGATGGATCAGCTGCGTGATGAAGGAGTAACGATGATGACGCTTGAAGTAAGAGTGAGTAATCATATTGCGCAGTCGCTTTATGAAAAGCTTGGTTTTTCAAAAGGCGGGATCAGGAAAAATTATTATTCAGATAATGGAGAGGATGCATTAGTCATGTGGGTGAAGCTAAATGAGCAGTGAGACACTTATTTTAGGAATTGAGACGAGCTGTGATGAGACTGCTGCATCTGTTGTAAGGAATGGAACGGAAATTGTTTCGAATGTAGTGGCTTCACAGATTGAAAGTCATAAACGTTTTGGCGGAGTGGTGCCTGAGATTGCTTCCCGTCACCACGTTGAGCAGATGACGATTGTGGTTGAGGAAGCGCTTGAGCAGGCTGAAGTGACGATGGATGAAATTGACGCGATTGCAGTAACAGAAGGTCCAGGACTTGTCGGTGCATTAATCATTGGTGTGAATGCGGCAAAAGCAATTGCATTTGCGCATCAGAAGCCGTTGATTGGCGTTCATCATATTGCGGGGCATATTTACGCGAACCGCCTGATTGAAGAAATGAAATTTCCACTGCTATCGCTTGTTGTCTCAGGCGGGCACACGGAACTTGTTTTAATGAAAGAACACGGTTCTTTTGAGGTAATCGGAGAGACGCGGGATGATGCAGCTGGTGAAGCTTATGATAAAGTAGCCCGGACGCTTGGGATGCCTTATCCGGGTGGTCCGCATATTGATAAGCTGGCGCATGAAGGCACACCTTCAGTGAAGCTGCCTAGAGCCTGGCTTGAGGAAGGGTCATATGATTTCAGCTTCAGCGGATTGAAGTCAGCTGTGATCAATACACTTCATAACGCAGAGCAGCGCGGTGAAGAGATTGATGTGAAGGATCTTGCTGCAAGCTTCCAGGAGAGTGTGGTTGAGGTGCTGACTGAGAAGACAAAGCGCGCGGTTGAAGAGTATGGCGTGAAGCAGCTGTTACTTGCAGGAGGCGTTGCTGCGAATAAAGGATTGCGTACGCGCCTGACTGAGATGTTTGGTGAGAGAGAGGATCTTGAGCTGGTGATTCCGCCGCTGTCTCTATGTACGGATAATGCAGCGATGATCGCAGCAGCGGGAACTGTGATGTATGAGCAGGGGAAGCGTTCGACACTGACGATGAATGCGAATCCCGGATTGATGTTATAAATATAGATGCAGTCTTGCTGAAAACACTTGGATTTTAATGTCCAAGTGTTTTTTCTTTTATAAGAGATACTTTATCCTTCTGAATGACTGATAGGAAACTGAAAATCGTTCTCCTCAAGAAAGTGGTTAATTTTTGAGCTGATAAAGATAAACCCTGCAAAGATCAGGCCGTTGAACATCCATCCGCTAATAGTAAGATAGATCAGCATTTGGTCATATCCATTCACGCCATAGTTTGATATCAACCATGCTTTAAGAGTGTTCTGAAATATTCCGCGGAAGAAAAATAAGCAGGTCAGCAGCTGAAACCACATAAAGATTCCCTGAGTGGAATAGAGTGCTTTGCTATTTTCTCTCGGGTATCCCTGTAAGAAAGCAAAATCTATTGCAAACGTAAGGGCTAAGGGTTTTTTGAAGATAATTGATAACAGATAAACAGCTGCGAATGCATATCCCAGGTACACCTGGTTCCAGAGCATATTTTCTGCATTTGAAGAAAGTATGTTGACAGCTGTTGAAATGATCAGTGAGCTGATGATAAAGAATCCCATCATATTCAATTGCCTCTGTTCAATAAATCTATAAATGGTATAAACAAAACCGGGAACGGTGGAGAGCAGCATCGCATAGTAGTCTCCTAAAGGGTCTCTGCCATAGTTCCATAGTAAATAAGGGATCCCAACGTAAAAAACGAGATCCAGAAACGCAATTTTCCTCATTTTCCCCCTCCGTTATGACTGAAATGAAAGTGGATTGCTTCTTCAATAAACTTAACGACTTCTTTATCAAATTGATAAAACCCTAAACTCTCATCACTTGATTTAGTCAGTTCCCAGGTTTTTTGAGCCAGCTGGTGATTCCCCTTATACATGTCCTCAACCAGACTGATCCATCTCTGTGCTAACGCTCTGGCAATATCCCCTTCAACATTTTCTTCAATATTCTTATGTACATCATTCACCAGTGCAATCCATTTTTCTGTCAGCTCACTCCCGTCTCCAAAAGAGGGCAGGTGAGCCAGTGCCTGTTGTTCTTCCTGCGTGAAATGCTGACTCCAGATCTCTTCTAATTCTTTTTTAGTAGAGGGATGACGGTTAAATGTGTGAAAAATATCTTCCCAATTGCTCGACCCTTCAAGGGACATTAACTCTAATATAGAGTGAATGGACTGCTCAGCTTTGTTTAACTGTTCACGTTCAAAGTTGATTTTTTCCAAACGGAGATTCAATGTTTCTCTTAAGTTGCTTTGCTTATTTTTGATGATATGATGAATCACTTCGAGTTCAAGTCCAAGGTCTTTTAGCGTCATAATGTGGTGCAGCCTTGTGATGTCCTGATCCGTATAAAGCCGGTGGCCGCCACTGGTTTTGGAGCCGGGTGTTAATAAGCCTATTTCATCGTAATATCTCAGCGTCCGCACAGTGCTGTTGCTGATCTTAGCAAGTTGACCGATTGAATACATATCACCACAACCCTTACCTGATTATTCCTTTAACGATATTATAAAACTTGACGTAACGTAAGGTTCAACCCTTTTTTGTAAATTCGCACGAAAATTTTGGAAATATATTTGACTATTCAGTTCAACTGTATTAACTTATTATTAAGCTCAACTATATAGTTAAACTGAATAGAAGGTGAGAAAAATGAAGCATAAGTTATTGCCGTTGTCAGAAACGATGCATTATATTCTGCTGGCGCTGCGTGAACCGCTACACGGATATGCTGTGATGCAGAAGACAGAAGAGATGAGCAGCGGGACCGTCATTTTAGCGGCAGGCACATTATACGGCGCAATTGAAAACATGAGTAAACACGACTGGATCGAACCGGTTGGGCATTCAGGTCGCAGAAAGATTTATATGATCACGGCAGAAGGCAGACGCATTTTGAAAGTGGAGCAGGACAGATTACTGCACATCCTATCCTTGTATGAAGGAAGTGAATCGAATGAAAAAGTTTAAAGTATTCTTTAATATTGAAAAAGAAGAACAGTGGCTGAATAAGCAACTCGAAAAAGGCTATCGCTGTACACATGTCAGCAGCCTGGGTATATACACTTTTGAAAAAACAGATAAGAGCTACGTGCTGCGCCTTGATTATCAGGAGCGTTTAACCGGGGAAAAGCTTGAAGAATATAAAGGAGTCTATGAGGATTTCGGCTGGTGCTATATAAAAAGTACTCCGTTGAACGGAGTACGCTATTGGCAAAAGGAAAATGATCATCGAAATGAAATTTTCTCAGATCGCGAGTCCAAAGCAAATTATTATAAACGGTTAATGCAGTATTCCTTCTGGTTAGGGACGATGTGTTTAACTTTTGCATTTTTACTATACAGTGATACTGAGCTGTACCATGAAAGTATCTGGCGTATGGAAGGATCGTTGTTCTGGAAGGCTTTTATATTTGAGACTCCTTTTGCTTTGTTGAAGCTTACCCCATTATTGTTAGTCGGCTTATTTAGCAGCAGTTACTATACAGCTTATAAACAGCATAGGGCTTTGAAAGAGACTTAATTCTCCTGGCATTAAAGACTTTTCCCATTGTATGAATACACCCCGGGGCGTACAATGTTGGTAGACAGACAGGAACGGGAGATGCAGTATATGAATATATATATTCAGGTTTATATAGATAATGAAGAGAAACGTACGCAGCTCTATAAAAGAACGCTGTGGGTGGTAGTACTTTCACAGATTTTCGGCGGAGCAGGTCTTGCTGCCGGGATCACAGTTGGTGCACTGCTCGCGCAGGATATGCTTGGAACGGATAGCTATGCTGGACTTCCTGTCGCATTGTTCACCCTGGGTTCTGCAGGAGCTGCACTGTTAGTTGGCAGACTGTCGCAAAAAGCCGGCAGACGGATCGGACTTGGTGCTGGATTTGTAACTGGAGGAATTGGTGCAATTGGCGTCGTGGGAGCGGCTGTATGGGAAAGCGTCCCGCTATTATTGATTTCCCTGCTGATCTATGGAGCGGGCACTGCAACCAATCTCCAGGCGCGCTATGCAGGAACAGATCTGGCAACTGACAAACAGCGTGCGACGGCAGTCAGTATTGCAATGGTCTCGACGACTTTGGGTGCTGTTGCGGGGCCGAATCTGGTTGGTGTCATGGGCCGGTTTGCTGAATCAATTGGCGTTCCGGCACTCGGCGGACCGTTTATTTTAGCGGCAGCGGCTTATATCGCAGCAGGAATGATCTTATTTATGATGCTTAAGCCTGACCCGTTGCTCATTGCACGTACCTTATCTGAGTCGGTAAAAGAACAGACAGCACCTGTTGATCAGTTTGACGTCTCGGGTCTGAAAAGAAGAGGCGTGATTACAGGGGGCGTTGTCATGGTGCTCACGCAGATTGTTATGGTGGCTGTGATGACTATGACCCCTGTGCATATGGGCAATCACGGTCATGCACTCAGTGCAGTCGGCCTTGTAATCGGTCTTCATATTGCTGCGATGTACCTGCCTTCTCTCGTAACAGGTGTACTAGTTGATAAGCTTGGTCGTACATTTATGGCGGCAGCAGCGGGCTTCACGTTGCTGGCAGCCGGTGTTGTCGGGGCATTGGTGCCTGGAGAATCTTTAACTGGCATGATTGTAGCGCTGATGCTACTCGGTCTTGGATGGAATTTCGGCCTGATCAGTGGGACAGCAACGATTGTGGATTCGACACACCCTTCAGTGAGAGCGAAAACGCAGGGCTCAGTCGATGTGTTCATTGCATTATCAGGAGCGGCCGGCGGTGCACTTTCAGGAATGGTTGTGGGTGCATCAAGCTTTTTAATTCTCTCGTTAGGTGGAGGATTATTATCACTCATCCTGATTCCGGTGATCTTCTGGGCATGCGGAACTAAGTCAATGAGACACGAAACACAGCTGTAAAAAGCTGTGTTTTTCTGTGGATAAGCTGTGGGTAACTGTTAAAATAGCTGTATATAACTCGGCGTGTCTTTTTATGTGGATAATGTTGATAATTGTGTACAAGTCTGTGGGTAATGTGCATAACTCTGTTAAAAAGCATGATTGCGCTGTGTGTACTGTGTATAACTCTGTGCATTGTCATCATTCTGTTACACTACGTTCACATTCTGTACATAATTTACTTGCAATTTTCACACAAATATAAGCGAAAAGTTATTCACAATTGCCTGATATTTCGGAAACGGAAGGATGAGGGAGAATAGGGTGGATTTGCAGAGAATTCAGGTGGTGAGTGATGTTAGTTTGTGAAAAATAATTGTTAGTAGGGTTGGTGAGATGAGACGGTAGTGAGTGGTGGGGGGAGTAGGTATAATTACACTTTTTCATGAACCAGGCTTGGAATTTCATGAACCTAGCCTGAAATCTCCTGAATACCCGTGCAAATGTCAGGGACTATTACAGAAATCTCCTGAACCACCGTCAAAATTTCATGAACCTCAAAACAAAAAAAACAGGAACCCCAAAGGATCCCTGCTCAGAATTAATCGCTCAATTCCTCTTCCAGCTCAGCCCACTCTTCAAGCAGCTGGTCCATCTGCGTCTTTGCTTGTTCAATGGCTTCATTCGAATTCATGACCCGCTCGTGATCCTGAAAGATCTCAGGGTCGCATAACAGATTTTCATGTTCTTCGATTGTACCTTCAAGCTCTGTTACCTGGAGCTCAATTTCCTCTAACCGTCTGCGTTTTTTACGCTCAGCTTTCTGCTTTTCTTTATCAAGCGCGAAGGCTGATTTGTCAGTCGGCTTTTCTGCAGCTGGTGCTTTCTCGAGACGTTCCCGCTCTTCAATCGCCGCAAGCTCAGCCTGCTCGTTCAGCTTCTCCATATAATAATCATAGTCGCCAAGATATTCTGTGCTGCCTTCAGCAGAGAGCTCGAGCACCTTTGTCGCAAGCCTGTTAATGAAGTAACGGTCGTGCGAGACAAACAGAATCGTTCCCGGATAATCGATCAGCGCATTTTCAAGGATCTCCTTACTGTCGAGGTCCAGGTGGTTGGTCGGCTCATCCAGTATCAGCAGATTTGATTTCTGCATCATCAGCTTGGCCAGTGCCAGGCGCGCTTTTTCTCCACCGCTCAAAGTTGAGACAGGCTTCAGAACATCATCACCTGAGAACAGGAAGTTACCAAGCACGGTGCGGATATCCTTTTCATTTTTCATCGGATAGTCATCCCACAGCTCATTCAGCACTGTTTTATTTGAGTGAAGCTCTGCCTGCTGCTGGTCATAGTAACCGATGCTGACGTTCGATCCGTATTGAATCTGGCCGGCAAGTGCAGGAAGCTTTTTCACAATCGTTTTTAAAAGGGTCGACTTCCCGACACCGTTTGGTCCGATCAGCGCGATGCTGTCTTCACGGGTGACGGCTGCATTGATATGCTGCGAAACGGGTGCGTCGTAGCCGACAGAAAGATCCTGCAGCTTCAGTACATCGTTCCCGCTCTGACGGTCAATCGAAAACCCGAAGCTTGCTGATTTCTCATCACCTTTAGGACGATCCATTCTGTCCATCTTCTGCAGCTTTTTACGACGGCTCTGCGCCATTTTCGTCGTAGAAGCCCTCGCCAGATTACGCGCGACAAAGTCTTCCATCTTCGCGATCTCTTCCTGCTGCTTCTCGAATTCCTTCATCTCACGCTCATAATCAAGCGCCTTCTGATCAAGGTAGCGGCTGTAATTGCCGTGAAATTTCTTAGAGCGCTTGCGTGAAATCTCCACAACCTGATTGACGATTTTATCTAAGAAGTAGCGGTCATGCGAGACGATCAGAATGGCACCCGGATAACCCTGAAGGTAAGACTCCAGCCAGCTGAGTGTATCAATATCCAGGTGGTTGGTCGGCTCATCGAGGATCATCACGTCAGGCTTTGTTAATAGTAATTTTCCTAACGCAAGACGCGTTTTCTGTCCGCCGCTTAAAGTGGAAATTGGCGTATCATAATCAAATGACTGAAAGCGCAGGCCATGAAGTACGGCTCTGGTATCCGCTTCATATTGATAACCGCCTGCATCCTTGAACTGAATCTGCAGCTCATCATACTCCGTCATCACACGGTTATAGCGTTCCGCATTTTCATAAACGTCGGGGTCCGCCATTTGCTGTTCGGCTTCCCGTAATCGTACTTCCATCTCTTTTAAGTGATCAAATACACCGATCATTTCATCCCAGATCGACAGCTCGGATTCCAGTCCGCTGTGCTGCTCGAGATAACCGATCGATACGCCTTTTGGTTTATTCATATCGCCATTGTCATGAGACATCTGTCCGGCGATGATTTTTAAAAGGGTAGACTTTCCGGCACCGTTACGGCCGACAAGTGCGATACGGTCTTTTGTCTGGACTTCAAGCTTTATATTAGAAAGAATCTCTTCTGCGCCGAATGACTTGGAGAGATTGTTTACCTGCAGTAAAATCATTAGCTCACCTCATTTTTCTTCCTCTTAAGTGTATCGCACAGAGGTTCTCATAAGCAATGAAGTGCCATTGTGAAAAATGTTGCATACTTTGCAAGCAGATACCGTAATGGTGTATGATACAATAGGGACTTGGATTGTATTTAAAAGGAATTTGTTGTCACACATAGATCGTTTGGATTTTAAGATACTGGCGTCTGATCTCCGTTTCAGGCGGAGGCTTTCCGAGCGGTGGTCGCTAAGCCTCCTCGCGCGTTGCGCTGCGGGGTCTCAGCTAGCCTACTTATCGCTCCGGAGTCACCGCCTTCCACTGCGATCAGCGCTTTGCATAGGACTTGATTGTTCTTGTGAAAAAGTATCTAACATAAAAATTCCATACAATAATTGAAGCTTTTAATTAAAGTCTTCAATAAAACTCAGCTGACCTTTGGAGCAGAGGGCGGAGATTCCCGCCCCAGGAAGGGACAGGTGAGACCCCGGAAGGCGAAGCATGAGGAGGCTCACCGCCCGGGGGCAGGAAAGCGCAGCCCTCTGCGGAAAGGGTCAGCGGTCTTTAAAGACCATCTTTAACAGATAGATTTGGAAGCGTTAACAGCTTCACTTTACATGCGGTGTCTATGGCACTGTTGGATTTAGGGGGAGTACAGGAATGAGTCAGGAACAAATGAAGATTCCTCAGGCAACTGCAAAGCGGCTGCCGTTATATTATCGCTTTTTGAAGAACCTGCATTCATCAGGAAAGCAACGTGTTTCTTCGAAAGAGCTGAGTGAGGCTGTAAAGGTTGATTCAGCAACGATCAGACGGGATTTTTCGTATTTTGGTGCACTTGGTAAAAAGGGTTATGGGTATAATGTTGAGTATCTGCTGTCATTTTTCCGTAAAACACTTGATCAGGACGAGACGACGAAGGTTGTGCTGATTGGTGTCGGAAATCTGGGGACAGCGTTCTTACACTATAATTTCCTGAAAAACAATAATACAAAGATTGAAATGGCGTTTGATGCAGATCCTAAAAAAGCAGGCACGTCAATTGGTGAAGTGCCGGTTTACTCGATGGACGAGCTTGAAGAGAAGGTGAAAGGCAGTGATATTGAAGTCGCAATCCTGACTGTTCCGGCCGGTCCGGCACAGAACATCACAGATCGGCTGATTGATCTGAAGGTTAAAGGGATACTGAACTTCACACCTGCAAGACTATCGGTGCCTGAGCATATGAGGATCCATCATATCGATCTTGCAGTCGAATTACAGTCACTGATTTACTTTTTGAAAAATTATGGATCAGATGACGAAGAAACGTCACAATTAGACCAGATATAGAATAGCCAAACAAATGAAATTGATTTATGATAAAGGAAGAAAGAGGAGGTGCATGCATCATGTTACCAGGCGGAATCAGCCTTGCCGTGATCGCAATCGTTGCATTATTAATTTTTGGTCCTAAAAAACTGCCGGAGCTAGGAAAAGCAGCAGGCAGCACCCTTCGTGAATTCAAGGATGCAACAAAAGGACTTGCAGATGATGATGACGATGTTAAGCCGGCAAAGAAAAACGAAAACCAGCAATAATTACGGGATGGTGGCCATATGAACCAGCAAGATATGACCGTCCATGAACATATAGGTGAAATAAGAAAACGACTCATCATTGTAGTCGTTTTCTTTGTCATTTCGATGGTAGGAGGCTTCTTCTTAGCAGAGCCGTTGATGAAATTCCTCCAGTCCTCAGACGAGGCAGCATCGATGACATTGAATGCATTCCGGGTAACGGATCCTGTAAAGATCTATTTCCAGATTATCATGTTCACTGCGTTGATCATGACGGCACCAATTATATTGTATCAGTTATGGGCGTTTGTCAGCCCGGGTCTGAGTGACAGAGAGCGGAAAGTAACACTCAGTTACATTCCGGCATCAGTCATCCTGTTCTTATCAGGCCTTGCGTTTGCGTATTTTATTTTATTCCCATTTGTTGTCCGCTTCATGATGAATCTGTCGAACAATCTTGAAATCGAACAGGTCATCGGGATCAACGAATTCTTCCAATTCTTATTCCAAATGACAATTCCATTCGGCTTCTTATTCCAGCTGCCGGTGATCATGTTATTTGTTACTAGACTTGGAATCGTTACACCAATGTTTCTAGCAAGCATCCGTAAGTACGCATACTTCGGTCTGCTTGTCGTCGCAGCATTTGTCACACCGCCGGATATCTTTTCACACATGATCGTAACCGTCCCGCTGATTTTGTTATATGAAATCAGCCTGTCGATTGCAAAGATCGGTTACCGAAAAGCACAAAAAGCAGAAGCAGAACAGCTTGAACTAGAAGAACAGGAACGCAGAGAGCGGATCGACCGCGAACTTGCGGAGAGAGAAAGCAGCGGGGAGTGATTCCCTGCTGTTTTTTTGTTTTGGGGCGGGATGTGGGAGTTTGTCGGGGGTGGGTTCGGCGTAAATATCGGCGTGTTCGCTACTTGTCAGCTGGTGTTCGGGTTCTGGGTCCGGGGGTTCGACGCAAAACATGCTGTGTTCGACGTATCTCCAACCATGTTCGCCACTTCATGACTAAATACCCACCCGCCATTCACAAAAAACCACAAAACAAAAAAGCAGCGGCCCCAAGCCGCTACTTCTTCTCCTTCATATGCTTCTTAATCTTAAAGTGGAGTCCAATCAGCCTCAGCCCTGCGCCAATATCATACGTTGCAAAGGCAACGAACAGATAGGCGAAGAAGCCCCAGCCACTATCGTTGACGCTGTTGATCGCAAAGTAGACGAAAAACACGCCAAGGATCAGATAGAAGACTCCGTGTCCGAGTGGAGATCTCATTTACAAAATTCCCCCTATTGCAAAGCGCCACAGTGCGAACATCGTCTCGTTCAATTCAGCCCAGCGCTGGATCTGTTCAGCGAAGAAGAACTGTGTTAACACAACGAATGAGTTGATCGCCATGTGTGCGATGATCGGCACGATGATGCGTTTAGTATATGCATAAAGGAATGCGAATGCATAGCCCATTGCTGCATATAGCAGAATGTGCGTAAAGTCCATGTGCACCACTGCGAAAACCAATGCACTGATCAGTCCTGAAATAAAGAAATTATATTTCCGGTACAGCCATCCGAAGATCACCCCGCGGAAAACAATCTCCTCCAGAATCGGGCCAATCACTGCAACAGCAACCGCTGCAAGCGGCACATAAGACAGTAGACCGATAATATCCTCTGTATTCTGAGACCCTGGACTAATGCCGATCAGTGATTCAATCGCAACAGCAATGATCTGGCTGAAGAATGCCAGGAAGATCCCGATAAACGCCCAGATCGCAGACATGCCGGGACTTGTTTTTTCCCCTGGCAGATCAAGCACGCCTTTATTTTTGTTCATCACCAGTAAAATAATAAGCAGCCCGATCGAGAAGCTGATAAAGATCCAGTAACCGGATATCGAATAAAGCAGCACAGCAGGCTCACTGTCACTGACCATCCCGCTGACCAACAGCGCAAGCGGCACGGCTACAAATGTAGAAAGCTGCATAGACACGTATGTGATTAATATAATGAGAAAGGTGCGGTTCACAATCATACTCCTTTGAAAAAGATTCGTTCTGTTTATTCTACTATTGAACTACAGCACCTTCAATTCAAAGCCACCATGTCAGACGTATTTAGTAGACATTTTGTGAAAAGGAAGGAGTGATATTTATTATTCGTTATAGATAGGAATACATAATTTATGATTCAAACTGAGCTGCCCCTCGGAGTGCAGGACGTAGACTCCCGCCCCAGGAAGGGACAGGTGAGACCCCGCAGGCGAAGCCGAGGAGGCTCACCGCCCGGGGGCAGGAAAGCGAAGTCCTGCACGGAGAGGGGCAGCGGTTTTTATAAACAATTTTTTTAAAAAATTTCACCCCGTGATACTTGCAAAAAGAAATGGAATTATTTAAACTAATAATTGTGTTAGCACTCAGATATATAGAGTGCTAATAAACGAAGAACATAATTCAAGGAGGTTGTTTCACTTGTTAAAACCATTAGGTGATCGCGTAGTAATTGAGCTGGTAGAGTCTGAGGATAAAACGTCAAGCGGGATTGTACTTCCGGATAGTGCGAAAGAAAAGCCGCAGGAAGGTAAGATCGTTGCCGTAGGTACAGGACGTGTGCTTGAAAACGGTGAGCGTGTTGAGCTTGAAGTATCTGTTGATGACCGTATCCTTTTCTCTAAGTACGCTGGAACAGAAGTGAAATACCAGGGCACAGAATACCTGATCCTTCGTGAAAGCGATATTCTGGCTGTCGTAAACTAATTCAATTATTAAAACACATAGGATTTAAAACCATATTACATTCTGGGAGGAACCTTACAAATGGCTAAAGAAATTAAATTTAGTGAAGAAGCACGCCGCTCAATGCTTCGCGGTGTTGATCAGCTTGCTGATGCAGTAAAGGTAACACTTGGACCAAAAGGACGTAACGTTGTTCTTGAAAAGAAATTCGGTTCACCGCTGATTACAAATGACGGTGTAACGATTGCAAAAGAAATCGAGCTTGAAGATGCATTTGAAAACATGGGTGCAAAGCTTGTCGCTGAAGTAGCAAGCAAGACAAATGAAATCGCTGGTGACGGTACAACAACTGCAACGGTTCTTGCACAAGCAATGATTCGTGAAGGTCTGAAAAACGTAACTGCAGGTGCTAACCCTGTTGGCGTACGTAAAGGTATCGAAAAAGCGGTTCAGTCTGCACTTGAAGAACTGAAAGCAATCTCTAAGCCAATCGAAGGCAAAGACTCAATTGCACAAGTTGCAGCAATCTCAGCTGCTGACGATGAAGTCGGCCAGCTGATCGCTGAAGCTATGGAGCGCGTTGGTAACGACGGCGTTATCACAATCGAAGAATCAAAAGGCTTCACAACAGAGCTTGACGTTGTAGAAGGTATGCAGTTCGACCGCGGATACGCATCTCCTTACATGGTGACTGACTCTGACAAAATGGAAGCAGTTCTTGAAAATCCATATATCCTGATCACTGACAAGAAGATCGGCAGCATTCAGGAAGTACTTCCTGTGCTTGAGCAGGTTGTACAGCAGAACAAGCCGCTTCTAATCGTTGCTGAAGATGTTGAAGGTGAAGCACTTGCAACACTTGTTGTGAACAAGCTTCGCGGAACATTCAACGCAGTAGCTGTAAAAGCACCAGGATTCGGTGACCGTCGTAAAGCAATGCTTGAAGACCTGTCAATCCTGACTGGTGGTGAAGTGATCACGGAAGACCTTGGACTTGATCTGAAGTCTGCTAACGTGTCACAGCTTGGACGCGCAGCGAAAGTTGTTGTGACAAAAGAAAACACAACAATCGTTGAAGGCGCAGGAGATGCACAGCAAATCGGCGCACGCGTTGCACAAATCCGTTCTCAAATCGAAGAATCAACTTCTGAATTCGATAAAGAAAAACTTCAGGAACGTCTTGCAAAGCTTGCAGGCGGCGTAGCAGTCATCAAAGTTGGTGCTGCAACTGAAACTGAACTGAAAGAGCGTAAACTCCGCATTGAAGATGCCCTGAACTCAACGCGTGCAGCTGTTGAAGAAGGTATCGTATCAGGTGGTGGTACAGCGCTAGTGAACGTATACAACAAAGTCGCTTCAATCGAAGCAGAAGACGACGTGGCAACTGGTATCAACATCGTGCTTCGCGCACTTGAAGAGCCAATCCGTCAGATCGCACACAACGCAGGCCTTGAAGGCTCAATCATCGTTGACCGCCTGAAGAAAGAAGAAGTCGGCGTAGGCTTCAACGCAGCAAACGGCGAATGGGTTAACATGATCGAAGCTGGTATCGTGGATCCAACAAAGGTAACACGCTCAGCACTTCAAAACGCTGCATCAGTAGCAGCAATGTTCTTAACAACAGAAGCTGTCGTAGCAGACATTCCAGAACCGGAAAGCGGCGGCGGAATGCCTGATATGGGCGGAATGGGCGGCATGATGTAATGTCATCCCCCAGAAAAATGCCAAACCTTTATAAATAAAGGTTTGGCGTTTTTATTTTCTCCTATCCCTAAAACAAACTCCATCCTACTCTAATGGTTTCCCCAATAAAAAACCTTGTCCTATATGGACGCCTAGCATTTTGGCTATTGCCAAATCCTTTTCATCTTCTATATCTCCCAGAATCAATTTCATCTTTTTTTGCTGACAAACTTCTAACATCATTTTAACTTCGTTTTGCTTTTTATCTGAATTGAATAGCCCTTTAGAAATGGATTTGTCTAATTTTACATAGTCTGGTTCTAAATCAATAACAGATTTCAATGATGTCTCTTCTATACCAAAATCCTTAATAGCAATTCCATACCCTTTTTGTTTTAATATGTCTACGATTTGCCTGAGTGAACTTAAATCTAATACTTTTTCTGCTTCACTAATTTCAAATATTATTTCTGAGGATCTGGTACAGGACTCATTTAGATTGTCCAGAAATCCAATAAACAAAGGGTTCATTATGGTAGAGGGGTATACATTTACAAACAATCTATTCAATAGCACGTTTTAAAGTATACTTGGTATGTTCGAACATAAATAGTACGCACCTTAAAAGCATATAGTGATAAAAAGTATACTAATGGATAACATAAGGGGGAGTGAAGTGGATGCCGAATTTGGGGAATAAAACCTTTAACTGTGAAAAAGAATTAACACTTTCAATAATCGGTGGTAAATGGAAAATGTTGATTTTATGGCATTTAGGTAAGGAAGGAACAAAACGATTTGGTGAATTAAAATCCCTTATACCAGGGATTACCCAGAGAATGCTTGTAAATCAATTACGCGAACTTGAAGATCATTTAATCATACACCGTGAAGTGTACCCTGTCGTTCCACCAAAAGTTGAATACTCATTGACTGAGCATGGTAAAAGTCTTATACCAATTCTGGATGTTATGTATGAGTGGGGTAAAGATTATATTGAGAATGTATTGGATAAGGAAACGGAAGCAGAAGATCCATCAGCTTTTTTATTTCAGATCACAACTTGCTCTTATTCAGGAAGAAATAATCAGGATGCACATATAAAAGGGGGAATGATCGTCCTTGCATTTAATGATCGATTAGCTGGAATACCTTTCTTTTCAGTGCATACTTTGTAATTCCAGAATAAATTCATACCCAAAGTAAAAGCTAAATCCAATCAATAAAATTCCGGCAATAATAGAAACCCATTTTATAGCTTTTTGATTAAGTAATTGCCTGCTGTAATGCACAATAAAGGATAGAGCAACGTCATGAATTAATATACCAACGATAATACCACTTGCGACAACTCTGCGTATGAAGCGTCGCAATCTTCTTCTTGGATATCCGTAACCGCCATAGAATTGTCGAGTGTCCATTTCATCCCAGTTTTCCAGCTCATCCTCCATTACATCCTCACCAGTTAACATGCTAACACTGTCCCAATCGACATCTTCAATAATACCATCCACATAACTGCCATCTGTCATCGTTAAAATTACATGATAATACATATGTTTTTTGCACTCATCATGTAAATTATTTAAATGACTGTGGTAATCCCGATTTTTATCTACATTCACTTTTCCTCATCTCCATTGACAAAACATTTTTAAAACATTAGAATTTGAGTTAACTTAATATCAATATTAGTTAACTCATTTTTTGGTGAAGTTGAACACACCATTGTAGGAATGTCTTTTAATCTTTCTTGTAGAATTATGATGAATTTATTAAAAAGTGGATTTAGATTGTACTTATTCGGATGGGGGCAAAAAAATGGTTCATCACCACAACCTGTGGTAAGAGCCCATATTTAGCACAAATTAACAGCTATAAATAGAAAGAAAACGAAAACTCCTGTATCGTAATTGTTGAC
>NZ_JXRQ01000015.1 GCF_000829445.1 Jeotgalibacillus alimentarius
TAAACCAGCACAAATATTTGGTAATAAAAGGCGCCGACCATCTTTTTAGATGATCAGCGCCTTTTATTTTAGTCTTTGGCTAGTTTTTGTCCCAGCCTCTTTCTATATACTTACACGTCAAACTTCACCCCATACATATCAAACCAGGCATCCAGCTGAACCAGATAGGCGATCAGCTGTGGGCCTTTCATTAACTGACCGAACCAGGGCACTTTGAATGAGGCACCGTCAGTCTGTATTAATTCTTCAAGATTGGCACGTTCGAACAGTTCAGGTAATACTGACTGGCTTTTTGATAAGGCTTCACTGAGCATGTGCTTGACTGCTGCTGTATATGCCGGGTGGTACGTTTTAGGGTAGGGACTCTTCTTCCGGTACAGAACTTCGTCAGGAAGCAGACCTTCAAGTGCTTTACGAAGGATACCCTTTTCCCGGCCGCCGAGCTGTTTCATCTCCCATGGGATATTCCAGGCGTATTCCACAATCCTGTGATCGGCAAATGGCACGCGCACTTCCAGGCCTGCAGCCATACTCATCCGGTCTTTCCGGTCGAGCAGTGTGGTCATAAAGCTAGTCATATTTAAGTAGGCCATTTCACGACGCTTTTGAGTCAGCTCATCTTCCCCATCAAACTCAGGTGTTTCTGCTCTGATCATGCGGCTTTGTTCGATCATACTGTCTGCCAGCAGCAGTTTTCCTCTCCACTCAGGCTGCAGCAATGTCTCTCTTTCCTGCACAGACGTAATCCACGGAAACCCTTCCCGCATCAGGAGTTCTTCACGCTGAAACCATGGGTATCCCCCAAAAATCTCATCTGCACATTCCCCGCTCAACGCTACTGTGAAGTCTTTTTTCACCTGTTCGCAAAACCATAACAGAGATGAATCAATATCAGCCATACCGGGGAGATCATGTGCGCGTACAGCATCCTTCAAGCGCTCTGCAAGCTCTGACTGCGAGATCACTTTATCATGATGGACTGTCGAGAGATGAGCAGACATTTGACTGATCCATGGCCCGTCATCACTCGGTTTAAATTGATCCGGCTTATAATGCAGATCGTTTTCTTCATAACTGATCGAGCACGTATGAAGTTTTTCATTCAGGTGAGCCACTGCTGCAGCGCTGATTGCACTTGAATCCACACCGCCTGATAAAAAGGTGCAGATCGGCTTATCAGATACCAGCTGTCTGCTGACAGTGTCCTCAAAAAGCTCTCTCAGGTACACAGCTGTTTCCTCTTCATTGTGTGTGTGATTCTCACTTTTCACATTCCAGTAACGCCACTTTTTCAAACCCGTTCTGGTGTATTTAAAGGCATGAGCAGGTCTCAATTCATTAATTCCTTTAAAAACACCGCTGCCAGGTTTTCTTGCCGGTCCGATGCTCAGTAACTCCTGCAGACCCTCCCTTGTGATCAGTGCTCTCTGATGCGGATGTGCAAGAATCGCTTTTAACTCAGAGCCAAAGATCAATTCACCCTCTTTTTCTGCATAAAAAAACGGCTTTACCCCAAGTCTATCACGTGCCCCAAAGCACTCTTCCCGCTTGTGATCCCAAACCGCAAATGCAAATATGCCGTTAAAATGAACAGGACATTCCTCTCTCCATTCGATATAAGCCCTGAGCACAACCTCTGTATCAGATCTGGAGATAAACGAATGCCCTCTCTTTTTTAATTCGTTTCTGAGTTCATCTGTATTATATAATTCACCATTATAGATCAGCGTATATTCGCCAGCCGCTGTTTTGATATTCATTGGCTGTGCACCGCCGGCAGGATCTATGACCGTCAGACGTGTATGCCCAAACAGCGCATGATGCATTGCTTTGATACCAAATGCGTCAGGCCCTCTTTTACCAAGTGTACTGACCATCTTCTCTATGGTTTGCCATTCGCTAGTCAGCGGGCGTTTCCAGCTGATCCAGCCAGTTATTCCACACATACTCTGCCACCGCCTTTCATCAGGCATTATATGTGCAGATAACGCGGATTAGAACGTATAGCGGGCGACCTGCTCACCATCCACCATAAACCCTTCCTGTTCCTTAAAACCCATTTTGGTATATAGGTCTTTGGCAAATGTATTCTCCGGTTCATAAGAGAGCGTAATCGTTGTATGGCGATCTTCTTTACGCTGTCTGATATCCTCTATCACACATTCAATTGCTGCTCTCCCGTACCCTTTTCCCTGATGTTTTTCATCAATCATCATTCTGTACATCCAGTATTCACCATCATCTTCATCTATGCCATATAACGTGAAGCCCACCATTTCATCTCCAGCATAAATTCCCTGAGCAACAAATTCAGGCAGAAAATTCAGCTGTGCCAGTGAAACAGCATTGGAGGCAACAAAATATTCCTGATCCTCCCTCACTTTCAGGCTGATGGCTTTTAGCCAGTTGTCTTTATTGATTTGTTTGAGATGGACCATGTTTATTCTCCTTTTTATAAGCTTTGATCAAGTCTGCAACCGGAATGCCGTCTATTGTCATTCCTGATATATTGCAGTTTTCAAGCGCTACTCCCGACATGTCAGCTGTCCTGAAAACAGAACCGCTCAAATCAGTGAACCAGAATGTTGTGTGTTGAACTGTCGCATCAGCGATAAGGCTTTCAGATAAATTCACGTTTTGAAATCTAGCCTGTTGCATCGCTGCATTTGAAATATGTAATGATCTTATATTTGCATCTGTTATTTTCACTGACTGTGCGTTAACAGAAATCAATTCTGCCTGAGAGTAGTCCTGATCCTGCCTCTGGTTAAAATCATTTTTTGAATCCTCATGGCCATCAAGCTTCTTTTCAAACATTAACTCCTCTGTTTCCCACACACACGTATACCCCACTGCCTCGTAAAAATGGCGGTTGTTTATCTGTTTTGCGGAGGTTTCAAGCTTCCAGCGTGTGACGTCGGGATAGATTTTTTCAATTAATTGAATAGCCTCTTTTCCATAGCCTTTCCCCTGCTGTTTTTGATCAATAAATATCCGGTCAATCCTTGCGTAATGAGAGGCAGGTATTGTTAAAATGACTCCGCCAATTAACGTATCACCTTTATATATCCCATAAGTATGAAGATGCATGATCATATAAGACATCATATCTTCAGAATCATAACCGGGCGGCTGAATATTAGCGTCATTCTCCCCTTCAGCAAGCCAGACAGACGCCTCATGACTGAAAACTGCCGCTGATAAAGCTGTGAGCTCCTTGATCATTGAGTTATCTGCTTTGATTAGTTTCATTTCACTTTGCATACCTGATTCCCCCATAAATAAAGGCAGCGCAAAAGAGCGCTGCCGTTCCTTTGTTTTCTATATACTCTTATCCATACACCCAATCAGACGCTGCTCAATGTCAGCAGCAAGTGTTTTAATCTACCATCTGGATGAGCGACGTCGGTTTAGGCATACCTATTTTTGTCGTTCCATTTTCATCGTACACAACCATCTTACAAGGCAGGAAGTAACCTGCTAACAGGTTTTTCTCCAGTACATTTTTCGCTTCTTTAGGGTTACATACTTCAAGCACATGATAAGTCTGATCAAAGTCCAGCCCTTTTTCCTGCAGCTTATTTTTGATATCGAACTGCCACAGGACGCCGAACTGTTCTTCTTTCAGGTTGTTCTCAAGTGTTGTCATTGCTTCTTCAACTGACTGTTTTGTTTCCACTGTGTAATGAAACATGATGATGCCCCTTTCTGAATTAAGGTTACATCATTACAATACCCTGATGAGTATTAATTAATCAGAAAGCAGGATCTGTTTTCTTTTGAGAAGCTGTTTGAATTCCAGGTCCAGTTCCTCACTCGGCGTTATGCTGAGACGGCTTAATACTTCAGTTATTTTCGTCTCTACCTTTAGCAGTTCATCCGCTGTTTCATCATGTTCTTTTGGCTTATGCTCACGATACGATTTGAAATCCCCATCAAACACTGTCAGCTTTCCGTTCTTAATTTCAAGTACTCTGTCTGCGATTTTAGTGACCATTTTCCGGTCATGCGTGATAAAAAGCACTGTTCCCCTGTATTCTTTCAATAACCCCTCAAGCGCCTCGACTGCCTGAATATCAAGGAAGTTCGTCGGTTCATCCATGATCAGCACGTTCAGATTGCTGACAAATATTTTAGCAAAAGCCACCTTGACCCTTTCTCCTCCTGAGAGTACATGAACCGGCTTGAATACATCGTCACGGTAAAAATGCAGACGTGCCAAGATGGTTCTGACAATATCCTCTGTCTGAATTGCATCTTTCATTACATTTTCTAAAATGGTTTTATCCTGTTTCAAAATATCAAGGTTCTGACTGAAGTAGCCAAACCTGACTGATGGTGACACTTTTATTCCTTCATGGGCGGCAAGGATTGCCTTGATCAGCGTCGTTTTACCAGTACCGTTACCACCAATTAAAGCTGTTTTCTGCCCGCCTTTCAGATAAAAAGGCTTAAGTGCAAACAACTCTTTATCTCCGACCCTCAAGATCTGTTCTTCAAACCGGATAATCGGGCGGCCTTTCATATCTGATTCATTCGGCAGCGTCATTTTAATAGGAGCCGCTTCTTTCGGCCGCTCAATCTTTTCCATCTGATCCAGTCTTGTTTCAAGCGCTTTTGCAGTCTGTCTTAGCTTCTTTTGTTTCTTTGCAAAATAAGGTTTTGCGTTTTTAGCTGATGAGGCTGTTCCATCTGTCGGCTTTACTGTTGCGCGTTTTGCCCGCTTTTCTTTTTCTTCAATGGCTGCTTCGAGCTGCTTTTTCTTCCGTAAATATTGTTCATGTGCTGCTTCCTGCTGACGGAATTCAAGCTGTTTGTGGTCAGCATAGTCCTGATAATTGCCCTTGTACTCTTTTAGACGGCCATCTTCAATCTCCCATATTTTTGTACAAAGCAGATCCAGAAATGTCCGGTCATGCGAGACAAGAATCATTGAACCCTGAAACCTGGACAGGTGCTGCTCAAGCGTTTTTACGCGCTCCACATCGAGATTTGTCGTCGGTTCATCAGCAAGCAGCAGGTCAGGATTCTCTGCAAATGCCTGGTTAATATAATCCTGCGTAACTTCGCCGCCGCTTTGTACAGTATCCGTGCGCTTCAGCTGCGGAAGAAGGGTGATCCGTCCATTTCTGAAGATCTCCTCTTCCTCCTGCTGAATCTTTCCACTGATCAGATGAAGAAGCGTGGATTTCCCGGAACCGTTTTTACCAACAAGTCCAATCCGGTCTCCTTTTCTGATTTCCAGGTCTTCAATATCAAAAAGTACCCGTTCTCTCACTGCATAATGAATATTCTTTATTGAACAAATGACAGTCATGTTCTCATCCCCTATTTTTTCTTTATAGGGACAAAAAAGCCCCCTGTCCGTTTTCACAGACAGGGGGCACTTTGGGTATACGCAAATAAACCACGACAGCTGTCGTGAGCGCAAACCCGGAGTGGATCAATCCTATCTGGAAAACGGATGATGCGTGTGAAGACAGACTGGTTGCGTGTGTCATTCAGCACTTCATTCATCTGTGTTTTCAAAAAGAGGATTAGTTCCACATTCGCCCGGGTCACCCTTTCGTTGTTTGTTATCATCATCTTATGGCAAACAGTTATTTTCTGTCAAGGACTTTTGAGGGATAGTGGCGAACGGATGGGGTGGTTCAGAAGATTAACGCTAGTGTTCAGGAGATTTCGACGGTAGGCCATGAAATTAACAAGATGGTTCATGAAATCATTCCATTGGACCTACACAACTTCCATGATATTTTCTGCAAAAAAATCTGGCTCCCCCCAGAAAAGTTCATTCCAGGGTCACCAGATCGTTTTACATCAGAATATCCAGCCAGATTTTAATGGCAGTTGCTAAAATAATCAGTGCCAGTAAGATCTGCAGAATTTTCGTGTTCATTTTTTTACCCAATTTGGCACCAAGCGGCGCAGCGATTAAGCTCGCAACCACCATCACGAGTGCAGGCAAATATTCGACCTGCCCTGTTGTGACTTTACCAATTGTTGTGCCAATCGAAGCGATGAAAGTAATCGCAAGTGATGAAGCAATCGTTACCCTTGTTGGAATCTTCAGAACGACCAGCATAATCGGTACGAGTAAAAATGCACCCGCTGCTCCGACAATACCGGCACTGAATCCTACAATGAACGCTAAAATTGCAGCAAGCCATTTATTAAATGTAATCTGATCAAAAGGAATATCCTCCCGACCCTTTTTAGGCACAAACATCATAACAGCTGCAATGAGTGCCAGTACGCCGTACACTGTATTGATTGTCGCTTCAGACATCGCCTGTGAGCCTACACCGCCAATCAGACTTCCGATCAGCACACTGACGCCCATATAGATAATCAGCGTTTTATTCAGATATCCGCCCTTACGATAAGCCCACACTCCGCCAATGGTTGCAAAGAATACCTGTACAGCTGAAATTCCGGCAACTTCATGAGCCGAGAATGCGGCAAGACCAAATAACGGCGGGATATAAAGCAGCATCGGGTATTTTATAATTGAGCCGCCGATCCCAAGCATTCCGGAAATATAAGAGCCTACAAATCCAATTAAAAATAATACAATAAACAGTTCAATACTCAAAACTCAGCCACCTCCTGGCATTCTCTTTTGGACTTAGATAAACAGATTCACATTCCCGTCTTCTGCATCTGCCAGGTATGCTGCAACGCCTGCATATTCAATCTCTTCAAGCAGTTCTTCTTTGTGAAGCCCCAGAAGATCCATTGTCATTGTACATGCCACAAGCTTTACATCCTGTTCCTGAGCCATTTCAATCAGATTCGGAAGTTCCATGGCATTATGCTTTTTCATAACACCTTTAATCATTTTTTGTCCTAGACCACCGAAATTCATTTTTGACAGTCCCATTTTATCTGCACCCTTAGGCATCATTTTTCCGAACATCTTTTCCATACCGCTCTTTTGAACTTCCACATCTCCATCTTTACGAAGTGCATTCAATCCCCAGAATGTATGGAAAATCGTTACTTCATGATCGTAAGCTGCTGCACCGTTTGCAATAATATAGGCAGCCATCGCCTTGTCGTAGTCACCGCTGAATAATACAATTGTCGTTCGTTTCTTTTGCATAAATGTAAATCCTCCTAAATTAATTTACCCTATGGGGTATATTTTTTTTCAAAAAAATTACCTGCTTTTCACAAGCAGGTTCACCGCTTCTTTGATTACATCGTCCGGCTCAAGATTTTCGTCTTCGTTTGCTTCTCTGACGCATGAGACCAGATTTTCACTCACGACTAATCCAATTGTCCGGTCGATCGCAGTACGGATTGCTGACAGTTGAGTCACAACATCCTTACAATCTTTTTCTTCTTCCATCATTGCAAGTACACCGCGAAGCTGACCTTCCACCCGCTTTAGACGGTGAATAGACTGCTTTGAATAATCCATTAAGTGAACCTCCCTTGCTTGTTCAATGTTTATTACACGATTTATAATATACCCCACATGGTATATTGTCAAGGTGTTTATTCTTTTTATCTTCCTATCCGGCAATTAGATGGTAGTGACCGCCGATCCGGTTGCAGTAGCTGCTCCACTGAATTAAAATCAGTCATTTCAAAAATAAAGGCTTTGTTAAAGACCAATGATGTTTTCACAGCTGATGGTTGGAGCGGAAGGGGAACGACTCCAGCAGGAGAAGCGTGACAGGTGAGACCCCGCAAGCGCCCCGCGCTGAGGAGGGCCGATTGAACCGGAGCCAAAAGACGGCTCATGCGGAAAGCGTTCCCCCTGAAGCGGAAATCAGCAGCCAGATTTAACAAAGCCAAAAATAAAAAGGCCGCATCAGCAGCCTTTATATTAGATCGATAACCCTTCTATCGCTGATTTTAAATTTTTGCGGATCGTCATCCCTTCGAATTTAATACCGATTTCTACAACGGCTTGTGCAATTTCAGGACGCAGACCGGTTAAGATTGTTTTCACGCCGATCAGTTTCAGTGAATCAATGACCTGGGACAGTTCATTTGCCACCATTGTATCGACAGTCGGTACACCTGAAAGGTCAAGGATCAGGGTTGAATTGCGCAGTTCAATACATTTATGAAGCGCAACTTCTTTTAAAATTTTTGCACGGTCATCATCAAGTTCGCCGATTAATGGCAGAATCGCTACATCATCATTCAATCCCACTACCGGAACTGAATACTCCATGACACTGCTTTGTGCTTTTTTCAAATAGCGCCGGTAATCTTCAACATAAGTCATTGTAAATTCACGACCGGCTTTATTAATAATCGGTTCGATATTAAAGTTGATCTCTGTGACTTCCTGTGCGGTGAAGTTCAGGTTCTCCTGCTTTTCAAGAATCAGATTCCAGATCATCATTCTGAGCTGTGAAAGAAGACTGAGACCATCGTCGAGCTCGATTCCTCTCTGGACAGCGGACTCTCCCGTTTTGTGTGCCCATTCGATTACCTGCTCTTCTACAGTCAAAGGATTATTTTCTTTAATCGCTGTACCTATATAAAAAATCAGATCACTCTGCAGATCAGTCAGTTTTTTTTCGTCATTCTTCGACAGCATTAAGTCAGGGCTGCCACCATCGAGCTCCAAGGCCAGTTCATTTCTTTTTTCAATTATGTATGCACCCAATTGTTCATATGCTTTCATTCACAAATCCCCCCTAATGTTGTCGAATCTCTATTCATATGTTCTCCTATTTTTCGTCAAAAGTAAATGTTAAATATCATGTAGACAAACGAAATAGTTTACCGCATACTTTTTCAGTAGAAACATGAGAGAAAGAAGGTTCATTGAATGCTGCACAATCGTAATGTTTGGATACTGCTCTGCGGAGAGTTTATTGCAGGAGTGGGTTTATGGCTTGGAATTATTGGGAATCTGGAATTTATGCAGGAAAAGGTCCCTTCAGACTTTGTAAAATCACTGATTCTTGGAGCAGGGCTTCTGGCGAGTATTCTGATTGGACCGCTAGCAGGCAGACTGACAGATCAGCTGCATAAAAAAACGGTGATGCTGGGCTCAGGCTTTGTCAGAGCAGCCAGTGTTATTTTTATGTTAATCGCTATTCAGCAGGACTCAATTTTATGGATGATTGTTTTCCTGATTTTTATTCAGGTTTCAGCAGCCTTCTACTTTCCTGCACTTCAGGCGGCGCTTCCGCTTGTTGTTGCTGAAAAAGATCTGCTGCAGTTAAATGGAATACATATGAACGTGGCTACCTTATCAAGGGTACTTGGGACTGCCGTCGCAGGTGTATTAGTCGTGCAGCTGCCGCTTTCCCAGGTATATATTCTTTCACTGGTGTCGTACCTCGTATTATTCGGGCTCACCTGGCTGCTTTCATTTGAGGAGCATAAACCGGAACCTCTGCCTTCTGAAGGCAAACGGTCTGCAGGTTTTAAAGAAGTATTCCCTATCATCAAAGGGCTGCCCATTGTCATGATGACACTGATTCTGACACTGGTACCGCTTCTGTTTATTGGCGGGTTCAACCTTGTTGTGATTAATATCAGTGAAATTCAGGACAGCTCAGCTATTAAAGGGTGGATTTATACGGCTGAAGGTGTAGCATTTATGGTTGGAGCGTTTGCAATTAAAAGACTTGGGGAGACATTTTCGCCTTACACGATATTATTTACTTTTTCTTTTGTCATTGGGTTCTCGCAGCTGATTTTATATTTCGCTGCTATACCGTTTTTATCAATTTTATCATTTATTATCTTCGGCTTTGCCGTCGGCTGCTTTTTTCCGACAGCTGCTACGATTTTTCAGACGAGAATTCCAAAAAAGTTTCACGGCAGGTTTTTTTCATTCAGAAACATGCTTGACCGGATCGTGTTTCAGGTTGTCCTCTTAATGACAGGACTGTTTCTTGATCTGATTGGTCTTGTCTATATGGTCATTATTTTCGGCGTGTTTTCTCTTCTGATGACAGGGGTATTTTATATGAGGTTTGTGCGGCTTCAAAACAGTGAAAAACTTGCTTCAACACCCGGCGGTATGATTAAGTGAAACCAATCAGGCATTTCTTTCGTATAGTGATTAAAGGACGGGATGACATGTTTAACAAACTGACAAATATTTTTTCAAACGGTAAAGGAAAAGTTGATTTAGTCTTAGATCAAAACGTTTTAATACCGGGATCTCAAATTACCGGAACTTTCTATTTACAGGGTCCAAAAAAGAAGAAAAAGGTATCTCGGCTTGAATGTGATTTGATGGCATTTGATCCAAAACACTTGAATGAAAAACCTGTTGAAATTGCAACAACCATTTATATGTCTAAGGAGATTGATGCTTCGTTCTCAAGGGAAATCCCTTTCTCCTATACTATACCTGAGCACCTAAAAGATAAAAGTGATCAGTGCAGATACCGTTTCAGAACGAAATTAATCTTTGAAGATCAGATTCAATATATTGATCACGATGAACTGAAAACAGGTTCATAACGCATGAAGACCGGGAAACGGCATAGGCTGTTCCCGGTCTTTTCAGTATACTGGTGCTTCCTTCAGCTGAATACGTTCAGGACAGGTATAGACGTTCAAGGAATCCTCTCTGACAAAACCGACTGTCGTCATTTGTAATTCCTCAGCAAGTTCGAGCGCACGTTCTGTTGGTGCTGACTTTGAGATCACGACTTCACAGCCGATCTTCGCCACCTTCAGCAGAATTTCCGAGGATAATCTTCCGCTGAATACAATGACTTTCCCTTTCACAGATACCTGATTACGCAGACAATACCCGTAAATCTTATCAAGCGCATTATGTCTGCCAATGTCCATCCGGGACAGAACGACCTCGTCTTCCGTACAAAGGGCTGCGTTATGAACACCGCCGGTTTCCCTGAAAGTATCCGCAGACTCCTGAAGCTGCTCCATCAGATGAAAACACTGTTCCGGCTTCAGCTTCACTTGCTGCCCTGTCATTTTTTTGGCAGTCATCGCATCATTTGCAAAAACAAACCCCTGGCGGCTGCCCCCGCAGCAGGATGTGATATACCGTTTGTTCTGCAGCGCATCATAGAGTGGATTAAGCTGGTCAGCTGTCACATGAACGAAGCCATTTTTCTGATCCAGACGGATAGAGGTAATCGCATCAGGATTTCGGATGACACCTTCTGATGCCAAATAGCCGACTGCCAGATCTTCCATATGTTCAGGAGAACAGACGACGGTTACAAACTCTTCGCCGTTCAGTTTGATTGTCAAAACCTCTTCAGTGACGACTGTATCCTCAGTCCGCTCTGCCACACCATTACGTATTTTCAGTATGCTTCTTCGTTTAATGGATTCTGCGCTCATTTACTGTCCTCCTTTTTGTGTAAAAAAGTCCGGGCACATTCGCCCGGACTTTCAGGCATCAGCTCGTTGCTTCAGCCGGTACACGATTTTCTTCACGGATTTTCTTAATATTAACACGGATTAATAGTGAAACGATAAGCGCAACGACGAAGGCACCGGTAAAAATGTACATTGTCAGCGCATAACTGTTTGTTGCTTCTTCGATACGTGTTACAACGCTCGGTCCTACAAGTCCTGCTGCTGCCCATGCTGTCAGGATATAGCCATGAATCGCACCAAGCTGTTTTGTTCCGAACAGATCTCCAATGAATGCCGGAATAGAAGCAAAACCTCCGCCATAGCATGAAAGAATAACGAAAATTAAAATTTGGAAAATCAGTGCATTCGTTACATTTGGCAGAAGGACAAATGCTGCGATTTGTATAACAAAGAATGCTGTATACGTATTAGGGCGGCCAATATAATCCGAAACAGATGCCCATCCAAGACGCCCTGCTCCGTTAAATACACCCATAATACCAACCATCACTGCAGCAGCTCCTGCAGACATGCCGGCTACTGACTGCGCCATTGGTGAAGCAACGGAAATAATCGCAATTCCGCACGTTACGTTGATAAAGAGCATCGCCCAAAGCGCCCAGAAGCGGACTGTTTTGACTGCTTCATTTGCTGTCAGTTGGGCAAGGTCTCCAGTATCTTTGTTTTCCTGTTTTTCTTTCTTTTCTTCCTGCGTCATCCCTTTAGGTACATAATCAGCAGGCGGCTTCTCAAGATACAGAGAAGAGCTGAACATTAGCACAAAATAGATCGCTCCGAGTAAATAGAATGTGCCTGAAATCCCGATATTATTAATGAGTGCTTCCATCACGGGACTGGCAATCATTGAAGCGAATCCAAATCCCATGATCGCAAGTCCTGTAGCAAGCCCACGTCTATCAGGGAACCATTTTACAAGTGTGGAAACCGGTGTAATGTAACCAATTCCAAGTCCGATTCCGCCTAATACACCATAAAAGAAATACAATAAGTACAAGTTTCCGATACCATCAGCAAAACCAGATCCAATCATACCGAGACCAAAACTGACTGCTGCGACCATGCCGGATTTTCTTGGACCGTGCTTTTCAACAAAGTGACCCATAAAAGCGGCTGAAAGACCTAAAAATAAGATGGCGATACTAAAGATTAATGCAATGTCACTTGCTGCCCATCCGTGTTTCTCATTTAGAGGATTTGAAAATACACTCCATGAGTATACTGATCCGATTGATATGTGAATACCTACCGCTGCTGCTGCAATCAGCCAGCGGTTTTTAAGCTTTTTTTCGGCCATTGTTGTTCCCCCTTAGGATTTGAGACTGGGACAAAAACGTTTCGGTTTTTTAACCGGTTCACTTCGCTGCAGGCGGCGCTTTCCGCAGGGACGGCGCTGAGCCTCCTCGGCTGCGCCTGCGGGGTCTCACCTGTCCGTCTTATCCTGCTGGAGTCGCCGTCTTCCGCTCCGCTCACCTCAGGTAGTGCTTAATAGAAATATGGTTATCAAACCCTCAACTTCTGCCCAATTTGATTTTAATATTATTTTTTCTTCAGCCAATACGATAACGGTATGGCTGCCAGTGCAAGTCCGGCCGGCAGGAGCCAGCTGTTTTTCGTAGAGGAACCTGAATCGCTTTTAACAGGAGCCGAGTGATTATTCAGCTCATGATATTCAGTTGTGAAGATATCACCGTTCCAATCTGATTCTTCTTTTTCTTCATTTTCATCGTCTCTTATTTTCTGACTTTCCGGTTTTTGCGTCGTTCTTTCATGCTCGTCCTGTTTGAATCCAAGTCCCTTCAGAAAAGCTGCGCCTACTGCCATGGCGCGCTTTACTTCCGGGTCATTTAAAGAACGGAGAAGGGTAAAGTACCCTCCCTGCTCGTTCTTTTCATCCAGTTCTGCGACACGAGCAATTCCTTTATTCACCTTCAGGATCAACGGCTCCAGCTGCTGAACGTTCAATGTGCCGAGTGTACCGACCATCAGCAGGAGGTTTTTAATACTGTTTGTTGTTTCTTTTGAATCCAGTGTTTTGACAATGACATCAAGTACTTTATCCCCTTCAGCGAAAAGTGAAGTACCCATATCAAGCACACCGCGTTTTTGCATGTGCTCGATCATGTCAAAAATCTCATGAATCGCTTCTTTGTTATTAAGCAGCCTGGTTTTAAGCTCCTCAAGATCACGCTGACGAATCTCTTCTTCACTGAATTCCATGCGGTGAATCACTTTAGTCGCTTTAGCCACGCTTAGACGCCTCCTTTCTGAGTTTCACAAGGTCACCTGGGAATACATAGTCTTTACGTGCCCACTTTTTATCTACTCTGACACCAAGCTGTGGCTGAGGGTTTCCGTTTCTGTGATTGGTTCTTGGAATCGGTCTCTCACCTTTTGGCTTCAGCACTTCCATTTTTGCACTGATTTCTTTGTAGGCAGGCGTATCTGTATCTTTGTCAGCCTGTGAACTCGTCAGGAAGTTGATTGCACCTTCACTGTTATCGTTCATTGGCAGATACACTTCTTTTCCTTTTACGCGGTCAGTGATCAGACACTCTACTTTTACTGCACCATATGGAGATGTCAGTCTGACTAACGTGCCGTCTTCAAGCCCTCTTTCTTTTGCAAGCTCTTCCGATACTTCAAGGAATACATTAGGCGTTTTCGATGAGATTCCTTTAGATTTATAGGTCATGTTCCCTTCATGGAAATGCTCAAGCAGACGGCCATTATTGACGTGAATATCATATTCCTCGTCAAACTCAAGCGGTTTTGTCCAGTCAACCGGGAACAGACGTGCTTTGCCATCCGGGAATGGGAAATCTTCAAGGAACAGAAGCGGCGAGTCAGTTCCATCAGCAGCTACAGGCCACTGAAGACTCTTATAGCCTTCCAGTCTTTCATATGTCACACCTGCATATAGCGGTGCAAGTGAAGCTGCTTCTTCCATGATTTCACTTGGATGCGTGTAGTTCCAGTCTGCACCCACACGATTTGCAAGGTCCTGAATAATTTCCCAGTCAGGTCTTGAATCACCAAGCGGCTCAAGTGCCTGATACAGACGCTGTACACGTCTTTCAGTGTTTGTGAATGTGCCATCTTTCTCAAGACTCGGGCTTGCCGGAAGAACAACATCAGCGAATTCCGCAGTCTTCGAAAGGAAGATATCCTGAACAACAAAGAAGTCCAGTTTTTCAAATGCTTCATGCACATAGTTGATATTAGAATCCACAATCCCCATGTCTTCACCCTTCAGATACATCATCTTCAGGTTGCCCTCATGAATGGCATCAATCATTTCATGGTTGTTTAATCCATTTTCTCCAGGAATCTTGGCATTCCATGCTTTTTCATACTTCGCTCTGACTTCATCATCAGATACTTTTTCATAACCCGGGAAACGGTCAGGCATACTGCCGAAGTCACTTGCACCCTGTACGTTGTTGTGACCGCGCAGCGGATAGCTTCCTGCACCAGGCTTACCATAGTTACCTGTGATCAGCAGAAGGTTTGAGATCGCCGTACTTGTATCACTGCCTCCTGAGTGCTGCGTAACACCCATTGCCCACAGAACTGAAGTCGTTTTTGCATTGTGGACTTCTTCAGCAATCTGAATCAGCGTTTCTTTTGAAAGACCAGTTGCTTCAGACGCATAATCCAATGTGAACTTTTCAAGGTTGGCTACATATTCCTGAAGACCGTTCACGCGGTTATTCAGGAATTCTTCATCTGCCCAGCCCTGATCAATGATATATTTCGTTACAGCTGACAGCCAGACAAGGTCAGACCCTGGTTTTGGCTGGAAGAACAGATCCGCTCTTTCTGCCATTTCGTGCTTTCTGATGTCTGACACCAGTAAGCGCTGACCGTGCAGTTTGTGTGCACGCTTCACGCGTGTTGCCAGTACCGGATGAGACTCAGAAGTGTTGGATCCGACAATCAGGACAAGTCCTGCCTGTGCGATATCAGTAATGGAGCCGGAGTCACCGCCGTGCCCTACCGTTCTGAAAAGACCCATCGTTGCAGGCGTCTGGCAGTAACGTGAGCAGTTATCCACATTGTTTGTTCCAATTACACCTCGTGCCAGTTTCTGCATCACGTATGATTCTTCATTTGTACACTTAGAAGAACTGATAAATGCCATTGAATCGGCACCGCTCTTTTCTTTATGTTCTTTCATTTTAGAAGCAACAAGGTTCAGTGCTTCGTCCCACTCAGCTTCTCTGAAAGCATCTCCTTCACGGATCAGAGGCTTCGTGATTCTTGCATCACTGTTAACAAAGTCCCAGCCGAATTTACCTTTAACGCAAGTGGAAATGCCGTTTGCAGGTGCGTCCACTGAAGGTTCGACTTTGAGGATTTTGCGGTCCTTCGTCCAGATATCAAAGCTGCAGCCGACACCACAATATGTGCAGACAGTCTTTGTCTTTTTGATACGGTCTTCACGCATAGCAGATTCTGCATCTGAAATGGCAAGGATTGAGCCATAGCCTGTTTCAACGTTCTTCGTAATTTCAATCATCGGGCGAAGTGTATTTTTCGCAAGGCCTGTCAGGAATCCAGCCTCCCCTTCCATCCCTTTTTCCATCATGGCATTACATGGACAGACAGTTGAACAGTGTCCGCATGATACACATGATGATTCATTGATTTTAGAATTCTTATCCCAGATGACACGGGGCTTTTTCAGTGTCCAGTCAATGGTCAGTGTTTCAGTGACCTGTACATCCTGACACGCTTCCACACAGCGTCCGCATAAAATACACTGGTCCGGATCATATCGGTAGAATGGATTGGAATCATCCACTTCATAAGGCTTTTCTTCGAATGGCATGCTCTGATGGTTGACTTTCATGTCCTTGACGGTGTTATGTATTTCGCACGTGCCATTGTTGTAATCACATACTGTACAATAGAGCTCGTGATTTCTTAAGATCCGGTCCATTCCGACGACCTGCGCTTCTTTTACATCAGCAGATACGCCATCAATAGCGTCTCCTTCTTTCAACTGCGTTGAACATGAACGGACAAACTCTCCATTCACCTTTACAATACACGTATCACACGTCTCAATTGCTCCGAGACTCGGGTGATAACAAACGGATGGTACTTCAGTCTGGTGATCTTCAAGTGCCTGCATTGCAGACAGATGTTCACTAATCACAGCCGGTTTGCCGTTAATCGTTACATTAATTTGACCTGACACATTGATCTCTCCCCCGTAATAAATTTTGCTGAGCTGACAGCTTTTTTATAAATATTCAGTTTTCGCACCTGGTCATAAATACCCTAAAGAATGTTTCGTAAAACTAGAATCTCTGAAAAAAGACATATTTTCGACAAATTTTTTGAAGGCATTGGCAGCAGGAGATTAAACGGACGCGACCTCACAACCGGTCTAAAGCTGCCTGGGATGGGTTGATACCTCCTCTCCCCTTAGTCATGCCCTCTTTTTCAAATTAAAAAACCGCAGCTCCGGCCGCGGTTTTACTCAACTACTCTTTATTCATTTCACGTACGACATGACCAAGCTCAGGTAAAATCAGCTTCTCCATTGCAAGCTTCACTGCACCGGTCGAGCCCGGCGTCGAAAAGACAGCTGTCTTCTCAGCGATTCCTGCAGCAGCACGGGACATCATAGCTGCTGAGCCGATATCTTCTGCATAACTTAAATAACGGAAAAGCTCGCCAAAGCCTGGAATCTCTTTTTCAAAAAGTGGTGTAACGGCTTCGATCGTGACGTCACGCGGTGCAAGTCCTGTACCGCCATTGATCAGCACTGCCTGGATAGTGTCATCTATCAGCCCGTCCCTGACTGCACGCTGGATTAAAATGATTTCATCAGTGACGATTTCGTATGACGTGACCTGATGACCTGACGCTTCAAGCATATCGATCATCCGCCTGCCGCTCTTATCTGTTTCTTCATTCCTTGTATCACTGACTGTGATGACTTTGCAGGCAACTGAATCCGGCGCCTCTTTTTTATGTTCTTCATGCAATTGCATTCAGCTCCTTTACCCGCCGATATAAGACATTTCAATTTTCGGACGGTTTTTAGCCGTTTCTTCTGTTCTTTCATCGGAATAGCGGTCTTTTCTTACACGCCAGATTGACGCTACAGCCTCTGTAAGACCGGCATGATCCTTCGTCTGAACTGCTTCTTTCAGATCGAAGCCTTCTGTTGCAAAGAGACACGTATACATTTTCCCGTCTGCTGACAGTCTCGCACGTGTACAGGTTGAACAGAACGAATCTGATACAGAAGAGATCACCCCGACTTCAGTGTCTGTGCCTTTATAAATATAGCGGTCAGCCACTTCACCGTAATAATGAGGGTCAGCAGGCTCCACTTCGAATTCTTCACTCAGCATTGTAATAATTTCTTTTTTCGTTACGACAGAGGACATTTTCCAGCCGTTCGTACTGCCAACATCCATGAACTCAATAAATCTCAGCATCACACCGCGCTCTTTAAAGAAGCGAGCCATCGGAAGGATCTGATCGTCATTGACCCCTTTTTGCACAACCATATTAATCTTCACTTCAAGGCCAGCTTCAATCGCAGCATCTATTCCCTTAATCACAGGCTTTGTACTGACATTACGTCCATTCATTTTTTTAAAGACGTCTTCTTTAATCGCATCCATACTGATATTGACACGCTGCAGTCCTGCCGCTTTCAATTTACCTGCAAGCTTTGGCAGCATCATCGCATTAGTCGTGAGTGCGATATCTTTAATGCCGGGAATACGTGATAGTTTCGCAATCAGCTCGTGAAGATCTTTTCTGAGCAGCGGTTCCCCGCCAGTCAATCGGACCTTTTCCACGCCAATTTCACTCATGGCAGTAACAAGCTTCTCGATCTCATCAAAAGTCAGGTACTGCTCTTTTGGCATGAATGCAAAATCAGGGCCAAATATTTCTGCCGGCATACAGTATCCGCACCGGAAGTTACATTTGTCGGTAACGGAAATGCGAATATCGTGCAGCGGCCGCTGATAAAAATCTTTAATCGGTTCCATCCGTTCTCCTCCTCTGTGCGGTACGTTTTAAATGTTCATACGTCTGCTGATCGTTAATATTACTGAAAGCTTCTTCTGCGATGCCAAGCTCCGTATGGGGTATTTCCTTCCACTTCACCTGATCAAAAAAACTTTTCATACGGAAATTTCCGTGCTCAAGCTGCGCTGTAATGACTGGCATACAGCTTGCTGCATAGATAGCTGAAAGCGGCTGCAGTCGTCCGTTGACTGAGGGGATGAGTGCCTGCAAATCGCTTTGTTCAAAATAAGCCTTCAGCTTCTGTGCATCGCATGCAGTAAAAAGCGGCATATCACAGGGCAGGGTCAGGACAGTATCTCCACCTGTCTGCTCCATCAATGCGTACAGGCCTCCGAGCGGTCCGCATGATTCATATGGCGCCAGATCAGTGATGCGTTTACCTTTGAACTCACTGAAATCTCCAAGCTGATCTTTTCTGACTGACAGCACCACTTCATCACATACCGGATTTAAAGCGTCAACTGCTCTTTCATAAAACGGGGTGCCATCCCAGTCAGCGAAAGCTTTCGGGCGCCCGAAACGCCTAGACTCCCCACCAGCCAGTACAGCGCCAATCACCCTCCGCTCACCGGCGGGATCAGTGCAACCGTGTCATACTCAGTAATCTGATCATCCGGGAATGCATACTCCTCATTAATCGCCACAAGCACTGAGTCAGTCTGAATATGATACTGACGCTGAACCTCTTCAAGCAGTTCTTTGACTGTCAACTCTTTTTTATCAATATGAATATGATTGCCTCCTGCAAGTTCTTTCAGGTGGGCAAAGCAGTTCACTTTAATCATCTGATTTCCTCCTTTTCAGGAATACCGGCACTCTTTTCAAGCTGATCCCCAATCCACTCTTCGCCGTCTTCCCACTTTTCTTTTTTCCAGATCGGGACGATTTCCTTAATCCGTTCAATCGCATATTCATTTGCCTCATATGCATCTTTTCTGTGAGGCGTGGATACGGCGATCACTACGGCAATATCTGATATACCCAGTTTCCCTGTTCTGTGGGAAATCGCTGTCATCGCATCCGGCCAGCGCTCTTTGATCTCGTCTCCGATTCTCTTTAACTGCTTTTCAGCCATCGAGGCATATGCTTCATATGTTAAGTAAAGCGTGCGTTTTCCTTTTGTGAACTCTCTTACGGTGCCTGTAAATGTCACGACTGCACCTGCTTCAGGACGCACAACTTTATTTGAGATTTCTTCAATTGACAGTGGTTCTGATGTTACTGAAAACATGCTTTACGCCTCCTTTAGCCACTTGATCATCCATGCTGTATACGCTTTCTGATCAGCCCGGCGAAATACCGGTACACTTATATCAGAAAGAGGCAGATCAGTAATGACCGCCTGAATATTTTCACACTCTTTTAAAAGCTTTTTATCCTGATCGTCTTTTATAATGACAATCTTGCTGAACGGTTCTTTTTTATATCCTTCTACAAGGATAACATGAAGGGGGAGGGTCCTGTAAAAAGTGAGCAGTTTCTCTAAATCTGCCAATCCCGATTCCGACTCAATGATAATTGCGCCTTCTCCTTCAACTGCACTGATTGCAGCGCCAGCCTGGAAGTGACGGCTGCTGTCTTTTGTGGAATCAGCATAGTCAGGTGATCCTCCGTGCCCGTGATGTTTTATCGTTCCGGCTTTCAAACCATGAACTGAAACAGCCTTCACCAGCTGATTCATTACAGTTGTTTTGCCGCTGTTTTGATAACCGACTACCTGCAGGATCTTTGCTACCACGGCATCCCGCTGCTTTCAGCTGTCTCAAGCAGCGCAACCTTCACCTGATCCCCTGCAGTAAAACCTCTCGTTCCGCCAGGCAGGATAATCAGGCAATTCGTTGCAGCCAGCGAACTGACAGCGCTCGATTTGTTAAAACCCGATGGACTTGCTTCAAGTCTGCCATGTTTAATTGAAGCCGTTCCTCTGACAAAGCGCGTAAATGGATTCGGCTTTGTGAAGTCTGCACCAAGCACTGCATCCTCTACCGGCAGATGAGGTTTTTCATTGCCAAGCATCCGTTGAATCACAGGCCTTGTAAACAGTTCGAATCCGACATAACAGGCAGACGGATTTCCTGAGAGTCCGAATAGGAACTGCCCGTTTAAATGCGCCACAGTCGTAACACTTCCAGGGCGCATCGCCACCTTATTAAATAGCACTTCAGCACCGAGACGGCTGTATACTTCCGGAAGAAAATCGAAGTCTCCAACAGATACCCCGCCTGTTGTGATCAGAATATCAACTTCATTAAGCGCCTCTTTAACAGATTGATAGCATGCTTCAAGGTCATCTGTGAGCTTGCCAAGCATTTTGACTTCTGCTCCCGCTCTTTTAATCTGTGCAGCAGCCATCAGGGCATTGCTGTTTCTGATTTTACCAGGTTCAAGCGGTTCATTGACTTCGAGTAATTCAGAGCCTGTTGCAAGCACGCCGACAACCGGCTTTGATGCTACACGAACAGTCTCGTAGCCAAACGTAGCAAGCAGTGCCACAGTTCCCGGATTAATCACAGACCCTTTTTCTACGAGGACTGTCCCTTCTTGCGCATCCTCACCTTTAAATGAGATGTTGTCTCCCTTGTTGAATGAACGCTTAATCCTCATCACACCGGGTTCAGGCTCGGAAGTAAGCTCAAGCATAACGACTGCGTCGCACTCAGCGGGCATCATCGCACCAGTCATGATACGTGCCGCTTCATTTTCAAGGACAGGAACAGACTGAACTGCTCCTGCGCCAATCGTTTCTGTTACGCGAAGGTCGAGCGGATTCTCCCTTGAAGCGTGTACAGTATCTGCTGAGCGGACTGCAAAACCGTCGTATGGTGAGCGGTCGAATGGCGGTACGGGATGAGTGGCAGTCAGATCTTCTGCCAGCGTTCTGCCAAGAGCATCCTCTATATGTATGTGTTCAGTTTTTGATGTAATTTCTTTTGACATGACGCGCTGAACGGCTTCAGCAACAGGGATTGGTTTTCTTTGTTCAAGCATGTCTTACACTCCTTTCTTGTCGTGCTACAATGGTTGTATTAATAAAATGAGGTGATATGTGTGTCTGATTTAACGCATTTTAATGAGCAGGGACGTGCCAGAATGGTTGATATTTCTGATAAACAGGAGTCTGTCAGAGTGGCTGTCGCGCATTCAAGTATTGTAGTGAATGAAGAAATTTACCAGCATATTCAAAACGGCACATCCAAAAAAGGTGATGTACTCGCCGTTGCACAGGTGGCAGGTATTATGGCTGCCAAACAGACGTCTGTGATCATCCCGATGTGCCATCCGCTGTCTTTAAGCGGGATCGATTTGTCTTTCGAATGGGACGTGACGTCACGTTACGAACTGAAAATCTCAGCTTCCGTGAAGACAAAAGGCAGTACCGGAGTGGAGATGGAAGCACTCACAGCTGCATCAGTATGTGCACTGACGATCTATGATATGTGCAAGGCTTCTGATAAAGGAATGGTCATCGGTCCAACCTTTCTCGCGGAAAAAACAGGCGGTAAAAATGGCGATTACCAGCGTGACAGAAGCCCTGAGATGAAGCTTTAACGCAGCTTCCCAATGAAAATGAATAGCAGACTGACTGTCAGAATTAAAGCAGCGCCTCCGGTAAATGGCAGGCCTGCTTTTTCACTGACAAACCCTGCCAGGCTTGACCCCGCAACCACACCTGCTGAAAAAAAGGAATAAAAGATACCAAATGCTTTCCCCCGCGTTGCTTTATTAGACATATCTGTCACCATCTGATTCATTGATGGGAAGATAAAAGCAAATCCAATCCCGTACATAAACATCAACACCGGGATGATACCAGGAAGTGAAATCCACTGGATCAGTCCAAGAATTAGTCCGATCGTAATCAGTCCCGTACCTGTCAGCTTTTCAGATGTGAATACGTCATAAATTTTATTCAGCTTTGTTATAAAAATAATGACTGCGGTGACACCAAATATGCTTAACCAGATTCCTGCAGATGCCTGGGTTAACCCAAGATCCTGCGCCTTTAAAGGCATGGCAAATGCAAGCGTGCCATTACTCACCATTAAAGCAAAAGCAGCAAGTGATGCCTGCTGAAGCTTTTTGTGCTTCAGTAATTCGATGATCGGTGCTCCTGCCACATCATCTCTTTCTCTTTCTTTGAATGATTCAGATACATACTTCACCGTGAGCCAGATACATATCGCAAATAGTACAGCCACTGAATAAAACACTGCATCTGTCAGTCCTCTTGATGCCAGTATACCGCCTGCTGCAGGCCCTAAAATCGCTGCGCTTCCTATCCCTGCACCAATGTAAGCCATTGGTTTTGTACTTTTCTTCGCTGCATGGTCTCCTGCAATCGCAAACACACAGGGGATTAACAGGCCGCTGACAATACCATGAATCGCTCTGACGATCAGCAGCTGCTCTGCATCCTGAGCGAGTGGATAAAATAAAAGAACCGCTGCAGAAAGCACGGTTCCGATCACAAGAACCGGCTTTCTGCCATATCGGTCCACCGCATAACCGCCTGCAATATTACCAGCTACATTCAGCGCGGAATATACAGCAATAATCAATCCTGCCATCGTTTCTGTAGCCCCAAGACTGATTGCGTAAGGAGTCATGACGGGAAGCTGAATGAATGTATCGATAAAAGTTACGATAATAATAAAGTAAATGATCTTCGTCATCGGCTATAACTTCTTTCTGCGTATACTGTGTTTTAATCTTACCATTCCCTGATTTGATTTGTGAAAACACAGTTACTGAACAGAACGATATTCTGTAATATCCGAAAATGACGCCACATACCTTTCCTGTTCACCGGCATCATTTTGAACAGCACTTATTGTCAGCCACTGCAGATACAATTCACCATCCTTTCGTTTATTCCAGATCTCCCCTTCCCATGATCCTTTTTCATGAATGTGCTGCCACATAGTGCTGTAGAATTCAGGTGGCTGCTTTCCTGATTTCAGCTCAGCCGGCGTTTTGCCGAGAATTTCATTTTCTTCAAAACCTGTCAGATCAGTGAAAGCTTTATTGACTGCAATGATGCTCCCATCGGTTTTTGTTACCATGACCCCCTGGGCAGTTGATCTGAATACATCAGCCTGAAGCTGAATTTTATTCTGATAAAACATCCAGACAACAAGTACCAGACTTGCGAGAGCCACCTGAGATAACAGCATAAACCCAATTGCATATTGACCTGTCAGCCCGTATACCATTGACAGAATCAACGGTGGGAAAAACCCCCCAAGACCACCCATCATCGATACAATTCCATTCACAATGCCGGCCTGCTTTTGAAAATACATTGGGACCAGCTTGAATACCACACCATTTCCAACCCCGGCACTTAATGCAATGGTAAGCGTGCCGACTGTATATAAAACAATTGAAGGTGAGAATGCCAGCAGAACTGCCGCTGCCGTATAGACGGTAAATACACCGATTAACAGCTTAAAAGAATCAAATTTATCTGCGAGGAATCCTCCCACCGGTCTCATGAACGTCGCCACCGCAATGAATCCCGCCGTCCGCATTCCTGCATCCACACTGCTCAAGTTAAATTCCGTAACCAGAAAGTTTGGAAGATAGACAGTAAAAGCCACAAAAGAACCAAACGTAATAAAATAAAAGAGTGAGAAGAGCCACAGCTTTTCATTTTTATATACACCTTTAATCTGACTGATAATCGGTGTTTTCACACGCGTTTCTTTTCTGTCACCGAATAAAAAGTTTAATGCTGCAAAAACCAGCAGTAAAACCAGATAAAGCTTTACTGTTGCTTCCCAGCCAATCTGTGTCGCAATGACAGGTGCTGCAAACGTTGAGACAGCCGTTCCAATATTTCCAGCCCCATAAATCCCATTTACAAAACCGTGTCTTTCTTTAGGATAATACTTCGGCAAAGACGTTACACCCACTGAAAACACTGCCCCGCCTATCCCGAGGAACAACCCTCCAATTACCAGTTCAGTATAGCTTGAAGCCTCACTGATGAAATATACGGGGAATAAAAGCAGAATAAAACTCACTAAAAAGACGAGTCGTGCACCGATCAGATTGGCAAAATAGCCAAGCGGAATTCTCAGTACCGATCCCAGAATCACCGGTATTGCGGTTAGCAGTGCAATTCGCTCAGGCGGAATCGTAATGTCCTCTTGTATAAAAGGTAATAAGGATGAAATGATGACCCACACCATAAAACCGACAACCAGGTTCATAGTTTGAAGCGGCAGCTGCAATTTTTTTGTCATTGGATAACACCTTTCTTCTAAAAAGGATTTTCTTCATGTAATTGTTTTCCTGATTTAATTATAATTTTTTGCTGCATAATAAAAATTAGGGAGTCCCCTTTGCAGTAAAGGAAACTCCCTAAATCTTTCAGACGTTATGTGATCAGCGTATTCAGCTCTTCAGTCAGCTGGTCTACATCGACCGTTTTCATCACTCTATCAACCATTGGGAATAGCACACTTTCTTCTTTTACAAAGTGCACCATCAGCACTTCAAACGCTTCAGCTGCATCTCTCGTTCTGACTTTCATTTCTTTAATTGAAAGATCCTCAAGATCTCCTAAAGTATGATGCAGAAAGTGTCCGATATAGGCATCAATTTCCTGATGCTCTTCTTCGATCGACAAAATTGGCCCCTGTTCTAGTCCGATGTATGTACCCAGCATTGGAAAGAAGAATCTTTCTTCTTTGTCTGTATGGTTTTTCAGCGGATCCAGAAATCCGATCAGTAATTTGCGGAGATTACGAAAATCAGCCAGTGCTTCCTGTTGATCTGAATAGCTTTCTTTTTCAAAATTCAGTACAATTGCATGCCACTCATCCATAAGATAACGTAAATATCTGTGTTCATTCTCAAGAATGTTCATCGCCTTGTTTTTCGATTGAAACCCCTGATTGTTCATCAAATCATCCTTTTAGAAATCCAGCAGCTTTTTTTTCAAAGCAAACTCAACCAGTTCCGGCTTGCTTTTCAGCTCCAGTTTTTCCATGATTTTTGCTTTATGTGCTTCTACCGTTTTCACTGAGACAAAAAGCTTTTCTGCAATCTCTTTATTCCCATATCCTTTCGCAGCAAGCGGAAGGATTTCGAGTTCTCTTTTAGTCAAAATTGATAAAGGGTCTGTTTTATCCCCCTGCCCTTCATGTTTCACAAATTCTTTTACTAATGAATTAGTCATTTTAGGTGATATATAGGTTCCACCTGAATAAACTGTCCTCACAGCCTGAAGGAGTTCTTCATCCGGTGCGTTTTTCAGAATATAACCGGATGCACCGTTACGCAGCACATGAAAAAGGTATTCTTCATCATCATGCATGGTAAGAATCAAAATTTTTGTATCCGGCAGATCATCATGAATCTTCCCAGTCGCGATCAATCCGCTTTCTCCCGGTGGCATACTCAGATCAAGCAAGAGAACATCCGGTTTGTGCTGAGCGGTTAACTGGTAAGCTTCTACACCATCTGCAGCTGTCGCAACCACTTCCATATCAGGTTGAAAATTCAAGATCATTGAAAAACCGCTTCTTACGACTGAATGATCATCAGCAATCACAATTTTAATCATCACGTCTCAACCCTTTCCTTTGGTTGCAGTTGAATCGGTACAGAGAGATAGACGGTAGTGCCTTTTCCCTGCTCTGAATAAAGCCTCAGCTTTCCGCCAATCAACTCAGCTCTTTCTGTCATACCGAATACACCTAATCCGGTTCCTTTAATGGTTGGTGACTCTGTATTGAATCCCTCCCCTTCATCCCTCACAAACAATTCAAGATGACGGTTGGATTCTGCAATATACACGTCAATTTCTGAAATTCCTGCATATTTAACCGCATTCAGTACTGCTTCCTGACAAATCCGGTATACCGCTGTTTCAATATCATGTCTGTATCTCATCTGTGAAATCATTGACTTCAGATTTACTCTGATGCCATAAGTTTTTTCAATCCATTTAAAATGCGTGCGGAAAGCAGCTTCAAGTCCCAGGTCATCGAGTGAAGCTGGTCTAAGGAAAACAGAGATATTACGCACATCTTCAATCAGACGGTTCAGCGTTCCTTCTGTCTCAGAAATACGCTCCCTCAATTCATCCTCTTTCAGATATTTACTGACACGCAGATCAACAAGTGTACTGACAAGATCCTGCACTACACTGTCATGAAGCTCACGTGAAATCCGCTTACGCTCAAGCTCCTGCGCTTCTATCGTCTGCTTCACCATCTGATTTTTGTACAGATTTTCCTGCGTCTTGAATTGAAGTGTCAGATCCCTGAGCATAAAAACAAAGATCTCCTGTTCAGGATCAATCTGATAATAACTTGCAGCATAAGGAATAACGCCTTTATTCCTTGTTTCGAGATAGACTTGAAAAGAGGAAAAATCTCCTTCAGGATTTTTCAAGTAGCAATTTGTACAGGACATCAGTTCTTCATCACTTGTATATCCTCTGCAAAATGAACAGAGAGAGCTGATTGTTCCCTGTTGAATGGCTTCTAAGACGGATGGGTTAATAATCTGTTCTGCAGAGGGGTTCAGTGCCAGAATTTCACCTTCGCCATCAAGAAAAAAGATTGCCTCTGAACTGTTTTCATACATTTTTATCAGAAATGCCATCATTTTCTCATTCGTGATCTGAATCAATTTCCAATCAACTCCCCGGTATCATAGCTTCCTACTTTTTCAGGTAAATGACTGAAGATTTCCTGAAATAATACCTGATTCATTTTCCCTGCAGTTCTTGAACCCACCAGCAGAACTGCACAGACACGCTGGTTTTTAAAAAATGGAATGGCAGCAAAGCTTTCGATCTTTTCAGATACGAGAATCGGATGTTCATAAAGATTTCCTGCTGAATAATACTCTTTTACATTTTCAATTATTCTCGCTTTTCCAGTTTTCACTACGAGCCCTGCAGTTCCCTTTCCGGAATAAAGAACAATACGGCGGTAATTCTCACTGATATTACCTGAAATATACTTCCATCTAATCGCATGGTTTTCTTCAGGCAAACAGACTGCTAATGCAGCAACGTCGAGTTCAAATTCGTTCCTCAGTTGTTCTAAAAATGATTCGTAGTGAAAATGTTCCATCTTAATCCTTCTTTCTCACTTTGTTACCGCTCCTGCAAAGAGCTTCATTCAAGGTTAAGAAGCTCTTTTAGGAGAACGGTGTTTTCTGTATAAAATATAACTTCTGCCTACATAATGAACCGGTACACTCCATACATGAACCAGTCTTGTATATGGCCAGAGTCCGAAAATCAGAAAGCCTGTCATCACATGCATTTTGAATGAGAGCGGCACAGCACTCATATAAGCGGCCTCAGGGTTAAAGATCAGAAGACCTCTGAACCAGACAGAAATCGTTTCACGATAGTCAAAGTCGTGCTGGATATTATTTGTAACTAGCGTAGCATATACACCCATAAATACAATGAATAAAAGCAAAACATTAACTAAAATATCAGAGTTTGTACTCAGTTTTCTGACAGATTTTCTGGTAATTCTACGCAGGGTCAGTATCAGCATTCCGGCTAGTGTGATAACTCCGAATAATCCTCCAATGTAAACTGCCCCTATATGATATAAATGATCATTCACACCAATTGCATGCATCCATTCTTTTGGAATACCAAGCCCTGCCACGTGACCAAAAATGACGGGGATAATTCCGATATGAAAGAGCAGACTGCCGATCATCAGCTGCTTCTTTTCAATAAATTCACTGGATTTGGCTGTCCAGCTGAATTGGTCATGTCTAAATCTGAATATATGGCCAAAAATGAAGGATGCAATACAGATGTATGGAATGACAACCCATAAAAACTGGTCAATCATGATGGTGAGACCTCCTGAGGGATGACGCATGCCTTTAAGCATTCACGTAACCCTTTAATTAGAAAGTAATATGCCTCGTTGCTTTTTTCTAATGATTTGAGCAGGTTATATGTGCCGTCTTCAAGGACTGCAAACATGATTTGAAAGCTTCTTTGCGCACGGTCATCACCGCTCCAGTCTGCCGCATAAATAAACTCACACATGAGCGGCAGAAAGTCAGACAGTTCATTGCCAGGCATATCGAGACCAAACATTTCATAAAGAACCTTCAGCTTCGCAAGCATCTGCCCTCTTTCCTTGCCATCCTCGAATTTAAAATATGTCATATATAACGTAGAGCTTTTTTCAAAATCAAAAACAGTCGTATAAGCTTCACGCAGTTCATCCAGACTCATACGATGGACCTGATCCCAATACCTTTTTATATGCTCACTCCCCGGCAGATCCGGGGAAACAGATGCTTCAAAAAATTCAGGATGGAAGGTCAGCTTCTCAGGGTAGGATAGCTGATGAGCAAAGAAATGAAAGGCTTCTTTAAATGATTCAAGCTTCTCCAGGTTAATCACGCCAGATCCCTCCATAGAAGTTTTCCTCGTAAATTTCTTTGCCTGATTTTCCAGCTGGCATAGCAGGTCCACATCCATCACAGCCCATGTCATAGCCCTCTGAACCCTGGGCACGGTAAGGGTCCATGTATCCTTCTCTGTGTGAAGTCGGAATCACAAAGCGATCTTCATATTTAGCGATTGAAAGGAGTCTGTACATTTGCTGCGTTCCATATGCAGACAGCCCTACACGCTCAAGTCTCTCTTCATCGAACTCTTTTCCGCTTGATAATGCACGCATATATGATCTCATCATTGCCATACGCTGAAGTGCCCCTTTCACTGACTCTGTGTCACCCGCTGTCAGCATATTTGCCAGATACTGAATCGGCGTTCTCATTTCTTCGATTGCCGGGAAGATAGCGTCAGGATTCTTAATTGAATCTTTCCCTTCAAAGTAACTCATAATCGGACTGAGCGGCGGTACATACCATACCATTGGCAGCGTACGGTATTCCGGATGAAGCGGGAAAGCAAGCTTGTAATCAATTGCAAGTTTGTACACTGGTGAATTCTGTGCAGCTTCAATCCAGTCCTGGTTAATGCCATCTTTTTTCGCCTGTTCAATGACTTCAGGATCATTCGGATCCAGGAACAGACCAAGCTGTGCTTCATATAGATCCTTTTCATCAGGGGTAGACGCAACTTCAAGCACGCGGTCTGCATCATACAGCAGCACACCAAGATAACGGATTCTTCCTGTACAAGTCTCAGAGCATACAGTCGGCAGTCCTGATTCAATTCTCGGGAAGCAGAATGTACACTTTTCAGCTTTATTTGTCTTCCAGTTGAAGTACACTTTTTTGTACGGGCAGCCCGTCATGCAATAACGCCAGCCTCTGCATGCTTCCTGGTCCACAAGCACAATCCCATCCTCATCACGCTTATACATTGCACCTGAAGGACATGATGCCACGCAGCTCGGGTTCAGACAGTGTTCACACAGACGCGGAAGATACATCATAAATGCATTTTCAAAGTTGAATTTAATTTCTTCTTCAATTTTTTTGATATTCGGATCTTCAGGACCGGTAATGTGACCGCCTGCAAGGTCATCTTCCCAGTTAGGTCCCCATTCCACGTCCATTTTTTCTCCCGTAATTGCTGAGTGTGGACGTGCAACCGGCTGATACTTCTGTTCTTTTGCATTTGTCAGATGCTCATAGTTATAAGTCCATGGCTCATAGTAATCTTTCATTTCAGGCATATCAGGATTATAAAAGATTTTGCCGAGTGCCATTTTTGAAAGTTTAGTACCGGCTTTCAGCTCAAGCTTTCCTTTTCGCATCTGCCAGCCGCCCTTATATTTCTCCTGGTCTTCCCACTGCTTCGGATAACCGATCCCGGGCTTCGTTTCCACATTGTTAAACCACATATACTCTGCACCTGGACGATTCGTCCAGGTGCTCTTACACGTCACACTGCATGTATGACAACCGATACATTTATCAAGATTCATTACCATTGCTACTTGTGCTTTAATCTTCAAGCCAGTCTACCTCCTTCAGTTTACGGACAGCTACATACACGTCACGCTGATTTCCGATTGGCCCATAATAGTTGAACCCGTAACTCAGCTGCGCATAACCGCCCACCATCTGTGTGGGTTTCACATGGATTTTGGTTGGTGCATTATGACTGCCGCCGCGTTCTCCGGTAATGGATGAACCCGGAACGTTAATGTGCTTATCCTGCGCATGATACATAAACATCGTTCCCTCAGGCATTCTGTGGCTGACAACTGCACGTGCTGTGACAACGCCATTACGGTTATACACTTCAAGCCATTCGTTATCCTGAATATCATGTTTCTCTGCGTCTATATTGTTAATCCATACCACAGGTCCCCCGCGGAACAATGTCAGCATATGAAGGTTATCCTGATACGTACTGTGAATATTCCATTTACCGTGCGGTGTCAGATAACGCAGAATCAGTGTGCTTTCTTCTCCTGAAATCTTCTTATCCCTGTGTCCAAAAACCATCGGAGGCAGTGTCGGCTTATAGATTGGCAGTGATTCACCGAACTGCAGGAAAATTTCATGATCAATATAAAAATGCTGCCTGCCTGTTAATGTACGGAATGGCACATGTCTTTCTATATTGGTTGTAAATGGTGAGTAACGCTTTGAACCTTTGTTAGATCCGCTGAACACAGGTGTTGGAATCACTTCTCTCGGCTGTGCTGTAATCTGTTCAAAGGTAATTTTCTCTGCTTTTCTGTCTGCTGATATGTCTTTCAGTGCAACACCTGTATCTTTTTCCTGTGCTTCCCATGCCTTTTCAGCAACCGCACCGTTTGTAGCTGAAGAAATATGCAACATGGCATTTGCGACATGTCTGGCAGTGATCAGCTTCGGCATTCCGTTTTTCATCGTTTCATCATGATGTACACCATTGATCAGTTTCAATTCTTCATATTCTTCTGCTACAGGGAAGTTCACGCCGTGCGCCCCTACTTTACCTGTGCTGATATTCGGGCCAAGCGTAATGTATTTATCATGAACTTTCGTATAATCCCGCTCCACAATCTGAATATTAGGCATGGTCTTACCTGGAATCGCTTCAATCTCACCTTTTTTCCAGTCTTTTACGATTCCGTTTGGCTGAGCAATTTCATTTGGAGAATCGTGTCCAAGCGGTGCCGTTACAATATCCTCATATACTCCCGGCAAATGCATTTCTGCCATTTCTGAGAATTTCTTTGCAAGCGTCCGGTAAATATCCCAGTCTGATCTTGATTCCCAAAGCGGATCTACAGCCGGGTTAAATGGATGAACGAATGGGTGCATATCTGTTGATGATAAATCTGTTTTCTCATACCAGGTCGCTGCAGGCAGCACGATATCTGCATACATCGGTGTCGAAGTCATTCGAAAATCAAGTGCAACAAGCAGATCCAGCTTCCCTTCTACATCCTCGCGCCATTTCACTTCTTCAGGCTTCTCATCTTCATTCGGCTCAGCAAGGATGCTGTCTGAAGCCCCAAGTAAATGCTTCATAAAATATTCCTGACCTTTTGCGGAGCTTGAAATCAGATTTGAGCGCCAGACAAACAGTGTACGCGGGAAGTTTTCTTCAGCATCCGGATCTTCAATTGCAAAGTTCATATCACCGTTTACAAGTTTGTCGACTGTATGCCTGATCATCTCTTCTTTTGATTTCGCACCCGCTTTTCTTGCTTCTTCAGCAAGCTTCAGGCTGTTCTGATTGAACTGCGGATAGGAAGGCAGCCAGCCAAGTCTTGCAGCAAGAACGTTATAATCTGCAGGATGCTGATAGCGCACCTTATCTCCAAGTGGCGATTTCAATGAGTCAGTTCCCATCTCTTCATACTTCCACTGATCGGTTGCAAAGTAATAATAAGAAGTTGCGTTCTGCAGGCGCGGTGGTCCCTGCCAGTCTTTCGCAAATGCAATGGATGACCATCCTTCAATCGGACGGCATTTCTCCTGCCCGACATAGTGAGCCCAGCCGCCGCCATTTTTACCCTGCGAAGCCGTTAAGATCACCAGATTCAGAATTGCGCGGTAGATGGTGTCACTGTTGAACCAGTGATTAATTCCGGCGCCCATAATAATCATCGATCTGCCATCAGTATCAATAGCATTCTGAGCAAACTCCCGTGCCACCTGTGTAACAACAGAAGCTTTCACGCCAGTGATTTTTTCCTGCCATGCAGGTGTATAGTGTGAAGCAGCATCTTCATAATCTGCTGCTGTGTGCTGACTTCCTGCTTTCTGCACACCGTATTGACTGATCATCAGGTCATAGACTGTTGCTACTTTTGCTGTTGTTCCGTCAGCCAGCGTTACTTCTTTAACCGGGATCGAGCGCCTGAACGTACCATTGCCGGCCTGATCAAAGTATGGGAATAAAATCTCTTTCCATTCTCCGCCATGCTCACTCATTGTGAGTGCCGGCTGTACAAATGACCCATCTTCTTTTTCAAGAATCAGGTTCCAATCCTTTTCTTCTTCCCAGCGCTGACCCATCGTCCCATTTGGCACGATCAGTTCATTCACGGATTCATCAAACAGAACCGGCTTCCAGTCAGCATGTTCCACATCCTGACCCAGATCTGCTGCACGCAGAAACCTTCCTGCTTTTAACGCATCTCCTTCTTTTTCAAGCATGATCATAAACGGCATATCTGTGTATTGCTTAGCGTAGTTGATAAATAATGGTTCTTTTTTCTTTTCGTAAAATTCATCAAGAATCACATGTGTCATTGCCTGTGCGACTGCGGCATCTGTTCCCGGATTCGGTGCCAGCCAGTTATCTGCAAACTTAACGTTTTCAGCGTAATCAGGTGCGACTGAAACCACTTTTGCTCCTTTATAACGGACTTCAGTCATAAAGTGCGCGTCCGGCGTACGTGTTAACGGGACGTTTGATCCCCACATAATCAGATAACCCGCGTTATACCAGTCAGATGACTCAGGCACATCCGTCTGCTCTCCCCAAATCTGAGGTGAAGATGGTGGAAGGTCAGCGTACCAGTCATAAAAACTCAGCATTTCACCTCCAAGCAGGTTAATAAATCGTGCGCCTGAAGCATAGCTGATCATTGACATGGCAGGAATTGGTGTGAAGCCTGCGATTCTGTCCGGACCCTGATTTTTAATCGTGTAGATCAGTTGAGCTGAAATCAGTTCTAGTGCTGCTTCCCACGCAACCCGGACATGACCGCCTTTTCCGCGTGCTTTTTTATAGAGCATTGATTTCTCTTTATCCTCAGTAATACTCGCCCATGCTTTGACCGGATCTTTGTGTACTTCTTTTGCTTCCTGCCACAGCTTCCAGAGCTTGCCGCGCATATAAGGGTATTTCACGCGGAGCGGGCTGTACTCATACCAGGAGAACGAGGCACCACGCGGACAGCCTCTCGGTTCAAATTCAGGCATATCCGGACCGCATGAAGGATAATCGATCTGCTGGTTTTCCCAGGTAATAATCCCGTTCTTCACAAACACTTTCCAGCTGCAAGATCCCGTGCAGTTTACTCCGTGCGTTGTTCTGACTACTTTGTCGTGTGACCATCTCTGACGGTACATATTCTCCCATTCTCTATTTTTTTCTTCTAAAATCGACCAGTTACCTGAATATCTTTCTGTCGGTTTAAAAAACTTCATCCCGAGTCCGAACTTTCGTTTGACCACTGTTCAATCACTCCTTATCTGATTGCATCACTTGCAGGAAAAACAATTACATGTATGAATAAGTTCAGTATGAGGAAAATACGTATATGAAACTATTAGGGAAAGTCCTATATGGACACGGTTAATCCCTTGATTTGTAAAAAAACAGGACCACTGAGAATAGATGATCTTCCCAATGGTCCTGTCCGGATTTAAAGTGCTGCTTTCACTCTCTCAAATAAAATATTATTCTCTAAATGTATGTGTTCATGCGTATCTCTTTCCAATTCTGCAAGCCGCTGATAAACAAGCCGGTATGTCCCACACGCACCCGGTGGCGGAGTAAAATCATTCGTCAGCATTCTGATTTCCTGAAGAACACCACCCGCAGCCTCATGTTCGCTCTCAAGCTCTGACAATTGCAGTTCTATAATGGCCTTAGCTTCAACTGAAGGTTCTTTCAAGTAAGAGATGACCGCTGGAAAAACCCGCTCATCCTCGTCAGCCGTATGGTCGATTAATTCTCTTTTTAATTCATCAAACAAATCATTAATCATATTTAAATGAGGATGTGCCTCTCCGTGAACTCTTGATACTTTAGTCAAATACGGTTTTAATGCCGGGAGTTCTTCTTTCAGATAACGGTGATGCTTGAGTTGAATGTAGTGAATTAATTCTTCCTCAGACAATGTGCCTGGGCGGATCCCGGCATAATGCTGTCTGGATGTTTCTATGGCCTTCAATTCTTTTAGCACAAGTTCAGGATCCAGACCTCTCTTTGCAGCTGCTTCACTTAATGGCACTTTCCCTCCGCAGCAGAAATCGATTCTTAACTCACGAAAAAGGTCACTTGACTGTGGTAAGGCAGATACAATATCAGATACATTTGTCTGTGCTGAAATAGGTTGCATTCTCGTACTCCTCCTTAACGGATCTTTTGTATATCTGTCTCTATCGTACTTTAGCCTGTATTCAGGCACATCGGGAGGTTCCCTTTAAATGCAGAAGGGGGCTTCCTATTTTGAATTGAGAATCTGCCTACTCCGGTTTTCACTCTGGAAATGTAGGGATTCCCCTTATCTTTTATTCAATTAAACTGTGATAAGCTAATTTCAAAAGAAGTATATAGCAGAGGAGGACATACAATGACAGGACCATCACTCAAACAGCTTCATGCTCATCATGCTATTCACTCAGGAGGACTTGCCGGAGCAGTTCAGATGACGATGGGATTAAAAGAAGCGATCTCAGATCAGGCACCGAAAGAAGAAATCCGCAGCCAGATGAAGGCACTGCTTGATTATTGGAAAAACCGGATTATCAGCCATGCAGATGCTGAAGAAGAAGATCATGGTTTTTATGCTGAATGTGTGGAAAAGAATCCGGACTTAAAAGATGCAGTGATTAAGCTGACGCGGGACCACGATCTGATGCGACAAATCGCAGCAGATATCGAACCTGCGCTTGAGGGGGATTTTGATACCCTGGAGGTGCTGACACAATTTGAGGCACTGACTGTGATTAATGAACACCACAGCCGGGACGAAGAAAAATTTCTCCTTGGCGGATAAATGAAGATGGAGGCACAAAGCCATGTTTGCTTTCAATAAACCTTCCCAGCACGGAACCTGGGCCATGTTAACCTTTCCTCCCGTGCTTGGATTATTTTATAGCACCTTTACCTGGCAGCATTTATTTTTCTTTACCGGCTGGCTGATCATCTTTTTTATGAGTGAGCAGCTTTTGTTCTGGTATAAACGCCCCGCAAAGAGGAAAGAATATCGCAACACAACCATTCTGATGGGGTTTACTGCCGGTTTGTTTTTTATCATTCCAACGCTCTATAACCCAGGCGTGATTTTATTGTTTTCAGCTATGCTCCCTCTTCTGCTCGTTTCTCTGACTTTTGTAAAATTGAAGAAGGAAAGACATATATTAAATGACTTATCCGGTATTGCAATATTCTCACTCGCGGGCATGATTTCAGCTTATATCGGGAGCGAAGCATACCATTTCAGTGCTTTTATTCTACCGTTTTTATTTTTTTCAGGATCCGCCTTTTTTGTAAAAACGATGATTCGGGAAAAGAAAAGCACTTTCTACAGAAACCTGTCTTTTGGTTATCACTTACTGATTACAGGTCTTATGTTTTTATGGCATCCTATACTGGGAGCCGTTCTGCTCATCAGTCTCGGCAGAGCAATCTGGTTCTGGGGAAAATCTTATACACCGAAACAGATCGGTATCTTTGAGATCGCCAATTCCACAATTGTGCTGATTGCCTATATTGTTTATGTTGTAAGTGTTTATTCCATTTAAAAAGAAAGATGGCGCTCTTTTTCTCAAGCGCCATCTTTCTTTTAGTTGTAAAAAGGTTTAATTAAACACTCTATGATACACTTTCTTCGCTTCTGTTTTATCACTCGTACCGTGAATGAGTACACGGCCATCTTTAAAAATGATCATTCTATATGGATCAAAGGTGATACTGATCAGAAACTGATTATACTGAACAGGCAGCCCCTGCGTTGAAAAGATTGTATGTAAATCACCAAGGTCTACTGCTTTCTTCTCAGCAGGTCTGATCTGAACTGTATCTCTTCCGCATAACACAGCCGTTTTCATCGCTGACTCCATTGTCAGGTAAGGATATGTCGGTTCCTCCCCGCATGAAGGACAATCCGCCTTTTTCATTCTTGAGACACCAATTGACTGGTAATCATTTTGCCATACATCAAATGTGACGAGCCTGCCACTGAGTGCATCTGTGTTTCCAGACAGAATCTTCAGTGCATCAGCTGTCTGGTGTGCAGTTACCATCATGACAGCTGGACTGATGATCCCTGCCGTATCACAAGTCTGGCCGGTAGGCGGTGTCGTCTCCCATAAGCAGTTAAAGCATGGTGTCACACCCGGGATAACGGTAAAACTCATCCCCGTACTGCCCACGCATGCCCCGTATATCCAAGGAAGTTCTAATTTTTGCGCTACATCGTTGATCACGAACCTCGTTTCAAAATTATCAGTCGCATCTATGATCAAATCACTATTCTCAGCATATTTCAGCAGATCTTCATACGTGATATCTGCGACAATCGCCTGTATTTCCACGTAGCTGTTTACCTGTTCAAGACGGTATTTCGCCGCGATCGCTTTTGGCATTTTTTTGCGTGCATCCTCTTCGCTGTATAAAGACTGGCGCTGCAGGTTACTCCATTCAACATAGTCCCTGTCGATGATCGTGATCTTTCCTACACCCGCTCTGACCAGTGATTCTGAAGCCCCTGTTCCGAGCGCACCAGCACCAATAATCAACACGTGCTTTTCACCGAGTTCCTGCTGACCGTTAGTTCCAATCGGCTTAAAAAGCTCCTGACGTGAGTATCGTTCTTGATGCAACTGATCCGCCCCCAATACAAATAGTTTTTTACTAAGATAGCAGTTATTCATTGCTACTACAAGGTAATCGCTTGATATTTCATATAATTCTTATTTATTTCGATGTTTGAAAGATTGTGAGCCGGGAAACCATCTACTAGAACATACAGTAATAATTTACAGGAGGTTTTATCATGGATATCGAAAACAAGGTTGAAAAGGAAGCACGTCAGACCGAGCCTGAAAAGAAAGAAGAAATTCTGCAGAGCTTTGACCGCTTTAAAGACTACTTAGGTGATCAGGTATCTAAAGGTGAAAAGCTGGGTCTTGGTGAAGAAGCACTTGCAAAAGGTGCTGAAAGAGTCGGCGATTACCTGGCTAAAAATGAAGAACCCCGCAATCGTGAGGAAAAGCTTCTTCAGGAACTATGGAAGCTTGGCGATAAAGATCAGCGCCACCAGCTGGCACACCTGCTCGTTCGTCTTGCACAATCTACAAATTAATCTATCCAAAACCTTCGCAAGCATTGCGAAGGTTTTTTATATGAGCAAAGTTCAATTATAAACGTTATATAAAGATGCACACTAACTCCTTCACAATACTTCATCTCCCTGTTAAACTTCTAATATCGATTTTCGATATCGAATACCGATTCTACATTGGAGGGCTGCATATGGATGATAAAATACTGCGAAAACTATTTCTTGGCTTTATTCAGATTCATATTCTTCATCACGCTTCAGAGCACCCTGTATACGGCGCATGGATGACAGAAGAATTGCATGAGCACGGATATGAAATCAGTGCAGGCACACTTTATCCGATTCTTCATTCAATGGAAGCAGACGGGCTTCTGTTAAAAAAAGAACGGAAAGTTGACGGTCATATCAGAAAATACTATACCGCCACAACGCGTGGCATAGAGGTATTAGCTGAAGCAAGAAGTAAAGCTTATGAACTATTTAAGGAAATTAAAGACTAGAAGGGAGATTCATATGAAGAAACAGGGATCATTACTCGAAATTTTACTCGTATCGCTGAGGCTCGGTCTGACTTCATTTGGCGGACCGATCGCCCATCTCGGATATTTCAGAGATGAATATATTGAAAGACGTAAATGGATGACTGATAAAACGTATGCTGACCTTGTCGCACTCAGTCAGTTTCTGCCGGGTCCTGCAAGCTCACAGGTCGGGATTGGGATAGGTGTCATGCGCGGCGGCCTGCTTGGAGGCGTCGTTTCATTTATTGGATTCACGATGCCATCAGTGATCGTTTTAATTATTTTTGCCATGATCGTATCAAACTTTGACGTATCAGATGCAGGGTGGCTTCAAGGACTTAAGATTGTCGCAGTAGCAGTTGTTGCGCACGCGATCATGGGTATGGCTAAAAATCTGACCCCTGACCTTCAGCGCAAAGCGATGGCACTTCTTGCGCTCTCTGTCACACTGCTCTGGCAGACAACAGTCAGTCAGGTTGTGGTGATTATCATCGCAGGTATTGCCGGTTTCTTTTTGTTCAAAGGTGATACCACAGAAAAAAACCCGGAATTCAAATTTCCGGTTTCTAAAAAACTCGGCGCTGTTTTTCTGGCATTGTTCTTTATATTACTTGCAGTCCTCCCGATTGCCCGGGAAATAACTTCGGCTAACTGGATTGCAATGTTCGACAGTTTCTACCGCTCAGGTTCACTTGTATTTGGCGGCGGTCACGTCGTACTCCCTTTACTGGAGCGTGAATTTGTACCAACAGGATGGCTGACTGAAGAACAATTCCTTGCAGGGTATGGTGCTGCACAGGCAGTTCCAGGTCCGCTCTTTACCTTTGCTGCTTATATCGGAGCTGTAATCGGCGGATGGCAGGGCGGCCTGCTGGCTACAGCCGCAATCTTTCTGCCGGCATTTCTGCTTATTCTTGGTGCCCTGCCATTCTGGAATGCACTTAGAACTAACCCTAAAATGAAAGCTGTATTCATGGGTGTGAACGCAGCAGTAGTCGGCATTTTGATCTCAGCCTTCTATTTCCCAATCTGGACAAGCTCTATTTTAGAGCCGATTCACTTTGTCCTGGCAGCATTTTTATTCAGCATGCTTGTGTTCTGGAAGCTGCCGCCATGGGTCGTTGTATTGAGTGGGGCTGTGGCAGGGTTGTTATTTTTATAGGGGGCACAGGAGGGACGGAGCTGAGTGAGTCATTTTAATAATCATTCTAATTGTGGCACACTTCACTCCGTCCCTTAGTGTGCCATTTTTATAATAACTACAATTTTAGCACAGTAAGCTCCGTCCCTGCTGTGCCACCAAAAAAGGAATCGCCACCGGCGATTCCTTTTTACTATTCATTATTTATCACGGCCAACGTCACCCGGGATATCCCCTTGTGGTGATGCATCTACTGTGTTTTGGCTCTTTTTGTTCAGTTGTACAACTGAGTCATTTGAGTTTGAAGATCCTGTAGAACCTGTTGTTCCTGCTGAAGACGAAACGCCTTCTTTCACTTCAGATCCTGCATCGGCAACCTGTCCGCCGATATCTTTCGCATCTTCTGTCGCTTCTTTCGCTGTATCAACGATGTCTGAAGCACTCTCACGGATTGCTTCTACCTGAGGAACTACGTCTTCATTTACTTTTTCATATAATGACTGAGCTTCATTCATTGCATTTTTCAGCGTAGAGACAGCTGACTGGAAACGGCTTGAAAGGTCGTTTTTGAACTCGCCCGGATTATCTTTTACATTGCGTACAAATCCGCTTGTTGATGAACCGACGTTTCTGCTTCCTGTCTTCACCTGTTCTCTGGTGTTGCTGTCAAGCAGTGCAATTGCAGCGCCTACTGCTGCTCCTACAAGTACACCCATTAATAATTTACTGCTGTTGTCATTTTTCGTATTATAATTTTGCGCCATGGTAAGTAGCCTCCTGTTGATGTTTTGTATATATAGGAGTCTACCCTTCCATTTTCCATTTAAACATTTATACTGATTCTTTTAACCTTGCCATTGCAAGCCATGTGCCGAGTTTTGTCCGGCTGATCCCTACTCCTACATAGCCTGCAGCCAGGAAGTCTTTTTGTCTTTTTGCTTTATCAGTTCTGACAAAAATATATGAATCTTTATCAATGAAAAGTTTCTGTTTAAGCGGTTTATAGAAAATATACCGGGGCATATTTCCGTATTTCACCTTCACATCCACCACAATCATTTCCTGTTTGAATTTATCCCTCATACTTGGAATATTAGTTGGTGAAACGGTACAGCAGAGATGTTCAAAATAAGTGTGGGTGAATTTCAGTTCCTGCATAATCACTTTGGCCATAACCTGTTGAAGCCCGTTCCCGCGGTAATCAGGATCTACAAGAGAAATTTCCTGATGGACCACTCTCATTTGCTCATCATATGAGAGACCGAGATCACGGCCAAGGTTTTCTTCATCATCTCCCGGGAAAAGAAGTGCACGCACAGCAATCAACTTATCTTCTGCATAGACACCAAGCAGGATCCCGCCTTCTCCTGATACATATAAAATTTCTTCATCTGTTAATGGTTGAAGTGAAGAAGCATCTTCAATGCCTGATACCACTTTTTGCTGAAAAGATTTAAATTCATCAAAATGATCTTCTGTCATCTGCCTGATGACATACTGGATTTTAGCGTTGTCAGATTTTCTGACAACTTCTCCCTGATATAACTCCATATATTGATCTCCTTTACGTTCCTTCAGAATTGATTGATAATTAATGTTAGTTTAACACGTTGAAAACAAAGGTGTGAAAGATTTGAAAATCATTGTTGTATCAGACACTCATATGCCACGGATGGCAAAGGCACTTCCGCCCCGCCTGAAGACAGAATGCCAGTCGGCAGATCTGATTATTCATACAGGGGACTTTAACACACTTGATACAGTTCAGGAACTTGGACGTTTCGCTCCTGTTGAAGGAGTGTACGGAAATGCAGATGATCAGGAACTAACAAAGCGTTTTCCGGAAAAGGAGATTATACAGGCCGGTGGTTTCAGGATCGGGCTTGTACACGGTCATGGTAAAGGGAAAACGACTGAAAAGAGAGCGCTTGATGCGTTTATGAAGGACGATCTTGATATGATCATATATGGTCATTCCCATATCCCTTCCTTCAAAACGATTGACGGTGTTCAGGTGCTGAATCCCGGTTCTCCGACTGATAAAAGAAGACAGAAACAGTTTTCTTTTGTGAGATTGACGGTTGAAAAGGAGATAAATGTGGAATTTATCTATTATGACAGTAAAATTTAGGAGGACATAAAATGGAGAAAAAAATCATTATTGCTCATGACCTTGAAGAACATTTGATAAGCGAAGTAAAAGAGGCAGTGCCGGGGTGGACTGTTGTGACAGGGAAAGATGAAGAAAAGTGGGGACCTCACATGTCTGATGCAGCAGTTGTTGCAGGCTGGAAAAACGCGATGACCCCATACCTTGAACAGGCTGAAAATCTTAAATGGGTACAGTCCTGGAGTGCAGGAATCGATAGCCACCCGCTTGACGAATTCGAGAAGCACGGTATTCACCTGACAAGCGCAAACGGCGTACATGCATTTCCGATTGCTGAAACGATTTTTGCCATGCTGCTAGGCTGGACCCGTAAGATTCATACATACACAAGACAGCAGCAGGAAAAGAAGTGGCATCATGCAGGGCTGAAGCTTGAACTACACGGTAAAAAGCTGGCTCTTTTAGGTGCAGGAGCCATTGGTAAGGAAACGGCTAAAATCGCGAAAGCATTTGGCATGGAAGTTGCCGGGTTCCGCAGAAGTGGTGAAGAGGAAGAGTATTTTGATCATATGTATAAGCTGGATCAGCTCGAAGACATTTTACCGGATTGTGATTATACAGTGATCACGTTACCACTTACGCGTGAAACTGAAGGTCTTTTTAAGAAACAGACCTTTGCAGCAATGAAAGACGGCAGCTTTATTGTTAATATCGGACGCGGGGAAATTATTGATGAGCAGGCAATGACCTCAGCGCTTCAGAAAGGAAAAATCGCCGGAGCCGGTCTTGATGTATTCGCAACAGAGCCACTGCCGGAAGACAGCCCGCTTTGGGAAATGGAAAACGTCATTATCACGCCGCATACAGCAGGGTCAACAGAATACTATAATGACCGGGTAATCAAGGACATCCTTGTTCCTAATCTGCAATCGTTCATTAAAGACGAGAAGTTACACAAAAACCTTGTGGATTATGATAGAGGATATTGATTTATTAGCCATATTAAAGTCTATTTTTGTTTTAATACAGCTGATGATTGGAGCGGAAGGGGCGACTCCAGCAGGAGAAGCCGGACAGGTGAGACCCCGCAGGCGCAAAGCGGCGAGGATGCCGATTGAATCGGAGCCAAAAGACGGCTCATGCGGAAAACGTCCCCCTGCAGCGGAAATCACCAGCCAATTTCAACAGAGTAAATTCATGAAAAAAGAGAGCAGGACCAATGCGTCCCGCTCTCTTTTCATATCCGCTTATTCAGTTTTACCCTGCCAGTTCATCATACCGCCTGACATATTCGTTACGTTAAAGCCCTGTCCTTCAAGATACTGCGTGCCCATCGTACTGCGGCCTCCTGAAGCACATACCACAATATATTCCTTTGATTTATCAAGCTCCTGCTTACGGAATTCAAGCAGCCCAAGCGGAATATTTACAGCGCCAGGAACCTTACCGCCCTGCACTTCTTCAGCTTCTCTTACATCAATAATATGAATCTCTTCATTAGCATTTAATTTCTGTTCTACTTCTGTTGGCATCATTGATTTCATTTTAATAACCTCCGCATTTTTTAAATTTAATCATTCCAGGCTGCGACTGCTGAAGCAGTGTCATCTTCTCCACCCGATATCCTTTGCGTTTTAAAAAACGGATACCCAGCTTCAAGTCAACCTGATCTGAAGCAATAATATGAATCTTTTCTATAGGTAATTCTTTATAAAAGCGTTTCAGATAAGCATATGGAACATGCTGAAACGGTGAGTGATGGTTAACAGTCGGATCGTTATATGGTCTTAAGTCTACAATCATATCTGAATGATTCAGCTGGTCTTCCGGAATACATTCCACACCGCTGACCGGCGCATAGCGCTTATAGAATGAAATAATGAGTACAATAACTGCTGCTGCAAGAACAAATTCCACTTCAACACCACCTTGTAAAGTTTACATTGATTATATTATACCCCCAGGGGCATATAGTCAAGAGAAAAGTTTTTGCTTCCTGACCCTTTTTTCTTCTATACTGATAAGAGAAATATCAGGAGGACATACAATGAAATTATGGTTAAACCGGGTTAGCTCTCTTCTCGCACTCGCCGCTCTTACAATGGTTTTCGTGCGGTTTTTCTTTCCGGAGGTCACACCTTTTCTGACAACGGGTCTGTTGTTTATTCTGTTTTTTGTCTTTATAGCCGTATCTATTGTAACGTTTGATCCAAAAGCATCAAAGCGTGACGAACTGGTCGGTCTGCCGGTAACAATTTACTTTTCAGTACTGGTCGTTTTTCTTCAGCTTATTGGTGGAGAAACAGATACACCGCTCAGTATAGATCAGCCGTTTTTATGGATTGCGATCGCACTTGGGATCTGGCTCGATATTAAAAGAACGCGTAAGAATAAAAAAGACAGAGAAAAAAGCGCCGTATAGGCGCTTTTATTCGTCTGCATAAATCGAATAGATCAGATGGTCTGTCCACTTTCCGTTCTCCAACTTCATTCACCTCTTACAGATTTGCAATATTACCCGTATACTGGAAGAAAACGAAATCCGGGTGAGTACGTTGAGATCTGCTTCTACTTTATTTGTATTATTTGCTGCCATGCTGTGGGGGACGACGGGTACTGCCCAGTCATTCGCGCCTGATGGCACCCATCCTGTCGCATTCGGCGCTTTCAGATTATGTATAGGCGGTGGTGCACTGCTGCTATTTTCAATCCTGCAAAAGAACTTTTCACTGTCAGGTTGGCCTCTGCCAACACTCATTGCAGCTGCATGCTGTATGGCATTTTATCAGCCTTTCTTTTTTTCAGCTGTTCTGATGACAGGAGTTGCAGTCGGCACAGTCACTGCAATCGGCTCAGCGCCGGTCATTGCAGGGCTATTGGAATGGCTATTATATAAAAGAATCCCTGACAGAAAGTGGTGGGCCGCTACCTTCACTGCCATCACCGGCTGTGTGTTTCTATTTGCCAATCCACAGGCGATTACGGTTGATCCGGTTGGGATGCTGCTTGCACTTGGTGCCGGAACAGCATTTGCGACATATACGATTGTCAGCAAAGAACTGCTGAACAGCCATCCGCCTGATACGGTCACTGCAGTCGTGTTCACACTTGCCGCTGTACTGCTTTCCCCAGTCTTGTTTTTCTTTGACCTGGACTGGATCGCAACCCCTGAAGGACTTGGGACAGGACTCTATATCGGGGTCATCGCCACAGCCTTTGCTTATCTTTTATTCGCAAGAGGTTTGCAGGGCATAAAACCGTCCACTGCTGTAACCCTGTCTCTTGCTGAGCCGATGACTGCTGCACTGTTAGGCGTTGCAATTGTAGGTGAAACATTGTCACTGCTTTCGTGGACAGGCGTATGTCTGCTGATGATGTCGATTGTAATTCTTTCTATTCAAAGAAAAACGGAAGCAGGGATTTGACGTCCCTGCTTCTGTATGATTATGACTGCTGATAAGCCAGCTCATTTACTTTTGTCAGTCTGCGCATATCTTGTCTCGTGATAAAAGGAACCTGCCCCTCCTCAATCTGTCTAACCCACTGGGACATTGCACTCGGAAGGTTTTCAGGCAGTTCAGCTTCTATCCATTTTCCGTCCGTTTCAGCATTTTTATAGCGGGCATGACGATCTTCCACTAGATACACGCCTTCAGATCCGTGAATTTCAAGCTGGAATAATCCACTCGTGACAAAGCCCGTTTCAAGGACGGCTACCTGACCGCCTTCATATTTGACCAGCACAGCTGACTGGTCATCCACCTCATGGCCATAGACATGCTGAAACATTGCTTTTACTTCCACAGGCTCACCACATAACCGGTTCGCAAGGTAGATCGGATGTGCGCCGAGGTCAATCAATGAACCGCCGGCCGTTCCGTCTTTTTTGAGGAAATGCGGCGGTAGCCATCCCTGACCGTTTTCACCGGGAACAGCACCATTATGGGCAACCCGGCATCTGATTGCAGACACTTTTCCAAGCTTCCCTTCATCCGCTAACTGCTGTCCATATACATAGTAATCTGCAGACAATCTTGGCAGCGATAGCATCAGATGAACGCCTGCCACGTCCACTGCTGCAAACATGTCTTCACATTCCTGTTCAGTAAGGCCGAGTACCTTTTCAGAGAAAATATGCTTCCCGTGCTGCGCAGCTTTTATGATTACATCTCTATGCATCACAGTAGGTGTATCAACAATCACAGCATGAATGTCCGGATCACTCAGGACATCCTCCAGATTTTCTGTAAATGGGATTCCCTGCTCACTTGCCCATTTTTCACCTCTCACACGATCTTCATCCCAGATCGCTGTTACGTTAATTTCGGGATGGTTTAGTGCCTCTTTTATGTAATCATCCGCGTGAACATGCCACCGGCTTAACATTGCTACGTTAATCATTTACATCTCTCCTTTATGTGAATGCCATATTTCTCTTTCGTTTAAAATTAATATAAGACCGCAGATGACCAGCGCTGCACTGAGAATAAGCGGAATCACACTTGTCTCAAGCATGGCTGAGTAAAACAAGCCGAATCTTCCATCCCACGAAGTCATCGCTGAAGCGTATATGGCGGATGCAATCCATGAACCCGCCATGAGGATGACACCTGACAATAGACAAATTGCTCCGATCGCCACTTTACTGATCCGGGTCTGCCGCTGTTCTTTTGACATGCTGCGGCTGAGGTCTTTCACTTTAGTGATTCCCCTGATTTTCCGGTCTGCTTCCACAAGTGATGCCTGCATCGTTACAGATGTTCCGGACGTCCCCACCTTATAAAACCCTACACTTTTATACAGCTTAAAAGCATGATGGTTAAACGGATCCACACTCAGGGACAACGCTTCATGCCCTTGGCTCATAGCGAAAGCGACGATTTCCTCAAGCAGCCTTCTGCCGATTCCTTTCCCTCTTTCTGAAGCTTTTACTGCCATGCCGATCTCCGGTATATCCGGACTGACGAATCCATATCCCTGATGTTCCTCAGTGAACTGCCGGTACCAGACTGCACCAACCAGCTCTCCTTCCTTTTCAGCAACCAGCACCTCATCTCCCGGACGTCCCCAATTCTCGTGATATTTTTTCAATCCTTCAGATTCCAGCAGTGCTTCTCTTGGCGGCTTAGTTTCAGTCATATAGATTGATTCATACAGCATATCTAAAAAGAAATCGTACTCTTCCTCTTTCATTTGTCTGACCTGCATTAAATTATCTCCCCCTTTCTAAAATGCTATCTGATCGCATCATCACTTGTTTTTACTTCTAACACACCGTGCGGCAGGACAGCATGTACACCTTTTACCTGATTCACAATCTGCGTGATCCGCAGATCTACTACCGTACTGCCAAGCGCCATGGCTTCCTCCCTGCTTACCTGAAAGCGTTCCTGCATGAAATCAATCATTTCCTTCAGCGCGATCCCTGCCGCCTGATCCAGATCTTCATGAAAGCCGAATGTCAGCCATCCGGACGGCGTGTCAGCACGCGGCAAACTGATCGTCTGATTTTCAAACAGTGTAAATGTCATACTGACTTCATCCATCGGACATTCGATCGCTGTACCGGAGATCTCCCCGTCCCCCTGAGCGGCATGTCCATCACCTACAGAAAACAGTGCACCATCTGCTGCAACCGGCAGGTAGATCGTGCTTCCTTCAACGAGTTCCTTACAATCAATATTTCCACCGCAATAGCGTGGTGGAATCGTGGAGTGTGTACCTTTTTCAGCCGGCGCATTCGCAAGGACACCCATAAATGGCGACAGTGGAACCTGAAATTCCCTCGTTCCTATGATTGTTTTTCCAATCATATTTTCAACGTCAAGTTCCCAGTTAAGAACCGTCTTATCTTCACTTGAAATATCAGCCTGCTCATTCTGCCAGGCATCTGAACCGCCCCCTGCATTCCAGCCGTACCAGCCTGGAACGATTTTGTTTATCCTGACTGCAAGCATCATCCCGGGCCTGGCTCCTTTTACTTTGATTGGACCGATCAGCGGGTGACCCGGTTTCTTTTCTTTTGTGCTTGAGCGAAAAGAAACCGTGCTTCCATCTTTATGCTTCAGACCCCATTCAAGACCAATTGTATTCAGCGTAACGCTGTCCCCGGTGCTGATTGTCAGAACCGGTTTATGTTCCGGGCTGAATGAGCCATGCAATACCTTATCGGATGCTTCTATGTGATGTGTCGCCATGATGATTTCCTCCTGCTGTCTATTTCTTCTATTGTACGTTAAACGATTATGAATTGAAAAAGGTATACTGAATATTCTTTAAAAAGAGATAGAAACCCATTTTTTGATCAATTAAAAACCCCGGACATCCTGAGTAAGAATGTCCGGGGTTGATTCTCTATTTATATTCTTTGGAATGTGTTAAAAGCTGATAACCTTTCTTGCCGTGATCAGCGCTTGTGACCGGTAAATCGGATGATGTGACCTGTAATACTTTTAGAGAATTATTTTCTAAAAGCTGCTGAAAGTGCTTCAGGCGGGTATGGCTTTGTTAAGTAAGCTGTAATGTGATATTGCCTTACTTTTTCAGTGTCTTCATCTAATGCAGAGGACACTACGATTGGCAGTGCTTCGTTTTCTTCCTGCTCCCGGATTTGTCTGATCACATCCCATCCGTTCAGACCATCTCCAAGCATCAGGTCAACAACAATGCCTGAAAAAGTCCCGGTTGCAGCAGCTTCGATCGCTCTTTCAGGCTGATAATGGTGAATAACGGAAAAGCCGTTTGATTTTAATTCATCAGCGATTAATAGCGCAAGGCTCGGATCATCTTCAAGGAGAAGAATTTTTTCATTTCCTGAAATGGAGTGACTCCGATTTTCCCGCAAAAGTGGCAGCTCTATATGAAAAGCTGATCCATGGCCAGGTTCACTCGTGGCATAAATATCCCCATCATGGCGCTGCACGATCTCCTTACAGATCGCAAGGCCAAGTCCAGTTCCACCAATTTTGCGCGTTTCACTGTTATCAACACGTCTGAACTTCTGGAACAAATGGTTCATTTCACCTTCAGGTATCCCGATCCCCTGATCTTCCACGCTCACACATGCCCTGCCACTTCGATTACATAACAGCACAATAATATCCCCGCCCTGCGGTGAGAATTTTACTGCATTGTTTAGAAGGTTCGTCATGACCTGCGTCAATCTTTCCCTGTCTCCAAGAATCACATTGTTGTCCATTTGATCCTTCAGGATCAGTGCATGAGTCGCAGGAATATTCACCTTTTCAAGAATGTCCACCACTAATTCATCAAGCCTGACTTCATTCATATGATATTCCTGCCTGCCTGACTCCATCCGCTGCAGATCAAGGAAATCATTAATCAGGTTTGTCAGTCTCTTCGCTTCTTTATGAATGGTTTCAATGTAGCGCTTCTGCTTCTCAGGCTTCATTTCTTTTGTTAGAAGAAGTTCAGCAAATCCAAGTACACTTGAAAGAGGGGTCCTCAGTTCGTGACTCACTGTGCTGACCAGCTCAGATTTCATCTGGTCTACTTCATAATCTTTTGTGATATCACGGTGAACAAAGATTGTCCCTGTCCATTCTCTATCTCTGTAGACTGACATCCCGTATACTTCAAATACTCTTAGTGACTCATCACTGGTTTTTAATGTATACCTGATTGACCTTGTACCGTTGAATGAGGATTGGATAGAGGATTCAAAGAAGTCTTTCAATTCGTCTTCTTCATTTACACTTGAAGCGATCCTCCCAAGCCATTCATCACACTCATTTTTTTCCTCTTCTGTGGGATCTATGTTCAGCAGCCTGCATAATGCCTGATTATGCTGAACCATGCATCTGTCTTTATTAATCAACTGCAGCCCTTCAGTCATATTATCAAGCATATCCTGCGTCAGCTCTCTGGCATATTTAATTTCATCAAAAGCCAGCAGACGTTCAAACGCAATAGACATACGCTTAACAAGTCCTTCAATCTCTTCACACTCGTCCTCACCGAATGGCCGGCCGTACCGGTTCGCCCGGAAGACCCCGATTGTCTCACCAGTGGCATTTGTAATTTCTGCCGTCAGATCATAGACATAACTTTTGACTGTATGGAGGCTGTCCTCCTCTGATTTTGCAAGCCGTTTGCGCACTCTCATGCCTCTCTCGTCAGAATATAGAGGAGCCTGCAGAATCTGATTGATTTTTTCTGCCGGAACATTGATAGCAGAATATGCTGACCGGTCAGCCATATACATCATCACCTGATCAAACGCATACAGCCTTTCCATATGGCGGACCATTTCGTCAAGGAACTTATAACGGTTAGACGTATTTGACAGCACATGATTCAAATCATTAAAAATCTCCAGACGTCCCTTTGTCTCCTGCGTTTCAGCCAGTGTTACAGCCAGCTGATCCTGCTGCTCATGCATCGCTTCCTGTTGCGCAATCAACTCTTCATTTTGCGCCTGAAGCTCCTCTTCGTTCTGCTGAAGATAAGCAGTCATATCGATAAAACTGTCTGTTAATGATCCGAGCTCATCATTACGACTGGATGTTTCGATGATCGGTTTCCCTCCATGCTGTACATCAAGTGCTGCTTTATGCAGCTTTTCAATTGGTTTGACAATGGAATGAATGGTTCTCCATAAAAAAAGAATAATCAATAAAACTAATAGACCTGTAATCACAAGTGATAGTGTAAAGGCTGATGTCATACTATTAATAGATTGCTCAGTTACTTCACTCATTCTGTTTTCAAGTGCTGACTCAGTCTGTTTTGTATAGCTCACAAAGTCATTCACAGCCAGGTTCACTCCGGTTTGAGACAACGTTATTAACGATTCATAGTCTCCCTGTTCTGCAAGATTGAGTGCAGCTGGCAAAGTGACTGTTTCATACTCCTGCATGAAACCTCTTAGTTCACTCACCATTAGCTGTTCGCCGCCGGTTAACTCGAGCACTTCATACTCTCTAACTGCTTGATCATACTCTAAGAGCGCCTCACTCAGGCGTTCACGCTCAAATTCAGACTGAAAAGCGTAGACACCCCGCGCTCTGAAAAATACTTCATTCAATGAATCAGCTAAATTAGAAGCTGCTTCCTGTTTCTCAAAAATTTCATCCTGTTCAGCCAGAAGGTCCTTTTGATAATCATTCATATACAGGGTGATGAAGAGATAGGTCAAGACCACAATCAAAGATGCCCCCGCTGCGATCATTAGATATTTACTGCGCATCGTTCTCATCTTAATGGTCTTTTTCCTGTATCATATTCTCAACAAAATTGCTGAGTTCAACAGGACTGAAAGGCTTTGGCATAAAATGGTCCGCACCGGCTGCCTTCAGAATTTCCTGATCTTCTTTTTGCGTTTTGGCAGTCAGCATTAAGATTTGTATCCTGCTTTTCAGTTCAGGCGTGAGCTTTTCAAGCACCTCTCGCCCTGACAGACCCGGCATCATATAGTCAAGAATGACATAGGAATACTCCCCACTGCTCAACTTTTGGAATGCTTCAAGGCCGTCAGAAGCTGTATCAATCTCAACTTCAAGATCTTCGAGCGTATCCTCAATGAGCATTCTCAAAATATCTTCATCATCTGCAATCAGTAATTTATTCATCTGACCGCCTCCTCTGTTTCTTTCAATATTGTCCGCCGGCTGATTCCATGTATGTTAACAAGCGGGTATAAAGCTTCACTCCCTGCAAGCATTGCAGAGTTTCTGCTTATGTCGAAATGATAATCTGACAGCTCGGCCTTCAGTCTTTCAAAAGCCTGTTGCGTAATTACAACGTCGTCACCAGTACTTTGCTGTTGAATTCTTGCTGCAATATTGACTGTCCTGCCGAAGTAATCAAGCAGATCATTCGCATTTACTGCGATAACCGGTCCAGTATGCAGGCCAAGTTTTACAGCCAGTTGTATCTGTTGTTCCTCATTGAATTTTTCAACACCGGACTGGATATTCAGTGCGGCACGTAAAGCATCTTCTTCCCGGAAAAATACGGCCATTACAGCATCACCAATTGTTTTGACAATTGTGCCACCGGCTTCAGAAATATGCGCTTTTAAATACCTGAAGTGCTCACTTACCTGAAAATAAGCTTTAGCGTCCCCTTGTGTTTCATACAAAGCCGTTGAGGCTTTCAGGTCACTGAAAAGAACTGTCATCGACTGAATGCCTATCTGCTGATCCGGAGCCAGCACTTCTGCTGAAAAAAGATCTCTGTATAACTGTAATGAAGTGATCTCAGCAGCTGTGACGGACTCACTGTTCCAGTCCACTGTTTCATAGACTGCTATGATCTCTTCTTCCGCATCATTCATCAGCGTTAATTCTCCACCTGACGGATCAATCGTTGCATATTTATTACTCCAGGTCTCTCCATCAAAACGATACGTACGGTTTTCAGATACCCCCGACCCGTCCATACTCGCATTATGCTTTAGCAGACGAATTCTCGTTTTCCCTGCTGCGGGCGGATAACGCAGGACTGCCTGCTGACCTGCCGGAATTCTGAGCTGCGCCAGTACATGCGGGGATTTAGCAGGGCCTGTCAGGCAATATGTCTCGTCCATTGCTTTACGTATAGAAGGATGAACAGAGAACTGCATTTCTATATACCTGTCAAAACTCACCTCGTAATCAATTCCGCAAAGATCGCAGTGAACCTGATCTTTTATTTCTTTCATCGAAGAAGCAGTTGTTTTAGATACGCGGCAGTTAGGACACATTAAATGCCATTCCTGTGTGAGCAGCCCTTCTTTTACAGCTGTCAGAAATAATGTCAGGATGTCTTTACGCGGATATCCCCATTGATCTGCAAGTGTATAAGGCTTCATGTGCAGCACTTCATCATCACCAGCCGTTGTAAGATGCTCCCTTAACCGCTCAACGTGTTCAGTTTTCTGATAGATAGCTGAAATTTGTTCACATAATGTTTTAAGTCTTTTATCCTCAACTTTTGGTGATGAAGCTGCCGGCAGTTTTTCATAACGGCTGTCCACATTCGCTTCAATATACTTATCAAGATATTTCATGATCTCTTTGATAGACGACAGTCCCACTGACGGAATTGCCGCAAGACCGAGCAGATTAGCAGGTGTGAATACTGCGGTGCCTGTTATTTCAGTTCCGAACGTACCATCATCAAGCAGTTCTGCCGAATCCTTAAAAGCTACTTCCCATAAAAGCCGTTTGATCGGCCCGCTTTCATATTTTCGTTCTACCGCATACACTTCTTCTTTCACCCACTCAAACGGATACTCTCTCCACTTGAGCGGGATAAGACCCATTGCTTTTGCGTTCGCATATCTGAAGATTTTCTTGTCATCAAAAGCGGTGTCAGAAAAATCTACGGGGAACAGCCCTGACACACGATTCAGATGTTCAGTGTTCGCCAGCAATTCCCAGGCTTTCTGTCTTGAAACCGGATATATCTTTTTAAAAACGTACTGCTTCTCTTTCATACAGCACCGCCCTCAGCTTTCATCTCTATAATCATCCCTAACTTTTTCAATCGCTTCAAGATGGTCGAAAAAAACATCCGTGAGTTCAGGGTCAAAATGTTTTCCTTTTTCAAATCGTATCAGATTCAATATCTTTTCAAGCGGCCATGCATCTTTATAAGGTCTTTTTGAACCCAAAGCATCAAATACATCGGCGAGGGCAACGATTCTTCCATACAGATGTATACTTTCTCCACTGCGGCCATTGGGATAACCGGAACCATCCCATTTTTCATGATGATCCCTGGCGATCAGTGCTGCTGCCTGAAGTATTTTTCTCTTTGAATTTTTAAAAATGCTGTATCCTGTTTCTGCATGCTTTTTCATTTGATTAAATTCTATATCGGTCAATTTTCCAGGTTTATTTAATATCGCATCAGGGACTGCAACCTTCCCGATATCATGCATCGGACTTGCAAGTTCAATTAGCCTGGCTTCTTCCTCAGAAAGTCCGCTGCCCCTGGCAATAATGTATGAATACGCAGCCACCCTTTTTACATGCTGCCCCGTTTCACGCGAGCGGCTCTCTCCAATGTTTCCCATCGTTAAGATTATTTCTTTCTGGGATTCGATCAGTTCTGAATATAAAATGGCTTTCTCCATTGATTGGCCTGTGTAAGTGGCGGCGAGGGAAAGGTACGTGATATCTTTTTCAGTGAATACTGGAGGCGAAGTTTGTTTGTTGACGGCCTGATATACGCCAATCATCTCCTGATCAGCGTTCCTGATTGGGATGCACAGAATAGATTGTGTGCGATAACCCGTTTTCTGATCTACAGCCGGGTTAAAACGGCTGTCTTTATACGCATCATGTATTGAAACCACTTCTCCTGAACGATAAGCAGCTCCAACAAGTCCTGACTCTATTGGGATTTTAATTCTGTCCATACCATGTGCAATTTTCGTCCAGAGTATCTTATCTTCAGGATCAGCAATCCAGAGTGTACACCGGTCAGCTAATGTTAGTCTTCTTCCCATTTCAGCCATTAATAGATGAAGCTGATCCAAATCATTTTCGTGGGCAAGTTTTGATGCAAATTCGAATATAATTTTCAACAACTCTTCTGCAGGGATGTCAAAAGCTGCTTGATGTTGACTGTCCATAAGTAAATCCCCTTTTATCTGATAATTTATCATTCGCTTCTTCAGTTCTATGATATATTAAGTATATCAAATTCGATCATAGAACCATAGAACTATAAGAGGTGAACAATGACACCATTTTCCTTTCTATTCCTTTCCCATCTTGTTGGTGATTATTTATTTCAGACAAGCTGGATGGCTGCACAGAAAAAGCATAACTGGACAGCGTTACTTGTTCACTGCACGGTCTATACGTTAACCGTTGCAGCTGCTGCCTTTTTTACATTTGGAGGTCTTTCAGTTATCGCAGTTATTTTTGTATTTGTTACCCATGTCATCATTGACAAGTTTTTTATCGTTCAATGGTGGATTAAACATGTGATGAAGCCGCCTCAAAGTGAAACGAAGTGGCTGACGATCATGGCAGACCAGACTTTTCATTTAATTATTCTTGCAATTGCGTTGTTTTTATAAGTTTGGCTCTGTTAATAATGGCTGTTGATTTCCGCTCCAGGGGGAACGCTTTCCGCAGGGCGTGCGGTGAGTCTCCTGCTGGAGTCGTCCCCCTTCCGCTCCAATCACCAGCTGTGCTAAAACAATATTGGTCTTTCACATAGCCATAAGTTTTAATAGAAACAAACATAAAAAACGTTTCTGTCACGAAGACAGAAACGTTATGTTTTTGATGATAAATATTTAATTGAGAATTCTTCAGCAGGGATGGCTTTACTATAATGATGTCCCTGAATGACCTTGCCGCCCGCCTGGATAAAAAGCCGGAGCAGTTCATTTGAATCGACGCCTTCAGCAATTGGCACAGCACCGATCTTCTCAGCCATCGTGACAAGTGACTGTACAATCTTGAAAGCATTATTATACGGTGTCATTTTTGTAATAAAAGACCTGTCAATTTTCAAAAAGTCCACACTCACTTCCATTAAATGAGCGAGTGTATTATAACCTGTACCAAAATCATCGATCGATACCCTCACACCAATATCTTTCAGCATCGATGTCTGGGATACCCAGACTTCCAGATCTGTCGCAATTCTTTCCGTTAATTCGATTGTGATGTCATCAGGATTAATGCTGTACGAATGTGCCAGATGTGCAACTTCAGTAACAAGTGAACCCTGAACGAAATGATTCCCTGAAATATTTAAAGCAATATTCGTCAGCTGATTCCCTTTCTTTTGCCATCCTGCCTGCTGCTTGAACAAGTGATGCAGCGTCCATCTTTCAATATCAATAATCTGGCCTGAGTATTCTGCCTGTGGTATAAAGCTGTCAGGATAAAGCAGTCCTCTCTCCGGATGCTCCCACCTGATTAACGCTTCAGCACCACACAGTTCACCGGTATTTACATTGATTTGGGGCTGGTAATAGAGCTTGAATTCATCCGCCCGCATGGCTCTTTTAACCTCTTCACTGAATGAAAGCTTCATACTGGAAACAGTAGCACGCTGAAAAGGATTCTTTTTCTTACCCGATTGTTCCTGAGTATTTTTAAACCCCTTCACTGCTGTCAATCCTTGTGAAAATTGAGCAACATTCAATTTACAGCACCCCTTCAAATACCATTTAATTGAATTCATTATAACGCACTTTCCGATTATTTCATACTATTTTATCTGAATTTTTAAATAATATTAAACAGGTCTTTTATACCTGCTCAATTTCATCAGCCAAATTTGTTTTGATGTTCTTTTTTCATCGCCAGATATTCTTCATCTTCACGGACTGTAATCCACTTTTTCTCAAAGATCGCAGCAGATTCCGCTTTTTCATCATCTATATCACGATCATTGATTTCTCCGCTTTTATTATATTTTTTTCCACCTTTATAATTTGCATACCTTCTCGCACGCGTGTAGCCCATCTGCAGAAACTTTCTCGCCATATCCATACCGACAAAATCTTCTTTTTCTTTATAATCGAGATATAATTGATAGATTTTTTCTGAGGATTCTTTCGCTATTTCAGGCGTTTTAAATCGCCAGTGAGGAAGGATTTCACTTTTATAGGGTTCTACAAGGAGAACACCCTGTTCACCGCGTCCTACTCTGTACAGTTCAGGCTGTTCCCGGAAATCTATCTCATCAAAATCTAAATCATAATCAAAAGCCATATACCATCATCCTCCTTTGTAGACCATACCCGTATGGATGTGTATGTAACGTATTCACAAATGAAAAAGAAACTGAAACAAATATGCTTCAGTTTCTTTATGTGACTCTTTCAATACGATTAAACCTGCTGTTCCTGACCGGGCTTTTGACCCCTGTAATAAAGTGCTGCACAACTGAGTGTCAGCAGACCTGCTGAAAGTCCGGAATAGAAAAACATGTGTCCTCCCGCAGTCGGCGAAGGATAAACTGCATAGCTTAAAGCAAATAACAGTACAGCTGTCGTGACCAGAAGTCCTGCAAATAACCTGATACGCTGACGGAACAGCCGGTAAGCAATCAGCAGCAGTAAGTAAAGCCCGCTGAATACCATGATCAATGGCAGTAAAGGCTGAAACTTTGCAGCATACACAAAATGATCGAGCTGCAGAATCTGACTCTCAGAGGTGATATCTCCATGAATCAATGTTGATAGAGGGGCTGAGTATTTCCATTCCCACGGATCATTCAAGATACCGCTTCCTTCATACCAGCTGCCTAAAGCTGCTATCATGAATAATGTAAAAACTGCTCCGAATTGTATAGAAAACCAGCGCAATAATGTCACCGCCTTTCGAGAATATCATTATTTTAACTTTAGCATAAGATGACTGGTAGTTTCAGTAAAACCAAAAAAATCCGGGAACGACTTTCATCCCCGGATTTTTAATTCTGCTTAATAGCCGTTATTCAATTCCCCCGATTCATAGCAGTGATGCGATAGGTCAGATCAACATCTGCTTCTATCGCTAATTCTTTTTCTTCAGACAGTGGAAAAACTCTGCATGTGAAAACTGCTTCTCCGTCATTAATAAAAATTTCTGCAATACTATGATCAACGATGACTTCGATTTTTCTTAAACCTTCATTAAGTGTGACTTCTCTTGATGTACCGAACTGTGGTTCAGTTACGTGGTGCATGCGTGAGCGATCTATGCTTACTTTCTTTGAAGCATGATCAAAAGTAAGATTAAGGGATTCTTCTGCAGAATGGAACAGCTTTAGTTTTGTATCAGCTGAACCCGCTAAATCAAGTTCCCCTCGCCATGCTTTTATCGTGCTCAGATCAATCTCAGATTTACTAGATGACATGTCTCCTGCAGCTATCTTTGAGCCATTCAGCAGATCGAGTGAACAGTCAGGACGCTGCAGGAGCCTGTTGCCTTTCCGAACAAGCTCGCGCGGCAATGTCAGGCAGTGTGCCCATTTATTTTCATCTGTCGGAAAGTCCACTTCTCCTACGCCTGCCCAGCCATATAAGAGACGCTTTCCTCCAGCTTCAAAGCTTTGCGGTGCATAGAAATCAAACCCTTTATCAAGCTCATGGTACTCATCTACCTGGAAAGTGAGGCTGTCTGTATTAAGCACCCCCGCCACATAGGTTGTATTAAATACATTATGGAACGCTAAAACAACATTGACCTTTAACAAAGCTTTCCCGTTAAAAAACCTCTTCAGCTTTCTCAGCTGAAGAGGTTTTTCTATCCTTTCATTTCACCACAGGCAATACGCGCTCCGGCATTTCCAGCCGGGTCTGTCTGATAATCGTCAGCCTGTTCGTGAATCACAATCGCACTACCGTCTTCATCAAGCAAAGATTTCGCGCTGCCTTTTTGAAGCGTCACTTTTTCGACTGTCAGTTCCAGATTGATTGTCCCATCTTCGTCCACCATCAGATTTGGCAAATCGCCTGCATGATAACCTTTTGGATTCTCGAAGCCATGCTGCTTATGTTCAGGGTTAAAATGACTGCCCGCCGATTCAAAATCTGGCGGTGTGCACTTGCCGGTTTCATGAATATGAACCGCTTTTTCACCAGGTTCCAGCCCCTTTAAGGACAGCTGGATCAGCACTCCATCATCTTTTTCCCTGAAAGTGGCTGAGCCAATGTTTTCACCATTTGCATGTATGACCTCAGATTCGATAACCGGCAAAGCGCTTGCCGGAATACTGCTTTCATTCAGCAGCTGACAGCCGCCAAGTCCCGCAGCAGCTATACTGATGATCAGACCAATCGTATAAAATTTCATCCAGTCAGAACCTCCTATTCTATTCAATAGGCTGTCCTGATTTCAGTAAAATTAAACTACCTTCTTGCCATTGACATTAACGTAAATCCAATATTCGCAGGTCTTTCAGCTAACCGCTTCATAAAATAGGTATACCAGTCTTTACCGAATGGTACATACACAACCATATTCCAGCCCTCATCAGCCAGCTCTTTCTGCTTTTCCTCCCTCATGCCCTGAAGCATCTGGAATTCAAATTGATCTTTTGATAGCTGATGCTTTTTCACAAGGTCCTTTACGAAATCAATCATATCGTTATCATGAGTAGCTACCTGTGTGTAATTTCCTTTTAAAAGATTCGTTTTCACAAGTTCTTTGTAATTTTCATCTACTCTTTTTTTGTTATTAATATCTACATCTTTGTTTTCAATATAAGCACCCTTCACAAAGCGGATGACAGGTGAGAAACGGTCCAGCCTTCTCACATCTGTCTCTGTTCTATACAGATTAGCCTGGAGCGCGATCCCTATGTTATCGTGATTTTCACGCAGGATCTCAAAGACAGAGATAATATCTTCACAATTTTTATATTCCTCCATATTGATCGTCACGAAGACATCGTATTTTTTTGCTTCAGTTAAAATATCATTCATATTCTGAATAGCTGTTTCTTTACCTGTTTCAAGTCCGACGCTGAAAAGCTTCAGTGAAATTTGAGCATTTAATTGTTCGTCTCTGATGGCGTGAATTGCTTTATAGCAGTTATCCACGTATTTCTTTGTATCCTCTTCATTTCCCACAAATTCACCCAGGCAATCGATCGTTGCGCCAATCCCATTCTGATTGAGCTTCTTCATCTGCTTCACCATATCCTTTGTCTTCTCGCCACCAACAAAATGGGAGCCGCCAAGCTCCATCCCTACACTTCTCGATATATTTATAAGCAACTGATTATAAGCCAGCGTTAAGAAAAACTTATTCAATGCATTTGCAACAATCATGATAAATCCTCCTTTAGTTGATCCAGTTCCTTACTAATTCCCCAATCCAACTTTTAAAAACAACAGGCTAAGAAATTTTCCTTTGCCGGCACCGCATGTTAAAATAGGGTTTGGACAAAACACTAAAGGAGTGCTACTCATGGCTAAAACTGGTTATATCGATTTAACAAATGGACATAAAATTTCTTTTGAACTTTATCCGGAAGAAGCGCCGGGCACAGTTGAAAACTTTGAAAAGCTTGCAAACGAAGGATTCTACGATGGTCTTAACTTCCACCGTGTCATCCCAGGTTTCGTAAGTCAGGGCGGATGCCCGAACAAAAACGGTACAGGCGGCCCTGGTTACACAATCAAATGTGAAACAGAAGGCAACCCTCACCGTCATCAGCCAGGTTCATTATCAATGGCTCACGCTGGTAAAGACACTGGCGGCAGCCAATTCTTCATCGTACACGAAGCACAGCCTCACCTAGACGGCGTACACACAGTGTTCGGTAAAGTAACAGAAGGTCTTGAGCATGCACAAGGCATGGAACAGGGCGCTGGCATTAACGAAATCCGTATTAACGGCTAATCAAAAAACAGCTTTGGGGCGCACCCAAAGCTGTTTTTTGATTCAATCTGTATTGGTCAACCAATAGACCAGAATCATAAATAGAATCATTAAAATACCAGCCACAATATAGAAACCGTCAGGCACGTATTCTCCGCCAAAAAAGCTGAATAACAAATGATCACTCCTTAATTCCTGAATGACTTAAAAACAAACCATCCCATTGCCCCAAATAACAGGATAAGAAATGCCGTCATCACACCGGGTGTCAAATTAACGCTTTCCTCACTTCCGATCAATGTCAATTCATATGTGATATAAGCAAATAATAACACGCAGAGGTTTTTAATCACATTCATCATCAATACACCATTTAAATATTGTTTTTCTGCGTTTTCTTCAGTAATTTTTGCCAGATAGTTATAGGTGTGCGGGATTCTCTCAAGTGCAGTCATCCCGCCCCACATGATAAAACCTATGACCGGAAGCAGAATGGCTGTCCATTTCCCGCCGAACCCATCAGCCTCACCGGAAGCATTAAAATGAATTGGTATCGTATCTGCGAGATCTCCCCACGACATTGCCAGATACACAGAAGCTGCAATCAGCAGAATCAATGAAATCAAACTCAGACATTTCGCCCACAAAGGTACATGTACTTTTATAACCGGTCTGTCAGAATGAAGCATATGTATTCCTCCCAAGAAAGCTCTTTCCTTATATACGAATGAACTACCTGAATGTTCCCCGTTTACAACAGAACACCCTACGACTTAAAAAACACTTCGATTATCAAATTTTTTTACAGTCAAATCATTCTTTTATTCATTAATACGTCCCATTTTCCCAAGAAATTTATATCTATTTACCAGGATTCAGGTGATTTAATGTTGCCGCACCATTCATTTTTGGATAAAAATACATATAAAAAGGTTCATATGATCATATTCTAATGTTATTATACCCTCTATCAGTATATGAATCTCAGAAAATTTTCCCGATAACCAAACCCGGTATCCTTTGATAGGATGAAGTTGTTCACAAAATATTTCGAAAAAGGGAGTCGGGAAAATGAAGAAAAGAAGTATGATGATGAGCTTACTGCTCGCAGCCAGTCTTACTGTTCCTACTGTTGCAAGTGCAGCACCGGATCAGGAAAGAGGTCAGGAAACATTTCGCGTATATGTAGAGACAACAGGATTCTCTGCTAAGAGTACGAATCAGTCTCTGAAAAAGCAATACGAGCCTCGATGGGAGCTGACTGAGAACGGCTTTTCTACAGAAATGAACGAAAAGCAGTTCAATGCACTCCAGAAAAATAAGAATCTAAAGGTCACAAAGGTTCAGGAAGTAGAAATTGAGACAGATGTCCGTGCAACTGAATATGAAACAATGGCTGGTGAGTATCCGACTCATCAGACACCATGGGGAATTAAAGCAATCTATAATAATGCGAATCAGACAACAACTTCCGGTGGTTCAGGTATAAATATTGCTGTACTTGATACTGGCGTTTACACAAGTCACTATGACCTTGAAAATACAGTTGAGCAGTGTAAGGATTTCACACAGTCGAATCCACTGGTGAATGGTTCATGTAATGATGCTAATGGTCACGGGACGCACGTAGCAGGATCTGCTCTTGCTGATGGTGGCAGTGACGGCGCAGGAATTTATGGTGTAGCTCCTGATGCTGACCTTTGGGCATATAAAGTCCTTGGTGACAACGGGTCAGGTTACTCAGATGATATCGCTGCAGCCATCCGTCACGCAGCTGATCAGGCTTCAGCTACAAGAACTAAAACAGTGATTAACATGTCACTTGGTTCAGCTGGACAGGATCCACTGATTTCTAACGCTGTTAACTATGCTTACAGTAAAGGTGTACTTGTTGTAGCAGCATCGGGTAACTCAGGCCCTAACCAGGGTTCAATCGGATATCCTGGCGCTTTGACTAATGCCATTGCAGTAGCAGCACTTGAGAACCGTCAGCAAAATGGTACATATCGTGTAGCTGACTTTTCTTCACGCGGATATAGCCAGACTGATGGTGACTATGTGATTCAACAGGGTGACGTTGAAATCTCAGCTCCAGGTGCTTCCATTTATTCAACATGGCCTGGTGGCGGTTATAACACGATCAGCGGTACATCAATGGCAACACCTCACGTAGCAGGACTTGCAGCGAAGGTCTGGGCAGAAAACCCATACTTCTCTCATACTCAGCTTCGTGCAGAGCTTCAAAACCGTGCTGCATCAAATGATATCCTTGGTGGATATGGTGCAGGATATGGCGATGATTATGCTTCAGGATTTGGTTTTGCAAAAGTAAACTAATGATTAATCTGTATCAGTAATAGCATCACTCTAATTTACCCCCTTTTACACATAATTTTAAGGCTGTCCCGTAAGCAATTTGCTTACAGGACAGCCCTTTTTTTAAAATAATTTACCCTGTTTATACAGGACGGTTGAGAGTTTCATGACTGAGTGAATATAGCAGTTTTGACGCAGGGAGTGCGGGTCTCCAAAATACTTGGGTAAAATGGTTTCCATTGTTCCCTGCATTTTATCGTAAAGCTTTTTGTAGATCTGCTCTTCAGAGTAAAATTGTGTTTCTCTGCCCTGCAGCCATTCAAAGTACGACACGATTACACCACCGGCATTTGCGAGAATGTCCGGAATAATGATGACGCCCTTCTCATTCAGATAGTCATCAGCGTCTGCAGTAACCGGCGCATTGGCACCTTCTACAATCACGCTTGCTTTAATTTCTTCTTTATTTCCGTTATGAATCTGCTCTTCAAGTGCAGCAAGAAACAGAACGTCTACATCCATCGTCAGAACTTCATCTCTATGCAGAATATCTGCCTGGATGCCGCTTTCTTTCAACATGTCATCCGTATGTGGCAGATCCCCCTGATTCGATGCAGTATATTTGACCAGCGTTGGAATATCCAGTCCATCTTCGTTATATAACGTACAATGACGGTCACTGACCGATACAACTTTGTTCTGAAGATGCTTGCATTGATAAGCTTCCAATGCAGTTACTGAACCAACATTACCAAATCCCTGCACAGCAACTTTAAGAGGCTTTTCATAGAGGTCCAGTGCTGTTTTCGCGTAAGGACTTCCTGTTTTTTCGAGCCATGACTTCTGTTTCTGAATAAAATCCGACATGGTATAGCGGAAGGTAAAGTAAACCCCTTTTCCTGTCGCTTCACGTCTTCCGAGAGAGCCGCCATTAATAACGCTTTTCCCTGTAAAACTCCCTCTGTATGGCTGACCCGGCTTAATATTTTTATATTCACCCATCATCCAGTCCATCTCACGTTCACCGCTCCCCATGTCAGGAGCAGGTATATCTTTATCAGGACCGATCACATCTGCGAAATACTGAACATATTTTTTAGAGATCAGGTTGAGTTCCTTAGGAGTGAACTCACGCGGGTTAACAACCACACCTCCCTTGCCTCCGCCAAATGGAACATCATGCAGCGAATTTTTCAGTGTCATCAGGAAAGCAAGATTAATGACTTCTTCTTCATTGACCGATTCATGAAAACGAATACCGCCTTTGTAAGGCCCCATCGCATTATTATGCTGAACCCTGAAAGCTGGAATCCGTACGATTTCCCCTTTTTCAAGAACAATTCTTAAAAAAGACTTATGTATTTTGTTAGGTGTTGATAAAACTGCTCCCAAAGATGAGAACGCTTTCTTTCTTGGTGCATCTTTAAGGTCAGATAAAAACATTTCGTCGTCCATCAGTGCATCGAGTGATTCCTGTACAATTGATCTGGTCTGATATTGCATGTTTATTCCCCCTTAATATGATTTAAAAGTGCTTATAAAGACCGTACCCTAATTGACCCAGTTGTGTAAAGGAATGTGAGCAGGGATTTTGTCCCTGCTCACTCCGCTTTTCTATTGTCCAGCTTCAGACGCTAGCTCCTCGGGTCATAAGCCACGCATCGGTAAACGGGAAAGGTCACCCGTTTTCCGCTTCGCGTCTTATGCCTGTCGGAGCTGAGCAAGCGCCCTCCGCTTTTCTTTATTATTCATCTTTCCCAAAATTCATCCGGGCATATCTTCCACGAATGATTTCGTAGATGGCGTAGAGAATTAAGCCGACAGCTGCAAGTCCCAGCAGTACCTGGCCATATGGCTGTGAGGCGATTTCTCCGAGTGCTCCATCAAGACCTTTTGACTGATCAGGGTTTGCTGTGATGGCTGTTTGGATAAAGAAAAAACCAACCATTGCAAGCACAATACCCCGGGCAATCAGACCGATCTTACCGGCTTTTCTTGCAATCTTCTTTTCGTGTTCGTTCATGTCATTAATAATAAACTTGCTCATAAATTTCTCTTTATACCCACTGTAGAGATTATAAAGTCCATACACAATGACGCCAGCTCCTAACAGGCCGACCAGAAATTGACCAAACGGCTGTCCGAGTAGCATTGCAGAAATCGTCTGCTCTGAGTTTCCTCCGCCACCGCCTGCATGCATAGCAATCTGGATCGCAGAAATTGCCAATCCTCCATAAATGACACCGCTAATTGCATAAGCAAGTCTCGATCCAATTCCCTTTGCATCATTTCCTTTGTGCTGCGGATCAAATATCGCGCGCACAAATTCCCACATAACATAAAAAATCAGACCAATTCCCACAATCCATAAAAGTATTTCACCAAAAGGGAGTGTGGCAACCTGTTGCATTGCACCTGATGTGTCAGTCGTCTCACCACCGCCTACGCCAAGCGCTGCAAGCAGGGCAAGAACCCCCACGATCCCATATACAGCACCTTTTGACATGTAACCAAAACGTCCCATCCGTCGAACCCAGGGCTTTACATCTTCCTTTGTATCATTCGATTTCATCGTCATCTGACTCATGCTTTTCACATCCTTTATTCTTCTATTGATTCACCTTTTAACTGTCCAACCGCATTCTTTTTAATAATCGTATCTGACATCCTTAAGTGAGAAGCAGCTTCATACAGCATTGGTGCACAATTTTCTTTGTCAGTCATTTCTTCACTTTCAAGACTATAGCAGTTTCCGTTTTCACGTTCACTCGTCAGATCCGCTTCATAATAGTAACCGTCATAAATGTAAGATCCATCTCTGAATACTGTCAGTCTTGGATCATCACTTAATAGAGACTTACCCATCATGTATCCTTTATCAAGTCCAAGTAAAGAAAGGATTGTAGGCGCGATATCGACCTGACCACCAGTCTGTTCCATCACTTCCCCTTCGCTCATATTTGGCAGCTTCATAAACAAAGGTACTTTTCTGTCCAGATTAAGATAATCAACTGTAGATTCAGCTTCCGCCATTTCAGCCATTTCTCTTTCCGGCTCCTGTAATCCACTGTCATGATCACCATAAGCTACAATCAGTGCATCATCCCATATCCCTTCATCCTTGAGCCTGTTAATCAGCGATCCAAAGGCCTGGTCTACAAAATGAATATTGTGGTAGTAATTTTGAATGATCTCTTCATCAATGCTGTCCAGGTTCAGCTCTTTTTTCTCATCCGGAAAATCATATGGCGTATGACTTGTCAAAGCGACCATGAACGCATAAAACGGATCACTCATCTCCACCATGCGATCCACTGATGATAAAAAGAAGTCTTCATCGTTCAACGTCAGACCAATGACATCACCGTCCGGAAAATCTTTTATACTGTAAAAGTGATCAAAGCCAAAGTTTTCATAAACATCATCCCGGTTCCAAAATGTTCTTTCAAATGCATGAAAGGCAGCTGTTTCATACCCCGCAGCCTCCATTTTCTCAGGGAGAGAATCATATGAATGGTCCGGATATCTAGTATAAACAGACCCTGCTTTCATCGGATAAAAAGACGTATTCAACATGAATTCAGCATCTGACGTTCTGCCCTGATGTGTCTGATGATAAAAGTTAGGAAAATACATCACTTCTTCTTTATAATCATTTAAAAACGGAGTCAGCTCCTGCCCGTCTATTTCCTGATCCAATACTGATGTCTGAAAAGATTCCAGCTGAATTACAATCACATTTGGCTGTCCGTCAATCTCCGCTTCTTCAGACGAACCTCTGTTACTATCAAAAAACTGCTGCATCTCCCTTAATTGAAGTGATGTCAGAGACTTTTCTTCAAAGAACTGATCATCCAGCTCCCTGCCAATATCAAGCGCGTGATGCCCAAGCATACCCGCCTTGAAATAATTTCTCATATTAGAGAGTGAATCCTGTACAAGCCATTCATCTCTATCTGCTGCATTAATAACAAGCGGTGTAAAAAACAGCAGAGCTCCTGCAGCAAGTGCAACAAACGCTGATTTAGAACGTTTTTTAGCCGGATAATCTGAAAAACGGCGCTTACGGTCTTTCAGCAAAAGCGCTCCCCAGATAAATGTATCTGCAAAAAGCAGAAAATCGGCCGGATAAATCAGATCTTTAAGCCCGCCTCCTACAGCACCCATCTGCGGGATCTGGATGAGAAGCGCAACTGATAAGAAATCAGTAAAATATCGGTAGTACCAGATATTAGACGCAATCAGAATCGTCAGTAATATACTCAGATAAAATAATATCCACCTTCTGACGCGTGGTGAGATCCACAGAGACCAGAATGAAATCAGTATAAGTGCACCTAAACTGACAAAAAATAAATTAACGCCGAAATAAGTATTCGTAGCGGGACCCACTACAATTAATTTAATAAGAAGTATAAGTATAAATAATAAGTAGTCTCCATACATCAACCATATTTTTTTCAATTGTTAACCTCCTTCCGTGTTAACCTTTACCCTCTGTAACCGCGTCGTAACCTGAATGCAATAAGGAAAATTCATTTAAAAAAGCTGAGACATTTATGCCTCAGCTTCCATTTATAACCGGTTCACGATTAAGATTTCATATGCACATTAAGATAATTTAAACTGCTTTAATAATGTATTAAGCTGAACTGCTTCTTCTTTCAGTGAGCGTGCACTGCGGTTCACTTCCTCCATTGAAGCACTTGACTGCTGGGAAGTCGCTGATACTTCTTCGATCCCTGCAGCTGATTCTTCAGAAACAGATGCAATACTTTCAATGGACGAATTCATAACCTGAGTTGATTGAATCACTTCATTAATAGAAGTGCTTATGCTTTCAACCTGCTCTGTTACATTTGAGATCGTTGACTTCAGCTCTCCAAAAAGGGCACCTGCATGTGAAATCTTTGATGTTCCATCTTCCACCATACTATAACCATCCTCAAGATAGCTGACGACTTTCTTAGCCTCCTGCTGGATGCCGCTGATGATATTTGTAATATCTGAGACGGATTTTGTTACACCTTCAGCAAGCTTTCTGACTTCATCTGCCACGACAGCAAATCCTTTTCCATGCTCGCCTGCACGTGCAGCCTCAATCGCAGCATTCAGCGCAAGCAGATTTGTCTGATCAGCAATTTCCTGAATCACATCCGTCAGCTTGGCAATATCATTCGTCTGTTCATCAAGTCCCTTCACCATTTCAAGTGACCCTTTCACTTTCTCATCAATGGCTGACATCGTATCAACCGACTCTATCATCGCCTTGCTTCCTTCATTTGTAACGGATCTCATGGATGCTGAATCGGATTTTACCTGATTCTGCTTTACCTCCACACTACTCATAACAGCAGTGAAATCATTCATTTTCTCAGAAAGATCAGATGAAGCGTGAGCCTGCTCTTCAGATCCGCTCGAAAGCTCCTGCATAGTTGAAGCGATCTGATGACTGCCTTCCTGCACCTCATCTGCATATTGACTCAGCACATCGCTCTGGGAATGAACCGTATCTGATACGGCTGATACCTGAGTGAGCAGTTCTCTCAGATTCCCTTTCATTATGTTAAATGAAGTGCTCAACTGACCAATTTCGTCTTTACTGTTGTAATCCATATCTTCAACTGTCAGGTTCCCACTGGCGACTTCATCTGCTAAAGCGACTACGTTGTTAATATTCCTGCGGACAACCCGGTTTACAAGCAGTGTAATGATAACACTGATCAGAATAGAGATCCCTACGGCAGCAAACATCGTAACGATACCCGCTGCAGCAGAAGCAGCGGCATCGTCAGTTGCCTGGTTACTGTCTTCCTGAATCAAGTCCGTTAAAACGAGAATTTCATCAACCGTTGTTGATCGGATCTCTTGAGTCTCATCCCGTGCCGCATCAAGTGCAGCATTCCCTTCTTCTGAATAATTCGGTATGACATTATTAACAAATGCGGCATCCATGTCTGACTTTGCCTGCTGAATTCTATTCATGATGTCAATTTGCCCGGAGTCTGTCATCCCATCGATCAATTCTGCTACGGCTGTATCAAACCGGCCGCTCATTTCATTATACTCATCCACATATACGTCCTGTCCCTCACTGACAAAATCAGCAACCCGGATATCCATACCCCTGAAAATTGCAGCCAGATTATTCACAGTGACAGCTCTGTCTCCTCTTCTATCCATTGCATCTACATCTTCCTGAATCCCCTGAAAGACAAACAGCAGGACAACTGCTGTCACAATAAACATGATAATTGATGCTAATACAGCGGTGAAATACTTCATTCCCACCGATAAATTACGAAATACGCTCATTTACTATCCCCTTTTCGTTTAACGTTTTTAGTATAAAGGAATCATTATGTAATAGTCTTGTACTACCCTCAACAAGAATAAACAAACAATTCCACGGAAATTTATAGTCCTTTCGACTTACAAACTATATTAAAAAAACGATTAGCAGTTAATGCTAATCGTCTTTTATCAATGTCCATGTACAGATCGTTTACTCCGCTGAAACCAGTGATCCACCGCTCCGCTGCCACCTAAAACCCCCGCTACAATCAGTGCAAAGCCTGCGATTTGTCCTATATACACCGGCTCTCCCAGAAGCAGAGCAGCACCTGTAATTGAAAACAGTAGATTTAAGTTTGTAAACACCGCTGATTCACTCGGCCCGATCAGGCGGATTGCATTATTGTAGATCATATGCCCAATACCTGTTGCGATAAATGCTGAGCTGAAGAATATTGCGTAATGATACCCTTCCCCCTGCACCAGTGTCTGATAACCCCCAGGCTCTGTCAGAAGGCTGATACCCCCCAGCAAGATAGCACCTGTGATCATCATCCACCCTGTTAAGACAAACACGTTCAAATCTACTGAGATCTTTTTAATTAATACAAAGCTGATCGCCTGTGTAACAGCTGCCAGCAGGATATACCAGTCACCTGCAGCGATTTGAATATTGCCACTGCTTCCAGCGGCCATAACAAGAAACACGCCGCCAAAGCCAACTAGAATACCTGCAGCTTTCAACAGGGTAAGGCGTGCTTTAAGAAAAATGACAGCCGCAATCGCCGTCAAAATTGGAATCAATCCAAGAATCAGCCCCGTGTTGACTGCAGTAGTCCCTTTCAAACCGATCGACAGAAAGTAATGGTGACCGACAATATTGAACAGACTGATTAACAGAATCACCCCAAAGTCTTTTACCCCGGGAACAGTCCATTTTTTCTGGAGTGCCAGCACAGTCAGTACCACAAGACCTGCTGTGAGAATTCTGAGTGATGTCATGGCGACAGGAGAAAATTCCTCCACCAGTACTTTTAAAGCAACAACATTCAGCCCCCATGCCACCATAATAGAGATCAGCCATATATATGCATTTGATTGCGTCATTTCTTCACCTGATTTCTATAGTTGATTACGTTTTTCCATTAATTTTGGCTTTAACGTTTTAGATAATGCTACAGCTTCGAGCACGCGGTCATACTCGGCCGCTGTTGGAGATTTTGAAAACAGGAGTTCATTTACTTCCTGCACAGACACACCTGCAGGATCCCTCCTGATCAGCTTCAGGTGATCGCCGGGTTTGACCATTCCTTCCTGCAGCACTCTAAAGTAAAACCCGGTAAAGCCGGACTCTCTCATCCTGATAATCAGTTCAGGTTTATTGTACTTCGCAGCGATTTTAAAACATGGCTGTCTGGGCTCTGTAACCTCAATTACTGCCCCGCCAAACTCAAAGCGGTCGCCGATATGTGTATTGCGCTCATTGAGACCCACAGTCGTAATATTTTCACCAAACAGCGCACTGCCATCCTGCATCTCCATCCACCCATCCCAAAAACCGTAGTGATCATATGGATACAGACATAGCGCTTTTTCTGTACCACCATGGTGTTCAGGTGTCTGTTCATCTTCAGCAAGTCCTGTATACGATAAAAACATCTCACGCCCGATCGGCTGCTTCAGCAGTGCACTCGGAAAAGTCTTTTTACCAAAAGTAAGTTCAGTAATTTTAGCTGTATGTATTGCACGAACATGATAAGTTGTCATGGTTAATCCCTCACTTTAATCCTTTGACTTTGTTAAAGCCCAACGTTGTTTTAGCACAGATGGTGATTGTAGCGGAAGGGGACGACTCCAGCAGGAGAAGTCGGACAGGTGAGACCCCGCAGACGCGAAGCGTCGAGGAGGCGGGGATGGCGCCACAAAACGGCGCACCCATGCGGAAAGCGTTCCCCTGGAGCGGAAATCAACAGCCACCTTTAACAAAGCCAGTCCTTTGTATAATCAAACATCCATAGTATACCGCACTTTAAGATTGAACTGAAATTGAACAGGGTAGAGATAGAGTAAATCATAAAATCAGGAGTGATTACATTGGATACATATCTTCATATTATTAACGGGCAGGAGACTGGACAGGATCTCGAAAAAATTGATGTGATTAATCCTGCTACAACAGAAACGATTGCGACAGTTCCTAAAGGCGGGACTGATGAAGCTGTACAAGCAGTGGATGCAGCACATCATGCTTTTAAAGACTGGTCTCAGCGCAACACATATGAACGCAGCGCCCTGCTGATGAAATGGGCGGACTTAATTGATGAGCATACAGACGAACTTGCACGCCTTATGACCATCGAACAGGGCAAGCCGCTACAAGAAGCAGCCGGCGAGATTTCATATGCGAACGGATTTATTAAATGGTTTGCCGAAGAAGGTAAACGCGTCTATGGTGAAACAATCCCTTCTTCAAAAGGGAACAGACGATTATTTGTTCACAAGCAGCCGGTTGGGGTGACAGCAGTCATCACACCATGGAATTTCCCGGCAGCAATGATTACCAGAAAAGTGGCACCGGCTCTTGCAACCGGCTGTACAGCAGTCATTAAGCCGGCAACAGCTACTCCGCTTACAGCATTCCGACTTGTTCAACTGGCAAAAGAAGCAGGCATTCCGGACGGCGTATTAAATGTCGTAACCGGAAAATCCTCTGATATCAGTAAAGCATGGCTTGAAGATGCACGTGTCAGAAAGCTGACTTTCACAGGTTCAACTGAAGTTGGAAAATCACTGATGAAAGGCGCAGCAGATACAATGAAGAAAATCTCACTGGAGCTTGGCGGTCATGCACCAGCGATTGTGATGGATGATGCGGACCTTGAAAAAGCAGTAGACGGAGTGATCGCAACTAAATTCAGAAATGCAGGTCAGACATGCGTATGTGCAAACCGCATCTATGTACATGAGGACATTGCTGAGGCATTCACAAAACGATTCACTGAAAAGGTTGAAGAACTGAGACTGGGCGATGGTCTTGAAGAAGGCGTTGATCTTGGACCGCTTATCGATGAAGATGCAATCGAAAAAGTTCAGAAGCATATTGCTGATGCAAAAGAAAAAGGCGCAACTGTTGAAACAGGCGGCGAGCTACGTGACGGTCTGTTCTTTAAGCAGACAGTTCTTTCCGGCGTGACAGATGATATGCTGTGTATGAATGAAGAAACGTTTGGCCCGGTGGCACCGATCACCACGTTTAAGACAGAAGAAGAAGTGCTTGAACGTGCCAATGATTCCATCTATGGCCTTGCAGCTTATGTATTCACTGAAAACATTTCAAAAGGGATCCGTATCAGCGAACAGCTCGAATACGGGATTGTCGGGTTAAATGATGGCTTACCATCTGCCCCTGAAGCACCGTTTGGCGGATTTAAGCAGAGCGGTCTTGGCCGTGAAGGCGGTCACCAGGGGATTGAGGAGTTCCTTGAGACGAAGTTTGTTTCAGTTGGGATGGACGAATAGTATGCAAAAGGGTGGGACATATGGCCTCACCCTTTTTCTGTAATTAAATATGCTTTTTGAAGTAAACCAGCTCTTTATCAATTTTGAAACCTGCGCGCTGGTATAGTCTGATTGCGGTTTGGTTGGATTTACTGACGCAAAGGGTTACTGTCCGGGTTTGTTCATCAGTGAACAGTTTCTTCATTACTTCTCTAAGGAGTGCATAGCCTGTCCCCTTCCCTCTGGCCTGTTCAGTAACTGCCAAATACTCCACTGACGCTTCTTTAAATGCCGGGTCAGATTCCGCATATATATAACCGATTAAGTTCTCATCAGTTGATGCAACCAGCAATGGACGGTCCTTATTTGACCGTTCAATCACTGTTTCGGCATTATAGTATGTATCAGGAAAAGTGTCATTGTGCAATTTTTTAAAAGCACCGAATTGTTGTGTCTCAAACGGCTGGATGTTTATATGTAAAGCTGATTCTTCATCAAAAAAACGATCTGCTTTTAAAATGGTTTCTTCCCCTTTTTTATCAGCACCGATACTCTTCATCCATTCAATGGCACGGCGGTTTTTGCTGCCGTAAAAGCCGTATAGGTCTGTGTTTTCAGGAGCCATTTTTAGAAGTTCATTCGCCCGTTCTGACCAGTCTGTGTCACTTTGAATAAAGGGTCCCCACATTTCAGCTGAGCCCTCTTCGTAATCAAGCATTAAGAGATCATCTCCGATCCAGTACATGTGATCATCCATCGATTCTTCACGGATTGTGTTAGCAATTTCATCCTGATCAGTTCCGCAATAACCGACGTATTGAGTTGCGTCCTGATTGGCACGTGCAATTAATGCTGCCGCATCTTCAATTGTCTTCATCGTTCATTTCCTCCCAGCATTCATGACAGTAAAGATCCTTGTCCTGATAGATGCCATCGAGGAAACCATCTGCACAATATACTGTTTTACCGCATCTGATACATTGCCCCACTTCTTCACGCATCTTACCACCCCTTTTCAATTTCCATATTACACCTTTCATTTTTGTTTTACAAAAAACCGCCTGATTTCTCAGACGGTTTTATTATTCAGCCGGTTCAAGCAGGCCCATGGTCAGGCACAGGTCAATCGCGAGTCTTTTTGTTCCTTTAGAAAACCTGATCTCAAGGCCGTCTTCTGAAAATCCTTCAATGCGTCCTGTTCCGAATACGCGGTGCTTTACTTTACGGCCGACTTCAAGGTCAGATACTTTCCGCAATGCATTCGGATTTTGAGGGACTCTGCCCTCATCCACCTGCTCTGATTCAGGCGGCTGAATGATTTTGTTGACTCTCAGCAGGAATGGAGAAGGATTCGTTTTACTGCCTGCACGGTTTCGGTAGGACAGCAGTTCAAGTTCTTTTTCAGCGCGTGTCATGCCGACATAAAAGAGCCTTGCTGCTTCCTCCATCGGATCTCTATTACCTTTATCCTGTTCCGTTTTATCATTCTTAGATGGAATAATATCAGCGATCAAATCGAGCATGTACACTTTTTTGAACTCAAGCCCTTTTGAACTGTGAAGTGTTGAGAGCGTTACGGCGTTTTCATGCTTATTGAACTTTGATGTTTTAAGCAGTGATTCCAGCTGCTTCAGCCGGTTTGCGAATGCGACCATACCGGTTTCCTTCCGTGCAATCTGCTCAAGCGTTGACAGGACATCGTGCAGGTATTCAAGCGAAAATCCAAGGTTCTCACTCATTTTTTCAAGCGCACGGTCATATCCTGCCTGCTCTCTGATCAGACGGATCACATGATAAGGCTCCCCGCCCTCCATTCTGACAAAAGCCCGTTTCAGTCCGTTAATCTGCTTCTTCTGGTAATCTTTCAGGGAATTCAACTGGAGCAGACGGTCAAACACTGATCCTTCTTCCGGCTGCTTTCTGAGTTCAAAGAGCTGCTGTCGCGTTACGTATCCCAGACACTTCATTGAAATTTTTTCAAACAGATCCACCCGCCCATTGTTAAAGGTCAACCGCATAAAGTTCAGAATGTCCTCTACAATCCAGTGGCTGAAAAACCGTACATCTGAATCCTTCATATAAAAGGGAATCCCCGCACGCTCAAGCTCATTCATAATCAGAATCGAAGAACTATTCGTTCTGTAGAGTACTGCTGCATCCCGGTAATCATCAAGCTTTGACAGCTCCTGCGCAAGGTAGGCAGCCTGATCCTCATAATCCGGAAATACTTTAATCCGGACAGCTTCTCCCTCTGCATTTTCTGTAAACATATTCTTTTCATAGCGGTTTTTATTGCGCTTAATAAATTCATTCGCTGCGTTCACAATTTCAGGGGTGGAGCGGTAATTCTGCTCCATCATCAAAATAACCGCTTTTGGATACACCTTTTTAAAATCAAGCAGATACTGAGGCTCAGCAGCCCGCCAAGTATAGATTGACTGATCATCATCCGCAACGACACACAGGTTCTGGTGTGGCTCTACCAGCTTTTCAACAATCGCATGCTGCACAAGTGATGTATCCTGACTTTCATCTGTCAGTAAATGATCGTAGCGCTGCTGGTATTTTCTGAGCAGCTTTTGATCTGACTGAAAGGCTTCAAGCGCGAGTGTCAGCATATCATCATAATCAAGCAGCAGCTTGTCAGGCTCCTGACGTTTCACTGCTTCATATTCTGCTGCAATCGCCTCAGCATTCGCCACTTCGCATTGAACTGTGCTCCATTTTTTACGCGGAAGCAGCTTATTTTTAATCAGACTGATATAGTTTGACATCTCCTCAAGCTGATCATCTGTCATTGCTTCATTGTTAAAACGCTGGAAAAGTGTCCTGAGCAGCAGTTTTTTATTCGCCTTGTAATCTGCCGGGTCTTCAATCGGACCTTCAATCAACTGCCATGATTTCTGCTCTTTTTTCAGATAATCTCTGACCACTGCAAAAGCAAGGCTGTGTATCGTTGAAAAATCAACTTCGGGAAGGGATGGGAACATCCTTTTATAACGCTGCTTCATATCGTTAGCAGCAGCTTTACTGAAGGTCACACCTTTAATTCTGGCAGGATCTGCACCACGCTCTTCAATCAGATGGCCAATCCGCATCATAATCGTTGTGGTTTTCCCGGAACCCGGTGAAGCCAGCAGGAGCAGAGGCCCGTTCCCATGCAGGACCGCCTGCTTTTGGACCTCATTCAGTTCCACGCCAATCTCACGTTTTTTTCTTGTAAAATAATCTGCCATGTCCGTTCGACTCCTGTAATCTATTGTATGGTTATCGTACCATAAAATAAAAACCGCCTCATCGGCGGTTTTACACTAAAATCTCCTGTTCAATCTGTTTCATTTCATAAAACATTCCGCGTGCAGTCATCAGTTCATCATACGTTCCCTGCTCAGCAACCTGTCCGTCGTCCATCACCAGAATCTGGTCCATTTTCTCAAGTCCGCTCAGCTGATGACTGATCAGGCATACCGTCGCATCCTCTGTACGTTCTTCAAAGTAGCGCATAATTTCTGCTGATGTGACATTGTCAATGGAACTCAGCGGCTCATCAAGCAGCCATAAGCTTCGCTTTCTGAGCAGTGCTCTGCTAATCGCCAGACGCTGACGCTCTCCGCCTGAAAGGTTTTCACCTTTTTCAAGTACCGGATCATCAAGTGAGAATTTCGTCAGACTTACCTTTTCAAGCATCCACAGCATTTCTTCGTCTGTCAGACCTTCTCTTGCAATCTGAAGATTGTCTCTGATGGTCCCGAAGAAGAAATGATTTTCCTGCATCACCACATTTGATTTTTCCCAGATATCTTCAGACTCAATATGCCTGATTGTTTTATTCTGGAGACTGATATCACCTTCAGACGTTCTGAGCACACCCAGTAACAGCTGAAAGATCGTCGACTTACCTGATCCGCTCGCGCCGACAATTGCGGTTTTGGATCCTGCCGGAATGTAAAACGAAGCCTCTTTCACCGCCGGCCGCTCTTCTCCTTCATGCGTGTAGGAAACGGTATCAAAGCGAATAGCAGGTGCTTCATCTGACAGACTCTCATAAGGTTCCTCTGCTTTAACCGGCTTCATATCCGTCACTTCATTCAGACGGGATGATGCCTTCCTGCTGTCTTCTAAGTGCGGTGGCAGAACTGCCATTGGTGCCGCATTTTCAAATACGCTCAGTGACAGCATCACAAGCATAGCGAGGAACACACCATCCAGCTGTCCTTCACCAACAAGGTAAACTCCTGCAGCAAGAACACCCCAGGAAATTAATAATCCCGCTGCCTGATTAACAGACTGGTTGAACATACCCTGGCTGCTGCTGCGTTCCTGATTGGCAATATAGTCAGCAGCGGACTGATGAAGTGAGGCTTCTTTTGACTCAAGCTGCTGATATATTTTCAGATCCCTGAAGCCGTATAGCACTTCAGCTGTATACGTAGATAGTGCAGCACGTGACTCTCTCACCTGCTCTTCTATTTTCTGTCTGCGCAGTGCGAATGCAGCCGGTATGACAAGCCCTGTTAATAAAAGACCTGCCGCAAAAATAAGCGGAAACCAGAATGAATAAAAAGCAGTAAAGATCATTGAACTTAAGAACACTAATATTAATACAAGCGGTGGATAATAGACGCGCAGGAAGAAGTTCTGAAGACTTTCAACATCCCCTGTTATTCGCGCAAGCAAATCTCCGCTTCTGAATTTCTGAAAAATACCGGGTGCAAGCGGTTCAAGCTTCTCAAAGAACCGTACACGTATACCAGCCAGAATATTAAACGTTGCACGGTGTGACACCATACGCTCGCCATACTTAGACCCGGCTTTTACTAATCCGAAGACCTTGATAAATGCGATCAGCAGTGTCAGCGTATAGACAGGCGGCAGAAGTGCAGCTTTAGAGATTAAATAACCGCTTGCTGCAAAGAGCCCTGCTGCTGTCACTCCGCCAATATAACCGAATAATACTGAATACCAGACATTCTTTTTCTCAGCAGCAATCTGTCTTAAGACGATTCCGAGTTCATTCATGACCAGCACCTCCCTGAACCATCTGCTGATAAGCAGGCTCTTTTAACAGACCTGTGTGGTCGCCCCGGGTTTTCAGCTTCCCGTCTTCAAGCATCAGAATCTGATCGGCCTGTCTGATTGTATAAAGTCTGTGAGCAACTGTGATCACAGTTGCCCGCTTCGATAACTCTTCCATCGAGGCGGTTAAAATCTGTTCTGTCTTCAGATCAAGACCGGTTGTCGGCTCATCAAAAAGAATCACTGAAGGCTGCTTCAAAAATGCACGTGCCAGTGCAAGACGCTGCTTTTCTCCTCCTGATAATCCTCTCCCGCCTTCTCCAACTGGTGTATCAAGCCCTTTTTGTAAGTCTTTGATTAAAGGCGATAGCCCAGCCTTTTCAGCTGCAGATTCTATCTCTTCACGGGTTGCCTGCTGTTTACTGCCAATCGCAATATTGTCAGCAAGCGTTCCTGAGAAAATAAACGGCTGCTGGGAAATATAGCTGAGCTGATCAAACCAGCTCTTCTCCTCATACTCAGAGAGTGCTTTTCTATTTAACATGATCTGGCCCGAAGAAGGCGCAATCAGACCGCTCAGCAGGTTAAGCGCAGTCGATTTACCCGATCCGCTTTTCCCGATCAAGGCAATATTTTCATATGGCTTGAACTCAGCATCCAGCGGGCCGATCATAAAACCGTCCTCTCCATACTGAAATGCGGTCTGATTCAGTGTCATATGCGGAGGCTTACCAGCTTCAAGCTTTTCCTTCCCCCACACCACACGATCTTCGTCTTTAGTCAGTTCTTCTTCAATCAGCTTTACAGCCCCGATACTTCCACGGCCCGTGTGGAAAGCATTACCGAGTTCACGGATTGCCACATAAAATTCAGGTGCAAGGACAAGGACGAAGAAAGCTGTGAAAAACGTAACACTTTCAAAATAAATTAATCTGAGTCCAAGCTCGAGTGCGATCAGCCCGACACCAAGCATCGAAATATATTCAAGCGCCAGCGATGAAATAAACGCAATCTTCAACACTTCAAGCGTGGCATCACGGAATTTCAGGCTGCTGTCTTCAATCGTGTCGCGCTGTTTCTTCGCCTGACCGAACAGCTTAAGTGTGGTCAGTCCCTGAAGCGTATCCAGAAATGTTCCGGAAAAAGCAGATAGCTGTTCAAGCTGCTCTTCAGACTTTTTCTGTGTCTTAATTCCGATAATGATAAAGAACAGCGGAATAAACGGTGCAGAAATCAACAGCACAGTTCCAGAGATCCAGTCAAACCAGAACGCCGTGATTATGATCATCAGCGGGATAATAGCAGTCAGAATCAACTGAGGAATATATTTACTGAAATAACTGTCCACTTCATCAACTGCATCCATCAATACACTGACTTTACGCCCTGACTGCCCCTGAAGTGAAGCCTGCACAGGGTTACGCGCATATTTTTCAAGCAGCTGCTCTCTGATTTGCTTCTTCACTTTCGCTGCCATCCACGCACCTGACCGGCCATTAGCAAAAGTCAGCATCGCTCTTGCAATCAGTGCAACTGCAAGCCATCCAAACAGTGGGAGTACACTGCTAAATGATGAACCATTCAAAAATACTTCATCAACAATTTTGACGATAAAGTATGCCTGGGCGATGATACTTGTGCCCGTCAATATCGCAATGACTGTCATTAACAGCTGTGTTCCTTTATATTGCTTCGCATATTGCGAAAGTTGATTCATAGATCAAATCTCTCCGATCATTGATTATTGACGATATTGTGAATAAATTCACATATTCTAATATTCTCTATTATATACGATTATACGTGATTTTTCATGTCATAGGTTTATTTGAACACATTCATATGTATAGATACCGAGCGGAGGTCTTCCAAATGGCAGATGCTGCACCTCCGCGTCTGATTTTATTTAGCTATGTAAAAGGGTGGCTGTTGATTTCCGCTGCAGGGGGAACGCTTTCCGCAGGGCGTGCGGTGAGCCTCCTCGGCTTCGCCTGCGGGGTCTCACCTGTCACGCTGCTCCTGCTGGAGTCGTCCCCCTTCCGCTCCAATCAACAGCTGTGCTAAGACAACATTGGACTTTAACAAAGCCTTTTTATTTAAACCAGCCTTTCTCCCTGAAACGGGAAATCGCTTCAATTCTGTTAGACACTTCGAGTTTATCAAGGATGACTGATATATAATTCCGGACTGTTCCGTTTGTAATAAAGAGTGTGCCGGCAATTTCTTTTGTTGTTTTGCCTTCTGCGATCAGTTCCATCACTTCGCGTTCACGTTCTGTCAGCGGGTTTGCTTCTGTCAGCGCCATATCCACAAGTTCAGGCGCATAAATTCTGCGTCCTTCCATGATCGTCCGGATTGAACGCGCCAGTTCCTCACTCGGGCTGTCTTTCAGTAAATATCCGCTCACCCCTGCATTTCTGGCCCTTTCAAAATAGCCTGGACGTGCAAAGGTAGTCAAAATGATGATTCTGCATGGCTCATCTTTTAATTCTTCAGCGGCATCGAGTCCAGTTTTCAGCGGCATTTCGATATCCATAATGCAGATATCAGGCTTCAGTGATTTCACTATCTCAACTGCTTCTTCACCATTTTTAGCCTTGCCTATTACCTCCATATCCTCTTCAAGATCCAGCAGGGAGCCAAGCGCACCGAGCAGCATCGTCTGATCTTCGGCTAACACAATCTTTATCATAGCGCTTCCTCCTTTGACACCTGTCTCAGCACAGTCGGCACATGAATAGTAATCACCGTGCCAAGTCCGCTTTCAACATCAAGTGTTCCATTGACAAATTCCAAGCGTTCGCGCATGCCCCTCAGACCGTTCCCTTCAGCTGAGCGATCTCCTGAAAACCCTTGTCCGTTATCTTCAACTGTTACTTTGAGTTCCTTCGGCAACTGTGTAACGTCTACTCTGCAATGCGTGGCACTGCTGTGTTTCACTACATTTGTTATCGCTTCTTTTACACACATACTGACCACATTCTCTACTAAAAGCGGTACATTCTCAAGCAGTGGATTCCCTGTGATTTCAGGCTTGATCTGTGCTGCGTGTAAGAGCTCACGGATATGAGTCATCTCTTCATCAAGTTTTGTTCCGCGCATATCAGATACGAGTTCACGCACTTCCTTTAACGCAGTACGGGCCGTCTGATTGATATCGTTCAGCTCACTCTTAGCCCCGTCCGGATTAGCAACAAGCAGCTTTGCAGCCAGGTCACTTTTCAATCCGATCAGCGAAAGTTTTTGCCCGAGCGTGTCATGAAGGTCTCTCGCAATACGCTGACGCTCCTCCATCACCATCAGATCAGAGATCCGCTTCTGGGCATACTCAAGCTGTCCTTCAAGCTTTTCCCTCTTAATCCGGTTATATGAATTAAGCGGCAGTAAAATCACGCCGATAATACTGACCAGTACAAACGGGAACTGTGTGAAAAACAATTGATCCTGCGTAAAGAACGCAATGTTGACGGTAATAATCGTCGAGCCGACCAGTATGCCATAAAGGGTGAAAAATCCGACCTTATGCTGCACGCTCGCAATCATAAACGATAGAAAGATCGCAAAGTACACAAAGCCGAACAGGATTGTCATCGCGATACTGATGGCAATCGCAATACCAACCCAGACATAGTTCACCCACCCCTTTGTTAAGTACGTCAGTCTGTATGCTGCAAAAAACACCAGAATCATCGCAACACCGGTAATAATCTCTACCCAGCCGGATGATCTGAAAATAAAATAAAATGGCAGCATACAAAAGATGATCCATATATATATGTTAAGACCTGTATTTTTCGGAAAAATATTATACCATTTTTGCATGTAAACTCCGCCTTTCTCCTGTTATCAGTATAGCACGGGTGAAAGGCTGATCAGAAGGCTGAATGGCTTCACCGGCACAGTTGTAACAGAAAACGCCCGCCAGGTTTACAGGAACCGGCGGGCGCTTCTATTGTTAAGACCTCGTCTGCATGCGGCGCAGTTCGAGTGACATTTTTTCTTTTTTGATCTGCCTTTTTACTTCATTAAAGCTGACAAACGTTTTACGTGATTCATCGTACAGACGGAATTTAATTGATTCCAGACTTGATTTCATCGTAATGGTCGTTGCCTGATGAAGTGGCGGTGTTGATTCATGTGCTTTTTCAAGATGATAGTTTGGCACTCTCGGGCTTAAATGGTGCACGTGGTGATACCCGATATTACCTGTTACCCACTGCAGCACTTTCGGAAGCTTATAAAATGAACTCCCATCAACAGCTGCTTTAACATAATCCCATTCAGATTCATCCTCGAAATACGAATCCTCAAACTGATGCTGTACATAAAACAGCCAGATCCCAAGGAATCCTGAGATAAACATGATCGGCCCGTGAACAAGCAGGAATGCTTCCCAGCCAAGCCATAAAACCATTCCAGTATACAGAACAACGATAGAAGCATTTGTAATGTACGTATTCTTACGCTCTTTTTTACGCGCATCTTTTCTGTTCATGCGGTTAGTCACAAGGAACAAATAAAGCGGTCCAAGCCCGAACATCACAAGCGGATTACGGTACATTCTATAAGAAAGACGCTCTTTCCATGATGCCTTTTTGTACTCTTCCACTGTCATAATCCAGATATCACCTGTGCCGCGCTTATCAAGATTACCACTTGTCGCATGGTGAATAGAGTGTTCACGCTTCCACTTTTCATAAGGGAACATCGTGACAATTCCGGTGATCGTTCCAACCAGATTATTCAGCTTTTTATTTTTAAAGAAAGAACCGTGACAGCAATCATGGAAGATAATAAAGATCCTTACTACAAACCCTGCAGCAATGATCCCAAGACCTAACGTTAAGAAATAAGAAACCTCAAGACTCTGGTAGGCCAAAAACCATAATATAAAGAACGGCGGTATCGTGTTAATCATTTGTCTGATGCTTGCTTTCATATCTGCTTTTTCATAAGGAGAGACACTTTTTCGCAACTCTGCTGTTTTTTGTTTACTCATGTTTTCCTCCTCCTGTAACTCTTATGACCTCATCATAAAGCTTTCCCCGAAACAAAATAAGTCATGAGTGTAAGGAATGATATATGACAAGTGTCATATATCGAAAAGCGAAAGCAGGCGTTTAGGTCCGACAAGCATAAGACGCAATGAGAGAAATGGGCGTTCTTCCCCATTTTCTCATTGTGGCTTATGACTCGAAGACCTGCCTGCTAGAGCTGGACACCATCGAAAAGCGGAAGGCGCTTGGTCAGCTCCGACAGGCATAAGATGCGGAGCGGAAAACGGGTGAACTTTCCCGTTTACCGATGCGTGGCTTATGTCCCGAGGAGCTAGCGCCTGGAGCTAGATCCAAAGAAAAGCGGAAGCAGGCGTTCAGTTTCTCAGAACCACCAAGCGGGGTCTTGCTGCAACTAACTTTGTGGATATAACATCAAAGTTGTCTGATTGCCACACATCAGCCGATGAAAGCTACAAGTTCCCGGTTGTATCACTACATCCTGAGCCCTGATCACTACGTCCTCCACAACAATCACTACATCTTCTCCCACTCACCTGCACATACTACTCCCGAGGTGATCAAATGAAAACAATATTAGCGGCGACAATCAGCTTTCTGCTATTTTATTCAGCGGCATCTGCTCAAGATCAGCGCGCAACGCTTCTAAACGAACGTTTGATTTATTATAGTGCTTATCACCATCAGGGTGTGCCATGGTATTACCTGGCTGCTGTTGACCAGTTTGAACGGAATATCCAGCCGCTTCGTCAGGATATTGAGAAAAAAGAAAGCCCCCTTGCACTTACGATTCCAGATGAACGCTGGTTCGGCCCCCTTCATCCTGACACGTCAAACCTGTCACCGTATTTCATCAAATTTTTCGGGGGCATCGGTCAGGACATGAATGGGGACGGGAAAGCGGACCCGACTGATCCGGAAGACATATTCGGTTCAATGGCGGACTATATCAACAGCTACAGTTCTTTTAAGGAAGCGCTTAAAGCCTACTATGAACGTAAAGAATCTGTCAGTCAGATTCTGACGATTGCTGAACTGTATCAAAACTTTAATACGCTCGACCTTTACAAACACGTATTTCCACTTCATAAAGATTACTTATACAGTTACAGAAGTACCTGGGGAGGAAAACGGGGCTGGGGAGGCCGACGCATGCATGAAGGGACGGATCTTTTTGCAGGCTATGGTACACCGGTGCTAGCCACAACTTTCGGTAAGATTGAAGCGCTTGGTTGGAATGACTATGGCGGATGGCGCGTCGGGTTAAGAGATATTCATAACGTCTATCATTACTATGCCCATCTCTCAGGCTTCAAAAAAGGACTGAAACAGGGCGATATCGTGAAAGCCGGTGACCTGCTCGGGTATGTCGGCAGCTCCGGGTACGGAAAAGAAGGAACGAGCGGAAAGTTCCCTCCACATCTTCATTATGGAATGTATATTGATAATGGTAAGAACCAGTGGGCTTATGACCCTTACCCCTCACTTAAAAGGTGGGAATCAAGCTGACCTGCACATTCGATGAGCAGGTTTCTTTTAGTTACACGAAATTCCCCTTATAATAATCCTCGTGTTGTAATTACACTTTGCCACATTAAAGAGGAGGCTAATGATATGACTAGAAAATTTTTAGATTCATTTACATTTAAAAATGGTGTAACACTTAAAAATAGAGTGCTGATGGCGCCTATGACGAATTTTTCTTCACAGGATAACGGTGAAGTCACAGAGGAAGAACTTGAATACTACCGTGTACGTTCAGGTGGTGTAGGTGCTGTTTTAACAGCTGTAGCAAACGTAACTGACGACGGTAAAGGATTCCATGGGGAGATCGGTGCACATCGCGATGACCTGGTACCAAGTCTGAAAAAGCTGGCTGATACGATTAAAGGTGAAGGCGCAAAAGCAATTCTGCAGATTTTCCACGCAGGCAGAATGTCACCTCCTGAGCTGCTACCGGATAATCAGACAGTCAGTGCCAGTGCAGTTGCACCCGTCCGTGAAGGCGCAATGACACCGCGCGAATTGACTAATGATGAAATTGAACAGATTATCAAAGCTTTCGGTGATGCTACGCGCCGTGCGATTGAAGCAGGGTTTGACGGTGTTGAGATTCATGGCGCCAATACGTACCTGATTCAGCAGTTCTTCTCTCCTCACTCAAACAGACGTGATGACAAATGGGGCGGTTCTGTTGAGAAACGAATGGCGTTCCCGCTTGCTGTTATTGATGAAGTGAACAAAACGGTGAAAGAATTTGGCAGCGATTCATTTATCGTTGGATACCGTCTGTCACCGGAAGAACGTGAAGAACCTGGTATTACAATGGAAGATACGCTGACATTTACAGATCGTCTTGCAAAAGAGGACCTTCACTATCTTCACGTTTCAGTACAGGACTTCCATCAGGGATCAATGCGAGATGAATCAGACACTGCATCACGCGTTCAACTGATTCAAGACCGTGTCGGTAATCAGCTGCCGATTATTGGTGTAGGTTCACTTCATACGCCTGATGACGTTGAAAAGGCAATGGAAGGCGGCGTGCCGTTAATGGCGCTTGGTCGCGAAATCATTGTTGAACCTGATTGGATTCAAAAGGTTGAAGCCGGCCGTGAAAATGATATCAGAACTACGCTGTCAGTAGATGACCGCGAAACACTGACTGTTCCGGAGCCGCTATGGCAGGCAATCGTGAACACGAAGGGCTGGTTCCCTGTAAGAGAACATCAGAATGCATAAGAACAGGCCCGGACTTTTACGTCCGGGCCTTTTGATTGAATGACTTCTTCTAATTGTCATAATGATGGCTGGTAACCATCCCTATTTCCCGCTAAAATGGAATGGTGAGCAATTTAATGAAGGAGAGAGTTCGTGATGCATAAAAAGCACAGCAACTTATTATTAAAAACTGCAGCGATCTTCGGCATGATTGGTGCAGGGATCGGCGGTCATATGGCCGGCTCCTATGACTATGCCTTCAGAGCAGCCCACGCACATATTCTTGTTGTAGGATGGCTTTCTTTATTTTCATGGGCAGTCTATTACCGCGTATTCAAACCGGTATCCACAAAACTTGCCACTGCCCATGTATATACAGCAATCATTGGTACAGTCGGCTTAACATCAGGAATGATCATGGATATATTTTCAGTTCCTCAGCCGTTTTATTTTATTGTCTATATCGGTGGCGGTGTGACACTGCTCGTCAGCTTCATCCTGTTTGCACTGCTTGCATTTATGAAACACGAAGACTGACAAAAACTCCTGTCTGGAAAGGCAGGAGTTTTTGATTTTATAACAGTAATACGGGAAAATATAAGCTAAAAGGGTATGTAAAGGAGCTTCTCTATGAAAAAGGATCCTGATGTGGAAAAGACACTGATTCAGCAGCACCTGGCTAATGAAAGAACAATGCTCGCGTGGATCAGAACAGCGATTGCTTTGATCGGAATCGGGTTTTTGGTAACTAACCTTCATTATACAATTGAAACGTCCGGATCTTTAAATACGGATTCATTTATTAATTTCATCGGCTTTTTTTCAGTGTTTCTTGGCATATTAACGATTATTTTATCAATGATTTCTTACTTTAAAAATGCAAAATCCATCAATAATCAGACCTTTCATTCTTCACGCTACACAGTGATTCTGCTGGGTGTTTTTGTATTGATTGTGGCCGTTCTTTTTGCTATTTATTTCGTCATCAGTATATAAAAAGAAGGCTGTGTATCCAGCCTTCTTTTTGTGCACTATTCTTTTCTTCTAAACCTGGCAGCAATATATAAAACCATAAACAGCAATGCCATACTCAACAGCAGATTGGTTTCATAAATACTGCCACTGATCGGGGCTCCTCCAGCGCTGGTCACCAGCAGACTGACTACTGTCAGGAAAAAGAAGAAGATTGAAAAGAAAAGCAGGATCAATTTCCACCTCTGCCTGAACATATTGAATCCCTCCTAAGCTTCCACTATCTGTTTTTCAGCACCTTCATCTTCATGGTGCCGCTCACTCTTCATTAATCTTTCCAAATGTTTTTTAAATAAATACATGACAATTAAATGTACATTCGCCTGGGTGTACCGGTAAATAAACCAGGGCATCGCCGGTTCATATTCATGTATCGCGATAATACATTCCTGCGTGTCAGGAATTTGCCTGAATTCAATTCTTCCGCGGCTGTCATCCCGAACAGAAGCAAAACGGCCGCCGGTGATTTTATAAAGGACTCTGTGCTGATCACTTTCATCAGGTGCGAATGATAATTCCAGCAGCGGTTTCTTTTTACTGATTAAAAACACCTGTCCTTTTTTGGCATCATCCACTTCTGTCCATAAAAGCGGTTTTGCAAGCGTTGCAAGCCAGTCCATATATTCTTCACCAGCCCACTCTGCGTTCTTTCCGTCAGGGAGCATCACACGCTGAACAGAGCGCACGTCTTTACCTTTTGGATTCGGCTTCAGATAATCCGGCGCACCTGAATCCTCCTCTTCTTCCTGGAGTGCGGTTTTAGCAGCTTCTTTAAAAGTGATGGTTCCCTCACTGATGCCGTCAGCTTTATTTTTCGCTACCATCGGATGCTGGAGGCTTTCCACTAGCGGATAGACCATTTCTTTTGAAGCACCCGTAATCAGCATCACCCATAGACGCGACAGGTTGACGGTCATGAATGGGACGTCAATGACTCTTGGTTTTTTACCCAGCACTTCAGCTGTCTGGATCATCATTTCCTTATACGTCATCACTTCAGGTCCGCCGACATCAATTGACCGGTCTTTTACTTCTTCATTGCCTACGCTCTTATTCAGTGATCCGACAACATCTTTAAGGGCAATCGGATGTGTTTTTGTACGTGTCCATTTTGGCAGCAGCATGAAAGGCAGCCTCTTCGCAAGCTTTGACAGAATCGGGAAAGAGGAGCCCTTTGGTCCGACAATCAGCCCGGCACGAATCGTAGTAACCGGTGTGCCGTAAGCTCTGAGAACCTTTTCGACTTCAAGTCTGCTGCGCAGATGGCGGCTTAATTTATTGCGCTCTTCATTTTGAGGCACGATACCGCTCAGATAAATGATCTGCTTCACTCCCTGCTTTTTTGCTGCACGGGCAAAGTTATCTGCAAGAATCAGATCCATATCTTCAAATTTAGCCTGCGTTAACTTTGCCGCTGGCTTCATGGAGTGGATCAGATAGATCGCGTAGTCTGCTCCCTCAAGTGCTTTTTCTGCGTCAGGCATCGAAAAGAAATCTGCAGAACGCCATGTGACCTGTTCTGTATTTTCCTTTTCATCACCGCTTCTGGACAATGCAATCACGTCTGCCTTTTCTTTAATCTGTTCAAGCAGATTACCACCTATGTAACCTGTCGCTCCAGTCAGTGCAACAACCGGTCTATTGTTTCCCATTTCCAACCCGCTCCTTTATTCTTTCAAGTCTTACCCTATACCCTGAAATATACAGTAAGTAACAAATGAAGCCGCAAACGCATGCATAGAAAAAACCGGCTGAGTAGCCGGCTTACTTTTGTTCTGCTTTTCTAACAAGCTGTTCTGTCGCGATTGAGAGTCCGTGAGTTGTATCATTAATTTCCTGAATCGATGACACAATCATTTCAAGATCCTGCTTATTTCTGCTGAACATCTCAAGATAATTCTCCATCTCCATCTGGAATGTGGACAGGCCTGTTTTCACCTTCTTCACATTATCCTGAGAAGCATTATTTTCTTCGTTTAACTCCTTCAACTGCGTAACAAGGGCCTGTATTCCATTGTTATTCTGTGCAATCAGACCATTAATCTGCCCGCTCAGTGCTTTCGCATTTTCTGCAAGGTTTCTAACTTCACTTGCCACAACAGCAAACCCTTTACCATGCTCTCCTGCCCGAGCAGCTTCAATTGATGCATTCAGCGCCAGCAGATTTGTCTGATCGGCAATATCTTCTATGCCATGAGTCATTTTAATGATTTCTTCAGAAGTGTGCTTCAGTTCATTCATACCTTTTACTGAAAGTCCCACTTTTTCAGCAGATTGCTCAAACTGTTTTTCCATTTCGTTCATGAGCATTTCATTTTCTTTTGCGATCCCTGCCAGGTTTTTGCTGGATTTTTCCGTCTGGCCTGTTTCTTCAAGAATCTGTGCTGCACTTTCACTGGTTTTTGCAATTGTATGCTCTGCCTGGGTAACTGAAGCAGCAACCTCTTGGCTGACAGATGCAATTTCAGTCTGCAGCTGTTCATTGCGCTGGTTCGCTTCTTCAATCGCATTCATCCGGAGTTTCATATAATGCTCCGTCACAAGCTGCGCATCCAGGTTCATTGCGTGCGTTACTGCCAGCAGGGCTTTTTGAAGATCTGCCGGATTTTTTTGTAGCTGTTCAACAACTTTTGGAATCAAGAGTGTCTGGAACGCGGAATAAGTCGCCAGAAACCATGTAACCGGAACACCGGAGCGGTTATGCGTTTCTCCCATTCTTTTACGCATCGCAAAATATTGTTCATCCAGATTGCCGCTCAGCAGGCTTCTGAAATAATCAGCAAATACTTTTTTTAACCTGTCACGTGTTGTCTTTTCCCGGGCAATCACAGCCATTTCGGGACTTTTCATCAGATGATCGAGTACGGTTTCTAATATTTCATCCAAAATAGAGGTAATCACTGGCTGAAGCTCCTGAAGCGTCTGCAAATGCTCCTGCTTGAATCCCATATAATATAATCTGTCATTCAATTCGGTTTTGGATTTTGCAATTTCTTCTTTTGGCGGATAGGACATAAGGGCAGTGTAGAGAGAAGACTCTTTTTTCTTGAATGTTAACATTTGATAACCTCACTTATTATGATAATAGTCCTTGAAGAAGTGATTAATTCTTTATTCCTACTATTCTATTGTAAACAACCCATGACGAATTGTCTTTAGTTAATATGTAAAAAAGGTTTTGTTAAATCCGGCTGGTGATTTCCGCTGCAATCAACAGCTGTGCTATAACCACATTGGTCATTAACAAAGCCATAAAAAAAGACAAAGCCTCTAGAAGACTTTGTCTTTAATCGTTTTGAAAGAGGCTGCGAAGCTCAAGCGGGTTGTGTACCAGGTCGGCAAGCGTGTAATCGTCAAGCACCTGGAGATAAGCCTGCAATGCTTTTGCCAGCGCATGTTTCAAGCCGCATACAGGAGAAATCACACAGTGTCCCCCGCCCGGCTGAAAACATTCCACCAGTTCAAAATGATCTTCAGTTTTTCTGACTACACGGCCGACGTTAATCTCTTCAGGCTTTTTGGCAAGTCTGATCCCGCCTTTTCTGCCCCGGATTGTCTCAATCAGTTCAAGCTTTCCTAATTCATGCGTAACTTTCATCAGATGGTTTTTAGAGATCTGATAAGCGTCTGCAATTTCCTGAATATTAGAAAGCTCTCCTTCAGGCTTTGCGCCAAGATAGATCAGTACGCGCAAAGAGTAGTCTGTATATAAAGTTAACTTCATTAACCTCACCCTATTTCTTATTGAGACTCAATTATACATGTAAAGACATCTCCCTGCCAAAACAAAGCGCAGTTGTGTCAATTTTATTAAAGATGTATTTTATATATTGCTTTTAAATTTTACTCGGTTATCATTAAGATATATTCAAAATACACCTTTAAATGGAGTGATTGATTACATGCTTTCTCAACAGACAATCGATACAGTTAAAGCCACAGTACCTGTTCTTGAGGTAAAAGGAACTGAAATCACGACGCGTTTTTACTCAATGCTATTTGAAGCGCACCCTGAATTACTAAATATTTTTAACCATGCGAATCAGAAACAGGGCCGCCAGCAGACAGCACTTGCTAATACCGTATACGCTGCCGCAGTGCATATCGATCAGCTTGAAGCGATTATTCCGGCTGTTAAAAAAATTGCACATAAGCACCGCAGCCTCGGCGTACTGCCTGAGCACTACCCAATTGTAGGAGAATATCTGCTGAAGGCGATCAAAGATGTGTTAGGCGATGCTGCCACAGACGACATTTTAACTGCATGGGGCGAAGCGTATGGCGTCATTGCTGATGCATTTATTTCTATTGAAAAAGATATGTACGACGATGCAGCTTCAGTTGAAGGCGGCTGGGAAGGCTTTAAAAACTTCACAATCGCTAAAAAAGAAGAAGAGAGTTCACTCATTACTTCTTTCTATCTGAAGCCTGCTGACGGAGAAAAACTTCCTGAATTTATGCCTGGACAGTACGTAACAGTGCGCACAAAAATTCCTGGTGATGAGTATATGCTGAACCGCCAATACAGCCTGTCGACTTCTTACACACCGGATTACTACAGAATTTCTGTTAAAAAAGAAGCTGAACAGGATCCGAACGGACGTGTTTCAACTTTCCTGCATGATGAGTTAAACGAAGGCGATACACTTGAACTAAGCGTTCCGGCCGGAGATTTCTTCTGTAATATTCATGATGAGCATCCACTGACACTCATCAGTGGTGGCGTAGGAATCACGCCAATGTACAGCATGCTGAAGTCAATCGCTGATAAAAACCCCGATCGTCCTGTGACATTCATTCATGCAGCGCGTAACCAGGACGTCCGCGCATTCGGCAATGATGTACAGGAAACCGTAGCCAGACTTTCAAACGGGAAGAGCTATATTGTCTACGAACAGGAAGGCCTTGATGGTGACTTTACAGGTTTCATTAACGCTGATGTACTGAAGCAGGCAGCCAACCTCGATGGCGAATTCTTCGTCTGTGGTCCGGTACCCTTCATGGAAGCTGTGATCCAGTCACTGACAGCAATCGGCATTCCGGCTGAAAAGATCAATTTTGAATTCTTCGGTCCGGCTATAGCTATTAAAACTGAACAGAATGCTTGATAGATTGAAAGCCCGGACAAGGATGTCCGGGCTTTTTGTGTATGGATTGCGCGTTTTATTGTGAGGGGGACGTGCTTTCGGATGGGTACAATGACGCAATCTCCGGAACCACCGCTAAAATTTTCTGAACGTCACGTGTCATTTTATGATCACCAGCAGAAATCTTCTGAACCACACCCGTAATCTCCTGAACACACACGATTATCTCCTGAACCCCATCCCCACAGAAAAAACTTCACCCCAGGGTATCCCTTTCCTCCCACACTTACGATCTAGTGAGTGAAAGGAGGTGATCAACATGGCAAACGTATCAGTGAAAAATGTCAGCATCCGACTACTGTTTGACGCAGGTCTGAACGGTGAAGGGAAAGCAGTAACAAAACGCAAGACATACAGCCGCATCCGTCTGAACGCAACACCTGAACAAATGTATAACACATCAGCAGCACTTGCTGTTCTCTCAAGCTATCAGCTTATTGAGATCGAAAGTGTCGAGTCCGGCAGAGTAACGCTTTAATCACCAACTAAAATCAGAAAGGAGATACACACATGGATAAAACACTAGAACTGATCTTCATCACATCTGAGGGCGGGAATACGACCCTGACAGTTGACTCGCCTATTGAACCTGTTGATCCTGCCGCTGTTCAGGCAGCTATGCAGACGGTCATTGATGAAAACCTTTTTCTTTCCACATCCGGCGCGCTGACTGGGATTAAAAGCGCACGAATCGTATCACGGGGCGTTGAAGCAGTAGATTTTGCAGTGTAAATAATAGAGGCGGTCAGCTCAGGCTGACCGCTTTTTAAAATCCGGCACAGAAAGGAATGAGGGAATGGAACAGTGGATTTCTTTTATCAGTGATGTCGGCTTTCCAATTATTGTGACGCTCTATCTGCTTCACAGAATTGAAGCCAAGCTCGAAGCAGTCATTGAGTCCATCCATGGACTGACTGAAGCAGCAAAATAAAAAACTGAGGCACTCGTAAAGTGAGTGTCTCAGTTTTTTTACTTTTCTTCTCTTTTTCTTCTTCTTAATTCAAAATACCACATCAGCATTGTGAAGAAGAATCCGAATAGAACGGATTGCACAGCATTTGGTCCCCAGTTAATCTGATCTGCTAACGCAAGATCCCACAGCATCGAGAACACAAAATAAATAACGGTATAAATTACAAAACGAATGACGATTGCCACAATTGACGCTCCTTTTCGAGTTACATACATAAGATAGTATTAGTATGACATATCTGAGTGAAAAATGCGTCTTTCATTTCGGATTGGCCTGTTACGCTTCAATGACTTCTCTTGTTGACATATATCCTTCAAAATCAACAGGGTTAAGCGGTCTTGAATAATAATACCCCTGGATGGAGTGACAGCCAAGCTTTTGCAAATGATGGACCTGTTCGATTGTCTCCACACCTTCAGCAATAATACTCAGTCCAAGATTTTCAGCCATTGACATAATAGCCGCGGCAACACCCGGATCAGTTTCGAGCTGCAGTGTGAAGGATCTGTCCATTTTCAGACTGTCTACATGCAGTTTATGCAGATAGCTTAAGGAGCTGTATCCGGTACCGAAATCATCAATACTTACTGTCACACCAAGCGTTCTCAGCTTTTGCAGCACACGGTTCACATACTCCTCCTGCTTCATGACAAGTCTTTCGGTAATTTCAAATTCCAGTAACTCTGCCGGTACTTCAAATGTTTTCATCAGACTGGTCACATACCCCAGGAATTCTTCCTGCAGCAGGGTATTCAATGAAATGTTAATAGACACCCTGCCTGTGAAAGTGCCATTCCTGTTCCATTCGCCGACCTGTTCACACACTGTATAGATAATGTGCTGTTCAAGCGGTACAATCAGCCCGCTTTCTTCAGCTAAAGGGATAAAAATTCCAGGAGGAACCATCCCTCTTTCTTTATTATCCCATCGCGCAAGTGCTTCAGCACCCTCGATTCTGCCGGTTCTCGAATCTACTTTCGGCTGGTAATAGACCATGAGTTCCTTTTCACCAATCGCATTTCTGAGCTCTGTCTCCATACCAAGGAGCATTCCGGCGTCTTCAGAGTAGGACTGATCAAATTCAACGAGCTGATTACCGCCCGCTTCCTTCGCTTTGTACATGGCAAGGTCAGCATATTGCAGTAACTCTTCAGCGTCCGATGTATGTTCACCAAATCTCGCGGACCCGATACTTGCTGTCATCATGACTTCTGTGCCTTCAACAGATAAGGGTTTATTAAAATCCGACAGCACATCACGGGCAGCCTTTTCTGCAAGTTCAGATTCACATACAATGAGAAATTCATCTCCGCCGAGCCTGACTGCTGTAGCATTATACTTACGGGCAATCTGACGTATTTGTCTTCCCGTTACTTTTAACAGCTGATCACCAAACGAATGACCGTATGTATCATTGATTCTCTTAAACCGGTCAAAATCCATCAGAATATAACTGAATGGAACATTAGATTCTATCAGCTGCTCTGACACTTTATTTAACTTCCTGCGGTTAGGCAGACGCGTCAGTTCATCATGATACGCCAGAAATTCCACACGGGACTCAGTCCGTTTCTTATCTGTAATGTCTTCTACAATGCCAAATGCACCAATCACCTGGCCATTGGTGATCGTCCGGATTGCGGTAATAGATACTTCAGAAAACCCGCGGTCTTTTCTCATCATTCTTGACTGAAGTCTTGGCATCGATCCGCTTAACACCTTTTTAAAATAGCGGACAACATTATGCTTTCTTTTCGTTTCAAACAGTTCTTCTATATTCATCCCACGCAATTCTTCATAAGAATACCCGCTCAATTTTATCGCTTCATTATTCACATCAATAATTCTCCCGTTGATATCCGTTGAAAAAACGGCTGCGGGATTATGATTGAATAGTGAGGTATAAACTTCAGTGCTTCTTAGATAGAGTTGATCACTGTAAAGATCAGGTACGACTTTTAATACCAGATTTGCAGCAATTACATATAAAAATGGCACAAGTGCGAGCGGAGTGCTGGCAGACGCTATCGTTGAAAAATCGAGAAGTGAGGTCAGCATAATATAAGGAGCACCTGCGAGTGCTGCCCCCGTCAAAATGCTACCAGCCACCTTCCATTTCCTCAGCGCACGGTCATAATTCTCATGTGTAATCTGCAGTAAGAAACGGTAAATTGATAAAGACATGCCGTAAATCATAAACAAAGACATCATCAGCAGAACCGGCTTCACGTCAATATATTCACTGAACAAAACGGCAAAGCCTGCTGAATTAGCGAATATCACACTCAGTGCAATCACACCACTCATCAGAAAATATCTCAGCGTGTTCTTTTTTACGACTGACTGGGCTGCCTTAAGTGCACCATAAGAGCCAATCACACACATGGTATAGTTGATGATCGAATAGGTAACATATGAAGCTACATCATGCGGTAAATCAATTGAAATTGAGACAAAAAAATGAGTCAGCCAGAATGTAAGTCCCAGCAGCATAGCATTTCTGATCAGAATCATCTCTTTATGTTTATCACTGGTGAACTTTACACGCCTGCTGAACTGTATAGCTAAAGTACTGCTGATGATTGAAAAGATAATTGTTAGCAGTACATACTCAATCTTAAAATGATAAAAAGCCAGCTGATCCATGATCTTACGCCCTCCATCTATTCCATATATCTATCATTTGATAATACTAAAGACCCAATATAGTTATTATACAAGGGTGACTATCATAATGGAAGGTTAGACAAAATCATTTTTTTCTGCCTATTAATATTTCTATATCCAGTGTCATCTCCGTCTGGCTCAATGCTTTAAAAGAAGCTGTTTTTTCAGGTGCTGCGTGCCAGCTGAGCGGTGTCATATCAACAAGTGCACTGATGGCCTTTTGATCGAGTACCTGCGTGACATAAACGGGTATTTTTTTCTCCACGTTAAAATGCTCGTAAAAAGCTGAAACTGTCTCATCATTCTTATACTGATCCCCAACATACTGCTTGCGCAGCTCTTTCAGGTAATCGGATCCGGGCACAACCTTAACCACTTCCCCATCTTCTTTTAACAACCGGGTAAATTCACGGTAATTCGCAGGAGACAGGATATTCAGAACGATATCCACAGACCCGCTCTCTACTGGCGTTTTTGCCAGATCCGCAGTCATCCAGATCGGTTCATCGTAATAACGTGCTGCTGTCTGAATACCGTCTTTTGCAAGGTCAATTCCAATCCCGGTAAAATCATTCAGCCCTTCTATCAGCTGCGCCAAGTGAGTCCCTTCTCCACAGCCAGCATCAAGAATGACGCCAGAATGACGGCTGCTTAAATGCGACATCACTTCATTCATCACAGGCTTGAAAAATCCAGCTTTGTTCATTAAAGTATGTCTGGCTTCAAACAACTCTTTTGTATATTTTGTTTTTATTGGTTTTGTTAACAGGTGGAGCGAACCATTCTTTGCGAAATCGAATCGATGGCTGTTCACACATATCATAGACAAAGACTGTTCTGTAAGCTGTTCACCGCATACCGGACAGAGCAAATGCGGGAATGTCTCCCTTACTTTTATTGCAGCTGTCTCTCTCTTCTTTAATTTCATTCCAAAACGCTCCGATCAATTTTTCTTAATCATAACAAAGTCACATCCCGCTGCATTCCGTCAAAATGTGACAAATGTTTGTCTTCATCGTAAACGGGTAAATGAAAAACAAAATCCTAAGGAGTGTTTTACAATGGAAAACAAGCATCAGGATTTCGGTGATAAGGTCAAGGGTGTATTGAATAAGATGACCGGCAAAGATGATCCAGACAATTATAACAATCATGAACATGATGATCCGCTACTGAAACATCAGCTTCATGAAGCTAAAACCAAAGGTCTTGTCAGAGACGATTCAGGTATTTCAAAAAACAATAGTATTTAACCCCGCACTGTCTGAGTCATACTCAGGCAGTTTTTTGTTGCAAACAGTCTTCAGACGAATAATTTCGCCCACAACCGCAATAGTTATTCACATACTTTATACACATATCCACTATTAAATACAGAATATGATGGAAAAAGGTTACTTATTATCCACATGTGGATGAATGGAATGTTCGTGTCTGCAGGGGTTTAGTGTGGATAACTGTGTTTAGCTTGGTTCTATGATACTCAGTACTCCTCATTTTTGAATAATAAAAAGCCGGGACATTGCAGCCCCGACTTTTTCATTATATCTGCTTAGCAAGTTCACGGTTCTTTTCTTTGAATACATCATTATGTGAAGATACCATTGCAGCAGACCCCGCATCCGGTGTAATATAGCGCTTCGCCTGATTCACTGCAATTGCAGCATCATGGAATGCTCCCATCAACAGGTTCAGCTTACCGTCATGCTTGGAGATATCTCCTGCTGCATATAGTCCCGGCACGCTCGATTCGCCGCCGGACTTTGTTTTAATAAAATATTCATCCACCATATTGATAGGAAGTTCACTATTTTTGATCAGTGATGCATCGATTTCATAGCCATGATTAATGATGACATCATCCACTTCCAACGAGCTTTGTTCGTTTGTAATACTGTGTGTCAGTTCAACGCGGTCAATTGCATCATGCGCTTCATTTGCGTGCAGCCTGGTAATCTGAGTGTTCAACAGGCACTCCGCCGTACTGCCCATCAGCTGGCCGATCTGGGATTCATGTCCTTTGAAGTTACAGCTTCGGTGCGTGATATATACCTTTTTTGCAATCGGCTCAAGTTCATTTGCCCAGTCGATCGCAGTATTGCCTCCGCCTGAGATCAGAACGGTCTTATTCTTGAATTTCTTCAGTGACTGAACTGTATAGTGAAGGTTCGTAACTTCAAAACGTTCCGCGCCTTCGATCTGAAGCTTCTGCGGATTCAAAATTCCACTTCCAACTGCTACAATAACAGTTTTTGAAGTATGTAAATTGCCATTTGCCGCTTTAATTTCAAAGTGACCGTTTTCATTTTTTGAGATTGTTTCAACCTTTTCATTCAGGTAGACAGAAGGGTTAAAAGTCAGTCCCTGCTCGATCATCTGTTCAACCATTTTAGCACCGGTCACAGGTGGCATACCGCCTGCATCCCAGATCATTTTTTCCGGATATACGTTAACTTTCCCGCCTAAATAAGGCTGGTATTCAAGAATTTTCGTTTTCATTCCGCGCAGACCGCTATAGAAAGCTGAATATAATCCGGCAGGGCCTCCGCCGATAATCGTAACGTCAAATAAATTTTTCTCCATGATTTTCACTCCTGATTTTCAACTTGAAATCTTCCGTGAACATTGATTTATAAGCAAATGATTCTCATTCTCATTTAAATTCTTTTTCATTCTATCACACCTCTCTAAGGAATTGCATTAAAAATTCGCTGAAAATCAGCCAATTAACAGAAAACACTGACACATATTATGTCTGCCGGGACATTTTTATTACTGATGAAATGTCCTTGAAAAACAGTAAAACTGCCGGGAAGCCCGGCAGTTTTACTGTTCCTCAAAATATTTAACATCGGATGCAAGCTGACCGAAAAAGTGATTCATATTCTGTCCGTTAATCCATGCGCGTCCCCAGACATCTTCATTCGCTGCAAGAATGCCCATGAACCAGATCCGGCGTGCAGCTACAAAATAAGGCAGTGCTTTTTTATCGTGCTCATTAATTTTCCGGACACTTTCATACCCGTTTAAAAATGAACGCCAGCACGTTTTTTCCTGCTGCGGATAATTGTTTTTCAGATTCCACCAGAAGACTGCGATATCATAGGCACGATACCCAATACCACAGCAGTCGTAGTCAAATGCTTCTAAATTGCCATCGTGTAAATGGAAGTTGAAGTTGTGAAAGTCCCCATGACAGAACCCATAGGAAAGCTCTTTATTTTCAGCCACTTCCTTTACCTTACTGACAGCTTCATGGAGCAGCGTCTCCTGTTCTTCAGTCAATGCATGACCGAGCCGCTTCATAATGATCGCAGCAGGTGCTTTTAACAGATGATTCACATTCAGTTCGTAACCTCTGCTGGTTGACGGCTTGAATTTGTCAGTCGCATTGTGCAGATTCGCAAGAGCACGGCCGATTCTGCCGCTGTTTTCTTCCGTAATCTCAGGGCGCTCTCCTTTTGAATAGGTGAACATCACGCCAAAACGTGTTCCTTCAGGCGCTTCAATTTTTGTCAGATGCTGCCCGTCCTTACGTTTTACCGGGATAGATGAGTGAATGCCCTCATGCTGAGCAAATTCAATGGCCTCAAGCTCAAATAAAATCGCATCCTCTTCCCGCCACCCTTTACGGTAGACACGGAAGATATAATTGTCTTCTACTGTTTTCAGCACGTACGTATCGTTCAGGCCGCGTGCTAAAAACAGGCATTCTGTCACTTCAGGCAGATCGTAATCATGAGACAGGTCTTGTATTGTTTTTTCCCCGATCAGTGAATGTTTAATGTGGATCATATAGACTCAATCCTTTCATTCGTAATACTTGTTTATTTCTCTGTAAAAGAAAAAAATCCTCCCTTTTTCAAAGTTATACTAGTTGTATGATGGACGCTTATTTCCTGTATTCTTTTATCCATACAATACCATATACAAGGGTGGGGATAATAATGGTACTTGCAAGGAGATATACCGGATATGCTGGCAGGAAACCGTAGATCAGGGGATAAAACATGCTCAGTACGAGAAGCAGTGGCACTAGGATTCCGATTGATTTGTAAGATGCTTTTGTCGCATCGCGGGTAATCTGTACTTCTCTTTCATCTGTCTCCTGAAACTCAGTCATCTTTGTCGCAAATACATTAAACGATACTGAACGGTCACGCGTGATAAAGCTGTAGATCATCCATGGAATCGTAAAGAGAAATAACAGCAGCCATGGAAGAGAATTCACTGTGACGCTGATCACATCTGCTTCGGTCTGACCGGTCTCATTATCAGTCACCTCCCGCACATCTTCAATCGTAATCCCCTCAGACCCAATATTGATTTCATTTGACCAGCTGACCGTTTTGCCAAGCACATCATCCAGCTCACGTGCTTCATATCCTTCAGTCAACTCCTGCATGGCATGCACCGTACTTCCAACTGTGACTGCTAACAGCACATAAAAAATTACACTGCATATCGTTTCAATTAATACTTTTCTCACTGCTCTTCCTCCTTCATAAAAATGGATTCCACTGCTTCCCCGAATACTTCTGCAATGTTCAGCGCCAGCAGCAGCGACGGCGTATAGCTGCCTTTTTCAAGTGATACAATTGTCTGCCTAGTGACACCGATTTTTTTAGCGAGGTCCCCCTGTGTGAGGCCGTGGCGTGCCCGGAGTTCCTTCACCCGATTTTTGATGGCCATTTGATCTCCTCCAATATATGTTAGTTAGATTGTAAAGTAGACTTGTCTTTTTGTAAAGTTGGTTTTACTTTTTTTAAAGGACTATGAATTGTGATGAGGTGGTTCGACGTATAACGCGTGGTGTTCGACGTATAACAGCTGTGGTTCGACACAAAACCAGTCATGTTCGACTTCTAAATTCAGATGTTCAACGTAATAACTGTTATGTTCGCCACTTCGGGTATATAGACCCATCCCCACACGTCGACTCATCTGCAACACAAAAAACCGGACAGCATCACGCTCCCCGGCCTCACTCAAACACTATTTAGGTCTCTCCAATGAAAACATCTCACCAAGCTTCGCATAATAACTCCCGGCCAACCTGCTCACAGCGCCAAGTCCTTCAGGATCAATGCGTCCCTTCTCATAGATCGATTCAGCAATATGAAACCGCACAATTCTGCCGATCAAAAGATCCGTCGACGGAACTCCATCCTGACCGCCAAGCGGAATATGCTGCTCCAGGACGCATTCCATTCTGAACCTGGACTCTTCAAGCCCGGGTACGCTGATCACATCACTTTTCACAGGCGTCAGCCCAGCCAGATCAACTTCACTTTCATCAGCCGGCAGACTCGCTGACGTCATATTTACCTTATCCACATTGCTTTCATCCACAATGTGGACAACAAATTCCCCTTTAAACACTGCGTTCCGCGCCGTATCCTTCTGCTCGCCTGCTTTTCGCTGAACAGACACTGAGATCAGCGGCGGGTCGGCGGATACAATATTAAAATAACTAAACGGGGCTGCATTGAGCACACCCGATTCAGATTCAGTCGTTACAAATGCAATTGGACGCGGGATGATCCCGCCTGTTAACAGCTTGTAGTTGTCGCGTTCGGATTGGTTATCGGGATTAATAGATCGCATCTACATTCCTCCTTTTGGTGAAAAAGCTGAATGAAGCTCCCACTTCTCAAGACGCTCAATTACAGCCTCACCATCCGCTTCAAACTCAATGTCATCTGACTTTTCTCCAGGATAAATACGTGCCGTCATCACAGCTTCACCATCATTTATAAAAATCTCTGCCGAGGACTGATCAAGGAACAGGTGGAATGTTAAAAGATCATTGTCTGCCTTCACCTTTACTGTTCTCGTCCCGCTCACGCCGGCGCCTGACTTTGTCCGGTCCAATGTGACTGCTCCGTCCTGCTTCACCCATGACAGAACCGTTCTCTCTCCGTTTCCACATCTGAATTTTATATGAAAAGCATTTGCATTCTGTATATTCACTTCAACTTTCATTTCAAGACATGTTCCATTAATTGAATCAAACGTTCGTTTAGCTGAAACGGCTTCATTTTCATACTGTACTGCTTCTTTCCTCAGTTCAGCAAGCTCCGGCAGCGGCTGGACAAGCAGCCTGTCCCCGTCCGGCAAAAGAACTCTTGGAATCGTCATCGCCCCGCTAAAGCCATGCTCCTGCGTCGGCATCTGACTCTCCCACATATCCATCCAGCCGATCATCACACGCCTGCCCTCAGGATCTTCAAGCGTCTGAGGCGCATAAAAGTCAAAGCCGGCATCAAGCATCTGGAAATCTCCGTGTGCAAACGTACCCGTCTCATAATCCAGCTTACCCAGCACATACACCGCCTGATGCAGGTTATGAAACTTCTCCCCCTCAGGCTTCACGCCCTGTGGCGACATGACAAGCACGTCATGATCCCCTAAATGAAAGAAGTCGGGACATTCCCACATGAAGCCGCCGTTCTCATCCTTTTTCGCAGATACCGCCATAAACGTCCAGTTCAGTAAATCATCCGACTTATACAGCAGCACCTGCCCCTGGTGATCCTTCGTCCGCGATCCCAGCACACAATAATATGTACCATTATGCTCCCACACCTTTGGATCCCTGAAATGGTAAGGATGAATATCCCCCTGGGGTGCTTCCTGAATCACAGGCTCCTTGCGTTTTGTAAAATGAATGCCGTCACTGCTCTCAGCAATCATCTGTACCTGCTTAAGATCAGTATCATGATCCGGCCCTGTCCATACATTCCCCGTATACATCGCGACCAGCTTCCCGTTCACCTCAATCGCACTGCCCGAAAAACAACCATCCGCATCATCTTCCGTACTCGGCGCAAGCGCCACAGGCAGATGCTCCCAGTGCACCAGATCACGGCTCACCGTATGACCCCAATGCATCGGTCCCCACTCCGGCGAAAATGGATGGTGCTGATAAAACAAGTGATATTCCCCATTAAAATACGAAAAACCATTCGGGTCATTCATCCAATACGCCCGCGGCGCCACGTGAAACCGCGGATACCACTTGTGCGCCTGCACCCGTGGCTCCATCTCCTGAATCGACGCCTCCGCAACCTGAATCTCCTTCTCCATCTCGTCACCTGCTTTCGGATTGTTAAGTGTATTTTAGCATTTAGTGGGATGGTGGTGGGAAATTGGGGGTTGTGGGGGGTTCGCTCTTCAACATCGGATGTTCGGCATATAACACACGGGGTTCGACGCTTAGCATAGTTTCTTCGCCACTCACCACACGGGGTTCGACGTTCAAAACAAAACTTCAACACTCAGGGTATATTGACCTACCCAGCCAGCCTCGTTTTTTTCAAAAAATCTCGTGTAATTGCATTCTTATTCGTATATGATAGTTAAAACTAAATAGATTTGGAGGAAATATCATTGATCTTTTATGACAGAAAACCCTCAATCCGTGCACATGCCTACGAACTCCTCTCAAGACATTTGCCCGAGAACCTACCTGCCAGAACAACCCTTCTCAAAGACGCCTCTATCATCCGAGCAGGTGAATTTGGCGAAAAACGAGTCGACCAACTACTCTCTCCTTTTGCATCTGATGAATGCCTGATTGGTTTCAATCTCATTTTTCCGTTTGATGGTGAGACAATTCAAATTGATCATCTACTCTTAACTCCCTCTTTTGCATTGACAATTGAAACAAAACATTTAAAAGGACACATCCTGCTAGATCTTGAAAACGAACAGATGTACCGCCACGAACCTGATGGCTCCATTTTCACCTCTACTCACCCATCCCTTCAGACAGAACGCCACCGCAAAGGTTTACTGCAGCTCTTCAAAAAAATGAACATCGACCTTCCTATCTACTCATTAATTACATTTACACATCAAAACGTTCATTTAGAGGCGGTCGGTACTCATACCGTTCTTCCCAAAGAAATATGCCGGATTGAAAGATTAACCATGAAATTGAGAGAACTATGCGAATCAGACCTGCCCCCGAAAATGACTCCTGATCAGTTACTCCACGTGTCTCAAACCCTGAAGACCTATACGGTAAACGAAAAGATTTATAATACACTCGAGCGACTCAATCTGTCTTATAGCCAGTTGATCCCTGGTGTCTGGTGCCACCAATGCGCTGAACTGTCATGCATCTGGACCGGACGGCGTTTTAGATGTTTGGTTTGCAGAGAGCCTAACGATGAGACTTATCAGGATACACTGTTTGTCTACCTTACTTTTGTGTCTGATTCTATTGCGAATAAACAGGCTCGAATGATGTTAAAACTAGCGCGCCCGGGCACCGCCAGAATATTGATGCTTAGAGCCGGACTGGAACCATTTTATAAAACAAGCAAGAGGTTTTACCGAATGAACAAGCCATTTCGCGCCAATTAATTGGCGCTTTTTTGATGAGTCTATATACCCGAAGTGGCGAACCTTTACCACTGAGTGTCGAACCGGATGGATTAAACGCCGAATATGACATCTCAAACGTCGAACACCAGAGACTTACTCTCGAACACCACCAGTTTTACGCCGAACCCCCGTAACCAAACCCCCAGTTTCCCAACTGCATCAACCGCAAAAAATAATTACAAAAAATAGTATTGACCATCCGTACCAACCGTATTACAATTAGTAGTACAGGTAATACACTAATATTTGGAGGAGGGTGCGGATGTTTACGTTGGATACGCGCAGCCGGGTGCCGATTTATGAGCAGCTGATGGATCAGTTGAAGACACTGATGATCAAGGATTTGCTGCAGCAGGATGAGCAGTTGCCTTCGGTCAGGAATCTGGCGCAGGAATTGACGATTAATCCGAATACGATACAGAAGGCTTACCGCGAGCTTGAGCGCGAAGGATTCATTTATTCCGTTCCTGGAAAAGGCAGCTTTGTGGCGCCATTGCAGAATGATGGAAATGGGGAGAGATTGGAGATGCTGAGACAGGATTTAGAAAAAATTGTGAGCGAATTTTTGTTTCTTGGCGGGTCGAAGGATGATCTGATCAGTCTGATTCAAAAAATTGAAGTTGGTGAAAAGGAGGGTGAAAAATGATACAGGCGTCCGCAGTTAATAAACGGTTTGACGATCTGCAGGCTGTTGAAGATCTCACACTCCATGTGAAAAAAGGTTCGATCTATGGACTTCTTGGTTCGAATGGCGCCGGTAAAACGACACTGCTCAAGATCCTTGCTGGTATCTACAGATATGACAGCGGTGAAGTGAAAATCGCTGACAAACCGGTGTTTGAGACACCTGATACGAAACAGCACGTGTTGTTTATACCTGATCAGCCGCACTTTTTGCACCAGACTTCTCTGAATGATATGGCCGGTTTTTATAAAGAAGTGTATACACGCTGGAACGAAAAAAGATTTCAGCAGCTGACAAAGCATTTCAGAATGAATCCGGATAAGAAGCTGACGCGTATGTCAAAAGGGATGCAGCGGCAGGCTTCATTTATACTGACGCTCTCTGCAATGCCGGATGTGCTGATTTTGGATGAGCCGTTTGACGGATTGGATCCGGTGGTGCGCCAGCAGATGAAAAATGCGATATTGCAGGATGTAGCTGATCGCGGGCTGACGCTGATTGTGTCTTCACACAACCTGCGCGAGATGGAAGACTTCTGTGATTACGTTGGGATTATGCATAACGGCGGACTTTTATTTGAACGGGATCTGGATGAACTGAAAACTGATATTCATAAGCTTCAGATCGCATTTAAGCAGCTGCCCGAAAAGGATGCATTCCTGAGCGGACTTGATGTGCTGCATTATGAAAAGCGCGGCAGTGTGCTGCTGATTATCGTAAAAGGACGCGAGGAAGAGATTCTTCCTTATGTTCAGAGTTTTAATCCGGCGATCTTTGATTTACTGCCGTTAACACTTGAAGAAATCTTTATTTATGAGCTGGGAGGTGTAGGCTATGAAATCCGGAATCTTATTGTGGAATAAGGGGCTGTTCAGACAGCAGCTGAGATCGGTTACGTGGATTGGCGTATTTTTAGCCATTGCACTGGCAGTTATGCTGCCGCTCAGTATGTTTATCCGGGAGATGACACTTCGCAATGATCAGTATTACGCCGGGTTCGCCGATTACGAAGGCATTCTCAATCCGCTGACGGAATTTTCAATTGCGTTCCAATTGATCGCATTTTGTTCATTCCCTGTCCTGATTGGGATTATCCTGCTGAACTTTATGACGAATAAATCAGCAACCGATTTCTTTCACAGTCTCCCATTTAAAAGAGGAACGATCTTAACAAATGTGTATGTAACGGGTGCTGTGACATTATTTGTTCCACTCGTCATTACAGGCATACTCATTGCCATTCTGTATCCCTTCCTGACTGATCAGTTTTATGCGATCACTGATATTTTCAGCTGGATCGGATTATCTTACCTGATTATGCTGTTTATGTTCATTCTGACGGTTACGATCGGGGTGTTTGTCGGGAATGCACTGCTGCACGGGGCACTGACATATACAGTCATTGTGGTTCCTGCTCTGATCATTCTGCTGATTCTGACAAACCTTCAGTACTATGTTACGGGACTTGCGCTAAGTGCTTATACAGAAACGCTGCTGACAAACGGTATTTTCTTTGGACGTCTGATTGAACTGACACAGACTCCATTCACTTTGACGGAGTACCTTGTATACACGCTGATCGCTGCAGTGCTGGTGGCGCTGTCTTATCTGGCTTATGCGAAGCGGCCTTCTGAGGCGACAGACCAGACGATTGTATTCTCTTTCGTGAGATACGTATTCTTATACAGTCTGACACTGTTTGTGATGCTGATCTTCGGCTTTTATTTTACCGAGATTCAACAGGGCAATATGGTGTGGACGATCGTTGGTTATGTGCTTGGTGCGTTTATCGCCTACACGATTTTGCAGATGATCCTGCAGAAAACATTGCGCCTGTCTTGGCCATGGAAAGGATTTGTTGTATACGGTGTGGTGGTGACTTTACTGCTTGTGCCGATCAATCTTGTGGCAGGTTTTTATGAAGATAAAGTGCCTTCAGCAGGTGAAGTGGCGTCAGTTGAGATTCATAGTCCTAACTCACGCAACAGTATCTGGTGGGACTTAGAAGAAACTGCAGACCCTTCTTTAACAGACCCTGAAGCGATTGAAATGGTAACATCCATTCACCGCGATATGATTGATCATGAATACAATATGCGTGATGACTGGAGCCCGGTGATGATTAACTATACGCTTGAGGATGGCAGTACACTGTCTCGGGAATATGATGTCAATCATGCCTACCTTAAGGACGTGACGGCTGATCTCAGAAGCACGCAGGACTTTAAAGAAACGTATGATCCTGTCTATATTGCTTCAAGAAGCGATAAGCTAAACTATATGATGTTTTACTCGAATCATAACAGTGAACCTGTGAGAATTGCTGATCCGGATGAGATGGAGAGTCTGATCAATGCAATGAAGGCTGACCTTGAAACAATGCCTTCAGAAGAGCTCGCAGTGAATTGGCAGCAACAGACTGCAGGTGAGGTCCAGTTCTCTATGCAGCTGCCTTATGACTTATATATAGGGATTACGACTGAACACACAAACACGATTGAATGGTTCAAGGAGCAAGGCTACGAAGATGCACTGTTCCTCTCTGAAAATATCGAATCTGTAACCGTTGCAAAGTCTGATGGTGACGAGTTCAATATGACGACAGATGCGATCGTATATGAACAACGGATGACACCTGAAGATCTGAATGTGCCAACGATTGAGATTACTGATTCTGAACAAATTCAGGAGCTGTTCGAGATCAATTCCGGCCAGCGATACGGAGATTATATCGTGTTCTTCCGTATGAGCGACGGCTACAGTTTCGTCAGCTTTGATGAGGCTGATGCCCCAGACTTCATCACAAGCCAGTTCGACTAATTGAATGCAAGGGATCTGTTTTTTAGGGTCCCTTCTTTCTTTTTGCCAAAAATAAGAAAAAGGAGTGTTAATATGATCGAAATTAACCAGTTGAGCCATCAGTTCGTGCTCGGTAAAAAGGGCCAGCAGTCCCGTCTTGATGTACTGAAGAATATCTCACTGCATGTAGCTCAAGGAGGAATCGTATCAATTGTCGGCCGAAGCGGATCAGGGAAATCAACATTATTGAATCTGATCAGCGGCTTTATCCGCCCTACTGAAGGAGAAATTGTCATTCTTGATGAAAAGGTCAGCGAGTTTACAGAAGAGGAATTTGCTGAATTCCGTCTTAAGAATATGGGCTTTATCTTTCAGAGCTTCCAGTTGATCCCAAGTATGACGGCGTATGAAAACATTGAGCTTCCGCTGATTTTAAAAGGGATGTCTGAACAGGCCAGAAAGCAGATGACACTTGAAATGATGAAAACAGTAGGCCTTGAAAACTTTAAGGATCATTATCCAAGTGAGCTTTCAGGCGGACAGCAGCAGCGCGTCAGTATTGCGAGGGCACTTGTGCTTGAGCCGCCTCTCATATTAGCGGATGAGCCGACAGGAAGTCTGGACAGTGAAACGGAAGCGGATCTGCTAGCTTTTATAAAGAAGCTGAATAAAGAACGCGGGATCACGTTCGTCATTATCACCCACGATGATGAAGTAGCGAAAATTGGTGACCGGACCATTGAAATTGCTGATGGAGAACTTGTCCGAAACGGGGTGTTCGCATGAAGCTGAAAGACCAGTTTCGTTTTATCAGGCAGAATATGAAGAAAAATAAAATGCGCGTATTTATGACGATTCTCGCTTCTGCGATGAGTGTTGCATTCCTGATCGTTCTTGCGTCGGTTGCATTCGGCCTTCACGATACAGTCATTAAAGATACCATTGAATCCCCGGAGGTAACACAGATTGAAGTAGCCGGAAAAGACGCCGGGAATGGCAATGCGGAGAGCCTGACCAACCAGAATATAACTGAGATTGAAGCGCTTGAAGGTGTCAATGCAGTCACCCGCGCTAAGCAAGTTAAACAGGAAACGCGCTACGTGACTGATGGTTATGAAATTTACTCTCAGACGTTCCAGAGCCACTTCCCTTCAATGAAAAATGCAGGAATTGAGTTAAAAGAAGGTTCTTTCCCTGAAACAAAAGATGAAGTAGCGGTAGGTTATCATTTTGCGCTGAATCTGATGAAGGATGATGTGGATCCTGAAGAAGTTGAATATGGCGAGGACGGTCAGCTTTTACCAGAGTATCGCTTTACAGGTGATATCATCGGTCAGACTTTCGATCTTGAATTTAAAAGAATGGAAGACGGTGAAGAAATAACAGAAACAGTACCTGTGACGGTGACAGGAGTACTTGAACAGCCGGGCCGGGAATGGTACTGGGATCAGAACGTCTATATCACAGATGAAAAACTGGCTGAGCTCGAAGGCATCACCGGAACATCAAAAGCGATGCTGACTGACCCGGGAGAAGCTGAAGAGGATACCGGATACGACACTGCCACTGTCTATGCAGATGATCTTGAAGCGGTTAAAAGCGTGATGACCTCCCTTGAAGATCAAGGATATTATGTGTATTCTATCGTAAGCGAAATGGGTCAGATCAATACACTGTTCAATATTGCAAAGGCCGGACTGATTTTCATTGGAACCATTGCAATACTGATCGCATCGATCGGAATCTTTAATACAATGACAATGGCAGTTACAGAACGCGCACCGGATATTGGAATTATGAAAGCAATTGGGGCAAGCCCGAAAGTGATCAAACGGATTTTCCTGCTTGAGAGTACGTATATCGGACTGATCGGGGCAATCATTGGAATTGCGGTATCTTATATAATCAGTATTGGTGTGAACCTGGCACTGCCAATGATTCTTGAAACAGTGTTTGAGGAAGAGCTGCCTGCCGGATTACAGTTCTCCTCTATTCCGTTCACCTTAGTGCTGATCGCTGTTGTGATCTGTCTCGGTGTGACGATGCTGTCAGGTTTAAGACCTGCAAAGCGTGCGACTGAGATTGATGTACTGAAGGCTATGCGCAGAGAAGTTTAACCTATTAAAAACAGAGCCGGGATCATCATCCGCGGCTCTGTTTTTCTTATTAATCCATCTACCCTCTGAAGTCAGCTGCTGCCTCACGCCAGGCGGCTTCCTGTTCAAGTAAAAGTGCAACCTGCTCAGGCTTCATGGGTCTGCCGAAATAAAATCCCTGAATATCTGAAGAACTGTTGCCCTTAATAAAAGCAGCCTGCTCAGCCGTTTCCACACCTTCTGTAATGATATGCATACCAATTCCCTCGAGAACTTGATAGAGTCCTTTCAGCAGCTTCGAATCAAATTCTTCTGATGGTACGTGTGTGATAAATGAGCGGTCAATTTTCACAACATTAACCGGCATATTTCTCAGATTAAACAGTGTAGACGTCCCTACGCCAAAATCATCAAGCGCCACTCTGACGTTCTTCTTTCTCAGTTCTGCTGCAAATTCCACAATCTCTCCATCGAAAAAGAAAATATCACTCTCTGTAATTTCAATTTGCAGCTGCTCAGGCGGAAATTGATATTTTTCGAGCAGGTCATCAAGCTTTTTCAGGAAACGCTCCTTGTTTTTCATCTGCATTTTAGAGACATTTACAGCTACCCCAACGTGTGTGTGCCCACTTCTATGCCACTTTGCTGTCTGATCAATGCTCTGTTCGAGTACCCATTCACCAATGTCACTGATGAAGTTTCCGTTCTCAGCGATTGGAATAAAAATGTTAGGCGGAATTCTTCCTTTTACAGGATGATCCCACCTGATTAGCGCTTCAACACCAATCATGCGGTTTTTTGATCCTGTATAAACCGGCTGGTAATCCAGGTACAGCTCATTATTTTTAAGTGCAAACTTCAGATCGTTTTCAAGCATCAGGATGTTTTTATAATCCAGATCACCTGCAAGGTCATGGTAGTGGACCAGCTGGTTTTTCCCTTTTCGTTTTGCTTCATACATCGCGATATCAGCTGCCTGAAGCACTTCATCGAATGTAGCACCGTCCTCCGGATAATTGGCAACGCCTACACTTGAAGTTACAAATGTTTTAATTTCATTCAGGATATAATTCTGCTTTAATTCTCTGATCATTTCATTGGCGCGTTCTTCAAGGTAATCCGGACCTGAGGTCTGCATCAGCATCAAAAATTCATCTCCGCCCATTCTCGCAATGACTTCGCTTTCTGAGCTTTTAAAATGACTTAATCTATCTGCGACTTTTTTCAACAGGGCATCACCCATTTTATGTCCAAGGGAATCATTAATCCTTTTAAATCCATCCAGATCAAAAAACAGAAAAGCAATATTCGTATCAGCTGAATCTTTTAAGCGCTGGAATTCATCGATAATTCCATAGCGGTTCAGCATACCCGTTAACTGATCATGTCTGGCCATATTTGAGATCTCGCTGTGTGATTGTTCAGCTGAATCCAGCATGCCGTTAATGGATTTCCCCAGTGCATGAATTTCATCCCCATTATGATTCTTCCATTGCACTCTCGCACTGATATCACGCTTGCTGCGAATCTGATTTAACTGTTTTGATAGTGAAGTCACTCTTGAAATCATCAGCCGGTCAAGCATGATAAAGAGGACAACAGCGATTACCGTCATTAACACAACTAAGGACATAACAAACTTAGTAATCACATCTCTTTTAGAAAGATAATAACTGCGCGGTTTATCGATCGTCAGGAGCATGTTTACATTTCTTTCAGAGCCTCTGACAGCCATTTGTCCCTCGAGACGATCCTCACTGACAGTTCTGACCGCTCTGTTTTGTTCGATTGATCCGTTTATTACTGTGGCGTCAAGTTCCAGTGATAGGTCGTATCCAAGACGCTTGACATAATTACTGCTAATATCCCTTGCAATAATCAGTTTTCCGGCAGACTGTCCGACACCTGAAGTCGGCAGCACTCTTTGTACAGATACAATAAAAAATGAATCATTCATACCGATTAAATAATTATTCAGCGAGGGAGCGAGACCCGAAAATTGCTCTGTAAGCAATGCAGCTTCTTTTGTCAGTCCATAACTGCGGTCCAGCAGAAGCTCCCCCTCATTATTAATCGCCATCATCCGCCAGATTCTATTATTCATAAAAGTATTTTCATCAATATTGGCAGGTGTAAATTCAGGGTTTTCACCGCGCACAAAATCATACGTCTCATCCCATTGCGCCCAGTCCTGATTCAGACTCGTCAGCAGCTCCTGCTCAAGACGGATCGCATTACTGATCCTATCCATATCTCTTAACATACTTTCTTCATCCATTGCCAGAGCATCAGCCAGCAGCATTGGCCTGATAAAAGTGGTCAGCAGTATCAAAAAAAGAAACATGCTCCCCCCGATTACCCATAATGTCTGTTTTTGCAGCTTCATATCCCTCACCCCCCCATTCATCAGGTCTTTCGAAATAGTTCTTTGTATTTATTTTACGGGATGTGGATATTTAGTCAATAACAATTAAATGGAAAAATCCGGTCTCACTTCTGAGACCGGATCCACCTCAGATTGTCCAGCGGTCATTAATAATGGCGATCAATACCCATTCACCGCTGTTATTCTTTTCAAATACAAGATTCAGGCTTTGCCAGTCCATATAACCAAATTCTTCTGTTCCTTCATATGCATACTCTACTACTCTTCCTTCAGGATATTTCTGTCTGATTAATTCTCCTGTAGACATATGCTTTGAGCGGTCGTAACGCGTTTTGGATTCATATTCAGCATCCATCAGCCACTCATCGTAATAGGCTGCCGGTGTCAGTTCAATCGGAAATCCGGAGCCATCCTGATCTCCCCAGTAATAAATATCAGGATCGCTCATGAAACCATCAAGCTCCAAAGCACTGAACTGTACCCCGCCATGATCAATACAGTTGCCGGCATAAGGACAGAACGTCAGCGGTTCTTCACCCATATACGCTGCAAGATCTCCGAATTCTTCATTTTGTAAATGACCAAGAATGTCATTTGCAGTTTCTAAAAGAGATTGATACTGCGGGACAAACGTTGGTTCAATTGCCCGTGCAAGGAAGGCTGCAAACTGACCTCTTGTAATTTTCTCATAAGGTTTGAACGTTCCATCAGGATAACCGGTTGTAACGCCGTGTTCCTTCAGCTTAGCTACCGCTCTAGCCATCTCACCATCACCTGTCACATCACTGAATCCTGCAGGTTCAGCATCTGCCCATTTGAATGCTCTTGCAAAAATTAAAGCCGCCTGCCCTCTTGTCAGGTCCTGATGTGGCCTGAATGTTCCATCACTGTAACCACTGATATACCCATTCTCATACGCTGTCATCACATAACCTGAATAATACGCACTTTCCGGCACATCACTGAACGGAGTTGGCCGCTGCTCTTTATAAAGAAAGATTCCTTCACCAATCATTTTCATCGCCTGTGATCTTGTTACTCTGTTATAAGGCCTGAACGTTCCATCATCATACCCATCAATAATCACCTGTTCATGAAGATAAATGATTTCCCATACAAATGGGTGATCCATCGGTACATCGTCGAATGACACAACACCTTTTGCCTGATTCGGAAACAGTAAAAACAATAGAATAGAAGCCGCTGCTAAGATCCCGAACTTTTTCATGGGAAAACGCCTCCTTTTGCTTTTTATTATAACATTTAACATGTATAAAATTTGAATGTTCAGAAATTTTATTTTCGCATTAAAAAAGACCCGTTCGCAGTTGAACAGGCCTTTTTTGTATGCTTATTAAAGTAAAACGGAGTGAATGCACAGCTGATGATTGGAGTGTAAGGCGGTGACTCCTGCGGCAGGAAGGGACAGGTGTGACGATCATGGCGAAGCCTGATGGCTCACCGCCCGGCCGCGGAAAGCTTCCGCCTGAAACGGAAATCAACAGCCACCTTATTGAAAGATTACTTTTTAAAGCACAACCTCAGTTTCATTCGTCAGACGCTTCCGCGTATTCGTAACCGGTGTGATAAACAGCTGAATCAGCGTGCCGATTCCAAATGCTACAATCACCGTTCCAAGCCCGATCGGTCCGCCGAATAGAAACGCGATTACAAGCACACTTACTTCCATCACAGTTTTTGAGAATGCAAGACTCTTACCTGTGCGCGTCTGAATCGCAATCATCAGACTGTCAATCGGATTTCTCGCAAAGTTTGCCTGCAGATAGAATGTGATACCGACTGCAATAATAATTACCCCTGCAGCAAGCATCATCGCTCTGACAGGCATTGCGAGCGACTCAATTCCGGCAAAAGCAACAAGCAGCCAGAAATCCATAAACACACCAATGAGAAAAATCGTAATAATCGCCAGAAAATCAGGCATCTTTTTCATTAAATATCCATTTAACAGAATCAAAATGATTCCGAGTATAAACACCCATGTCCCAACCGTAAAGCCGATTGTTTCTGATAAGCCAACATATAAAGCATCCCATGGTCCAACGCCAAGATCCGCAACGATCATCATACTGATTCCAAATGACAGCAGCAGTAACCCAAGCAGATAAAACATTCCTATAATTAAACCTTTTTTCAAGATGGCACCTCTTCTTTTTAAGATCTACCAGAATATCTTAACATGGAGAAGAGGTCCGTACCACTAAAATAATTGTCAATGATTATACTTCCTGAACGGATGTGATTTTCCAAACATCATTTTCAAACTTAAAATACACTCGAAGCATAGTTTCTCCATCACGGTTAATCGCCGCCACGTAGCTCTCCGTCTCAGAAAGATGAACTTCAACCAACTGAAAAGTTAAAAACTCGTACATAGGGCCATTGGTTAAAGCAAGTGATAATTCTTCATACCCTGCATATTGACCATAATCCGCTTCCTCACTAAATAGAATTCCCCGTGCCTCATTGTGGGTTGAATTAAATACCCGAATGATATTAACTGGTGAAAGATCTCTTAATTCCTGATCATCAGGATTTTCAGAGATACTCTGAATCACCTCACTTATACCTTGATAGTCGTAACCATCAAACGGCAATACACTTCCAGCATATAACCTTTCATCCACTGAAGCCGGATCGAATTGAGTAAATGGAGGTCCGAAGTCCGGTTCTAACATGGCTCCACTTTCCGGACTGCCATCAGCCGGGTCAAATCCGATAAATACTCTGCCAGTAACCATTGTCACCTCAGCACTGTTCTGATCCTCTATCCCATATATTTTCTCATAGAGTAGTCCGTATCCTATAAGCTGCATTTTATTTGAATTCAGCTGAACCGGAAAAGTATCCTCTGCTATATTTTTCGGTTCAAAAACAGGCTGGATACTGCCTTCAGGAAAGGATATCTCTCCTGTCAGCTCAATTTGCTTTTCAAAGAGAATAAATGAGCCTCCCTTATTATTTTCAGGGGCAACGATATAGGTGGCTGTCCAGCCATTAAGTGTATCTCCCACTTGAATAGTCCTTAAGTCAATTTCTTCTGTCTGTTCAAACGTATCTTCAGTTTCAGTCTCGACCGTTTCCTCAATTTCCTCCTGCTTCTCCGGCTGATCGAGCGGCACGCTATCCTGTTCCTCCACCCCTGTCAGCTGGATCACCAGAATCAGAGCTGCAGCTGCTGCTACACCTGAAAGACTGATCGGCAGCCATTTATTTGTCCGTTTTTTCTTTTTATTAATCTTCTCCCATACAGCATTTCTGTCCCCACTTGAAAATTCCGATTGAACAGGCCAGTTGATACGCTCCGGAAGCTTTTCCTTACTCATGACCAGTCCCCCTTCTTTCCTGATAAATATAGGATGTTTTCAACTTCTCACTTCCGCGCCTGATACGCGTTTTGACTGTGGACAACGGCAGATTTAATATATCTGCAATTTCCTGATAGGTCAGTTCCTGTTCAAAATGTAAAAGCAGCAGCTCACGATATTTCACAGGCATCGCCATCATCAGTGATAATACCTGTTCTTTTTCTTCACGGAGCACTGCCTGATCTTCAAGTGTCAGCCGCTCTGCTTTTTCACTTTCAAAGGAATGTTCAAATAGATTCACTTTCCGGTGATTCCAGCTTTTCAGATGATCTTTTGCTTTATTTGCCGCTATTTTATAGATCCATGTTTTAATAGAAGCTCTTCCTTCAAACGTGTCCCACTTTTCATAGACTGTCACGAACACATCCTGGGAGAGGTCACCTGCTGTTTCCCAATTTTTCACGTATGTATATATTAAATGTTTAATCGCTGTACCGTATTCATTCATCACAGCTTCGAGTCCTTCACGTTTCCCTGCAGAAGATTGCATTCACTCACTTCCTCTTTCAGATTGTTACTATGTAGACGAACGATATTTTATCATCGATTCATTTATTTTACAGCACGCTATTTGTTTGAAAATTCCCAAAACAATCTTGACGGATCTTTTTGTAAACGTTTACAATAATCAGAGTAGGCATGGGCGCTGAGCGAGCGTTCAATCGACATGTACAACATAGAATATCAAACGGGGGAATGGGTATGAATGCTGAAAACTTAATTGCACCTGAACAGTACAATATCGCAAAAGAACTGGACCAGTTTGCATCGGATGATCAGAGGATTGCGATCAGATGGCTCGATGACAAACAGAACAGACGTGACGTTTCCTATAAAGAGCTTGTTGAACGGACGAATCAGTTCGCACTTGCTTTGAAGAGTAAAGGAATCTCTAAAGGCGATAAAGTACTGATTATCCTGCCGCGGATTCCGGAAGCTTATATGAGCTATCTTGCCTGTCTGAAAGCCGGTATTATTGCGATTCCATGTTCTGAAATGCTGCGCAAAAAAGACCTGGCCTACCGGATGAAGCATGCCAATGCAAAAGGGGTCATTGCATTCCACGAGACCACAGCTGAAGTGAACGCCATTGATGAAGAACTGCAGGCATTACATAATAAACTGATTGTCGGTGGAACTGAAGATGGCTGGAATTCACTTGAAGCACTTGCCAATCAACAGTCTGCTGAATACGACGGAGAACCGACTTCCCGACACGATACAGCTTTTCTTCCTTATACATCAGGAACAACAGGCAATCCTAAAGGGGTTATTCATACACATGCCTGGGGTTACGCACACGTCAGAACCGCTGCAAAAGAGTGGCTTGGCGTTCAGGAAGGTGACCTCGTATGGGCAACAGCAGCACCAGGCTGGCAGAAATGGATCTGGAGTCCATTCCTTTCAACGATTACACTCGGCGCGACTGCATTCGTCTACCACGGCGGCTTTAACGCTGAAACCTATATGGAATATCTTGAAAAAGAAAAAATCAATGTACTTTGCTGCACACCAACTGAATATCGTCTGATGGCAAAGCTTGAAAACCTTTCATCTTATAAGCTTCCTGAGCTGCGCAGTGCAGTATCTGCCGGTGAGCCGCTGAATCGTCCAGTGATCGAAGCATTCAAAAACGCTTTCGATGTTATTGTACGTGACGGATATGGTCAGACAGAGAATACGCTGCTCGTTGGTACATTGCAGGGAATGGAAGTAAAGCCGGGTTCAATGGGCAAGCCTACACCTGGTAACAATGTAGAAATCATTGATGAGCACGGCCAGCCTGCCAAGACAGGTGAAGTCGGTGATATCGCCGTTCATAAAGACTGCCCTGCACTCTTTACTGAATACTACAATGATCATGAACGCACGCAAGCGGCCTACAGAGGTGACTGGTATTTAACCGGGGATCAGGCCACGCGTGATGAAGACGGCTACTTCTGGTTTGAAGGACGCAGCGATGATATTATCATCAGCTCAGGGTACACGATCGGACCATTTGAAGTAGAAGATGCACTGCTGAAGCATCCTGCTGTCCGTGAATGTGCAGTTGTGGCTGCACCTGATGAGATCCGCGGCAGCATCGTAAAAGCTTACGTTGTGCTGCGCGATGACAATGCAACGGGCGATGACTCCCTTGTAAAAGAGCTGCAGAATCACACGAAGGAAATGACAGCTCCCTATAAGTATCCAAGACAGATTGAATTTATCAGCGAGCTGCCAAAAACCACTTCGGGTAAAATTCGACGGATTGAGTTGAGACAGAAAGAACAGCAGAAATGAGAAAAAGCCTGGGACAAAAAAATTGTCTCAGGCTTTTCTTTTATAAACGTTTCACTGCGCTTCAGGCGGACGCTTTCCGGACGGTGGACCGTTTTGTGGTCCGATATAGCCTCCTCGCCTTCGGCTGCGGGGTCTCAGCTTCCCACTTATCGTCCCGGAGTCGCCACCTTCCGCTCCGCTGCACTTAGATACTATTTAAAAATTCGTTTCATTCATCTAGTAATATCTTTTTGTTCCGGCTTTTAATGTTCGTCATGACCTTCTTCATCTTCGTGGCCATCATTTGAGCCTTCATCTTCACCCTGCTCACCTTCTCCATGACCGCCCATATGACTGCTTTCCTGATTGCCCGCATTTTCTTCAGCCGCAGCAATCTGCTCATCAGTCGGCTCGCCTATATGGAACTGCGTTTTTGGCATCACGTGCATATCGCGTGCAGTTGTGTGTGCCTGAACCGTATAGACACTTTCTTCAAATGTATAGGAAATCTCATAGATGCCGTTTTCAGCATGTGACGCTTCTACGCGTTCACTTTCCGTACCTGCAGCATCATTCCAGATCTCAAACAGCACTTCATTGGCGTCATCAACAGCTTCTCCGCCCTGCATGACTTCCGCCTGCAGCATTGTCTCTTCACCTGGCACAGCATCTTCCGGAACCATGATCTCCACTTCTACCATTTCAGGTAATTCGTTTGCAGCCTCTTCCTCCTGAGAGCAGGCCGCAAGCAGCAATACTGCCATTAACCCTATCATCCATTTCTTCATAGTCAGTTTCTCCTTTTCAACAACAATACACTCATTATAGCCCGTCAATGTGAAATGAACGTGAAGTCCTTTTAACATTCACATTTTATTCAAAACTACTGCAGTTGTTTCACATCATCAACAATCTTCCCGACTGTGTTTTCTTCTGTAAAATTATACTCGCTGAAAATCCTGCCTTCCTGATCGATCACATAAAATGTGACACCATGAAGCACCTGATCCGCGTCATCCGGCTTATTGACAAGTGACTGGAATTCTTCTCTCGCAAACTCCTCGATTTCCTGCTGGCTGTAACCGGTCAGCATGTGCCAGTTACTGTCGTCCTCTGTGAACTGACCGAGAAACTCAGACAGCTTTTCAGGCGTATCCACTTCAGGGTCTACGCTGAATGAGACAATCTCAGCTTCAAGTCCTTCTTCTTTCAGTGATGCCTGAATATCAGCCATCTTAAACGTCATTGGCGGACAGACCGTATCACAGTTTGTAAAAATAAAGTCCGCAATCCATACCTTTCCCTCAAGCTCACTGCTGCCAAAGGCTTCCCCGTGCTGGTCTGTATATTCAAAGCTGCTGACCGGCGGAGTATCCGGTCCACTGCTGCAAGCTGTCAGCAGCATCGTAAATATGATGATCATCATCAATTTCTTCATTCTGACTGTCCTTCTTTCGGAATTGTAATATGAATCTCAAATGCTTCTGTCTCAGGATCTATCCTGAATGTCCCATCCATCAGTCGGACAATTTCTTTGACGATCGCAAGGCCAAGCCCTGTCCCGCCCGACTGACGGTTCCGGTCGCGGTCAGCTCTGTAAAAACGCTCACCAAGCCGGTGTTTATCTGTTGCCGTAAGTTCTGAGTCATTGACCATCGTCAGCTTCATCATATGCTGATCCTCTTTTAGATGAATCGTTACAGCTGAAGCTGACGGTGCATATTTCACTGCATTTTCAATCAGGTTATAAAAGATCTGCTGCAGCCTTTTTGCGTCCTGCACGATAATCAGTTCTTCATCCGCATCAAGCTTAAAAACCAATGACTTCTCTTTTATTGAAAGTGAAAAGGTCTGAACGGTTTCATACAGCAGATCTGCAGCTGCAATCGGCTCTCTGTTAAATTCAGCATAGCCTTCCTGCAGGCGGTTCAGCTCTGTCAGATCTGACAAAAGCGTGTTCATCCGCTGTACTTCACTTTCAATCACAGAAAGAATCAGTTCTTTATCCTGATCACTCTTTTTAAGACGCTCTGTATATCCCTGAATATAAGTAAGCGGCGTTCTGACTTCATGCATAATATCAGCGAGGAACTCCTGCTGCCTCTCTTCCTGATGCTGCAATGCCTCACTCATTCTGTTAAGCGCAGCGGATACCTGCCCAATCTCATCCATCTGCTTCACTTCAAGCCTGTTCTGATAATCCCCGGCTGACACCTTTTTTGAAAAGGATTCAATCGAAGCAAGCGGCCTGAATAATGACTCCCTGATTCTGCTGACAAACAGGCTGAGCACGATGAAAAACAGCATACCGGCACCAATTAACAGTGGAATACTGCTGCCAAATACCTGCGCAAGCCCTTCAAGCGGCACGAAAATATACACATACCCTGCAGTCGATGTGCCATCTGTGATCGGATACACACCGCCAATCACTTCACGGCCATAATGATCGACGAATCCTTCCTTGAGTATCGACCGTCCTTCGAGCAATCCGGCACGATCAGACTCCTCCACGAGCATCTCACCGTCAATTTCATATGGAAACAGACGGTTCAGTTCATCAATATCGTCTGCGACAAGTACTTCATATTCAGAGACCACGTTATACCAGTGAATCTTTTCAATAATCTCTTCAGTCAACTCACCTGAATGATAATGCGCAGCTGTACGCTGGCCCTGTGATTCGACTGATTCCCTGACCGTTGTTAAATAAAGATCTCTATAGGTGAAATGCAGGAAAATAAATGCCGCAAGCAACGTCACACCAATGCTTCCTACTAGTAAAAGAAGAATCTTCCGGCTGAACGTCACAACGATGCCTCCAGTCTGTATCCGACTCCGCGCACCGTTTTGATCCGGTCACTCTCTTCAGGAAGCTTCATCCGGAGTGTCTTCATATGCGTATCCACCGTTCGCTCAGACCCTGGATAATCCGGCCCCCAGATAAGCTCCATGATCCTTGATCTTGTAACTGTATGCCCTTCATGCTTCATAAGCAGTGCGAGCATGTCAAATTCCTTTTTCGTTAAAGGCACAAGCCTGCCGTCAGACTTTGCCTCTATATATTCAAGATCAAGTGACAGTTTCCCTGAACTGATTACCTGTGAAGGCTGGCGTAATCCTGCACGTCTGATCACCGTCTCAATTCGCGCGATCAGCTCTCCTGAATGAAACGGCTTCACCATATAATCATCCGCTCCAAGACGCAGCCCCTTCACCTTATCGAGCTCTTCCCCTCTTGCAGAGAGAAAAATAAAAGGAATGTCAGAGTGCTTCCTGATTTCCTCAAGCAGTTCAAAACCGTCCATAAACGGCATCATAATATCCACGACCATCACATCCGGCTGGTCGCGCTTAAAAAGCTGCAGCGCCTCCACACCGTTTGCCGCTTCTGACACTTCAAATTGTTCTTCTATTAAAAAAGAGGCAATCAGCTCTCTCATCGGCTGTTCATCCTCTACAATCAGCACTTTATAGCCTGACATCAGTTGATTCACCTGCTTTTATTAAAATGATACCGCTATTGTATCAGTTTTGTGTGAAGTTTGAGTGAAGTTGGGGGTTTGGGTGGTAGTGTGTGATAGGTGTTCGACGGGAAATTTGGTGGGTTCGGCGGGAAATACCCGTGGTTCGGCACTTACACCGGTGGGTTCGGCGTTTAACATGTATGGTTCGACACAAAACTCTCACTGTTCGACACTTAGGGCCTTTTTACCCACTCCATTCACACACAAAAACCCCCACCTGCACCAGCCAGATGGGGGTTAACCTAATTATATTATATCCCGACCCGCTCTTCACTCCACCCCCAGAGTTCTTCCGCGAGCCATTCATTTGCTGCATCCTCGGACACATCAATTTCCTGCATCTGATAAAAATATTTACCGGTTACGTCCTTCAGTTCAGGTGCTGTTGCCAGATAAACGGCTGTCGCACCGCCTTCTTCAGGCGATTGGAAAAATGGTTTCAGGATTTTATGAACGCCTTTTCCGAATTCTGTTTTACGATCCACGCCAAGATTGGTCGCTACGGCACCGGGATGGACGGCATTTGCTGTTACGTTTGTACCTTCAAGTCGCTTAGCGAGCGCTTTTGTGAAAAGGATATTGGCAAGCTTTGACCGTCCGTAAGCCTTTGCTACGTTATATCCTTTTTCAAAGTGAGGATCATCGAAGTCGATTTTGCCCCATTTATGTGCACCGGAGCTGACTGTGACAACCCTGCCCTGGTCTGCTGCCTTCAGTTCATCAAGCAGCAGATTGGTCAGCAGAAAGTGTCCGAGATGATTCACGCCTAGGTGTGATTCAAAACGGTCATCTGTCAGCCTGCGTTTCACAGACACGACACCGGCATTATTAACCAGCACATCAAGCTTTGAAAACTTACTTTTGAATTCTTCAGCAAAGTTTCTGATGCTTTCTAATGAGCCGAGGTCACACTGCATCAGTGTCAGTTCCTCAGAACGCGTCTGTTCTTTAGCAGAGATCCATGCGACTTTTCCGCGACGGGTATTTCTGCACATCATGACAACGTGGTAGCCCTGCTTTACGAGTTCAATGGTAGTGGTCAGTCCCATACCTGAGTTTGCGCCTGTGACTAATGCTGTTTTCATATGTACGCACTCCTTTAGATGAGAAAGATTTTGTCTATTATAACAGATCAATTGAAAAAAGCTCCCCTGCTGGGTGCAGAGGAGCAGTAAAGCTTATTGAATACCTGTATGAATTTCATTGACCATTTCCTGAACAGATACCAGTCCGCCGCCTGAGAGGTACCAGTAGTCCGGGTCAAGGTAGATGATGTTGCCATTTTCATACGCCTGTGTGCCTGCGATGAATTCATTTTCAACCACCTGTTTTGCTGAAGATTCTCCCCCTACTGCTGCGCCGCGGTCTACGACAAAGATATATTGTGGATCTTCTTCTACAATATATTCATAAGAGATGCTTTGGCCATGTGTTGATACTTCAATTGTATCGTCTGCCGGTGTGAAGCCGAATACGTCATGAATGATGCCGAAGCGTGATCCTGCGCCGTATGCACTGATTTTACCGTCGTTCGCAAGCGTCACCAGTGCTTCTAAGTCCTGAGAAGTTACTTCTTCATTTAATTCATCGATCGAAGCGTTGATTGTCTCAAGCTGTTCAGCAGCTTCTTCTTCTTTCTCAAAAAGCTCAGCAAGCGTTGTTACGTTTTGTTCAAATGATTCCATGTAATTTTGTGTATCAACACCCATGTGAATCGTTGGAGCGATGGCCTCAAATTCTTCGTAAAGATCTGCCTGGCGCCCTGAAATGATAATGAGATCAGGGTCCATTGCATTAATCGCTTCAAAGTCAGGCTCTTTTAATCCGCCGACGTTTTTATAATCATCCCCTTCGTATTTAGACAGGTAAGAGGGAATATTCATTTGCGGGACCCCTGCAGCTTCAATGCCAAGTGCATCGAGTGTATCAAGCGTACCGAAATCAAACACGACAACTGATTGAGGATTCTTTTCGAGCGTTGTTTCACCTAGTTCGTGTGTGATGGTCATTTCTTCTTTTTCTGCGGCTGATCCGGTCGTTGTTTCAGCACTTTCTTCTGATCCGCATGCGCCAAGTACAAGCGCACCTGCAATAACCGGGAATAATAATTTCTTCATATCTGATCCATCCTTTTTTTAAGCGTAGTACACGCAGATTTTATTTTCATTTACGTCTTCAATGTTGATATCCATATCATAGATTTCTTTTAAAACTGATGGTTTAATGATGTCGTTTACAGTACCTTCACGGATGACGCGGCCATTTTTCATGGCGATGATATTGTCTGAGTAGCATGACGCAAAGTTGATGTCATGAATCACAATGACTACTGTTTTTCCGAGCTCATCCACGAGACGGCGAAGTACCTTCATCATTTGAACAGCATGTTTCATATCAAGGTTATTGAGCGGTTCATCAAGCAGGATGTATTCAGTATCCTGAGCGATTACCATGGCGAGAAATGCGCGCTGCTTTTGCCCGCCGCTCAGCTCATCCAGATAGGTGTGCTGCAGGTCAGTAAGCTGCATGTAATCGATGGCTTCATCCACATAGCGTTCATCCTCAGCTGTCAGCTTCCCCTGTGAATAAGGAAACCGTCCGAATGAAACGAGTTCTCTGACTGTCAGCTTGAGTGTCATATGGTTCGCCTGTTTCAGAATAGACACTTTCTTCGCAAGCTCACTGCCGCGGCATTTTGCTACATCAAGCTCGTCTATTCTGACCTCTCCTTCATCGGATGTGATCAGTCTGCTGACGATCGACAGTAATGTACTCTTCCCTGCACCATTCGGTCCGATCAAAGAAGTGATTTTCCCTTTTTCAACCTGAATCGATACGTCCTGTACGACTTTCTTTTTACCGAAAAATTTAACCACGTTACTGGCTGAAACCATTTATGATCGCTCCCTTAATAGTAAGTATAAAAAGTACACCCCACCGATGAAGTTAACAATAACGCTCAATGTCGTTGTAAAGCTGAACACTCTTTCTACAAGCAGCTGGCCACCGACCACTGCGATGATTCCGATCAAAGCGGATGCTGCCATCAGATAGGAATGACGGTATGTTTTCATGACTTCATAGGTGACATTTGCTACAAGCAGCCCGAGAAAAAGGATCGGTCCGACAAGTGCAGTTGAGATCGCAACAAAAACAGCAGTCACAAGAAACAGCTTCCTGACAACCCGTTCATAATCCACACCCAGGTTGACAGCCTGATCACGGCCGAGTGCCAGCACATCAAGATACTTCAGATCTTTCCACATCCAAAGAATTGTCAGTGCGATACAGCCGAGTGCGACCCATACAAGATCCGAGCTGACATTATTAAAGCTTGCAAACATCCTGTCCTGTATCATCAGAAATTCATTCGGATCAATCAGTACCTGCATAAAAGTTGAGATACTTGAGAAAAACGTACCGAATATTAAACCGAGCAGCAGAAGGAAAAAGAGATTGGCACCTTCTTTTCTGAATAACAATTTGTACAGCAGCATTGCAAAAACCATCATCAGTAAAACTGACACGACAAAATTCAGATTGCGGTTCATGATGAATGCACTGCCTGAGCCAACAATAAAGATCAGTGCTGTTTGAAGCAGCATATAAAGTGAATCCATCCCCATAATGCTTGGGGTAAGAATTCTGTTATTCGTCATCGTCTGAAAGATAATCGTTGAGATGCCGATTGTACTTGCTGTAATCACCATCGCAAGCACTTTCATTCCGCGACGCGGCAGAATGTAATCCCAATTCCCGCCTGAAGCAATCGTCATATAGAGCGCAATCAGCCCTACAGCTCCAATGACAAGTACAGTTAATATTGCCTTATGCTTCACGTGATCGCCTCCTGATCAGCAGCCACGCAAATATTCCACTACCAAGCACGCCAACTGTTAAGTTAATCGGCAGTTCATATGGATAAATGATCACCCGTCCGAGAATGTCACATACAAGAACAAAGAGTGCACCCAGCATTGCTGTATGAGGCAGATTCTTTTTCAGATTGTCGCCCTGATAAATGCTGACGATATTCGGAATAATCAGTCCAAGAAACGGAATCATACCGACAGTCAGCAGAACAGAAGATGCAACAAAGGCGACAAGTATCAGCCCTGTGTTGACAACAGTTCTATACTTCAGACCAAGACTGACTGCAAAATCCTCACCCATTCCTGCGATCGTGAACTTGTTGGCAAATATGTATGCTGCGATCATGAATGGAATACTTAAAAACATCAGTTCATAGCGTCCGGTCACAATCAGGGAAAAATCGCCCTGCATCCAGGCGGACATGTTCTGAATGAGATCACGCTCATAGGCAAAGAAGGTTGTGATGGAACTGATAATGTTTCCAAACATCAGGCCGACAAGGGGTACAAAGATTACATCTTTGAATTTAATCCGGTCTAAAATTTTCATAAAAATAAACGTTCCGAGTAAAGCAAATAAAAAAGCAATACTCATTTTCACAAGTGGTGAAGCGCTTGTGAAAAGCATCAGTGATACCAGTACGCCAAGCCTTGCAGAGTCCATGGTCCCCGCAGTCGTTGGCGAGACAAACTTATTTCGTGAGAGCTGCTGCATGATCAGCCCGCACACACTCATCCCCGCTCCCGCAAGCAAAATACTCATTAACCGCGGCAGTCTGCTGTTCCATAAAACGTGAAACTGTTCCTCTGATAAATCCAGCAGATCCATCGGTGAAATAGAAGATACACCGACAAACAGAGATCCTACAGCGAAAAGAACGAGTGCACTGGCCAGATATCGTTTTTTCATATTTGGAACCCGACTTTCTATTAAGCGAAAATGATAATTATTCTCACTGTATTCTAAAAAAAAGAGAAGCTTCTTCTCTCCGTCAAACACTTGTTCCAACAACTAATATGCTAAAAAATATACTTGTCACAACAAGTGTTTGACGCAAAAAAGATTATTCAAGATTGCCTCTAATTTTATCGAGGGCGTCTAACGTCAATGCCAATTCTTCTTCTGACAGGTCTTCTGACGCCTGGGCGATGGTTTTCTGCGCAAGGTGTTCGAGGTCGTGTCTGATTCGCTTTGCTTCATCAGTGAGCAAAATCTTATTCACGCGGCGATCCTTCTGATCAACTTCTCTTTTGACATATCCGCGCTTGATCAGGTTATCAATCAGTCTCGATACACTGGCTTGATCTCTTTCATTTTGAACAGCAAGGTCATTTTGAGTCTGAGCGTCGCGTTCATACAACCGGCTCAGAATTTGCCACTGTTCATACGAAAGATTAAAACCATTTTCTTTAAAATTACGATTTAACCGGCTGTTCATCAGCCTTGACGCATGGAAAAGCTTATAGCCCAGTGAATCATTCAGGAAATACTGCTTATCATTCATTTGATCCATCCTTTTGTCTTCCCATAACTGATATTAATTGAAAATCGTTCTCAGTGCAAGGGGGAAATGAAATTTATTCAAAATTTAAGAGGCTGAGATTATCTCAGCCTCCTAAGACTTACAATTCCGTTTCACTCACCATTTTTAAAATCTCTGGCAATCAGCGGCTGCGGCTGTTCTCTGTCGAGTTTACGGTCTTCAAGCTTTGCTGAAGCGACACCATAAATGATGCCGAAAATGCCTCCTGCAAGCACTTCAAGCGGCTGGTGCCCCAGCAGTTCTTTTAATTCTTTATCACGTTTTTCAAACTGCAGGCTCGGATAATCATCTGAAATAATTTCAAAATGATCCTCAAGGTCGTTTACCAGACGGGCGATTTCCCCTGTATGTCTGCGGACACCCTGAGCGTCATACATTACGATTGAACCAAATACAATGGCAAGTGCCGTTTCAATATGGCGTGTCCCTCTGTTTGCCGCTACATAAGCTGCAAGAGATGCAACGCCTGCTGAGTGTGAACTCGGCATACCGCCAGTCTGGACGAGCGGTTTCAGCTCCCATTTCCCAGTCAGTTTTTTATGTGTCACAATTTTTAATGCCTGGGCAATCCCAATAGCAGATAATGACGTTAAAACGCCTCTATTCACTCAAATCTCCTCCTGTCGGATATGTATATATTCTGTTAGTAACCATACCCTTCCTGAGGAGAATTATTCTAGCTAGATGAAAAATGGGGCTACCACATGAATCGCAATATTAGCTGAAAAATGGGCAATCATAGCAAATTCAATGCCCAGTGTCAGAAATAGAAAGCCGAAGAAGAGTCCTCCAATACCATTGATAAGCACCATCCCAAAAAATAGACCGGGTGTCAGTTCAAAGTGATCCATTGCTACCCCGTAGTGCATAATTCCAAATACGAGTGCTGCAAATACAATCGCAAACGAACTTTTCCATCTGCTCACTTTACGCTTGCCGATCTTAACCAGCAAAATCATGATCAGGCTGACTAAAAACATTCTGAAAATCGATTCTTCGTTAATAGCAGCACCGCCCGCACCCAATATACTCAGCCACCAGACAGGCTCCTGAATCGTTGAATTATCAATCCCGAGCGGCTTTGAAATGACCAGGCTGACTGCAAGAATCAGAGAACCGACTACCAGACCCCCTCCGATCGTTTTAGCAGCATTTAGCCACCAACCTTTACAAATCACAGGGACTTCAGTGAGTTTTTTAAATGCAGGGTCATACAACGCAAGCTTTTTAAGTATCAACAGTGCCAAAAATACTAAAACACCCGTCTCAATCACTACCTGAAATAAATAGAATGCTCCAAACGCAACAGGTGATAGTCCAAGTTGTGTATGCAGACCTTCTCTTTCCATCGCATACGGAATAATGGCAAGCGCCCCTGCTATATTGATCAACATCAAAATCCAATACAGCTTCCAATTTACAATCGGAGTCTTTTTCACAGCACTTTCATGCTGAACTGGCAATACCTGCTCTCTTTGAACTGTCTCAATAAACCGTTCAGGTTCATCAAGATATAGCCAGGCCTCTGACACCTCAAACTTCCTGCCAAAATAGCCTGTCGCGACCAACGGCGTTTTAAACTTCACCGCATATGATGGGTCATCTCCCGCTCCAAAAACCCTTGTCAGAACCCTTGGAAAAGCAGTAGCGTGAAACACATTAGATGGGTGAATGATGCCACCCTGTTTATTATATTGAATTCCAGTGGGCTCAAAGGAAGCAACCTGATGTACACCAAAAGACAGTTCCCTTCTCAGACCGATTCGCATATGTACGTTTCCATTTTTCACTGTTACCGGCCTGTGCCGTAACACATTATAATCTCCCATCAGATAAAAGACCGAATAAATATGGAGACCTGTCATGATCCAGACTGTTTCAGGGTAAAGAATTTTCAAATAGTAGTGAAAAATAAACATTTCAAGTAACTGTTCATGAACAAGTGCGAGAAAAAACCAGAAGTAAGCTGACTGTTTATGATAAGTAAATTCATTCGCTCTATATTTTGGTTTATTCCATTTAAAGAATGCATAGAACAGGATCAGCCATTCTTTTTTGAATAGCGTGATGAGTGGATTCCCTCTCAACTTTCCCTGCCTGTGCAAAACCACCCATACGACTAACGCGGCTTCAAGTAATACTGCAAAAATAATAAGAGAAATCATTAAATCACGGTCCATCCCCATGTCCCCCTCGTCAGATATGACGTCTCATATGCACCCAGTAAATGGCATATTGAATGACGCCCATTGCAGTTAATATCAGAACCGGCAGATAAATAACGTGATTAAAATAAGCTGTCAGTGCAATTGCCGGTGGAATGATGAGTGCAAAAAACACGTAAACACTTCTTGTTGCCTTAAACGTCAGCCACTGCATCCCTTCATCTTCTTCTCTTAACTCCATAGGAATAATCTGAGGCTTGATTTTATTTTGCGGATTAATCCGGTTATAGATTGGTATACTCCCAAGCAATATCAGAATTGGAATACCCAGCACCATTGAATCGATTTTGTACCATGCAGGCATCACACTGCTGTATTTCTCACTCAGCATAATTAGTCCCAGTCCAATGACAAGTACGATATTAAAAACAGGTGAATGAAATATTTTCTTTAACATGTCAGTCCTCCTTTACTCCAAAAAGATCTTCTACCTTAATTCCAAAAACATCAGCCATTTTCAGCGCAAGTAACACAGAAGGAGCGTAATCTCCTTTTTCAATCAGTCCGATCGTCTGACGGGTAATCCCCATCCGATCTGCAAGCTCCTGCTGTGTCATCCCATGCCTGGCCCTCCATTCTTTCACTTTATTTGTCAGCACAGAATTCAACCCCCTCTATTGCTACTTATTGTAAATGTAAAGGATCATTTGCATAATGTAAACGATCCTTGTCATTATGTAAGAAATATGTCACACATTACTCAAACACAATATAAAAAAAGAAGCCCATTATCGGACTCCTTTTACTTCATCGTATATGCGGGCAAAATCCATCTCCACAATCGGCTCTTCCTTCAACAGCCGTTCACGGAGACTACTGACCAGTGCCTGTTCCCGTTCGCTTGCCTGCTCAAGATCAACCTGTTTATGAAACACACCATATAACGTGTAATCTCTCATTTTCAAAAACAGCGGCAGCCGCTCAATCCATTCCTGATCGATATTGCTTTTTCTCATATACCCGGACAGAAAAGCCTTCAGAAACTTCTCCCCCTGCTCAGACCGTTCTTCAAGAGAAAGGTGATTATGTTTCCACAAAATCGTATAGTACAGCGGAATCGCGATATCACTGACGTAGTGAAAATACATCGTATCATCAAAATCAAACAGGTGAAGCTCCCCTTCGTCAACAAAGAAATTCCCCATATGAATGTCAGAGTGAATTAATCCATACACCTGCTGATCAGTTGGCAGCTGCCTGATACGCCCAACCAGATCACGGTTGCCTTCGATGATGTGCTGATCATCTTCAGATAAATATTTTGCAAGCTCAATCAGATCATCCTCATACCAGTGCGGCCGGTCGATCCTGGCTGTATCAAAATCCTTTGCTGCAGTATGCAGTTCCCCCGTGATCTCTCCCCACTTTTCAAAAAGCGGGACATCGAATGCCGGATCATCCATTTTAATGAGTGAGCCAGGCGCTTTGTTAAAAAGGCATGCATAAAAGTACGTATCCTCCGCCGGAATCTCAACAACGAGATCACCATCAACAGATTCGTTCACCAGTGATACATTGATTCCCCGACTGTGCAGATCATTGATCCATAGCAGCTCGCTCTCCACTTCAGTTTTTGTACGATGTGATGAGTGTGTAAGTCTGAGCACATACGGCACTCCGTTTTTAGATACTTCATAGACATAATTCTCGAAACCATTCAGGTTTTTAGCCTGAGCAGCATCCGTTCCAAAACGTGACGCTGCCTCTGTAAGCAGTTCATGTGAAAATAATCGTTCGACTGACTGTTCCATAAGATCCTCCAGTTTTTAATAAAATAGGCTATGTTAAAGCCCAATATTGTTTTAGCACAGCTGGTGATTCTCGCTGCAGGGGGACGACTCCGGCAGGAGAAGCGTGACAGGTGAGACCCCGCAGACGCGAAGCGTTGAGGAGGGCCGATTGAACCGGAGCCAAAAAGACGGCTCATGCGGAAAGCGTTCCCCCTGCAGCGGAAATCAACAGCCGCCTTTAACAGAGCTTTAAAGCATAGTGTACAGAACGCTATGCGGCCTCCGTCTATGGACGGGGAGAAGATTTTTTTAAATCAAACATTGTCCTGCTCCAATAGACGTCTTAATTTTTCAGGTTCATCCACGCAGAATGAAGCATGGTTTATAGGCTTCGTTTTTCCATAAAAGAGTGTCAATTCAACCGGTTCTTTAAAGTAGATCGTTAACTGCGGCAGGGGCTGTTCAAAGTCCTGATAAGCAAACAGCGTTGTGTCAGGATAAATTTCATCTGACCATTCGACGCGCTCAATGTTTGATAACTCAACAGTCATCTGCTGTCTGATTCCCTGTGCCACATAGAGTTTACCGTTTTTAATTTCAAGCGGGATTAAACGGGCAATTTGCAGTTCTGCGAGAAACAGCAGGATAGAATAGATATTCAGTATAAGTAAGATGATTGAAATGACAGGCCACTTCCCGTGCAGCCACCAGTGAAGTCCTATCGTCTCAAGAACGATTGCGTGGATCAGCATGAGCTGGATCGCTATCACACTGGTCTTTTTATGCATCGTGACAGTACCTGCATGCTCGATCGGCTTTTTCCAAAAACCTGTGATCGCATAGTAAAACATCAGAAATTCATGAGTGAAAATACGTAAAATGAGTGCATGATTTATATTCTTTGTTACTGCCGGGACTGCTGAAAATAATAAAGGTGATTCTGACTCACGTATATGTCTTCTGATCTTTGGTATCTTCCATATTGCAAGCCCAAGAAGACTGAGTTCAGCAATAAACAGCAGGCCTTCAACAGCGAGCCCCGTATAAAAAACTGGACGCACCATAGCATGATAAGCAGAAGGAACAAGCAAATTCACAAGCAAGATGCCAAAAAACAATACAGCCACCATATATCTTTTCTTTAACCTGAATGCTGCCAGGACAAGAAGCGGCATCACAATCAGCAGGTCCAGCATTGATCCGGCTATGACACCCGGGTCAAGTGAAATTGACAGACTCCGTTGCACAGCAGGCTGATAAAGAAGAACGTTCGTGAGCAATAACAAAAATAAAAGGATACATGCAGGTTTTGAAAATCGGGTTTGACGCAGGACCACAACGAACACCCCTTTACGGTGTTATAATTCTATTTAACCACTAACTGTTTAAAAAAGGAATTTAACTTTTGGATAAACGTGAAATCAGATAGGTCAAATTACACTATTCTGTGAACATCACATGCTGAACGTCGAACATGAACTGTTTTTCTTCGAACATGCGCTTTCAAACGCCGAACATGAGTTGTTTTTCTCCGAACATCCACTCTCAAACGCCGAACTCGCTCCCTGCTTCCTCCGCCCCCCGCACGACCACCACAAAAAAGAAACCGCTTTCATTCGCAATTCCATTGTCAAAATGTTATAATAATTTCACACAAGAGGAGGAACATGACGATGGATCCCAGAGTGAAATATCTGATGCTCGTACTCCCGACGTTTATTCTGAGCATTGTACTGCTCTACATATTGCCTGAAAGCAGAAGTCTGCTTGCGATGTCACCAGTCATTGCAGCATGGATCATTTATTTTCTCTGGCAGTATGCAGAAAAGCAGTCTGATGACGATGAAGAAAGTACAATCTGAATTAATGGAGGTTTTTTAGTGGCTGCACTATTTTCCATATTAGGGGATTTGTTTTCAGCAATTGCCATGAACTTCTGGCACCGCAGACATAAAGAAGAAAATCCTGAATCGGAATGATTCAGGATTTTTTATTGCACAGTAATTTTTTTCGGTTGTATTCCTTTAAGCATGAGCCCTGCTGATACAAAGGTAATCAGGCTGATGACAAAAAAACTGTAGGCATAGTCCGGTACGTGCTGCCATTGTACCTGATCATTTATTTCAAATATAAGAAAATATACGCCTGTGCCTGCCCCATCTCTATTTTCGAGTGTCTGAAGTAAGTCAAATCCTTTTAATGCGAATAAGCCGGACAAGACAGTCAGTGCAATGGCTGTCATTCCTTTTTGATAGATCGTCACTCTTACCACTCCTTGCGTGATAGAATTTCCTCAATTGTTCTTTTCGCCTCAGAATTTTTCAAAATGAACGTTCCCTCTTTTTCAGAACTTGTAAAACGTGAATACTGCCCGCTTTCTTTCCACAGATAGATCGTTTCCTGCCGGTTATGGTCGTATGTAATTGTCAGCTTTACATCAGCAATTACTGCCATTTCTGATTGACGCGCTTTATAATCTGATTGGTTTAATACAGTTCTTAACTCTTTTTGTTCTTCATCATTTAATACGATGGAAATATCTTCATACACCTGCATCTCCTGGTCCCAAAACTGAACAGTCGCAACACGGCTTTTTTCAAATTGATTAGATGCAAAAATAATCCCTGCAAGACCAAAAAATAAAATAAATGCGATGATAACCGGTTTTCTCATGATGTACGTTCTCCCTGAAATGTTTTCTTATATGAACAGACGGCTAAATTCTTCAAAAGTTACAGGACTTTTTGGTTATTTTAACATCTTTTCGGGAAAATAATGGAGAAGGAGTTGAGAAATTTATGACAATTAGAGCCTACATATTTGATGCGTATGGAACATTATTTGATGTTCATTCTGTTATGGAGGAATTAGAGATACTTTTCCCGGAAAAAGGGGAAGCCATCAGTCAGACCTGGCGCAGGAAGCAGGTGGAATACTTTTTTCTGAGACAGGTCATGGGACGCTACAAACCATTTGATCAGGTGACGAAGGATTCACTTCTATATGCTATAAATGAAAGCGGACAGTCTGCTGATGAAAGTATGCTTGATCATATGCTTGAACGTTATCGTCAGCTGAAGCATTATGATGAGGTTGAAGAAGTCTTAAAGCAATTGGAGGGAAAGGAATTGATCGTATTTTCCAATGGCTCTGAAAATATGATTCACCCCCTTATGGAGTTTTCCGGACTGAATTCATTATTCACCAAAACAATCAGTGCTGATGAAATCAAACAGTACAAACCGTCTCCTGCCGCTTATGCCTATGCCCTTGAAAAGGCCGGTGTGAAGCGTGAAGAGGTATTGTTTATGTCATCTAACGGATGGGATATTTCCGGGGCGAAGAGCTTTGGGTTTAATACTGCCTGGATTAACAGAAACGGTCTGCCAACTGAAGAATTACATTTAGAGCCTGATGCAGTGTATGAAGATCTGAGTGGAATATTACATTGGTAAAAAGATCCGCTTAGCACAACGTTAAGCGGATCTTTCAGGTTAATACTAACAAATATATAACAGCTGCCACTATGACTACAGCGAGCATCACCATGTATCCCTTCCATCCAATTCCAGTCCTGCCGGGTGTCTCTGAAGGTTCCTCAACTGTTGTTTTCATGGTATTGGTTTTCGGATTTAATTCCTCCCGCTGGAGCTGCTCTCTCTTTTCTTTAGGTGTTTCTGACTCGTTTTTCATATGAATTCACTCTCCTAATGCCAGTTTTTCACCTGACTGAATATCCGCGTTTAATGACTGTTTGATAATGCGCATTGCACTGTCGTGTGCTTCCTGTGATTCAGCTGCTGAGCAGTCTTCGGGCACACAGATGTCGTATTCACGCATATGGGCATCATTTGCTGTGAAGAGTACACAAATATCTGTTGCAACGCCTGCAATGATGACGCGCTCCACGTCTAATTGCTTCAACAGAATATCAAGCTGGGTGCCGTAAAATCCTGAATGCTTTGGCTTGATGATGAAGTAATCATCATCTTCAGGCACAATCTTCTCTACCACAGGCTTTCCTTTCGAATTCATACACTCTTCTATCACTGCATCCGTGTTATCCTGCCAGTGGTCAAAATTATCATTTACATAGATAACAGGCAGTCCCTCACGTTTGGCACGATCCTTCAGTTTTTTCAAACGGTCCACCATCGGAATGGTATTTTTCAGAAGGTCATCACCGCCTTCAAACTCCATATGATTCATCATATCTATTAATAATAGAGCTGACTTTTTCATAACTCTCACTCCTTGTATTACCAATATTTCACTTAGCGGGTATGAGTAAACATTCAGAAAGACGTCTATTTAAATCTTTCCCAACTTTGTGACAAATACAACTGGATGAATGCTACACTTAAAATATGAATAACAGAGAGGAAATTACATCATGAAACCAATTAATCTTCTGATCATTGTCATCACCCTGATGCACTTCTCGTTTATTATCAATCACTCTATTTTTGATAGCGCATATACAGGGATTATTTTAATGACAAATACGATTTTATTTTTAGTGGCAATGATTACATTTGCTACAGTAAAAAATCGAGAAAGAAAAAAGCAGCCTGCATAGAGGCTGCTTTTTTCTTATGACTGATCCCTGAACAGCTCATCCGCTTTCTTCTCAGCGCGGCGGGCAAGTCCGAAATAGGCTGTAAGCGCCAGCAGACTGGCACTTAAAATGATTAATCCCATTGGTACGGCAGAGTATTCGCCGGCAATTCCAACAAGTGGCGCAGTCAGTGAACCAAGTACAAGCGGCAGCATCCCAAGGAAAGCAGATGCGCTTCCTGCGATATGACCCTGCGTCTGCATAGCCAGTGAAAAGGACGCTGTTGCGACCATTCCGATAGACATGACAAAGAAAAATAACGGCAGTGCTACAAAGAAAAACGGGCCGTTAATAAGAACGGTAATCGTTAAAACGGCACCTGCAGTGACCGCCTGCGATAATCCATAGAGTAAAAACTGTCTTTCTGAAATCCTGTGTGACAGGCGTCCGACGGATTGAGTCCCGATGATCAGCCCGATCCCATTAATCCCGAACAGATAACTGAATTCCTGCTCTGAAAATCCGTAAATATTCTGATAGACAAATGGTGTCCCGGATACATAGGCAAATACCCCTGCGATCATAAAGCCCTGTGCCAGAGAGTAGCCGAGAAACTGCTGATTTGTGATCAGCGACTGAAAGTTCTTAACAGTTGTCCCAATATTACTTGGCACCCTTGACGTCTCAGGCAGTGTTTCCTCAAGACGTAATGTAATCAATGTGAACAGTAGTAATCCCACTACACTCAACACAATAAAAATGCCGTTCCAGTCAGTAAAGATCAATACCGTACTACCGACAATCGGCGCTAAAATCGGTGCCAGGTTACTAATCAGCATGAGCAACGCAAAGAATTTCGTCAGTTCCCTCCCACTATAAGCATCCCTGACAATCGCGCGTGAAATTACGATTCCTGCTGAAGCTGAAAACCCCTGTAGAAAGCGCAGTGCGACAAGCACGTAAATATTTGGCGAAAAAGCAATCGCAAGTGAAGCAATGGCATACGCCATCAATGCAATAACAAGCGGTTTTTTTCTTCCGTGTACATCACTTAATGGACCATTGATCAGCTGTCCAAGACCAAGGCCAAGGAGACAGGCTGTCAGGCTGAGCTGCACAGAAGAAGCGCTCGTCATTAAATCTGCAGCAATCGTTGGGAATGCAGGCAGATACATATCAATCGTTAAAGGACCCATCGCACCGAGTGCACCAAGCATCAGGGCAAGACGGGTCCGCTTTGAACCGGAAAGTGTATTCATGATGAACCAAGCCCTCTCATTTATTCGATAATCGAAACATGAGGACTATTATACACCTCTTGCGTGAACATACCTATACAAGAGATTCAGTTTTTACAAATTAACAAGATTGAGATTATTTCGTTATATAACGAGGCCTGGCTTCAAGCGGTTTTCCCTGCATTTGATCTATGATTTCAAGCACAAACTTCCGGCATGCAATCGCCCGGTAAAGGCGACTGAAATAAGTGGATCCTTTTCCATTCAGTAATCTCTCAGCCTCACGCAGCTGCCTGATATCCTTCACATTTTCATGATTCCCTGCCCACCTGACTGCTTCTAGCTTAGAAATGATCTTCTTCTTTTCCCATGAGAACTGAATTCTGCACAGTGTAGCTACTGCATCAGCCACTTCCTCATCCTTTAAAAATGTATGCAGCCTCTTTGCCCGCCCAGGCCAGTATACTTCGAGATTATATATAAGCGTCTGTTCAACCTGAGACCACGTAACACCAGTCTCTACTGGTTTTCCGTATAACAAAATACCTTTATGATCAAGGCTCCACCATGTAATTGCATTGATATTCCAGTGACCTGTATGAAGACTACCTTCAATCAGATATGGATAGGGTTTTATTTCATGATTTCCTTTCCCTGCATCCTTCTTCTGCAGGAACATTCCATCCACTTTCTTTCCCCACTCTGTTTCAAGCAGCGGATCTAACCACTTTGCCAGCTTCTCAGCTGATAGATCTTTATTCAGAAAAATAATCAGATCAAGATCACTTCTTGCCGGATCAAACCCGCCATCAGCAGCCGAACCATACAAATAAATTGATTCAAGTGAATCTCCGAGTTCTTTAACTGCCACATCGACCAGCTCATTTAAAAAACTTGAACAAGCGTCAGGCACACAGTTCCTACTCATCTTTCCATCCCTTTCCATTAAGTGCTTTTTGTAAAATGTTAGCATACTAATCTCTAATTAAACAGATGTAATAAAGTTCAGGACTGTTTTAATACAGCTGATGATTTAAGCTGCAGCGGAAATCACCAGCCAACTTTAAATAAGCCTATTAAACAGCCACTCTTTTAAATCGTGAACAATTCAGCAGAATACTTCCAAAACAGTTCTTTCATTACCTAAGCACCTTGTCGCTTCTTACAAACAGGCGTATAATAATAGTTCAGTTATTCATTTCGAATGACAGTCAGAGGAAAGGATAAGCGCCATGAAAAATACAAAACATTTTATTATGATCAATGTCGGACTTGTGCTTGCTGGCGTCCTTGGCTACTATCTGATATTAAATGAAACACCTAAACCGAGAATATTTGCGGTATCGTTTCTATTTTTCTTTTGGGTCATCACAGATTATGTAAAAGCACATATACAGAAAGCCGGCGCTTCAAAGAGTATGCTGTGGCTCGGTAATCTCAGTTTTCTCGTAACGTCCGTTATTGGTTTCAGCATCATATATCTTGCTTCATGACCAAGAACCGTGCACCTGCACGGTTTTTTTATTTGAGGGTTACGTGATACGCACCTATTCCTTCTATATTCCTCCGCGTATGATATAGAGAATTCATTACAAGGAGGAAGATCATGAACCCGCATTTTATTCACCCTGCTGAATTTGAACGTATGGCCTATGAGGAAAGAAATGTATACAGACCACGTCCGTATGGAAGACCGAATTATTATAACCGGCCACGTCCTTACTGGGGAGTGCCTTTCCTTGGAGGGTTAGCCGGTGGACTTCTTGCAAGCACTCTCTTCCCTCAGTATGGTTACTATGGAAATTATCCTTACTACTATCAGCCTTGGTTTAGATAACAATAGTATTGAACGCGGTGGCCCGTCACCTGTTCAATGCCCGCTTATACAGAAAACAGGCTGAGAATAGTCTCAGCCTGTTTCTATTGTTGCCTCGTATTCACTTGAAACACTCTTTTCGTATCGAACTCAAACGCAATTCCTCTATAGATTCCCTGCAGTAAAAATCCTGCTTTCTCAGCTGTTCTAACTGCTGCCACGTTATCAGCGGCACAGTCCCAGTAAGGGGCCCCGCCTTCAGCAATGCATTCTTTCACAAAAGCTTTAGCAGCTACTGTACCAAGACCTCTTTTTTTGAAAGCTTTATATGTCTCGATATCAATCGCATGAACACTTCCTGCTCTGAAACCGGTCATACAGATCGTTGCTACTTCCTGATCCTTCATCACGCAAAGCCCGATCCCATTCTCATAGAAATCTTCGGGCGAAGACCAGAAAGTATGAATCTTCTCGTGTATTAAGGATCTGCTGAAACTGCTTGCCTGAGCAAGTGCTTTTTCAATCGGTACGACTCTGTATCCTTCGGGACAATCATGGTTTTGGCTTTCTTTTGAAGGATAATGATAGATGAATTGTTCCCACTTTTCATTCGTCCGGTCGCCAAATACATCATCAAGCACTAAATCCCAGTTAGGGTGATAAGACAGCACTTCAGCCTCATGCACACCTGATGCAATAGAAGCAGGTCCAATCACCAGATCAATACACTCTCTGAGCTTTGTCGTAAACAGCGGATTGCGTTCTTCACCGAGTACGAATATACCGTCCATATTGCCAAGCCATACAACTGCAGAAGCGGGTTCTGTTACCTGATCTACAAAAACTCTGCCTTTATTAATTCCATCAATCACAGCCCTGACTTCAATAGAGCCATCCTCTGTTAAAAGAGGCGCAGCCAGATAAAACTGATCTTCAGTTAATTCTTTCATCCCAATACTCCTCTTTTAAAGTTCTTATTTCATCTATCCTAACACATGCGATTTTGGAAAGTATATTCAGAGCATTTTCGCAGGTTCTCACTTTCCCTATACATATTCTTACTTATTCAGGGTATGCATAGAATTATATAAGTAAAGAAAGGAGAGTCACGATGGGATTTATTTTATACTTAATTGTAGGTGGATTAATCGGCTGGCTCGCGGGACTGATTCTTGGTAAGGATGTTCCTATGGGCTGTATCGGAAATATCGTTGCAGGAATTATCGGTTCATGGATTGGTGGGGAACTCCTCGGCAGTTTCGGCCCGACTCTTGCAGGAATCGCAATTTTCCCGGCTCTGCTTGGTGCAGTAATTTTTGTATTCCTTTTAAGTGTTATTTTAAAGGCTGCTAACAAAAAATAAAGCTTTGTCGAATTTGGCTGTTGATTTACGTTGCAGGGGACGCTTTCCGCTACAATCATCCGCTGTGCTAAAACAACATTTAACTTTAACAAAGTGAAAAATAAAAAAGCTGGCGGCTGCCAGCTTTTTTATTATGCCCTGAGACTGATTCCCTCAACCGCATGCAATGCTCTTTTCACATCCAGGCCTGCACTGAACCCGCCCAGGCCACCGTCTTTTGCAATGACTCTGTGACATGGCACAACAACAAGCAGAGGATTTGCCCCGATCGCTGTTCCAACTGCACGGAACGCTTTTGGCCTGCCGACACGCGCTGCGATATCCGCGTAGGTACGTGTTTCCCCATATGGAATCTCCAGCAATGCCTGCCAGACCTCCTGTTGAAAATCAGTTCCTTTAGGCTCAATCGGCATATCAAATATTCTCTTTTGTCCGCTAAAGTAATCTTCAAATTCATTAATAAATGGCTGCATCTGTTCAGGACTTTCAATCATGACTGCCCCTGGAACATATCTAGCCGCCCATTTCTCAAGCGCCTCATAGCCCTCTTCCGGACCACCGATATAACACACTTTCCCATCAACAGCAGCAAGCTGATAACAGTCCTGCTTATATTTAAATTCTGCCCAGTAGATTGATGTCATACAAACCTCCATCTAACCTTTTCTTCTATTATACATCGAAGCGCCAAATGAAAAAACAGGGGTTCGTCCCCTGTTTTTTACCGTAATGTTACCTGGTTGCGCCCATTCTTCTTGGAATAATATAAAGCCTCATCAGCGCGTTTGAAAATTGAGTCTTTCGTATCCATCTTCTGAACGCCTGATACACCGATCGAAATCGTAATTGGACTGTGTGGCCATTCACTGATTTCAATGTTTTCACGGATCCTGTCTGCAATTTTCACTGCCAGCTTATCCTGTATACCTGACATTAAAATGACAAATTCTTCTCCTCCAAAGCGGATCAGTACATCGTCTTTTCTAATCTCTCTTTCAAGCTTCCATGCCAGATCCTGAAGCACCTGATCGCCTACAGGGTGTCCAAATTCATCGTTCACCTTTTTAAAATGATCAATATCCAGAATCAGATATGAAAAGACAAAGCTTTCTTCTTCCATTCTTTTCAAAAATTGCGTCAGCACTTCTTCATAATAGCGCCTGTTTCTCACACTTGTTAACGGATCGATCATGGCCAGGTTCTCAAGCCTCGAATTCGCTTCTGTAATTTCTTCTCTCTTGGATTCAAGTTCTGCGAGAAGTTTTTGTAACTCCCCATTGGCATAATCTGTGTCTTCAAGAATTTTTTCCACCTGACGCTTCGCTGTAATTAAGCCATTTTCAAAATCATCCCGTGTTTTCATTTTCACGAAAACATACTCAAACTGCTCGTCCCGCTCCTGGGCATTCATCAGTACCGGTACAGGACCCTCTGATGTCTCAAGTGTCAGATACATCTCCTCCACTTTTTTATATAAAGATATAACAGGAGAAAAATAGGTTTGAAAATACAATTTTGAAGGTACTGTTAACAGCGATGTAATATGCCGCTGCTTCAATTCACTGCTCTTTTCTCCCAGGATCTTACTGATCATCTCATTTGCTTCAATAATTCTGCCATCCGGCTCTGTTATGATAAATCCGCATGGGGCATAGTAAAGCTGCGTATCCATGCTCATCCCTCCTGCACTAAAGCGCTTCAACTGCTATATATTTTCTAATGTATTTTGTGACTTCTTCCGGATGACTGATATGCGGGTTATGGCCTGTTGCTTTAAGCACCACAAATTCACTATCCGGAAATTCTTTTACAAGATAAAGTGCCGCTTCATGCGGAACAATCGTGTCATCACTTGGCTGCATAATGACAATGGGTGTCTCCACATGTTTTAAATCCGCTCTCATATCAACTAAAAATGTCGCCTTTGCAAATTCCCTTGCGATTAGCTGATCATTTGATAAAAGCTGCTGCTCAAAGTTTTCGGCAAGTTCAGGACGGTCTTCATTTTTAGAGGCAACTGGTGCCAGATACCTCGCCCACTCATTAAAGTTTTTTTCCATCATATCAAGCATGCCGCTTATACTTTCTTCATCAAATCCTCCATGATAGCCTTCATCGTTTAAATATCTGGGAGAAGCTGCGATCATCATGATTTGTCTGAACAGCTCCGGCCTTTTACCTGCAGCAATTGTTCCGATCATTCCACTGACAGAGTGTCCGACAAAAATGATATTTTTCAGATTCAAATCATCACACACTTCAATCACATCTTCAGCATATCCTTCCAGTGATTGATAGCGGTCAGAGGAGTAGGCGTGCTTAGCAGAATTTCCCGATCCCACATAGTCAAACAGGACAACCTTATAATCTTCTTCAAATGCCTGCACTACCTGCTTCCAGGCCTGCTGACTGCTCCCAAAACCATGGGCAAACATGATTGTCTGCTCGCCATTCCCTGTTACCTGTACGTGATTTCTTTTTTGGATATCCACCGCCATGCTCTACACACTCCTCTTATATTTGTCATCTTATATATGTAATACTATTTTACTATTCAATTAGATAAATTAGTATTACTTTTTGTATCTTTTATCATCTTTTCGAAAATAGAGGTAACACCCTTCCACCAGTTCGGATCTTCAGCATATTTTCTATTAATCCACTGGATCGGGTTTGCTCCGTCCGGCCTCTCCTTACTCAGATTCACCACTGTTCTTGCAGCAATTTCTGAGGACTCCTCAATGGATGTGTTAAAGTCTTTCCAGCTGTGAAATACGTTAAATGGATTATTGGCAATTTCCTCTGCTTCAGGATGATTGACAGATACAAAGCCCTGTTCCTGTCCGGTGATCGCAAATAGCAGATATGGATGAATATTAAAGTCATGGGCAGCCTGATAAATAGCAGAGAAGTAAGGTTCTTCTGCGAGCATTGAATCTCTTTGCTGAAGCCAGGATTTTAAACCTTCCTGATCAATCATCGTAAACTGTAACTCTTCAGGAAGCTCATTTACAGGTCCCTGATAGATTGGTTCCACCTGATGATATTGGGAAGCAGCCGGACTACTTTCTGTCTCCACCGCCGTGTCCGGAGACAGCATAATAAACAGGATGCATATCCCTGCAATCAGTGCGGTACTCAGCAGGTAGGGTCTGACCCTTAACGGCTTTCTCTCTCCGGTCATTTCTTCTTCTATTTCTTCTATTTCTTCTATTTCCATCTCAGGATCATCTGCGTAAAATAAATCGGCAGCCTGTTCTTCAAGATTGTGATGCTGTAACCATGCTTCAAGCTGAGCTTTTGAAATATAAGGAACAGCAGCTTCAGCGAGGTCATATCTGCTCAGTTGCATATTTCCTCCCTGAATCATCTTTTCAAAAAGCTTGACCCTTACCGCTTCTTCTTCTTTAAAGTCAGGAAGAGAACGGGTAATCATCTGATGCAGCGTCTGGGATAAAAGAGCAGCACGTTTTTTCGATGACGCTTCCGGATATTTTTTTAGTAAATATTTCTGAACACCTGCAATTTTTTCTTTTGATAGCACGATGTCCTGTCTCAGAAGCTCTTCCCCATCCATTTCCACACTTCTCCGTTCCAATCCTTTTATCACATTTTAACATATTAGAAAGAGGCTTCTGAATACAAGTTTGAAGCATAATTAGGCGGGTACATACAATTGTGTAAGCGTTTACTATTATTTTCTTCCGGAGGTGACATGACCATGAGTGAAAATAACAATCAGGGTAAGAGCGGTGAAAACCGGAATGAAGAAACGAATAAAGAGTATGGACGCCAGGGGAAACACGCTAAAGGAAACAACGATTCAAATAACAAAGACAACTAGCACAAAAAAGAATGAGATCCTTTTACGGACCTCATTCTTTTTTTGATTAATGCATTTTACGCAGCTGATCTTCTGCCATTTTACCTGCAATCGGTAAGTGATAACGTTCACCCTGATAAGCCTTGAACATCAGCAGCAGCCACAGAACCAGTGCAATTGGCCCGATTAGTAGACTGATAATGAAACCGATGAGTGGAATAAAATTGAGCACGATACTCAAAATAAATAGTGCACCAAAAACGATTGTTGACTGCAGCGCATGAAATCTGATTGTCTGATTCTCCTTTTCCACCAGCAGTAATACAATTCCACTGATAAAACCGACCAAATACGCGAGTAAACCGCCAACATTCTCCTGCAGACCTGTAGATGATTTTTTCATTCCCGGCGTGCCCTGTACCACAACTTTCTCCCCTTTCATAATTGGAATGAGAATGAACGCTGCTTTAATTAACAAAATATTATGTCATTTAAGTATAGTAAATGAATCACTGTTCGTCAACGCGAACGTGAGGTATTAAAGCAAGAAAGTACTTACCGTTTACATTTGCCTGCATACTTAAAATTGCTCTCTTTATGTTGAGGTGCTAAGTTCATTATAAGGAAAAAAATGTTTTTATATCTGAAGGAGTGGACCATCATGGCAAGTAAGGTTATTTGTATTATTGGCGCAGGACCTGGAATCGGAATGAGTGCTGCGAAAAAGTTTGGTCAGCAGGGATTTTCGGTTGCTCTGGTATCTCGTAATGAAAGCAGACTGAAGTCAATGGTTGAAGAACTGAATCAGCATGGAATTGAGGCGCTGGCCATTCAGGGTACTGCTTTGGCAAACGAAAGTGTACGTAAAGCGATCCGAACCATCAAGGAAACCTTCGGCCGAATTGATGTATTACTGTACAATGCTTTTACTTTCCGTGACCAGCTTCCTTCCGAAATGGACCCGATTGAGTTTGCAAGTGATCTTCAAGTCGATGTAATCGGTGCATTAACGGCTTATCAGGCTGCAGCTTCTCATATGGAAAAAGGCAGTTCAATTCTATTTACAGGCGGTGGACTCGGCTTAAAACCGATGAAGAAATTTACTTCTGTTTCTGTTGGCAAAGCAGCAATCAGAGCACTTGCACTGGCTGTTCATCAGGAATTAAAAAGTCAGGATATCTATGCAGGTACACTGACAATAAATGGATTCGTCAAGGAAAACACACCATTTTCACCGGACCGGATCGCTGAGAGGTTATACGAGATGACTGAACAGCGTAAGGAGGCTGAATGGACGTTTGACAAGGTGGCTGTCAGTTAAGAATTCGCCTTCCCACCATCATTCATGCAGAAACAGCCGGCTGCTGAGAGCCGGCTGTTTTCTTATATAAGATAACGTTTTAATAGCTGTACAATAGTGTGTACAGCGTCATTCATATCATTGATTTGCTGATTAAGCTTATTTTCATGGTCTGTGATGATAAATGCATCTGATTCTTTTTCGTAGTTCACCAGCAGTTTCTGCTCATTTCCGCTGCTGATTGTCTGAGTAATACCACTCTGATTATACTGCCTCATTGTTTCCAGCAATGTCCGAACATGGTTTTCGTTCATCATCCATTCTCCTCTGCATTTACTTCGAATTCGAGATAATACAAACTGATTATAATGGAAAAAATTGTTTTGTTCGAATTTGGATGTGCTGGAAAAGATGACATGAAAAAAGCCGGAGCAAATATCCCGGCTTTTCAAATGCACTATTGTGCTATCGATGCTGCTTTCTAAGATCAATTGGACTGATGATAATAGGTAATAATACGCTCACTCATTGAGCTGCCTGCCTTAATTCCAGACGCTTTTTCAAGAGCAGCTTCAGGTCCATCCTGTACAATCCACGCCTGCAGCTGAACCGCTTCCGGATCCTCCGGGACATCAAACTTCAGTGCTGCTGCGATCGTTTTTTCGAGGGCAGCAGGTTCATTGCCTTTCTGATCGAGCTCCACAGCAGGATAAGTCAGGCGGTCTCCTGCAGAAAGCTTGCGCAGTGGTGCACGTCCCACACGATCAAGCCCGTCAGAGATATAAGGGTTTCTGTAGCGTTCAATGATTTTTTGGACGTAAGTCTGATGATCCTTCTGATCCAGGTCGAACTTATCTGTCAGGAATAAACTCGTTTCTGTCAGCACACCTTCAAGTAATGCAACAACTTCACTGTCATCCATCGCTTCTTTAACTGTCTGATAGCCTTTTAATAAGCCGTTATAAGCAATTGAAGCATGTCCTGTGTTCACAGTCAGTAATTTTCTCTCGATAAATGGAACAAGGTCTTCTACAAAAAGGGCTCCTTTTAATGAAGGCTGCTCACCTTTTAGACCAGCTGTTTCAATCACCCATTCAAAATAGCGTTCTACTTCAATCGTCAGTGGATTTTCATGCTGCTGAATCGGTACAATCCGGTCAACCGCTGAATTCGGAAAACCGCTGAATTCAAATACTTTCTTTGCCACGTCCTCAGTCAGATGTTTTGCAACCTCGGCTTTCAGCTGGTCACTCCCGCCGATCATATTCTCACATGCGATGACATTGACAGCAGACCCTTCAGCTCTCTTCATTAGTCCCTTTGCAATGACAGGCGCAATAAAAGGAAGAACATGGGGACCAACTGAGGCTGTGACAATATCTGCTTCTGCTATTGCAGATACAGCTTTATCAGGATTTTCCTGACTGTTGATTCCGCTCACACCATCAACCGTAAAAGATTCTTTCGTTTCATCAGCAAGTACAACCTGATAGGACCGGTCCTGATTCAAGCGGTCAATCAGCTCTGCGTTCACATCCACAAACGTTACTTCGTATCCGGACTGCTGAAGAATCGCGCCAATAAAGCCGCGTCCAATGTTACCAGCTCCAAAGTGTACGGCCTTCATTATTCTGCCTCCTCAAATATTGCGATAATCTCCTCTTCTGATTTCGCATGGATCAGGCGTTCAACATTTTCTTCCTCAGAGCATGTAATCGCAATCTTTGAAAGGATCTCAAGATGTTCTCCATCTTTGCCGGCAATACCCACCACAATATTCACTTCATTGTCATCAAACATGACACCTTCAGGGAGCTGAAGCACAGAAATACCCGACTGTTTCACAAGCTTCTTAGAGTCCTCCGTGCCATGTGGTATCGCAATTTTATTACCGATATAAGTAGTGGAAATTTCTTCACGATCAAGCATGCTTGTAATATAATCTGCATCCACGTATCCTTTTTCAGCAAGCACTGTACCAGCTTTTTCAATCGCTTCCTTTTTAGATGAAGCACTTTCATTAAGATAAATATTTTCTTTTTTAAAAATCTCACTCATGATGAACCCTCCATTAGTTGTTGTGATTTTGTTGTGTAAAATTGGTTCAGTGTTTTTTGCAGGAATTGAAATACTTCCTGTTGATTACCGTTTCTGATCAAATGCATGGTATAAGCTTCTTCTACAAGACTGCCGCTGATAGAACTTAATACTTCTGCTCCTTTATGAGCCGGATCAGCCGGCGAGATCATCAGAATCAACCTGCTTACTTCTGTCTGCTGTCCATCCATTCCTTGCAGCATAAATGGCGATGACAGATCATAAAGCCTGAATAGCGGCTGCCTCACAGACTGATCCCTGCAATGGTAAAGTGCGAGCCCCGTATCAGGTATCGCCATTCCTCCAAGAGATTCACGGGCAGCCAGACTTTTCGCGACTGCTCCTTTTTGACTGATCATACCCTCTTCATAAAGAGAGGAATCCAGTTTCGTCAGCACTTTCTCAATTTTTTTGTGATGGTCAAGTGATTCAATTCTGAATTGCTTCAGAATCTGTTCGACAGCTGTAGCGTATTGATTCATTAACTTCAGCCTGTGTAAAAACGGTACCGGGTCATCCGGTTTCTGCTTCATAGCTGAAGGTTTTTTCATTGGTTTAATCGTCTGAATCGCTGTCCTGATCCGGTCTGCATCCTGCTGTGGCAGCAGTGGATTGACCAGCAGGTAATCTTCAGTTAATCCACTCAGCCCAACTGTTGATACGATCAGATCGTAATGCGTTTCTTCCAGATGTTTTTCAACTTCACTGATACTTGAGAGCGTAATTGATTTGAACTCATCAAACTCTTTATTCAGCCTGCTTCCGATCATTTTTGACGTCCCAATCCCGCTGGCACAGACGACCAAAACGTTCAGAGAGTCAGGACCTGTTATGCCTTCAAGCGCTGAACCGAAGTGAAGTGCCAGAAATGCGATCTCTCCATCCGGAAATTCATAAACGGGCAGTACTTCTGTCAGGCCCGCCCTGACTGCTTCAAATAGGTCAGGATATTCCTTTTTGATCCGCTTTGTCAGTGGATTATACGTATAATTCTTTTCTTTTGCCCGCTGTATACCCGGTTCAATATGGGCAATCAGCCCTTCTATCAGATCAGGATCATCAATCAGGTTCACATTCAGTCTGTCCGATATCGCACGTACAAGCTGATGAACCGTCACGGCAAGTTCGGGATCAGTCAGCTGATCAACGAACTGTTCCTGAAAGCGGCGTTTTGCCGTTTTCAGATGAATCGTAATATATCCGACTTCCTGCTCCTCAATTTCAAGGTCAAACGCTTCTGCAATCACATGTGTAATGGTTTGTGCGATATCATATTCAGGCAGATGCTGAAGATCCTTCAGCAAGTCTTCATGATGCTCAACCGTTGCCCCTGCCCGGATACGTTCGAGTGACAAACAGATATGCAGCAGCAAAGATACATACGCACTATCTGTTAAAGGGTAAGGCAGCTCTGCGATATCCCCCTTGATTAACCGGTCGACCTGGTCAAATTCTTCTTTTGAGACAATTGAAAAGACTCTGTGATCAAGTGTCCGCTGATTAAACAGCTGGCCTTCGTGAATTGAATAGATGGATGAACTCTCAAGTTCCTCCATCATCAGATTTGCAAGGGAACGCCGCTTTGATTTTTCTTCGCCAAGCAGCTCGATGCCATATCCTCTTTTCCTTATAATCTTCACGCCATACGGTTTTAGAAACTCTTCCAGTTCGTCCAGCAGTTGACTGAGTGATGCATTTGTCATTTGAAATTCATTCGCAAGTTCAATCTGTTTGATCACAGTATCCTGCTTCATCAGGTAGTGAAGCAGCAAAATTTTTCTTTCTCCCGGATCGAGCTCTGAAGAAGGAACCTGGAGCAGCGCAGATTCCAGTTTCCCGAAACCTGCGCTGTCTCCTGTCAGCCTCATTCCTCTGCCAGCCTGTTTATCAAGCGTTACATTGAAATGGGCACATATATCCTCGATTTTTTGAAGCTCCCGCTGGATGGTCCGCTGACTCACCTGAAGATGGTCTGCAAGTTCAGCTAAAGTTGTGTACTGGTGCTGAGCGGTCAGCAGTATATGAAGCATTTTCCGTTCTCTTCCTGTCATGTACACGCTCAGTCACCTCCTGTTTTATTTATGCTGATTCATTCTTTTTCAATTCGTTTACAAGTTCATCGTATTTTGGACTGCCAAGGAAATTGTCTACTGAGATATGTCTTGCATCAGGACGCTTATCTCTTGCACGGTCGGTCAGATCTTTATGTGTAATGATAATATCCGCATCATCCGGAATCTGATTAATCGCAGTATTGGAAACCGGAATATCAATATTCGCTTTTTTGAATTTATTCCGAAGCAGTGAAGCACCCATTGCACTTGAACCCATTCCGGCATCACAGGCAAAGATGACTTTTTTCACATCAGTCAGACCGGCAAATGATCCGCCTTCAGCAGCTACAGGCTCCTGCTGTCCAGTTAAGTGTGAAGCAGCCTGACTCTTTTTACCCTTCATCTCCTGCATACGTTCAGTCGCTTCTGTTAATGCGCCGTCTTCTTCAGTAGACTTCGTGAACTTTAACAGAAAACCTGCTGATGCGAATGATACTGCAGTTGCTGCAAATACACCAGCCAGCATACCAAGGTAATCTCCACGCGGCGTCATTGCAAGGTAAGCGAAAATACTTCCTGGTGATGGTGTTGCGACAAGCCCTACATCAAACAATGTGAATGTCATAATACCTGTAGCACCGCCAAGGATTGCTGCAACAATTAAAATCGGCTTCATGAGAATATAAGGGAAATAAATTTCGTGAATTCCTCCGAGGAAGTGGATCACTCCGGCTCCGGAAGCAGACATTCTTGCCATACCCTTCCCAAAAACCATATAAGCTAATAGAATACCAAGACCAGGTCCAGGATTGGACTCAACCATGAAGAGAATGGATTTCCCTGCATCTGCAGCCTGATCAAGCGCCAGTGGTCCAAGAATTCCGTGGTTAATCGCATTATTTAAGAATAATACTTTTGCAGGTTCTACAAACACACTTGCAAGCGGCAGCAGGTTGGCATTAACAATGACCTGCACACCTGCAGCCATTACCTCGTTCAGCCCCTGTACTACCGGACCGACTCCCATGAACGCAACCAAGGTAAGAACTGCTCCAAGAATACCTGCTGTGAAGTTATTAATTAGCATTTCAAATCCCTGTTTGATTTTTCCTTCAAACAGTTTATCTATCTGTTTGATCAGGTAACCACCAAGTGGCCCAAGCATCATTGCACCAAGGAACATTGGGATATCTGTACCCACAATGGCACCGATTGTTGCAGTGGCACCAAGTACACCACCGCGGACACCGTAGATCATATGTCCACCGGTAAAACCGATCAGCAATGGAAGAAGATAATTAATCATCGGGCCGACGACAGTCGCTAAATCTTCATTTGGTGTCCAACCGGTCGGAATAAATAATGCTGTAATTAACCCCCATGCGATGAAGGCACCCATATTCGGCATAATCATTCCGCTTAAATAGGAACCAAACTTCTGAATTCTTGCTTTAACACCTGACTTGTTTTCCGCCATTTGTTTTTCCTCCTTCATATTTTTTGACTTAAGCAATGTTGTTAATTTAATAATAAAGCGCTTACTTATGCAAAACAATGAATAGAAAATTCAACTTTGTCACACCTGAAGTGGACATTTTTTAATTAACAGAGCTTAAAACAAAAGAAGGAGATTTTTCTTTTATATGGAGAGGATAATCTAACAGAAGATGATTCGTATAGGAGAATTGGTCAGTCTGCCATATAATGAATCAGACCGTTTTTCAATTTCAGAAGCTGATTGATTGTCTGAGTCTGATTGGCACTGAATGTATGATTGTTGATATTCCACCTGCACTGGCAGTTCAGATAACGGGACTCGATCGCGATATATTGATTTTTAAGAGTGTATACGAAGGGCTGAAGTGTATGATTTCAGCAGAAAAATAAGTGTAAAAAAACCCGGACGAACACTTTCATGATCCAGCCGGGTTTTGAACAAATTCTCTTACATCTCTGTTATTCTCCAGAATAATCAGTTCAGCCTGAACAGTCTTTGAAAGACGCATCACGTTTGGCTTTCCTCTTTCATCAAACATTTTTGCCCACTTGAACATCTTGAAGTAGGTAGACAGTGTAGGTGTATAGTGCACCGCTTCTAACTTTAACTTCTGCCTGATAAACCTCTTCGTCACTCTGTAGTTTATGACTTTTTTTGAGGGATTCAGCAAACATCATACATCAGCATGTTGAAACGTATCATGTGTCCACTCTTCGTTATGAACGCCTTCAATTACCCAATCCGGCTGTTCAAGAATTTCTTTTAACAGTTCAGCTCTTTCACTGTCCGACCGGAGCCGCTCACCTTTTGGCCCCTGCCTCCCCCTTACAACCTGATCCAGCTCATAATAGGGAATCTGGTATTTTTTCGAAAGCTTGCGTGCCAACGTAGTCTTACCGCTACCCACTGCTCCGCATATCCTTATTTTCAAACGACCATCTCCTATACCTTTACCTTCTATGTACAACAAGCAATAGAATAAACGCTGCAGACATGCCAATCGGGACAACGGTTAAGCCATACGACCAGAAAAGTGTAATCGGCACTGACAAGATCGCCGTGAAACCGGAAAATGTGTAGCTGCGTAAAACGCTATAGCTGATCCCCATCACAACAGCCACTGCAGCAAGAGTTAGAGGCTCAAACCATAATGCCCCCGCCAAATACACCACGACCCCTTTACCTCCGCGGAATTGAAGATGAACAGGATACAAATGTCCAAGAAAAACAAAGATCAACGCAGACAATACTGACCAATCGGTGTTACCAAACCATAATACTGACACCCATAATGCAAACCATGTTTTTGCCGCATCGATTAGAACCGTCAGAAGAAATCCCTTTTTCCCGAGCACCCTGCCAGCATTTGTGGCACCTGCATTCCCGCTTTTGAGTGTACGGATGTCCTGTTTTTTAAAAAGCTTCGTTATATAATAGGCCCCATTGATGCTGCCCAATAAATACGGAATAATTATAGAAAATAAGATCATCATATCAATGTACTCCAAAAGTGTGATTCTCTGTATATTCGGTGCCCGCCGGATAAAATCCTGCAAAACAAAAAATGACCACTGCTCCTTAACAGAGCACCAGCCATTTCTATGATTCTATAATGTTTCAGAAAATTTTGCAATCACTTGTTCATACTAGTCGAGGAATTTTTTAACTTCCCGATCCAGATCATATGATCGAATCCGCCTCCCCAGTAGTCTTCAAGTATGAGATCAGGCTCTCCCAGACGCTTTTTCCAGTAGGTTTGTGAACTGACAAACCCTGCATCCAGATAAAACTTTGAATGGTTACGTTCTATCAGGTATTCTCTGATGTATTGTAATAGAGCATGGCCTGTTCCCTGCCGCTGATAATCAGGGTGTATGTAGATACTACCCACTTCAAATACCCCCTCTTCAGGCTCCAATCCGCAGGTGATCAGCTCTCCCGGTGTCATACAAGCAATGGAGCCAATGACTTTTTCACCTTCCACGGCGACAAACATGATTTCCTGTTCAGATGTCAGAATCCTTCTGGCTACCTGACAGAGCCGCTCTGTTTCTTTTTCAATCAGCCATTCTTTGTCATTTACGTTTTCACTTGAAATCAAAGCCGTCTGGCATTCCAGAATCATATCGTCAAGGGATGGAAGGTCGCTTTCCTGTAATGTTCTGATGTTCATTCTTTTCACCCTGCTTTAAGTTATGTTTCTTACTATTATACAAAAAAGCTGTCTGAAAATAATCTCAGAACAGCTGTTATGATTATCTCAATGCATCCGGAAATGATGTCAGATCAATTCCAAAAACAAGCGGCAGTAAAAGGATGACGAATGCAACAAGTGCAATCGTTGCAGCAATGTTCATCCAGATACCCGCCCGAACCATATCGATCATTTTCAGATATCCTGAACCAAATACAACTGCGTTTGGAGGTGTCGCAACCGGCAGCATGAATGCACATGATGCTGCTACAGCAGCCGGCACCATGACTGCAAACGGATGAACATCCACTGCAACTGCAAGTGCAGCCATAATCGGCATCAGCATCGTAGCAGACGCAGTATTAGACGTGATTTCTGTGATTTTGCAAACTTATCTTTTTCACCTTCAGCATCTTTTACTGACCCTTCACTGATCAGTGAAGACATCTGAAAAATGATCGCTGTTCCAATCGGCACCATCATCATTGCTGTTGCAGTATTGGAAATCCACATGGAAAGAAAGCCTGTCGCAGCCATGAAGCCCAGCATAATGCCGCTGGTGCTTGTCCCGACAAACAAAATGATTCCGAGTGCAATGCGCTTATGCAGATTCCACCTCTCAAGTGCCAGTGAAATGATGAAACCACCCAGGAACAAGAAGACAAGCGGATCTCCATAGTTAGGTGTCACATCCCCTACGCCTGCTGCAAGCGGAAATAAGATAATCGGTAACAATACAATGAAGTTGCCGGGATCGGAATCGCTTCTGTAATCCACCAGGTGGCGATCCACACAGTGCCTGCGAGGACGCCTTTTGCTTCAGGCGCCAGACCGTCTGGATTAAAGAACATCATCAGTATGATAAATAACAATGGCCCTAAGAAAAGACCAACCTTTTGCTTTACAGAGAAATCTCTCTTTTCAGGGGAAGGCTGTCTGTAGGTGCCTGTCAATCTCCCTGAAGCCTTTGCCATTCTGTCAGGATCATCACTGGCTGGACCATCCTGATTCATATTCGGTTTAAAAAGCAGCAGCTCTTTTATCCTGTCATGACTATTCCAGGATCTTTGCCATAATTGCTTAACATATTCCATCCCAATCACCCCTTGAAATTAAACGCTTACATGTCATGCATTATAGCATGAATTTAGGAGCTGAAAGGAAATGTGCCTGATTATTCTAAAAACAGACTTTATATCCAGCATATAAACAATTATAATTACCCTGCTTTTTATCCAGCATTAGTTTTTTGCTGTCAAATCAGGCTCAGTGGCAGGCCTGGGGGACAGTTCAAGCAGCACTGGACTTAAAAATGGTTTTCACATTAATACGCTGATCAGTCTGATGGCGAACTATATTCAACAGCTGCTCTGCCATTTCATCAGAAGCTTTTGAAAAACCACTCTGTATCCAGTGAATGATAAGCGCTGTGATTGCAGTGGAGTGATAAATGACAAACAGTTCATGATCAACACTTCCCGACTGTGACAAATCAGGCAGCATAACACGCTGGATCGCCTGATTTAATTGATGGTGAAATGATCGCGGGATAATGGGAAATCCGTTCGCTCATGCGGACGGATTTTTTCTTCACCAGCTATTATTCGCTTACTTCCACTTCTTTCAAGTATGATATTGAAAAGAGGTGATGAGATGAAATTTATCATAGTCTGGCTGTTGCTTCTGTCTTATGCATTGTTTTTTGCTCCGGGATCTGAAGGATCAGACCCTGTGATGGAAAGTGTATTGGCAGGAAACTGGACAGCAATTGATCCGCTGGTACTTACCGTCTTTAATTCATTAGGTATTTTCCCATTGGTTTTTCTTACGATTTTATTACGTAATGACCGCCAGAAATGGCCTGCTTGGCCGTTTTCGCTGGCTGCCTTTGCAGGTGGTGCATTCGCGCTTTTACCGTGGTTTGCTTTTGGTGACCGGTCTGCCAAGCGGGGTCTGAGAACCCCCCGATGGTTACTGCGCATACTGAAGTCAAAGGTCTGGCTGATTCTTTTGCTTGTCATGATTTTCGGGAACCTGCTGACACTGCTGCAGGGTTTTTCGCCCGCAGCTTACGGTGATGCCTTTATGGAATCAAGTCTCGTTTCTGTGATGACAGTAGACTGGTTTATTTTATGGTGGCTTTCAGTTGAGGCCATCAATAGATTTTATCCTGATGTTAAAAATAAAGGGCTGGCATGGATTCCGATTGCAGGGCCAGTGCTTGTGTTGTTTTTTGTGAAAGATGATCAATAATCAGGATGCTAAAGCCGCCTGCAATCTTTCTGCAGTGCGGCTTTTTTGTTTAGAATACGATCTGCTGCCATATACTATTAGCAAAAAGGCAGTGAATCGTCCAATGTTTCCTGATATCCATACAAACTTCTGGAATGCGATCATTGCAGTTCCGGTCATTATGATCCTGACACAAATTACCAAAAGTATCTTTAGACCTTCAAAGCCTTCTGTTCCTTTTATTGCACTGGTCTTTGGGTTAGGTATTTCTATTTTTATCAGTCACCGAGAAAGCCTGCTAGCCGGTATTTTTATGGGGTGGTTTTACGGTTATGCAGCAGTCGGTTCCTACGCTTCACTGAAAACCACGATTCTTGCTTATCTTAAGAAGGTACGAAGAGAGCCGGATGGATGATAAAAAAAGCAGCCTCACGAAGAGACTGCTTTTGCTCATACCTATTCTTCAGAAGTTCCTGACTCTCCTGATCCTGAAGGTTTCGGATCTGCTGGAGCCTGTTCTTTTGCAGGTGCAGCTTCTGCCACCGCCTGCTTTCCGTCCTGATTTGTGACAACGGTATGCGTGTTACCTCGGTTTACCATATCTGAAAGAAGCTTGGATACATCAATACCTGTCAGCTCCTTTAATGGCTCCTGGATCTCAAGCATCGTCTGAGTTACGCTCTTGCCATATGAAGAAACGCCATTACCGCCGCCTGTATCAAGAATCTTAACAGAATCAATATTTTCCATCGGCTTCGCAACTTTCTCAGCAAAGACTGGCAGCATTTCAATCAGTTTTTCAGCAAGGATGACTTCACCGTGCTCAGCAATTGCTTCAGTCAGAAGTCTTCTTGATTCCGCCTCAGCTTTACCTCGCTCTAAGATAACCTGCGCTTCTGCAAGACCTTCTTCACGCTTAATTCGTGCTTTCGCTTCCCCGTCGATCTCAGCTTTACGCGCATCGGCTTCCGCCTGACGTGTAACAGAATAGTAGTCAGCATCTGCTTTTGCCTTACGGATTTTATTTTCTTCTTCTTCAATATCAACCTGACGTGAACGCTCAACCTGCTGGATGCGCAGTTCTTCTTCTTTACGTTTTGAGATCAGCATTAACTCTTCCTGCTGAACTTCTTTATCGAGCTTTGCTTTTTCAAGCGTATAAGACTGCTCAGATTTCGCACGCGCACGCTCTGTTTCTTCTTTGATTGCAGCATCTTTCAGGTCTTTATCCTTCTGTGCTGCAGCAATCTCAGTCTGGCGCTTGTACTCTTCTTCCTTCGCTTCCTTATCAGAGTTGGCACGCTGAATACGCGTTTCTTTTTCAGAGTTGGCTTCAGCAATTTCAGCCAGCTTACGGACTTCTGCGATACGCGGACGCCCAAGGTTTTCTAAGTATCCATTCTCACTGTCTGCATCGCGTAGATCAGTCAGTCCAAGTGAAGTGATACGGAATCCCATATCATCAAGCTGTTTCTGAGCTACTTCTGTTACCTGTTTGTTAAATGACTCACGGTCTTCATTAATCTGCTCAACTGTCATTTTAGATAAAATGGCACGAAGATTCGCACTCAGTACCTCTGCGATTTCTTCTTCAAGTTCTGCAGATTTCTTACCAAGGAACTGCTCTGCATAGTTTGCAATCCCCTTTAACGTATCAGCAACTTTCACCATTGCAACTGCATCCGCAATAATTGGCACACCGCCATTTGTGTAGACACGCGGTGTTGTCAGCTTAAGCTGAAATGATGTCAGTTCAACCGGCGTTGCTGTCTGGTGCATACGCAGCAGGTGTCCTCCACCACGGATGATTTTCATCGAACGTCCTTCATTATCTGTAAATATATTCGTTTCCTTCTGAGGATCCCCAAGCTTCGGCCCTGTAATAATCAGCGCCTGATTCGAACGGGCTGTACGGTAGCGGATTTTGTAATAAATGAATACAACTACTCCCGCGATCGCAAGCACGACCAGAATCGGAATGATAATTGATAACGCTGCAAATAATTCCATTATGTAGCCTCCCTGATAAAATTTGATTGTTCTGACTATATTTACGGTCCAAATGATAGAAAAGTTTCATCTTAATTGATGTTTTTCCAATTTTCTATAGCGTCTTTACATACCCATATACCGGCACAGCACGATCATGATCGATCTCTGCCAGACTCTCCTCGTCAAACACTTCGTAAACCGAGTCTACTAAAGCAAACCCTACTCTTTCACCACCAGATTCAGCGATCACTTCTCCGTTACCCGGCTTTACGCTCACAGGCTTCCTGATTCCTTTTTCAACACCAAACACATCAAAATAGGAAACAGTTTTTTCAAACCCCTGTTTTTCATAGAACGTGTTTGCTGCCTGGTCATCCCTCGTGTAGAGTTCAATAAATTGAACATATTCATATGTACGTAACCGCTCCATCGCTTCATCATAAAGCTTCTGAGCAATCCCCTGCTTCTGATAATCCGGATGTACGGCAATCGTCTGAATGAAGGCTCCTTTTTCACTTCTTAAAAACGTTAACTTATTACTCTCATCGTCTACGATCATATCCAGCAGACCAATTACCTGGTCACCCTCCAGTGCAACCAGTTCAATTGAAGTCTGATTGGATACAGGTTTTTCTGTTTCAACATCTTCATAAAATGCAGAATAAAAGTAAGCTAACAGTCTGCACCTCAGCCAGCTGTCTTCATATCGCTTATCATAGTTTACGATTTTCATCTTTGTTCCCTCTCATTCGTTATTTTCCTGCTCATCACCCGCTGCTCCCCGACCGGTCCGGTGATTCTTCTTCCCGTATCTTCAAAACCTGCACCCAGATAAAGTCTGAATGCCGCATTATTTTTCAAATTCACTGACAGCACAACCTCATCACACATCGGAATTTCCTGTCGCACCCACTCCGGGAGCAGGTTCATCGCCTCTTTTGCGAACCCCTTCCCCTGCTGTCCTTTTGTAATCGACAGCGAGGCAAGCAGGTATGCAGATTCATTTTGAGTGTAATGATTCAGCCGCTCTGACTGCTCTAAGACAAAAAAGCCGACAGCTTTCTCATCCGCTGTGATCACGACAGGCAACTGATCACCGGTTAATCTGATCAGCTGATCTGCAGGCAGCGTTGTAAATTGCTCCTGTTCTTTTGGCAGGATAAAGTTTTCGAGGGCTGTCAGATATTCTTCTGAATAATGAACAAGCTTGACCTGATTCAACTTGTTACACGCTCTCCATCGAGTACTTCAATCATTTTTTGCATGAATGTATATGCATCAGATTGATCACCCAATGTTTTTTCTAACCATGAAGATTCAGCTTTCAACAGTTCAACTGTCTTTCTCATTGCCTGTTCATGATGCTCGGGGGTGATCAGTTCCAGAATATTGATTAGTTGATTCAGCGGCTCTTCAGGCAAAGACCGCATGGCATCCTTCATCCCGAGCTGAGCACGCTCAGGTGCATAGCGGTGTAACATCACGCGCGTCAAAAACTTCATCATTAAATGCAGCGCCTCCACTGCCCAAATGTTATTGCCTCTTTTCCAGGCTTTTCTATACTGGAACAAAAACCAGCCAATATCAAAAGCTTGCTCTTCGGTCTCTTCAGGTGACATAGTGAAATGCTGTTTGTCTTTGAACTGATCCAGCAGATTCTCAGGATCGTATAACACGGTAAAATAATCAGTCGTTTTAAACGTCTTTTCAGTCACTGTAAATAAATCCACATGCAGCAGGTTATCATAAACCGTAATAATCTTTGGGGCGATGATAAAAATACTGTCGTGAAACAGCATCGGCCTGTACGAAGCAAGATGGTCAACTCTTCTTGCTAAAAACTCATCTGATTTTTCCGGATCCACAAAACAGTACAAATCAAGATCTGAGTGTTCATCTCCTTCATTTCTGCCAAGCGATCCTTTCAACACGACCGCTTTAACTAATGGATCATTTTTCAAAGATTCAGTTATTTTTTCTGTTGCTTCTAGTTGTATGTTCATTTGACATCCTGCCTTTCATTGAATAAAAAACCCTGTTCAGTACATTGTACCGAACAGGGTTTCCAACTACTACCTTTTATTTCTTAAAATCAGATACACTTAAATACAAATCAAGTGAACTTTCAGCCTCTTTTGCTACAAGTTCTGTGAAACGACTGTAGTCATTTGTAGTATGTGATGCGTCAAGAGCTTCATAATAAGCTAACCTGTTTTCCACTTTGATTACTACAGGTGGATAACCATTCTTCATGAGTTCAAAATTCATCAAGAGTCTTGATGTACGTCCATTACCGTCTACAAAAGGATGAACACCAACAAACTTTGCGTGAAGAATTGCAGCTCTTTCCACAGGATGAAGTTCCGTCGCCTCACTATTATACCAGGCGATCAACTGCTTCATTTCTTCTTCCACTCGAAATGCTGGAGGCGGAACATGCTCAGCTCCGGAAATGAAGACTTGTTGATTGCGGTATACTCCTGCATATTCATCATCAATTCCTTTCAAAACAAGGCGATGAAGATTTCTGATCTGCCATTCCGAGAGCTCTGATCCCTTTTCAATCCAATCCTCCAAATAAGAAATTGCATGTTGATGATTGATGGCTTCAAGATGTTCGCGCATTGTTTTACCACCGACAGTAATCCCCTCAAGCACCACTTTAGTTTCATTCAGCGTTAGCGTGTTACCCTCAATTGCATTTGAATGGTACGTCCATTCAAGCAAGATCTTCTCCTGCAATGACCTCAGCGTATATTTTGGTAAAGGTCTCTGCTGATCCAATAAACTTTTTTTATGATCAATTGAACTGAACAACCATGGTTCACCTCCTGCTATATAATAAACATACTAGCTCTATTATAAGCTCGTGACCTTCAATTTTCTAACTAAACCACAAAAAACGTCCATACGGAAAGCACAACTGAAACACCTAAGATAATCAAAAATGGTCTCAACGCCTGGCTGCGGATATCCTGCAGGCTCACATTTAGACCAAGTCCAACCATCGCCGCCGTTAACAGCCACGTCGTAAGGCCTGATACAAATTCAAGTACACCATCTGAAACCGGAATCACCGGACCGATGACATATGTTCCAGCAATACTCATCGCTAAAAATCCAATCAGAAACCATGGAAAGTTAACTTTTGCTTCAGCAGACTGCGCTGACTTTTTGTTCATCCAGAACATCAGAATAAAGCATAACGGAATCAGTAAGAATACTCTCCCAAGCTTAGCAAGCAGCGCCATTGCAAGTCCGTCTTCTCCCGCAGGTTCTCCGGCAAGCGCGACATGCGCAACCTCATGCAGACTGAGTCCTGCCCACATGCCATATTCAATATCAGTCAGCGGCAGTACAGGACGCAGTAACGTATAAATAATAGCAAATACCGTTCCGAGTAAAGCGATAATCCCGACACTCATCGCCGTATCTTTTTCTTTCACTTTCAAAATTGGTGCCACAGCAGCAATCGCGGCCGCCCCGCAGACACCAGTTCCGACAGCAACAAGCATTGAGATCGCTTTATCAGCCTTAAATACTTTTGCAAGCCACACTGTAACTGCGATCGCAAAAATAATGACAGCTGCATCCCTGATCAAAAGACCCGGGCCATCCTGTAACACGATTTCTATATTTAACTTCAGACCGTACAATACAATCGCTGCCCTGAGCAGCCGTTTAGTTGAAAATGTAATTCCGCTTCTGAGACGATCCGGATAACCAAAGATCTGTCTGTAAAACACTGCAATGACAATCGCAGCAGCTAGCTGTCCTGCTCTGTCAAAGCCGGGCACCATGGCAAGTAGATAACCAAGCCCCGCAATTAAAAATGTAAATAAAACACCTGATAGCCAGGCTGTTTTAGAAGATAACTTCATACTCTCACCCCAGACTACACTATACGCCTGATTATATAATTAGGAAAATTAATTATAATGATGTTAACTATAAGTAATACTGATACAAAGGAGATGAATGACATGGATCATCAGCTTACTGTATTTATTGCTGTAGCGGAATGCAGGAGCTTCTCACAGGCAGCTGCACAGCTTCATATGACACAATCTGCTGTTAGTCAGCATATTAAAAACTTCGAAATACAAATCGGAGCAACGCTTCTTGAGAGAACGAACAAATACGTCAGACTCAACCAGGCCGGTAAGGTCGTATATCAGCATGCCCTTGAAATCACCGGCCTGTACGGCAGAATGCAGCGTCTGGTTGATGATCTGACAAATCACGCAGCAGGCCCGCTTAAAATCGGGGCAAGCTATACATTTGGAGAATATGCCCTTCCTCCTCTCATCGCAAGGCTTCACCAGCTGTACCCTGATATTGAGCCGGAAGTGACAATTGGAAACACCGCTCACATTGTGGAGCTTGTCAAAAGCAATCAGCTCGATATCGGTATTGTAGAGGGACAGGTGAAAGCAGGACGCACATTGACGATTGAAGCATTTGCTAAGGATGAAATGGTGATAGTAGGCGCACATGATTTTGATGTACTGACATCAGATTCTGATACACTTGCCCGGCAACTATGGGTATGCAGAGAGCCGGGGTCCGGCACACGGGAAGCAGCAGAAGTAATCTTCACTCAACTTGGAATCGCGCCTGCGCAAATGATGACATTCAGCAGTACCCAGGCGATCAAACAGGCTGTAGAGTCCGGTCTCGGACTGACGCTTTTATCAACACTTGCTATTCAAAAAGAAGTCGAATCCGGCACACTGAAAGTCATTCGAGTGGATGGTCTCCCTTATAAGCGCGCTTTTTCTACAGTTATTACGTCCACTTTCCAGACAAAAGCGCTGCAGGAATTTTTAAAGTTGTTGTATGAGAAGAATTAGTTTTGGGTCCGGCTGCGGAGTTAGAATGAAAGAAACGGTGATGGTATTACTCCCGGAGTTGATAGAATTAATCAGATTGGTGTAGGAATTCCAGGCGCTTAAGGCACTGTCATTGTAATTAGTGTAAAAGGTGATTGAATAACTCATCAAGCTGATAGATATATTCAAAAAGATGATGCAAATCCCCTTCCCGGCCATAGCAACAGCCACTTAAGTCCGATCGAACACACTTTTGAAGCCATTATAAAAAGCAGGCCTGGTGCCTGCTTTTTAATACAACTTATTCTGATAGCTGTTATTTAACCTTTCCTCGATACCTTCTTCTGTCAGGTTAGGCAGCTTTGCGTGAGCCTGAATGGCTTTTGCCGGCTTTGGCAGTTCTTCTTTTTCCAGCCACGATTCAGGCTGCCACAGTCCGGATCTGATAAATGCTTTTGCGCAGTGAATGAAGCATTCATCGACTTTTACTTTAATCGCAAGAAGCGGGCTTTTTCCGTTCACCGCCATTGCTTCAAGAACAGACGGCTCGGTTACAAGAACGGCACGGCCGTTGATCCTGAGCGTCTCTCCAAGGCCGGGTATCATGAACAATAACCCGATACGCGGATTCTGCAGCAGATTCGACAGTGAGTCTGCACGCTTATTGCCCGGCCGTTCCGGAATGAGCAGATGATGATCGTCCTGAATCATGACAAAGCCGGCTGCGTCCCCTCTTGGCGAAGCATCACAAAGCCCGTTTTTATCAGCCGTTGAGATCGTTATAAATGGAGATTTGCTGATGAATACCCTGCAATGTTCGTCCAGATGATCGATCACTTTATTTTGAACAAGCTGACCGGGCTCTCCCAAATAACGCCTCAGCTCTTCTTCTGTTTTGATATCGCCAATCATACTGATCTTCTCCCAACGATTTGTGATAATAGAAATGCAATGCTTGCAGAAACGAGCAATACCACACTGTTAACAAGCGTCATGTTTTCAGCAATTGACTGTGTACTTGAGCCGGGTTCATATGTACTTGTCAGCCAGAGTCCCGTACCGATCTGGTAAGCAGCTAATAATAGAATGAAGCTGCCAATGAAAATGAAATACTTCTTCATGTTCCTCACCTCTTATTTAACTTTACGATTGAAAGATGGTTAAGTTTCAATAGACTAAGCATTCATATCGTTTACAATAACAGGGAACAGGAGAATAATGAAAGACGAACATGAAAGGAGAAAAACATGAGCTATTCAACATTCCGGTGGATTCACATTATCCTGAGCGGTATCGCGACCATTCCATTCACTTTATATGCAGCGACAGGGTTTATTGGTGAGAGCTATGAAGATGAACTTTTTCTTATACCCGAGTTACTCATACTGATTGTAATCTGGCTAATTGGCGCCATACTGATGTTCTTTTCAAAAACAAAGCTGATTGGCATGATACTGACGACTTTACCAATCGTCTTCTATGCAGCAGTGATCGTTTATTTCCTGTTCATACCTGCCCTGACCTATTGAGACGGCAGGCCCTGCGTGGTTTATAAATCCTGAAAAGTGGAAAGCAGAAAATAATAAGCATATACAGGAGAGGATGCAGATCATGAAAACCATTGAGGAGTATTTTCCAAATACATATATAGAGTCGAGAGAAACGTTTCGGGCTAACCTTGAACAAATTAAACAGTATTGGCCGGACGCCGAACTGACTACCCGCGAGATCGGGAAAGAAGAAGACAATACAATTGATATGATTTCTTCAGGCGGTACTGAAACGAATGAAAGAGTGCTGTTCATGACCGCTGGTGAACATGGCATCGAAGGCTATGCCGGGGCTGCTATGCTTGATGTGTTCGTTCAGGAAATGGCGAATCAAATTGATCCAAAAAGAACAGGTATCTGCCTGATTCACGCTGTTAACCCATGGGGCATGAGAAACTTTAGGCGCGTAACTGAAAATAATATCGATTTGAACCGTAATTATCTCGTTGATCCCGAAGATGTTCCCGTGGATGTTAATGAGCATTATGAAAATGTGATGAAAGTGTTTTTGCCGAACGGTGTCATTGATAACTACCACCTTGCAAGAATTGACCTTCAGACAAAGCTTGCAAAGGGGCTGGTATCTGAGGGCTACAGCGGATTAACAAAAGCCAAAGGTATGGGACAGTACGAATTTCCGACAGGGGTTTACTACGGCGGTAAAGAAAAAGAAGAGAACGCACAGTTTCTCCAGGCAATTCAGGAAAAGCTGCTTTATGAGTATCCACGCGTGATTCACATGGACTGGCATACAGCGCTCGGACCGACCAATGAAGTCACAATGGTGATGAGCGAGGATGACGGTCGTACGTTAAAAGAACTGAAAAATACGTACGGGCTGAAAAACATTCAGCAGTTCACACCTGAAAAGACAAAGGGTGATTCCACCCATCATTTTCATGCGCTGAAAAACCGGCATTACCCGGATACGTATTTGTTTTCAGCATTATTTGAGTTTGGTACATTCGGAACGAGTATGAGCGCTTCTCTGCGTGAATTTATGACGATCATTCTTGAAAACAGGCTGCATCATGATGGGGCGATCCATGAAAAAGACAGACAGGCGATCTTAGATGAATTTAAAGCAATGTTTTATCCGGAAGATCAGGAGTGGCGTCTTGCTGTCCTGACTGAAGGACGAAAAGCGATGAAGAGTCTGATGCAGAGTGAAGGGTTATTTACGATCAGAGGTTAAGAAAAAGGTTGCCCGGTTTAATCCGGACAACCTTTTTTTAGTTGAAATATGATAACTGGCGGGTGCCGGGTCAGAGCTGGTATCGGGTCACATAGGATCAGTTACCGGTCACATCCAATACTTTACAGGTTAGAAAGCCCACAGCACTCAGCGTCTATCCCCAGCGCCCCCGCTTCTCTTTTTGTAAAAATTCTATAAACAAATCCACGCCCTGCAGCGCATTATTTCTCACACGTCTCAGGTATTCGTCTCTATAATCACTGTCGCTCTCAGCAATTCTTTTCAGCATATAATCCTGTGTCTGAACAACGACTTCCGTCCGTTTCAATTTTGCTTCTTTAGACAGAGCCATTCCAATCGCACCGAGTACTGCAAACAGAATGAGTGCCGGTATGATCTCAGTTGATACACCAAATGGCAGAATAATTAAAAACAGATTCAGTACAGACACAACTACAAGCGGCGTGCCCCATAGTCTGTATTTCATAAACTGTTTGGTAATCGGTTCGATTTTGTCATTGAGTTTTGAGAGCTCCTGCCGGATATAAGGCGGGTATTGTTCAAGCTTTTTATCCATCATGGTAAAACCCTCCTCCCGTACATTTTCATTGTCCTTTTATTATACTTTTTCCATTCAGCCGCAGTCAAAATAGCAGTCTTGGAAAAAACTTTTGAACCTTTTGAACCTTTTGAACTTCTGAATGGTATAACATGTAAATAACAAGTGAAGAGGTGGAGAAAATGGATACTGGCTGGATTGTTTCACTTGGAGTTATGGCGGTTTGGATTACAATTATTATGGCGGTTATGATTCCTATGCATAAAAAGCACATTGTAAAAGAAAATGGAAAGATCAATTATAAGAAAACCACAATTTTTCTAAGATGGAACCGTTTTGATACGATGACACTGATTCTCGCTATTTATACGATTCTTTGTATTCAGGCACTTAACATGATGCTCTCAGGCGGCTTCACAATCGAAAATCACTTTGTTCAATTCTTTACAAATCAGGGGCAGGCGTGGGTCATTGTTGTATTCGCTTATCTGATTACAAGAGTTACTGCCACATTAAAATCCATTAAAGCACATTGGGGTGATGAGCTTGAGGCAGACTGAAGAAATTGAGATGGCTGCCTATCAGGCCGGAGATGCCGAGGCGCTCGGAAGAATCTACGAGCAGTTGAAGCAGCCGCTCTATCTGTTCATCTACCGTTATACGCGGGATGAACAGCTGAGTATCGACGTTGTGCAGGATACATTTATTAAAGTCCAGCAATACAAACAATCATTCACCCCTGAAAAAGGAACATTGAAGAATTTTTTGTTTCAGACTGCCTATCGCATCATGATTGATAAGTTGAACAGGCGAAAGAAGTGGTACCGGCTGATGCCCTTTTTAAAACCGGAAGACCCTCAGCCTACCAATACTGAAGATAAATTAACCGTGCAGCAGGCCCTCAGCTCTCTTCCTGAAAAACAGCGCGCCGTAATTCTGCTGACTTATTATCATGACCTTTCCCAGACAGAGATTGCACAGATGCTTGAGATCCCTGTTGGAACAGTAAAATCCAGACTGCATCATGCGATATCTTCATTAAAAAACATGCTGGGAGGCGATTACCTGTGAATCAGGATCCATTTAAATATGAAGAGCAGTTAAAGCATTTTTTAGATTCGTACCACGTTGAAATGCCTGAATTTCCAGTTGAAAAGCCCGGCAGATGGCAGCGACTGATTCAATGGCTTGCAACACCGGTCAAAAACCCGCTGGACCCTCTTGTCGAAACGGTCCGCAGCTATTCTTTAGCAGGCACACTGCCAATTGTGCTTGGACTCGTTATTGCGGTCATCACATGATTTTTGAATGTAAAAAGCACCTCATGATCGAATCAATAAGGTGCTTTCCCTTTTTTCTCAGTATAGATGTCCACTGCCTGCTGGTAAGTCCCCTCGTCAAATCCGAACCGTCTCACCCATTCCATCACGCCTGACTGATCAAGGATATGATCCTCAAAACCCGTTTCCCTGAAAATACGCAGCCCGTTATCTCTGAGCGATACAGCAACCCCATCTATATAACCAAACAATTTCAGTGACTGAAAGGCAAATCCATCCTGCCAGTCATGGGTGCCACGGACATGTTCCTTCACCCACTCCCAGCTTACAGGCTCCGTGATCAACTGTTTCACAGGTCCCGGCTCTCTTGTGACAGTGATTTCTCTGTCACTCACACTATAAGTAAATGTTTCCGCCGGTGCCTTTACCTCGAAGGACTTACGTAGCGGATACGCCTGAAAAAGCGGTGCACTGTAACCTGTATCAACATAATAGGGTTCACCTTCGAGGTCTACACGGAGGCAGAGATGACGCGGGTTCATAAAAAGGTAATGCACTTCAAAACCAAGCTCTGCAAGCAGCTTGTGAAACCCTCTTGCAAGTGTGTAACAGGTACCGCCTGCCCCCTTATGAATGATCCGGTCGAGACATTCTTCTGCAGTCGGCAGATAGGCATCCTCTTCGTTTCTTTCAGCGTAGTCAATGAATTTTGTCATCGTCTCCCATCTCACTTTTCTCTGATGAGCCTCAACCAGCCTGTTCAGATAATGAAGTGAGGGAGCTTCTTTTTCAAGGTCTAGAAATGCTAAAAACCGTTCTGAAAACATTGACTCTGCCTCCTGTTTTAAAAAATATAATAATAGACCAAATGGAAAAATACAGGCGCTGTATAGGTCAGGCTCTCCACCTTATTAATCGTCTTACTTTCAATCATCCGCCCGTTCACCGTTTCTCTCAGGAAGAAGTTACGCTTCAGTACAGACATGACCACCGTGCCAAAGAAACCTGTTACGCCGATCAGCAGTCCGGTAAAGATGCTGAAGCCAAATGACATTGGCGTAATATAAGGTGCAATCACAACTGACAGCAGCACAGTTCCGAATAGTCCTGCAGCGAACCCTTCCCATGTAAGATCCGGGTTAGCAGATTCGAGCACTTTTTTCTTACCGAATTTTTTTGATACCAGCAGATGAATGACATCATTCGCCTGCGTGAGCGGCACCAGATAAAGTACCATCAGCGCTCCATACTGCTCTGCAATGCTGACGTCATGTCGGGTAATCTCAGGCATCGTCGCAAATAATGCCAGGTGACTGATACCGAACACCAGCAGCATCAGTCCCCACTGCGTCATGCTGACTGACTTCAGGAAACCCGCGCTGCCATTTTTAAAAATTCTGACCAGTGGCAGGAATAAGAACACATAGATCGGAATAAATACAATAAACATGCCGTACCAGCCAATGTAGATCCAGTAAAAGTTAATCGGAATCGCAAGGTAAGCCCAGATAAAAATCCGTCTGTCCTGCTTCCTCGTTTCAAGCATGGAAAAGTATTCACGCAGCGCCAGGAAACACAGAATCATCAGCGAGACCATTGATACTGTCGGATGAAAAGCCATCGACAGGACAAAGATGATCGCCATCCCCCACCATAGTTTTGTGCGGATCATCAATTCATCGTATTTATCACTACCCTTATTTTTCCTTTTGTGAAAATATGTTATAACAGATACTAGAAGACTGACCGATATGAGAATCAAGAAAATAAAATATATGTATTCTATTAAGTTATTCAATCTATTCACCTCGCTTTTCTGAAAGGAGTGACATCATTTTTGGACGATAAAAAGATTTACATTTTGCTGACAGATACAGGAACTGCTTTTACCAAAACAATCAAGCGTTATACAAAAGCACCTTATAATCACTCTTCTTTGTCTCTTGATCAAGAACTGATTCAATTATATAGCTTCGGCCGCAAGAATCCTAATAACCCCTTTAATGGCGGTTTCGTCCAGGAGGATGTGCTTAAGGGAACCTATAAAAAGTTTCCTCATACAACTTGTGCGGTTTGTGAAATGACCATCACTACCCGTCAATACGAAAAGATCAGGAGAATGATTCGTTTATTTCAAAAAAAAGACCAAAAAACGATTTATAATCTGCTTGGGGTGCTGGGTGTTGCCTTCAAGGAGCCCTTTGAGCCGCACGGGTCATACTTCTGTTCACAGTTTGTCGCAGAGATTCTTCACAGAGCCGGTGTAAGACTGTGGGATAAGCTTCCTGCCCTGGTGGAACCTGATGACTTCAGGAGATCAGATCAAACTACATTAATCTATGAAGGTTTGCTGACAGACTATGAACCCGTTTTAATGCGCAAAAAAGCAAAGTGAACTCTCACTTTGCTTTTTCTAAAAGTCATATTCTTCTATCATTTTCTTTGTGATTAACTCATAGCCTCTTTTATTCGGGTGGAGCGCATCACTGAAATATTCAGTGCTTTTTTCTTTTAAAATACCGTCTGTCGCAATGAATTTTACGCGTGGATACTCTTCAAGCATCTGTTTGCTTAAGGCATTCCAGTCATCAATAACCTGCTGGATTTCATTGTTTTCAGGGTAGGGATTAAATAATCCGAGAAATAGAATCGGTGCCTCAGGATTTTCCTCACGAATGATCGTGAGTATCTTTTCCAGATTCTTTTCGTAATCTGCTTTACCTGCTTGAATCCGATCATCATACAGTGGGTTCAGATCTCCGCCGTTTTTTTTGATCAGATCATTTGTACCTATAAATATCGTAAAGTACTCTGCATTTTTCAGCGTTGCTTTCACGTCTTCATCCTGCAGCTGGGACAGCAACCCGTCAGTCTGCTGCCCGGGGATCCCATAATTATAGACTGTCAGCGGTTCCTCACGAATATCATTTATCACTTCTTCAAGGTTCTCAGCATACCCTGCGCCTGACTGATCCCCTATTCCATATGTCAGTGAATCACCAAGCGCCACAAGCTCCTGACCGCGTTCGGGCGTATTGTGATCATAGATCCATAACCCGCCTGCTCCAGCTGTTAGAACAGTAAGTGCCAGAAACGCCAATTTCATTTTACTCATCAGAAAAACCTCCTAAAGGATATGAATTCCCCGGGAGGCCTTAGTCAAACGTCTGTTTTCACTTTGTCACCTAAAAGATATTTAATCGTATCAAAATACAAATATAACGGTATATAAAATCACTGCCACATTGACGACTGTCAAAATCGTTGCGATCGTGGTAAGAAGATTTCTCTCCTCCCCGCGAATCACTGTGATCACCATAAATACCAGACAAGCAGGGGTCAGCACGAGAATGGCCAGCATCATCACACTCTCAAGGTCCATACTGATTGTCCGGACCGGCTCAAGCAACAGCATAAATACCGGGACCAGTACACTCAATCCCAGATAAACCCCGCTCATCCATGTCCGGTTCTGATCTCTCACGTCAGTCTCCTACCTTTCGTTTACCACAACAGCTGCATAACGGTCATGTGCCATGCTTCTGCCATCTGTCCCCACGTAGGCTTCTTTATCTTTCATATACTTAAATCCGCCAATTGTATCACGGTAAGCCATTCGCTTTAACAGCTGTTCTGTTGTCAGAGGGAAGCCATCTTCACTTTCAAGCTTCAGTCCCATTGCCTTGTAACCTACTGTCTGGCCGCAGCTTTTAAGCTGTGCGAGTTCTAATCCCCACATCACTGCAGTAGGGGTCACGAGCGCATGAAACGCCTCGTTTTTAACTTTTTTTCTAAGTACGTATTCAACACCCGCTGTCACTGCACTCGATACCGCCAAATCAATTAAAATCGCTTTAAATCTTCTTTTTGTTACTTCTTTCATCAGTTATCTGCTCCTTCCGCCGGATACGTTTTTTGTAAAAATTCAATTGATTGTCTGATCAAATCCTTTAATACATCAGTATGTACATCATCGAGCTTATTGATATACACACATGCTTTACCCGAAGTATGCTTACCGAAATCCTTCAGCAGCGCTTCCCGCTCAGGATCTCCCGTTGCAAAATACAGACTGATCTTTGCTTTTCTCGGTGAAAAACCGACCAGCGGCGCATCGCCTTCATGGCCCGTTGCATACCGGTAATGATAAGAGCCGAATCCGATGATGCTCGGCCCCCACATCTTCGCCTGATAGCCTGAAGTTTCTTCAAAGATCTCAAGCAGCCTGTATGCATCTTCCCGTTTTTTTGGAGATTCCACAGCCTCAATGAATTCAATCACACTGCCATCATGCTCTTTCGTTTTCTGTTCATACGCCATCAGTTGATCACCTCACGTTTGAAATAAAGCATTGGTCCATTTATCCCTGAGAGCTCCCAGCCTTCACTGCCAATTTGATTCAGCATGTCCAGAAGCCGTCGTTCTATTTCATCTTTATCGTTTGATCTGATCTCAATATACTCGATGCGGTATTCAAATTTCTTCATTGATTGAACACTCCTTTGTTCATATACGGGCAAGCCCTAAAAAAGATTCACTCCCCCTGCCATTTTTCAGCACGCCACTCAAACCACCGGCCATGTCCATCTGTCTCACCAATTACCTGACTGGTCCGGCGTCCATTCACAAAGAGATCAATGCGGAGCTTACCATCAGTAATGTTATTAAAAATGTGTGCAGTATCTCTTTGTTCACCGAGCGCTTCAACCTTTTCCATTAAGTCTTCTCTGACATGCGCAGGCATCTGGTTCGCCACATGAGTGTGAAAAATACAGAGCAGGCTGTCTCTATTCATCTTTTCTGCCAGGTCAGGCAGCAGACTGACACCATTTCCTTCTATCAGACGCAGAGGATTTTCCCTCACGACCATTGAAGCGCGGTCAAAATTGCTTCGTCGTTCATGATGTTCAGGCCAGATCAACGCCTTCAGCCACAGACGATCATCCTCATCTGTCAAATCACTGACATTCAGATCTACCCCAACTCTCTCAGCAACAGGAGGCATGTTTTCCGGCAGCAAAGGCAGACGGCCGCTCTTCACTTCAGATGAAAGCACCAATTCAGCGTTCTGATTACTATAAGTCTGACCATTGTAGGCATACCCATACTGATCCCACAGCAGTTGAAGCCCTGCGCTTGTCCCGATCTCAATCAATGACAGCGGCTTTTTAACCTCCTGAAATAAAGAAGCGAATACAGGGTACAAATATGCGCACCTTCTTACTTCATTCGTCTGTACGCGGCGTGTTTTTAACAATTCACGAATCGGTTCATGATGCGTCAGGACGAATTCTTTAAAAGCCGGAAATGCATCCTGCCCCGTTTCTGCACGTTCAGTCAGACTCGGATAGAATGCTCTCAGCACGTGATGCGGTTCTTTCATCAGCATATACTGAACAGCACCGAATAAAAGATTCGGTACCGGCTGACCCTCATTTGCATCCAGACAGACACCAAGCACCTCCTCATCCTGTGAAATACGCAGCGATAAAGCTTTATATAAAGGGCTCGATCCCTCGCACTGTTCATTTGCAAATTGCTTAAATTCGTTTGAAAGCTGACTCTTCATATCTCATTCCTCCCATTTTCCCTTGTTATCTGATTGACTTCTATATGGCTCTCACAAAATCCTGCATATGGAAATTCACGTTCTGATCGCTTGCCCGGATAGGTGTAACAGCGTATCCTAAAAAGCAGAGATTACGCTCAGGAGGGGTATACATGATTGATTTGCGCAGTGATACGGTAACGAAACCGGATGAAAGAATGAGAAAAGCCATGTATGAGGCCGAAGTTGGTGACGATGTATACGGTGAAGATCCGACAGTTAACCGGCTTGAAGAAACGGCCGCTGATCTGCTCGGAAAAGAAGCTGCACTCTTTGTCACAAGCGGCACACAGGGAAATCAGATCGCAGGACTTGTGCATTGCAGACAGGGTCAGGAAGTAATCATGGAGTCGCAGGCACACCTGTTTTTATATGAAGCAGCTGCAATGTCTGCGCTTGCAGGCGTTCAGATTAAAACGCTGAAAGGCGAGCGCGGTGCGATGAATCCAGGTGAGGTCGAAGCAGCGATTCGCGGTGCAGATATCCACGAGCCGGAAACCGGACTGATCACGCTTGAAAATACCCATAACAAAGCAGGCGGTGCAGTCCTCCCGCTTGAAAATATGAAAGACATCCACGAGATTGCCAAAAAGCATCACATACCCGTCCACCTCGACGGAGCCAGACTCTTCAACGCACAGGCAGCCACCGGCATTTCAGTAAAAGAATACGCGCAGTATACAGACACAGTTCAGTTCTGTTTATCAAAAGGTCTCGGTGCACCTGTCGGGTCGATCATTGCAGGATCACATGATTTTATCAAGCAGGCCCGCAAATGGCGCAAGCGCCTCGGCGGCGGTCTCAGACAGGTCGGTGTCATTGCAGCACCGGGCATCATTGCCCTCAGTGAAAATGCTGAACGTCTGAAAACCGACAATGCCAACGCAAAAAGACTTGCAGACGGCCTGCTGAATATTGATAGGGTTGTCATTGATAATGAAGTGGAAACAAATATTATCTTAATGAATTTATCTGACTCAGGCATGGAAACAGAAGTGTTTCTCGAGCAGTTAAAAGAAAGTGGCATCATTGCAGGCACATTCGGTCCTGGCATTGTCAGATTCGTCACAAATAATGGCGTTTCTGAGGAAGATATTGATGAGACCCTTTCTGTTGTTGGGAAAATCGTGCGCGGTTAAGGGTTGATGTTGCCGGGCGATGGACGTGTTGTACCCGGTAATGGTCCCATCACGTTCATTTATGGTTGTATCGTGCCCGGTAATGGTCGCATCACGTCCATTCATGGTCGTATTCTGACCCTGGATGGTATTAAAAACAAGATCGACGGTCAGTCACAACTGCTCCGCTTTCACCAGAAACCAGTTATTGATACAGCATTAAAAAAGGTGTCCGGCACTCAAGCGCCGGACACCTTTTTAATTTATGAAGTCATTCTTTTCTCTTCAACAGACTCCGCTTCCACAGCATCTTTCCTTCTTTCTTTCAAAAACAGCACCAGAAGCCATCCTACGAGTGCCATCCCTGTTGCGACTGTGAACGTCAGACCGTAACCTGAGTACAATGCATCAGCAGATACAGCTGCTTCAAGCTGTTCAGCTCCAAGCCCTGCATAATTAGACATATCAGGTTCAAAATTCAGTGAAGCCTGAGTCATAATCGTGATCAGAATCGCTGTTCCGATCGCAGCACCTACCTGCTGCATCGTGTTCGCCATCGCAGAACCGTGCGCATTCAGCTTAGCAGGAATTTGATTTAATGCGTGTGTCATCACAGGCATCATACCAAATGACAAGCCGAACATCCGGATCGCATACACGACTGTAATCGTCGTAATTGAAGTCGTCGCATCAAGCGTTGTGAAGAAGAATGTTGTGACGACAACGATCAGCATACCCGGAATCGCAAGCTTTTTCACACCGAACTTATCAAAGAGAATACCTGTGATCGGCGACATAATTCCGATCACAATGGCTCCAGGCAGCAGCATCAGCCCTGAATCAAGTGCAGTCATGCCTCTTGCTGTCTGCATATACATCGGCAGAATGGTCTCCGCACTGATCATCGCAATAATCACGAATACTGAAACAGTTAAACCGAGAGAGAAGTCTCTATTTTTAAATACTCGGAATTCAAGAAGAGGCGTTTTAAGACGCAGCTGTCTCAGAATAAACAGCCCGACAATAACGAAGCCCCCTGCTACACAGGCGATCACCAGGCCATCATCCCAGCCTCGCTCAGACCCTGCACTGAACCCATACAGCAGTCCGCCAAAACCAAGGGAAGACATCACAATCGAGATCACATCCACTGACGGATTGGTCTGCTCGGTTACGTTTTTAATAAAAATAAATGCCATAATCCATGTCAAAATGGCAATCGGCAGAACTGCGTAGAACAGCATGCGCCAGTTATAATACTCTACAAGAAATCCGGATAATGTCGGACCGATTGCCGGCGCAAATGAAATCACAAGCCCCATAAGCCCAAGCGCAGTTCCGCGTTTTTCAACCGGGAAAATATTCAGTAGTACGGTCATCATAAGCGGCATCATTACACCTGAACCCATCGCCTGAACAATTCTTGCCACAAGCAGCAACTCGAATGAATCTGAAAAAGCAGCTACCCCGGTTCCAAAAGCAAATACCGTAATGGCAGTAATAAAAATCTGTCTTGTTGTAAATTTACCAATGAAGAATGCTGAGATCGGAATCATGATCCCGTTTGTCAGTAGGAATGCGGTTGTGAGCCACTGTACCTGATGCGCGCCAATATCAAAATGCACCATGATCTCAGGAAGCGCAGTTGCAAGAAGTGTCTCATTCAGTAAAGCAAAAAAGGCACCCATCAGCATGACTGCTACCATTGGGCCTTTACGTATATGCTGAAAAGATTCGGTCATTCGAATCACCCTTTCTATAGATAAAAATCACAAGCTTTATCATAAAGGATTCAATAGTGGTTTTGAATGATCAATTTTTATATAATGTACAGATAAACGACAGTGTAGGAGATATGTCTATGAAAAAAGAAGATTTGAGAGTGAGGAGAACGAGGAAACTGCTGTTTGATTCCCTGATCCGGCTGCTCAATAAACCCGGAATGACATTTGAAGACGTAACTGTTCAGCAGATTTGTGAAGGAGCAATGGTTCACCGGTCAACATTTTACTCACATTACACGGATAAATATGATTTATTCGTCCGTGAACTCGGCAGACTCGATGATGCGCTAAATGAAATAGAGCGGATCGAACGGCTGACTAAGCCTTTCAGCATCATGCAGAAGCTTGATTATCTTGAGGAGCTTGAGCACGTATTCTTAGCGAACCAGAATGATACGTACCTTGGAAACCGCCTGCAACAGTCTTTAAAGAACAACATCGAGCGGGACCTGACGCTGCTGAAAGAAAAAGCGGACAAATTGGATGTCCCGCTTGAACTGTATGCAGAACACCACGGCAGTACCGTTGCGACGCTTCATATGTGGTGGCTCAGACAGGAAAAGTCGATTACAGCTGAGGAGATGGATCGGTATTTTGAACGGTTGATGCGGGGGTGATTGCCGGGTTGGGTTCATGAGATTTTGAGTGTAGTTCAGGAGATAAGCTTTGATGTTCAGGAGATTTCCACTGTTGTTCATGAAATTACCAGTGACGTTCATGAAATTCCTCCCATGATTCACAAATTCATGCCAAAAGACCCACCCCGCATCCACACAAAAAGCTGCCCCTCAAAGGCAGCTTTTTTGTCCATATTCATGTCCCGCAAAACGTACGGTACGGCCCTGCATCAGAATCAGGACCCTCACAGTAAGGCGTCTGGTCATCACGATATGCATAAGGATCCTTTAACACATCAAGCAATTTGTGCATGACACTCAAATCATCACGCTCAACCGCTGCGCTGATCGCCTCTTCCACGCGGTGATTACGCGGGATCACGTTTGGATTGTGTGACTGCATGATCTTCCGTACCTCTTCAGGTGAAGCATCCTGTCGCTCAAGTCGCTCATTCCAGCGCGCCAGCCATTCGGCGAACGCCTCTCCCTGAATCGGCACTTCACCAAGCGTCAGCTTTCTGAATGTATTCGTGAAGTCTGCTTTATTTTTATGCATCAGGTTCAACAGCTGCTCAACCAGCTGCTCATCCTCAGGTTCTTCATTGATCAGACCAAGCTTTTGACGCATACCACTATGCCAGGCATTGAAATAAAGGTCTTTATACTGATTCATTTCATGCTGGGCAAGCTCGATCGCTTTTTCCTGGTCATCATGCAGGACAGGCACCAGACTTTCAGCGAACCGCGCAAGATTCCATCCGCCGATATGCGGCTGATTGCCATATGCATAGCGGCCCTGCACATCAATCGAACTGAAGACAGTTGATGGATTATATTCATTCATAAATGCACATGGACCGTAATCAATTGATTCACCGCTGATCGTCATGTTATCCGTGTTCATGACACCATGAATAAAACCGACGTGCTGCCACTTCGCAATCAGTTCGGCCTGCTTCTTCATCACTTCCTGCAGCAGCCCCACATATGGGTTTTCCGAGTCTTTCACATGTGGAAAATGACGGTCAATTGCATAATCTGCCAGTGCCTTCACATTCTCAGCTTCTGTCAGTCTGACTGCATACTCGAATGTTCCAACCCGCAGATGACTAGACGCAACACGTGTCAGTACAGCTCCTGTCAGCATCCTCTCACGCATCACTGTCTCGCCTGTGAGCGTCACGGCAAGACTCCGGCTTGTTGGTATCCCGAGTCCATGCATTGCTTCACTGATGATATATTCTCTCAGCATCGGTCCAAGCGCTGCACGCCCGTCTCCCCCGCGTGAAAACTTCGTACGGCCTGATCCCTTCAGCTGAATATCCTTACGCGCTCCATCTGGTGTAACCTGCTCTCCAAATAACAGTGCACGCCCATCGCCAAGCATCGTGAACTGGCCAAACTGATGGCCTGCATAAGCCTGCGCGATCGGCTTGGACCCTTCAGGTATTTCATTACCTGCAAGGATGTCCTCTTCATCTTCAAGCACTTCCGCATCCAGGCCAAGTTCTGCTGCGAGCGATTCATTCAGAACGATTAACTCAGGGCTTGCGACAGGGTTTGGCTCCATCTCCGAATAAAAAATCTCCGGAAGTGTGACATACGTCTGTTCAAGCTTCCACCCTGCTTTTGTTCGCTGTGTCATCGTGCATCCCTCCTCTGGCTATTATCTCCTGATTTCAGTGTAACATGCCGGGGATCGTTTTACGTTTTAGAGGACTGGCCGTTAAAAATGCCTTTTCAATTCAGCAAGATTTTCTATTTCGTACTCATAATCATCCACTTCGCTAAACCCATACCTTGCATAAACGAATGGTACGCCTGCCTTACGCGCAGCATCCCTGTCGCCCTGTGTATCACCGACATACACAGGATCCTCAAGCCCGTTTCGTTCAATCACGAGCTTAATATTCTCACCTTTCGATAGTCCTGTTCTCCCCGGATTTTCAAAATCATCAAAGAACCGGTCAAGTTTGTGGTATTGATAAAATGCCTCTATATATCCTTCCTGGCAATTACTGACGATAAATAATTTGTACTTCCCTGAAAGATAAATAAGCGTATCTTCAAGACCCGGATACAGCTCCCCACCGTTTTCTGCGACATAAGGAATTTCAATCTCAGTCAAATAATCCATGACTGATTTCTGTTCTTCTTCACTCAGCTCAGGGAAAAAGATTTGTGAGATCTCATGCATCTGCTTACCCATCGTCTGCTTCAGATCCTCAAGCGTCAGTTTCTTATCCACTGCCGGATGTTCATCAATCGCCCGGTTCCAGGACGTCAACACGGTTTCCCGCGGATCCCATAGTGTTCCGTCAAGATCAAAAATAATACTATCCATCTGTCATTCCTCCAAAAGAGCTTTTGTTTGGGTTTACCCGAAAAACTGCTCAGATATGTCTTTTTACTTTGTACAGGCTATATCAATCCCCTAAAAAATATTATTTCAAGAAACTATTGTAACCTTAACGCTTATATACCAGTAATGAAAACCCTTACATAAAAACAGACTTTTCGCTTTATTACAAAAACTTTTCAAAATCCCTTTACAACGCCCGGAATACCCGATAATATTAATCCTATCTTAAAACAACTTCATATTGAACTTATCAAGAGTGACCGAGGGACAGGCCCGATGACGTCCGGCAACCCCCAGCTGAGCTGGGAAGGTGCCAATTCCTACAGAATGATTTCATTCTGAAAGATAACCCGATTCCATTTTCAGGTGTCTCTTTCCGAGTGAAAGAGGCACTTTTTTATTTTTTTGAGAAGGAGACTGCCATGATTGAAATCAAAGATTTATCAAAAGTGTATCAGACGAAAAAGGGCAGTGTATCAGGCGTTGATCGCGTATCACTGACAATTGCTGAAGGGAATATTTTCGGCATTGTCGGATACTCCGGCGCAGGAAAAAGCTCACTCATCAGATGTCTGAATCTGCTTGAAAAACCAACAAGCGGGCAGATCGAGGTAAACGGGGTTGACCTGACAAAGCTTAAAGGTCCCCAACTCAGAAAAGCCAGACTCAAAATCGGGATGATTTTTCAACATTTTCACCTAATCAGTCAGAAGACAGTTGCTGAAAATATCGCTTTTGCTTTACGTGCAGCCGGAACGCCGCGCAATGAGATTGAAGACCGTGTGACTGAACTGCTTGAAATGGTATCTCTTGCAGATAAAAAGGATGTATTTCCCGCACAGTTAAGCGGCGGACAGAAGCAGCGTGTTGGCATTGCCCGGGCGCTGGCTAATAATCCTTCTGTTCTGTTGTGTGATGAGGCCACTTCAGCACTTGATCCGAATACAACACTGTCGATTCTCAGGCTGCTGAAAAAGATTAATCGCGAGCTGAATATCACAATCGTCCTCATCACACATGAAATGAATGTGGTGAAGGAAATTTGCGACCGGATGGCGATTATGCAGGATGGAAAAGTGATTGAAGAAGGTAGTGTCTATGATATCTTTTCAAACCCGCAGACTCCGCTTGCTGAAGAGTTTATCAAAAGCGTTGTTTCCTTTGATATTCCTGAAGCGATACTTAATGAATGCAGAGGACGAATTCTAAAAGTTTTATTCAGAGGACACGTTGCAGGCGAAGGTGTGATTACAGATACGATTCAGCAATTTAATATAAAAGGCAATTTTCTTCACGGCTCAATTGAGTATATACAGGAACGTCCGCTTGGCATTTTCCTGATGGAAGTACAGGGTAATCATAAGGCAATCAACAAGGCTGTTTCATACATGGAAGAGCGCGGCGCTCAGGTGGAGGTGATCAGAAATGGGCTTTGAGTTTTCCAGAATGATTGAATTAATGCCGGAGATCTGGGTTGCTTTTGGTCAGACGCTTTATATGATTGGTATCTCACTCGCTGTTGCCATTATCCTCGGCTTGCCGCTTGGCGTTTTGCTTTTCGTGACTGACAGGGGGTTGTTTCTTGAAAACCGGATCATACAATCCAGTTTTGGTTTTGTAATTAACATGGTTCGTTCTATCCCTTTTATTATCCTGCTCGTTGCATTGATCCCACTGACAGATTTGATTGTCGGCAGAACGATTGGGCCGGCCGCTGCAAGTGTATCGTTATCAGTGGCAGCCATTCCTTTCTTTGCCCGGATTGTGGAATCAGCGCTGAGAGAAATTGATAAAGGTGTGATTGAAGCCGCTGTAGCAGTAGGTGCTACACCATGGATGATTATTAAAGATGTGTTATTACCTGAAGCGAAAACAAGTATCGTTCAGGGCGTTACATTGACGATTATCAGCCTGGTTGCCTACTCCGCAATGGCTGGCGTTGTTGGTGGCGGTGGAATTGGTGACCTTGCCATCAGGTTTGGTTATTACAGATATGATAATACGATCATGATCGTAACTGTCGTGATTCTCATTATACTCGTCCAGTTGATTCAACAGATTGGTGACTGGACATCTAAAGCAATTGATAAAAGATAAGGGAGAGATTTCAACATGAAAAAGAGCTTATTATCGGTACTAGTATTAACTTCTGCAGCTGCACTTGCTGCATGTGGTGGAGGCAGTGACAGCGAAGCAGGCGATGCAAAATCAGTAACGCTTGGCGGTACAGCAGGACCATATAGCGATATGCTCAATAAAGCGATTAAGCCAGGCCTTGAAGAAAAGGGATATGAAGTTGAAATTGTTGAATTCAGTGACTATATCCAGCCAAATAATGCGCTTGATAATGGGGATATTGATGCTAACCTGTTCCAGCACACCATCTACCTTGAAAACTTTGAAGAACAAAACGATATGGACCTTTCAGGACTGATCATGGTACCGACTGCACCAATGGGCATCTACTCTAATGTTTACGATTCTATTGACGCAGTTAAGGATGGCGCAACGATTGCGATCCCGAATGATCCGGTGAATGCAGCACGTACATTTCTTGTGCTTCAGGATCACGGTCTGATTACACTCGATCCGGAAGCACCTGAACTGACTGTATCAGAAAACGATGTTCAGGAGAACCCGAAAAACCTTGAGTTCCAGCCGATTGAAGCTGGCGGGCTGCCACGTGCAGTTGAGAGTGCAGACCTTGCAGCAGTGCCCGGTAACTTTGCTTTAGCAGCGGAAATGAATCTTCTGGATGCACTCGCACTTGAAGACATGCCTGATGAATACCGTAATGTAGTAGCTGTAACTGCTGAAAATGAAGATTCAGAACTTGCGGCAGATCTGATCGAAATCGTAGAATCACCGGAATTTGAAGAAACGATTGATTCAGATTTTGAAGGTTTTGGTAAGCCTGAATGGATGGAAAACAGATAGGGCATGAGTAAAATGACTGACGTAATTGTTCGTGGCGCTCCTGCTGAATATGTGATCAAGGTAGATGCTTTGGGAGAATTAGAAGAAAAGCTGAAAATAAGAGGGATCAACCGTGTCCTTTTGCTTTCAGGAGTTAAGTCATGGGAATCTTCACAAGACTATTTTTCACCTTTTCATGAGATTACGTATCACCATGAGTATTATCACGGTGAATGTACAATAGAAGAAGTTCAGCGCGTGTCATCACTTGCCACTGAATTTGGTGCAGAGGCAATCATTGGGCTTGGCGGTGGAAAAGTGCTTGATATTACAAAGGCTGCTGCTGTTGCTTCTAATATTAAAACGGTTCTGATCCCTACCCTTGCCTCTAATTGTGCGCCGTGGACGCCTATAAGCGTCATGTACGACTCTGACGGTACCATGACGCATTATGATATTCATCCGGCTGGTGTAGATCTGCTTTTAGTGGATCCGGTCATGCTTACTGCTGCCCCTGTTGCACTGCTTCGTGCAGGTATAGGTGATACACTGGCGAAATGGTATGAAGCAGATGTACAGATCGGCAGAATGCAGAACCCGCTACCTGCATTGGAAGTTGCGCATTTTACCGCTAAAAAGTGTGCGGATATCATGTTTGAGTATGGGGAACAAGCGATTGCGGATGCAAAAAACCAGGTAAGCTCTGAGGCTTTTATCCGCGTGACGGAGGCAATTATGATGCTGGGCGGGATGGTAGGAGGTTTCGGTGATCAATATGGCCGGGTAGCAGGCGCTCACGCTATTCACAACGGCTTAACTTCCGCTCCCGAATCTCATCACGCTTTACACGGGGACAAAGTTGCCTATGGCATTCTTGTGCAGCTGATCCTTGAAGAGAAACATGAAGAGATGTTGCGCGTACAATCTTTCTACCAAAAGCTCGGTCTGCCTTCATCTTTAAATGACCTAAACATCCCTGCACATAGAATTGATGATATTGTTGCACGTTCTGTGAATCCAAATGAAACCATTCATGTCCTGAAAGATCGCCCCATCACAGCAAAAGAAACTGCCGATGCTATTGAATACCTTGAAAAACTAAACGTCTGAATACAAAAGCCTGGCAGTCATAAAAGCTGCCAGGCTTTTTCTTATCGATTCCGGAACTGACTCAGCAATTCCAGCCCCATCGTCACACCATGACTCATCGCAGACCCGCCGCCGTAAGCTGCTGCAACCAACATCGTCTCATGGATCTGCTGGTCACTGCAGTCGTGTCCTACGCATTGATCCATATGGTAAGCGATGCTTGATTCATCTCCATCTTTCACAGCAATGGCGAGTGCAGTCAGGTGCTTTTGTGCACGGTCAATCTCTCCGCTCTCAAATGCTTTTCCGGTAAAACGGTTATATTCGCTGACAGCCTCGGGTAAAGCATCATGCACCTCTTCAATTCCTTTTCTGTAACGGTCTAAAATCTTCTCTCCATTTAACGTCATGATCCCACTCCTTCACTGAATTCAATATTATGCCATTCCTTCTTGAATAGATGCTTAAACAATTGAATGTGTTCAGGAAATAGGATGACCTTCAGAAGCTGTCTGTATACTTTAAGGGATAGAAAAATATAACAGCCCGGCAGTCATCAGGTTCGGTAAAGCCAGTAATGTTGAAGTTTTCATAACTTTTATACGGTCCTGCCGTCCTTCTTTTGTTTCAGAGTTAAAATATGTTCTCACCCCTCTGCTACTCCCCACCGCACCTGAAGAAACCATTGATACGACCAGAAACAATATACCCAGTCCTGCCGGAATCGTGTAGACTTCTCCAATTCCCCAGATCAGCCATGACAAGATCATTCCCATCAGCGCAAGACCGGAGCCAATACCAAGTATTTTCACCAGCTCACTCCTTACAAAAGATTAAAACGCGCCTGATCCACCGCCGCCTCCACCAACGCCTCCTGCAGATCCGATCGAGACGCCTGAAGCAGCACCTGACCCGGCTGCCGATACATTAGCGGCACTAAAGCCTGGTGAAATCGCAGTAGACAGCAGCATAATTGTTGCAATATCAAGGGTGTTTGGACTGAAGGCAGGCGTTGCACCTGCAAACTTCTTTTCAACCGGACCGGAGATTTTTTCATCCTGTGTACCTAATCCGTATAGATAGACACGCATCTGCTCATCCTTTGTCCATGTTTCCTGAACAGGATTCTCCTTGATGTGGTGCCATTCTCTTTTGACCATCATTCCTTCAAGAGTCCGCGGATGATAGGAAAACGCGAACATCACCGCTGCACCCAACAGCAAAATGGTGAAGAACAGCCCTGGCAGTAATTCAAACAGCGGGAATAGGATTAGAAATGGAGTCAGCAGTGAACTGACTGCAAGAATCAGCACTCGCTGTTTCTTCACATTTTTCATCAAATCATGTGATGTCACTTCTTCTTTAATTGCCGCACGCCAATCTGCTTCGTACTTTCTGTAAGTCTGCTGATTGGATTCTTCAGCAGCGTATATTTCCAGTTCATCCACTGTGAACGTCTCACCGTTACCAATCTCATCGAAAAGCCACTGAATTAAAATCAATTCATGGTCTAAAAGGCTATACCGGCTGACAACCCGAAACTCTCTTTCTGTTACCTGCACCACTTTCCCTTTTCGCACAAGATCCAGCAGAGCTGCACTAAGCGCATTCCCGGAAAACATATGGTGATAATTATAAGAGATCGTTGCCATCAGAGACATGACTTCACGAGGCGCTCCATTCAGCGGCAGCTCTGCATCTGCTTCACGTTCAAGCTTCTTACCTCTGATTACAGCCCTGATCCACATGATTGCCAGGAGAAGCGCGTGAAGAGAAAGCAGAATGATCCCTATATCCATGACCCAGCCGCGAGTTTCTGCAAAGGCTGCCGCTTCGTCTGCCTGACGATCGATTTCACTGATCAGTTCAGGTCGGATCTCTCCACCTGCCCCTGCTGCCGCAAAAATCTCTGCACCCCATGCTGCACGGACATCTGCATTTTCACCACTTGAGACAGAACCCATATTGAATGTGACAACACCTGAAGACGCGGTTTCAGCTGTACCTTCAGCTTCGTCATAACCAAGCGCCAGCACATCCTGCGTCGGTGACGGCGGTGTCAATGTAATGGTCATGTTTTCATAATCAGACTCATTTTCTTCACTGAAAAACGGCCAGTAAAATTCCCCCATGTCTTCATATACTTCTACACCATCTTCAATCACGTAGGACAATGTTACAGAAATGGTTTCATCCTCACCACCACGGTATATGCGGTAAAGATTTCCCTCCTGCTCCACCTTCAGCGAATCTCCGTTTTCTGATGCCTGAAAATCAGTAATCGCTGATCCATCTTTTGCAATCAATTCACGGGTAATGCCATTGAATTCTCCATCAAATTCATAAGTATGTGTTTCTGTCACAGTCACATCTCCGGACTCCTGAATACGCGCATCAATATCCGTGTTTTCTATTGAAAATTCCACTGCAAGCGCCTGTCCCGGAAAGATTAGGAATAATCCGAGCAGGACAGTTATCATAATTTTTAATCCGTTCATCTCGTTCACCTCTTACATGAAATACGTACATTGAAGTGAAAAGGTTTCAATTTTCTGTCTTTACCAATCATTCCAAAAACAAATAAACATACTCATCTCTAATGAAAATGAATATGTTTATTTGTTTTAAAGTTGATTTCATCTGTATTGATCAATCCGCTCAAGCACAGCCAGATAAAATTCTGCCTGATGTGGAACAAAAGACGCCTGACTGACCATCTCGTCTACCTTCACTTTTTCTCCATCCTTGACCTTAAATCCCTCTATCCTGACCTCATCACATCCATCCTTACAGAGACTGCGAAATGCCTCAAAATCAATTCTGACAATACCGGCTACTTCATCCTGTTCAAGCGTAAAATGCTCATCCGTAAAAGCACCTATCAAAAGAAATGTATGGGCAAATTCGCGGTCAATAAATCCTTTTCTTTCAGCTGCACATTCAATAATACCAAGTGACTGAAGCTGTGCAAAAGGAACCCTGATGCCAATCTCTTCTTCCACCTCTCTGATCCCGTCTTCCACTGTCTCACTAGCAAGCAGGTGACCCGCAGCAGTGATATCCAAAAGGCCGGGATAATCTTTTTTCTCTTCACTCCGCAGCTGAAAATAGAGTGAATCCTCTTCCACCAGCCAGCAATGAAACGTTTCATGCCAGAAGCCTTTTTCATGAACCTCTGATCTTGTTTTTTCACCTATGTATTCGTGCTGCTCATTAAATATTTTCAATCGCTCCGATTCCATGGGGCCTCCTCAAGCTGATCAATTAACCGCCAGTCCTTGTAAACGACCGGTTCCACTGAGAATCGTTTATTTTTGATCCAGTTGAATGCTTCAACCACTAAAGGTGATGCCTGGTCCTGTACAGCCTCTTCTTCTGATATCCATGCTGTGCCCAGCGCGTCCTGCCCATCAAACTGAATGGGCACAGCAAGCTCACCCTCAACCTGCTCACCTCATAGAAAACCGCGATATGGTGAACGTGAGTGTGCTGTTTCCATGACCAGGGAAGCTTAAAATCTGCTGTGCCGATCTGGTTTTTACGAATCACTTTCAAACCAGTCTCTTCAGCGAATTCACGCTGCAGCGCCTCTGTAAGACCTTCTCCCTCTTCAGGACTTCCACCTGGCAGGTCGTATCTGTTCCGGTAAGGACCGCGGCTTTTCCTGATCACAAGCAGTTTATCGTTAGATACATATAACCCGTATACACCAAAAGCTCTGTGCCAGGAATTATTCATGCCACACCCGCTTCACCGTCTTCTTTTCGCTGTCAAACATATATACATCCGGATTACTCAGTCTTTGCCAGCCACCAAACCCGAATCCGGCATCATACTTACTCAGGAAATGGGACAGGATCCCACCGTGCGTTACAATCAGCGTCGTACCTTTCTTTTTGCTTTCAGCCTCTACCACTTCAGATAATCTCTCTTCTGCCGCTCTTGCTGATTCCCCACCTTCAAACACAAGCTCCGTATCCGAAAATGACTGCTCAAGCTTTTCAAGCCAGTCCGGCAGAATGTCAGCACTCAATACTCTTTCTGAGAGATGCGGATGAATCTGTATGTCCAACCCTTTACTTTCTGCTAATGGCTGAATAGAATCAACCGCTCTTTTAAATGGACTTGCAATGATACGCCTCACTTCCATCTCTTTAAAAAAGCGCATTAATGACGCTGCCTGATTGCCTCCTTCTTCTGTTAAAGGGGCTCCGGGTTCCTGACCTTCAGCCTGGCAGTGTCTGATCAGATATACTTTTGACATGACCTCACTCCTCTTCACACATTTCTTTTCAGTATACAGCATTTTTTTCCAACATTTAAAATGAGCCTTTACTTCATTTTATTAATCCTTCACACTGATTGGGACATATGTCCTTTTGAAGGCATGTGTTGCGTTATACAGTTGTCCTGACAGAAAGGTGGAGAAGCAAATGAAAGGTGTTCTCTTTGCACTGGCAGGCGGATTTTTTCTGACCTTTCAAAGTGTAGCGAATGCAACAATCAGTAATCAGATCGGAACGTGGCAGGCTGCTGCGATGACACAGCTCACAGGCTTTGTCCTTGCGATCATAATTGTACTTATATTAAGAGACCGCACATATAAAGACCTCGGGCAGGTGCCAAAGCTGTATGCCTCAGGCGGCGCACTTGCTGCGATTGTTCTTTTCAGTAACATCACAGCCGTGCATCTGATGGGGGTCACACTCACGATCGGTATTTTCCTCATCGCACAGCTCGTCGCAGCCATTATCATTGACCGGTTCGGCTGGTTCGACATGTTGAAAAAGAATATCAGCACCACACAGATTATCGGGGTTGGCCTGATGATTGCAGGTGTGATCGTGCTGAAAGTCTAGGAGATGAGGATATGATGGAACAGCTTTCACATTATCTTAACGAATATAAACTCGACCAGCTTTTTACCGGTCCGGTCTGTAAAGAGATGATGCTTCAGACTTATCAAGCCGGGCAGCGTCTATTTTCGCAGGGTGAACGGTCAGACAGAATGCACCTTTTAGTTGAAGGAAAACTCAAAGTATCTATGCTGACCCCCGAAGGAAAACGGCTGATCCTGGCATTTAAAACGCCGCTTGATATCGTCGGCGATATTGAATATGTCCGGGACTGCCCATTAATTAATACAGTAGAGAGCGTCATGGAAACAACCGTGATTGAAATTCCGTATTCAATCCTCAGAAAAGAAATGGCTCATCATGCTCCATGGCTGCAATTTCTCCTTGATACGGTCACAAAGAAATTTGAAATGAAGTCACATACGATGAATTTCAACCTGCTGTACCCGGTTGACGTTCGTCTCGCAAGTTACCTGCTTTCGATGACACCGGTTCAGCCAGTGATTACCTCTGCATCCCTGATTGATATCGCAGACCTGATCGGCACGAGTTATAGACATCTAAACCGTGTGCTGCAGCAATTTCAGCAGGACGGATGGATTGATAAAAAGCGTGGATCAATTGAAATTAAAAATCGCCGCGCCTTACTTGAACTTGCCGGCGAAAACATTTATGAAAAGGAGGCGTTCTGATGGTTATCGGTATTTTACTTGCACTGTTAGGCGGCACGCTTGTATGCCTTCAAAATACATTCAACGCAAATGTAAAAAAACAGGTCAGCGTCTGGTCGACGACGATGCTTGTTCTTGCACTCGGATTCCTTGCTTCATTTGCAGCCGGGCTCGCGTTTGAAGGCACTGCCTTATTCAGCTTCAATGCAGAGCCATGGTTCTGGTTCAGCGGAGTCGTTGGCGTTGGTGTTGTGGCCTGCGTCACACAGGGGGTTCAATCACTCGGACCCAGCCGTGCGATCTCACTCGTTATGGTCTCCCAGATCTTCTTTGGACTCGTGTGGGATTCACTCGGATGGTTCGGACTTGAACAGGTCCCCTTTACACTCCAATCATTTTTAGGCGTACTCCTGATCTCAGGCGGAGTGCTGCTATTTCAGCTGGGACCTGCAATGGAAGAAAAAGTACGCGGACGAAAAAGGCAGACTGGGGCAAGTCGTACGGTGAAGGTGAATGGTTGATTAAGCAGGGGGCACAGCTCCGTCCCTCTGTGCCTCACAAAAAAGAATACTGCCTCACATCAATCTGGTACAATTTTACTATTCCCCTTTTTATGGGACGTTCCGCTGCTGAATTCGTTTCTCCTAACCTTAAGCGACAGTAGTGAAAGCTCAACTATTATGAGTTTCTTTTTAAAGGCAGATAAACCTTTACGTTTTCTCCTTCCGGCTGAGGATGATAGGTTTCTACGATGAAATCCTCTTCTTTTCTGGTATGTCCCTCTGCTCGGATCCAATCATTTAATTTTTGATGCAGCTCACTGATATGATTTATGTTCCCTTCAGTTACAGCATATTTTTCAGAAATCTTTATAACAGTAAGCTCCTCTGGAATTTCCCTTGGTAGTTCGTCTGTCAACACACCTACATAAAAAACCCCCTCTGCTTCAACATCACCAGCGCAAGGTTCAAATACCCCTGCTTCTGTCCCCTTATGATAAGGGGTATCATCAATTTTTCTTAAAAGAACTGAAGCAAGTGAAGGTACTTCAAGACTGAAATTTTTAAACTTACTTTTTCCTTTTAAACCGATCAATTTAAATGTTTTATTTTCTACTTTAGCTTCCATTTCAGGTCCCCCTCGAATATTCATCATTAAATGATTCGTTTTCCACAACAGAAACCCCTTTTTATCCCAAACAAAAAAGCCGTTGATCGCGACTTTTTTGTTTGAAGTTATATAGGTCATATTTCACTATTCTACGAACAAGGTTGATTATTCTTTGAAACTCATACAAATTTCTCTGAACATCACCGTTCAAACGCCTAACATCCGTAAGCGTCAAATCAGCTTCCTGAAAGCCTTCACTATAATCCCGTCATCAGCCGGCTCAAAATCGTATTCAGGCATCCGCTCAAAGCCATATTTCCCCTGATAAAGCGCGATCGCTCCATCCATGAAAGATCCTGTATGCAGTCCAATTGCATCGTACCCTTTTGCCTTTGCACGACTGATGCATTCATCGATCAGCGCTGAAGCAATACCCTGTCCGCGTGCATTGCGATCAACGGCGAGCACTCTGATTTCGGGATAATCCATCTCGTCTACATAGCCTTCATACGCATCCGTTTTAGCAGGAAACAGTGCCACACTGCCAAAAATCACGTCATTTACTTCTGCAACGATCAGATCCACATTTTCCTGCTGATCCGCATCGGATGAAATCGCTTTTTTCAGCGCTTCCCAATGCTCAGCCGGGATTTTTCCAATATGATCTTCATAAGCTTTTACACGTTGCTCACGAATGAATGACAGCTCTTCTTTACTCGCATCACGAATTATCATATGCCTATTCCTCCTCAAACCGCAGAAACTTATCTGATGTGCCGAGTTTCTCCCGGTCATGCGGCTCATTCCAGACGGTCAGATCAGGTCCTTTTGGCAGAATACGTGTTTCAGACTGATCAGGATTTATGGTGATTGATACATGATAATGCTCTTTAATCGCATCAAATTCAGTCGTATCACCAAAGCCTTCTGTCTGATAAAGATCACGTGCATACCCCCACAGATTCGGAAACTCACGCAGCAGATTGCGGTTTGTATTAAAGCCGTTATAATACGCCGCATCAAATCGGGCCAGCGTTGTATACAGTCTCACATCAGAATCCGTAATAAAATCCCCATGAAGAAAACGGCGGTCGGCAAGACGGACTTCCAGGGCATCAAGCCGTTCAAAAAGTGTATCAAAGGCAGCTTCATAAGCCTCCTGAGACTGCGCAAAACCACATTTATAGACTCCATTATTCACTTCATGAAAAACCACGTCATTCAATTCATCTATCTCTTCACGTAAGTGCTCAGGATAAAGGTTCGGCGCATTTTCTTTATGGAATGGACGCCAGACCGTTTCAAAATAATTCGTCATGTTAAAATAATCATTGTTCACTGCCTTTTTCGTCTGCAGATCGACCATCACCGGTACAGTTGGCCGCCCATCATAATCAGGATCAGCGTTGAAGTAGACGTCGCTTACATATTCAACATCAAGCACCGGGTCACGGTCACCATCGTCTAGAGTAAATGCCCAATCCACACGGCCAATTCTCGGGCGGAGCGGACTCGCTTTACCGAGGCTGATTGCATTTTCGAGTCCAAGCACCCTGCGCACAATCACCTGACGATGCGCCCACGGGCATGCCGCCGACCATAGTAACCTGTAACGGCCGCTTTCAACAGGCAAGTCACCTTCACCGCTGCCAAACGGCGTAACAAAACGATTAATCTGTCTTTTAAATGAACCATCCTTACTGATTTCAGCAGGCTTTTTTGACATCCAAATCCCTCTTCCCTTTTCAGAATTTTCAGATCTGTCACTGTTATCTCATTTCCGGGTAAAACAATCAAGAATGTTGGACTAAAGGATGCGCTGGCTCTTTAATTTCTTAAAATGCGAGTAATGGCAATCGCTATCAGCCTTCAAGAAACCATGCTTTTCATAGAAGTGTGCGGCTTTTACAGTGTCAGTGAACAGCACAACTTTATCGAAATGATCAGCAGATAAAGTAAGAATACGCGCAAGAAGAATGGCTCCGACACTTTTCCCCCGCTCAGCACCCCTGACATAAAAACGCCTGAGCCTGCCAATCGCTTCATCATCTGCTGACTCCTGACGATTGATCCCACCGATCGCGATCACTTCACTGTTCAGGTTTGTTATGTACCAAAGCCCATCCCCTTCTAAAGAAAAGCGGTTAAGTCCACTATCATAATCATCCTTCAGCCTTTGCAGAAAACGAAAACCTTTCGACAGGCTTTCTTCTATCAGGCTGCTGATATCCGGCAAAGGATCTGCAGGATTTACTCTATGTATATGAATATCACTGTTATTCAACATTTCCCACACTCCACACAGCGCCGGTCCTGATCATGCTCTCCGTAGATTCTGAGCTCTTTTTCAATCCCGCAACTTTGACATGCTTCGAAATAAATCTGTGGAATCAAGCCGGCATCAGCCTCAGGCACCCACTCCTGTTCATACCGCTTTTTCGTCATGCCATAATCAATGAATATGAGACGCCCGTTATCATCCATACCAAAGTTCCCGCTGTCCTTCAGATCAAAACTGTCAAACTCACAGTCCAGCAGCTCAATCAGTTTGAGATGTTCAGAAGTCAGCCTTTGATCCTCATTAGAAAGGTCATATGTTTGAAAATCCTTCAGTGCAAGCGGACTCGCAAATGCCTGAACAGCATATTCCTCATACACTTCCATCATCTGTGCAAAAAATGACTGATACCCAAGACGCTCCATTACCTGATAGATCAGCTTCTCCTGCATCGACTGCTCATAGCCGATCGGATGGAGATGGACTTTAATCACTTTGTCTCCTGCACGATACACTTTTCTCGTAGATCCGATACCGAGAAAATTCTCTTCTGAACAATAATCTTTCCAGTTTTCCAACTTCCCTTACCCCCAGATCCGTCTTGCAGTCTCCAGATCGTCTGCGGACACAGGCATCTTTTGAAGTGACGGCGGACAGGATTTATTATGTTCAGCAATTTTCTTGTTAATCTTTGACACTTCTTTTTTCATATGAGCTGTCTCCAGATTTTCAAGACCCTGGAGCCTGTCGCTGATCTCATGCTGGAGCTTCAGCCATTGCGGCTTATATCCTGCATCCTTTGCGATTTTTTGAAAATGCTGAAACGTATCTCCGGAGAAATATTCTTTCGGAATCTTTTCTCCTGTCCCTTTCAGGTTGTCCATCCCGCCGGTTTTTGAATAGTCTTTTAAAATATCACCAATCAGATCATTCTTAGGCTGCTGTTCAAAATCACTCATTTGACACACCCTTTCATTTTTCCTTTTTTAGCATAACACACCCCTTTTAAAATAATCTGACTATTCACTAATTCTCCATAACTCAGATGGTGTAAATCATGACAAAGTGCAATACTGCTATTTCTTTCGACCGGTTGATATAGGCGTGTTTTTGATCCGCGTTGAATTTGATCGAATCAAACCGCTCCAGTTCATACTCTTCTTCTCCCACCCGGACAGTCACCACTCCCTCCATCACCGTAATATATTCCTTTACACCAGGCTGATGGGCATCCGCTTCATACACAGCTTCTGGATTCAGGTACCCTTTATGCGACTCAATTGATCCCTGCACCTGCGTTGTGAAAATCGGTTCTAGTTTAAGTGACTGATTTTCACTCAGTACGCTGTTTCCACTTTTTTTAAGCAGAGTGACTTCCTGGTTTTCGACCAGCAATGAGGAGATCGGGATCCGAAGACCATTTGCCACCTTCCATATAATCGCCAGTGAAGGGTTCGCTTCTCCGCGTTCAATTTTGCCGAGTGTTAATTTGCTGACTCCTGTCAGGTCAGCCAGGTTTTCCAGCGTCAGTTCTCTTTCTTTTCTCAGTTTCCTCAATATTTTACCGACCTGTTTTGTGAATTGATCCGGACTGATGTGTTCCAATGATTTTCCTCCTATTTCTAAAAAAGCTTGCACTAATCACCAAAAAGTATATTATAGTATACATTATATCATTAATCGGATACTGAAAGAGGTGTTTTCAATGAAGGCTCTGCTGATTGGTGTACTGTCCTGTATGTTTTTTGTTGTCACCTTTGTATTGAACCGCTCTATGGAAATGGATGGCGGCAACTGGCTGTGGAGCGCATCACTACGCTTTATCTTTATGACGCCGTTTTTAGTCGGAATTGTATGGATGAGGGGTAACTTAAAAGAATTGTTCAGCGAAATGAGGAAGAATCCGCTGGAATGGATCACATGGAGCATCGTTGGATTTGTTTTATTTTACGCACCTCTTACCTATGTAGCAGCGTACGGTCCCGGCTGGCTGGTTGCGGGCACGTGGCAATTTACAATTGTAGCCGGACTTTTACTGGCACCTCTTTTTTTGAGAGTAGACGGCAGTAGGCACGCAATTCAACTGAGAGCTTTACTTATTTCGTGTATCATTCTGACCGGCGTCATACTGATACAGGTTCAGCAGGCTGATGAGTTGAGTGCAGGTGCGTTATTTATCGGTGCACTGCCTGTGATTGTGGCAGCATTTTGTTATCCGTTAGGCAACCGTAAAATGATGGAGCTCTGCGGAGACCGCCTTGATACATTTCAGCGGATACTCGGCATGACACTCGCAAGTCTTCCTGTCTGGCTGATCTTAAGCACGATCGGCCTTATTCAGACTGGTCCGCCATCATCAGGTCAAGTCCTGCAGACTTTTATCGTCGCAGTCAGCTCCGGCATTATCGCGACAACTCTGTTTTTTATCGCAACGAACAGTGTACGCCAGGATCAGGGAAAACTTGCGGCAGTTGAAGCTACACAGGCGACTCAGGTGCTTTTTGTGATTGCAGGTGAAGCATTGATCTTATCGAGTCCACTGCCAACAGGCACAGCTTCTGCCGGGATCGGACTGATTGTCGTTGGAATCATTATACATACGTTAAATATGAGGATAGCTGGCCGCCGGGTGGCTGTTGTAGCGGAGCGTTCAGGAAATAACAGGTGACGTTCAGGAGATTTACAGGGTGGTGCAGAAGATTTCACGGCAGGTTCATGAAATTTGCGGGGTGGTTCAGGAGAGCGTGACTATGTACCTAACCGCCCCACCCATGTTCAAAAAATTTCCCCTGCATCCTTTGGAAGCGTCCGCACGCGTCCCACATAATGCAGTATCGCTTTTTCATCTTCAACAGGATAATGATAGCCTGTCCGTTCAGCTACTTTTCTGCCAAGAAGGCCAAACAGCTCAGCCGCTGCATCCACGGCTTCCCACGTATCTTCTTCATATGTCCGCTGATACAGCCGCCAATAAGATTCCGGTAAATATCGCTTGAAATACTTCCCCATTTTACCCGCGGATACCCGGTAATCGTGTTCTCCACCAATCCACCATTCAATGACCTGATCAAGCGCAGCACGCGTCGTCAGTTCATACATATGACGCGCATACGGCAGTTCGTCGCGCCATAATCCTTTCGCGACATTCTGCAGGCACCACCAAAAATCATTTGTTATACTGTTGAACTCCCCTTTTGAAGGCCTTTTCACATGATAATCCACATCAGAAGCTTCAGGAATCTTCGGTAAGAGACCGTCCTTATCCAAAATCGGAATCGTCAGCGAATCTTCCTTATATGCTCTCTTCATATACTCAATAGTCTGATAAGAAAGATCAATCCGGTTCCCGTCATCAAAAAGCATGAGAAAAGCATATCGACCTGAATCCGTTTCAAGACCCTTTCCTGCATCAAGTGCGTCCGGCTGCTGCATCATCAGAAGGGTCCCGAAGTGATTGATCCATGACTGATCTTCTATAAAAGGCTTAATATCACGCATCACATACACAATATCGAAGTCTTGAAAAATGTCTTTCGGCGCATTTGGATTCGTACGTGAACCATTCATATAGACAGCACGGATCCGCTCATCATGTTCCGCAAAATGTAAGATCAGCTCCATTATTTCATGTGCAGATCTCATTTTCTATCTTCCCTGTCTTCAAGAAGCTCAATAATCCGGTCAAGCTTCTCATTCGTATCCTCTGACTTTCTATTTTGTACAGTTCTCGTTATGAGCATCCTTCTAATAAATAAACTGAATGAAACTACAAACAAAACAAGCAGACCAATCATCATGATTTGAAAAATGATATCTCCTGTACTAAAGTCCCCCATTAAATCTCTCCTCTCTAATAGAAACTCCATAAGACCCCAGCCCGGTACCATACACTCATCACGAGAAAAACCGTACTGAATGTGACCAACACGGCTGGCAGTTTTGAACGGTAATAGACAAGCGCCAGGCCAACTGTCATATGTACAAAAAAGAATATAAAGATATTCATGATAGAGCTACTCCTCAACCATCACAATCTCATCGCCAACAGACACAGTACCTGTCTGCCTGATCGTCGCATACATACCAAAATTGTTCCCGTGCTTTTGATACACTGTTTTCAATACAAGCGGATCAATCGCTGTTGTTGCTGGGTCAATATTAATGATGCTGCAGCGCTCACAAGGCCTGACAATTTCAATTTCAGCTGTGCCGATCTGCACTTTCTTCCCTGCCAGATGTTCTTCTGAAAATGCCACGTCACCAGACAGTGACACAACAAAGTTGGGCCGGAACCGTCTCCAGTCAATCTGCTTTCCGGTTTCACCTTCCAGTGCTGTAATAGATGCTTCATTGACGATCAGAATATGCTCTTCCTCAATTGCCCCGAGCGGCACGTGCTGTGGTGTATGTACTTCTTTTGAGAGAGCCTTGCCGGCAAGCTGCTGAAATTCTTCAAGACACCTGTCTTCATGCCAGTAAAAGCTCCGCCCATCCGGTGCAGTAATCTTTACTGCCGGATAACTGTCATCTGATTCGTCCCCTTCCAATGCAGCCAAATACCCGACCATTTTTGGATTCTGAGTAGCTGTGTGATAGCGTTCACCTTCTAAAAAAGCATGACTTCTATCTCCATACACACCATATGACATCAGCCTGGTTTCAGATACCTCTTCACCACTCAGCGATTTGACAGGATGACGGATAATCGTATGTAATTGTCCGATTGTCTTCATGCGTGTTCCTCCTTGTAAAGTTTAATTCACATCTCCAAGATAGACAGCGTTCTTGTCAGTTTCCTGAATAACACGAATCAGTGCCTTAGGATAAATTCTGTACTGATGAAGTTCTTTAATCGGAAGCCACTCAATACCGGTCTGGTTTGCATCAAGTAAAACCGGCTCTTTCGCTTCTCCTGTCACGCTACATTGAAAATACGACTCAATCTGATGGACATGCGCATCAAATGCAGCATATTCATGGTTTTTCCCTATGTATTCTCTTACGTATAACAATTCTCCAGGTTTCACAGTCAAACCTGTTTCTTCCATACATTCTCTTATGCATGCTTCATGCATCGTTTCTCCGTCTTCCTGTCCGCCCCCGGGAAAAATATAAAATGCACCCTGCTCGTCTTCATTTTTTGTTAATAGAACTGAATTCCCTTTTATAATTAATGCCTTTGTAGAATGTCTCATGACTGCTCTCTCCCTTGTCAGTTACTACGTTCAACCATACCACAATTCTCAGCCATTATTTTCTTCAATTATGTTACCATTGTCAGTAGCAGACTGATTCGTTCAAATGGTTATTCAGACCATGATGCATTAATTCCGTCCGAAACCACTCTAAGGGAGCTAATATGAAAAAGATCACCCTAAAAAAACTGACGATCCCTCTACTGATTCTTTCACTGGCAGCTGCCATCTTTTTTGGATTTCAGTATTACACACAGAAACAGGAAATCTATTATCAGGCCCATCAAATGACGCAGAATCATCTTAAACATCTCGATCAGTTCCTGGATTATCAGGAATCTTTAATTGACGAAGAATGGACAGCAGCGCAGCAAAAGGAGTATGACACCAGGTTTGAGGCGCTTGAATTACATAGTGGGGGAACAAGTATATATATCGACCTGAATGATCCGGAAATGACAAAGGATCGCTTAGCATACCGGGATATTGTCATTGAAGCTTATCATTTCCAAGAAGCAGCAACACTTGAAGAACGTACATGGCACCACGTGAACATGCTGAAGCTGCGCGGAGATCTTCAGTCTTACTTTGACTATTTGCAGGAAAACCATTCTCCGCCTGAAGCTTAAAAAACAGCATTCGTCACCACTGACGAATGCTGTTTTATCTTCTTAATCCCTGCACAAGCACCAGCATCACAAACGAAATGCCAACCATACTCGCAACCCAGAGCCAGGCCATCTGCATATTGCCGGATTCGATCGCAAGGTAAATAGCCGTTGAGGCAGTTTGCGTTCGACCCGGGATATTACCGGCAAACATCAGGGTTGCACCGAATTCTCCGAGTGCTCTTGCAAAGCTTAAAATAAAGCCTGCTATAATTGCTTTCCAGGCAAGCGGGATCGAGACCAGCAGGAAAAGCTTCCATTCCCCTGCACCATCTACCCGTGCTGCACGTTCGATATCCTCATCAATCGATTCAAAACCGGTTTTAGCTGACTGATACATAAGTGGAAATGCCACCACAACAGCCGCAATCATTGCAGCCCACCATGTAAAAATAATCGGCTGCTGAAACAGCCATTCAATGAACTGACCGGCAGGACTGTTTCTGCCAAAAATCACAATTAATAAAAAGCCGACTACTGTTGGCGGAAGAACCAGTGGCAAGAGGAAAATTGTTTCAATGATGGGTTTACCCCTGAACTGCCGGTTCGTCATGATCCTCCCTGCAATGAGACCGAGAATCAAAACGACCAGACTCGCAGCAGTGGCAATTTCAAGTGACAGTCTGAGCGGCGACCAGAAATCTGAAGGCATCTGCTAGTTCAGCCTTTTGAAGCCAAGCTCTTCAAAAACTGCCATCGCTTCATCACTTTGGAGATAATCCAGGAAGGCTGCTGCATCTTCAGCGTGCTCTGCACCTGATAGTACACCTGCCGGATAGACAATCGGGCTGTGCCATTCTTCGTCTCCTGTTGCGGCAATTTTTAACTGATCACCTGCAAGCGCATCAGAATGATAGACAACCCCTGCCTGCACGTTACCGGACTCTACATAAGTCAGCACCTGGCGGACATCTTTTGCAAAAACAATCTGCTCCTGCAGTTCCTCCCAGATTCCAAGCTCCTCAAACACTTCCTGACTGTACTGTCCTGCAGGAACGGTTTCCGGTGTTCCGATCGACAGACTTTCAGCTTCTGTCAAATCTTCAAATGTTGCAATATCAAAATCATCGCGCGGGACTATCAAGACAAGTTCATTTGCAATCAGACGCACACTGTCCGACTCGTTAATCACACCATCAGACACAAGGTCATCAAAATGATTTTCAGCAGCTGATATGAACAGGTCAACTGGTGCGCCCTGTGAAATTTGCTGTTTCAGGCTGCCGGACCCCCCATAATTGAAAGTCACCTCTATACCTGTCTCAGCTTCAAATTGCTCTTCTATTTCTGACATTGCATCCTGAAGGCTGGCAGCAGCTGATACCGTCAGCCCTTCGCTGCCTTCTTCCGGCATGCTGGTGCATCCACTGACAAATACCAGCGCACTAAGTCCTAACAACCATTTCTTCATGTCCTAAGTCTTCCCTCCGAAAATAAGTTGTTATCAGTATAGCAGAATTCCAGTCATGATGATTGAGACTCACCTTTTACAAATTAGCTTTGTTAAAGCCCAATGTGTTTTAGCACAGCTGGTGATTGCAGCGGAAATCAACAGCCAGATTTAACAGTGCCTACAAATTAAAAAACCCATCCTTCGCACAGGAGGGGTTTGAAGACAGCTTTCAATCGGCAACAGTGCTTACTGTTTGACGATATTCAGCTGGCGGCAACAGCACGATATTTTCTTTGCGCTCAATAATGGTATGACACCGTGCAATGAATTGACGGACAAGCTCAATGATAGAAAGGACTTCTTTAGGAGAATAATGAATCTGGTGGGCATGCTTTTTCAGATAGTATTCAGCTTCATTACCAAGTTGTGAGATTAAGCAGGTCAGATATGAAGTGGAGCAGCCCAGTACAACGACTTGAGAGGTTAAAGCAGACAAGTAACGTTCTTCTTTGACACTCAGGCTGTAACGGCGGTATGCAGTTGCTTTTAACAGATAGACTGTGTAGGAAAACCATACCTCAATTTTCTCACTGTAAGCATAAAAACGATATTCCTTTTCGGTCAGAAACTTTTCCAGCAGCTTCTCAGCTAATACAGACAGACTGAATACAGGAGGATGAAAGTTCTGATTTACGCCCATATCATTTTCCTTTCCTTACATATTTAGACCTATTTTACATCTTTCAGAAAATTCATTAAACTGATTATTCATACATTTAATCCATTTGTAATATTTGTTACAAAATGGTTATTTTTCTTGCTGACGCTTCCATTGTACTGATTCTTTTTCAAGCTGTTGAACAAAGTCATTTTTTCCGTCAATATAGCTTTCTATATGATTTGGATAAGCTTCAGCGAGTTTAACTTTTAAAGCACCATATTCCGCTGCTGCTTCAGGATGCTGCCGCAAATAATCACGTACTGCTAAGTGACGTTCTATTTCATCACTGCTCAACGGGTCATACATATGAACATGGTGCGTGCGTTTGTCTGCACCTTTTCTGAAGTACCGTCTGCCTGGAAGACCGTATTCTCCAAGCGCTTCATAACCTATCCTTTCCATTTGATGCGCCAGCTGATCTGCAACTTTAATATCTTTGAGGACAGGGAGCATATCAATAATTGGCTTCGCGTGCAGTCCTGGCACAGAAGTACTTCCAATATGATAGATATCAATCAGTTGATCTCCAAATATCACTTTTATTTTTTCAGCTTCTTTTTTGAAAAGATTAGCCCAATTACTGTTATATGCTTGAACAGTTACTTTCATGTCATTTTCCTCTTTCATTTACATGAAAAATAGACTGGCAGACGCAGTCTATTATTTCACCTTATATTTTTCAGTGGCTTCTTTAAAACGCTGTTCCGGCGAAATAGATTTGCGCTCAAATTCACTATGCATCGTAGAAATCAATAAATACCCGTGTACGATCATCGCGGCTAAGGCTGCACCAATCAGAATAAACCCTGCCGGACCGAGAAATGCCAGAGCGGCCCACATAACAGCACCACAAATAATAAAAATCATAAAAAACCCGATATCTCTCACCTCTTTTAAATGGAATAAAGTATGTTAATTGGTGAATATTATATCAGATTTCACGTCATGAATGGCTTGAATACGGATATCTCTCCAAATAGTCAGTACCATTTATATCAGGTATTTCGCATTGCGGATTTTTTTGTTTTAGTCACTTAACTTTAGTATACTAAAAGATAAGACAATCTCAGGAAGGATGATCGCATGAAACATTCTCTTCCAGACCTTATAGAAGCACAAAGAAATGTCCATGTGCTTTACTCATACGGTGAAAGAGAAATTTATCTTCAAACAGCTTTAACCTATATCTTAGACAGCATCAGTGCGAAAGAAGTAATCATTATGATCGAGAACGAACGGAATTTCCGCCAGCTTATGATCAGGCTGAAAAAACTGGTATCAGCTGAACAATTGGAATATCTTCACTTCATTAACAGCTTTGATTTTTATTTTTCCAGCGGTAATTATCATCCCCCGGCCATCACTGATTATTTTGAAAAAGAAATAGAACCTTATCTAAAAAATAAAACACCATTTCGTTCATGGGCACACGTTGAGTGGAACTCAACTGATACACCTGATCATCTGATACACGATCTGGAATCCAGAATTGATGATGCAGTGAACCAGATTGAATTCCCACTTATCTGCGCTTATAAAAAAACTAATATGCCTTCAAATCTGCGTTCCATCCTGATTCAATCACACCCGTACATACTTTCAGAAAATCTGTTAAGTCCTGATCCTGAGCAACTCACTGTAAAGGCCAGTGCAACTAACTTTGAGCAAAACGGATAATATGTTCTGCTAATCTCTTACCTGAAATATAGGCACTTTCAACCCGGGTGTGTCCTGATGGATCATCCGGCTCGAGAAAAGCGTCCCCGCATAGCCAGACCGGATGCTGCTCGAGCTTATAGTAAGGAGCTTTGAACACCTGTTTTGCCTGGGCATAGCGCCAGCGCTTCAGCTGCTTTGAGGCAATAGACAGATCGCCAAGTTGTTCTATTGTCAGACGAACGACCTCTTCCAGCGCTTTATCTTCACGGTCAAACCATTCTTCACTCCACTCACCAGTCATATATATGCTTAAAATCGGGTTTTTAGAAATTCCTTTATCCTCATTATTTACAATTTTAAGGATGCCATCAGGCAGATCCTGATCCAGCAGACCATATTCACCGACCTGGATGTTTTCATTCAACTCTACTAACCCTACCAATGCAGGTTCAAATATGTACTCTTTAAGTTTTTGATCCGCCTGTGTCAGATTAAGTGATGAACCTCCAAGCAATTCTGATGCCTGAGGGATAGGAGCCGTTAATATGACAACATCATAGTGCAGTTGTTCAGAAGCTGTAAGCACGATACTACCTTCTTTGGCCGTGATTGTTTCAACCTTTTCATTCAGACGCACGTCTAATCCCTCTGCGAGATATTTACCGATTTTGTTCATTCCGTTTAAGCCTACGTAACGCGGGTAAGGGTCCGCAACAAACCACTCCTGCACGACGCCTGCTGTCTGCCACTCTTTTACTTCCTCTTTCAGTTCATCTGAACGGACAGTGAAATAGACTGCCCCGTGATCAGCCTGACCGTCATTGATTCTTCTAGTCGCCATCCTCCCGCCAACACTTCTGCTTTTTTCAATAATTTCGACCGTGTGTCCTGCTGCCTGTAAGTCTCTTGCTGCGATTAAGCCCGACATCCCGCCGCCGATAATACCGATTTTCAATATGATCTTCCCCTCTCCTACGCTTTATCATTGTAACGGAAATATTTTACACAGACAGTTATCAATATGCTACACTCTAATGGAATTTACTGTTATATACAAAGGGGTGTCATGATGTTTAAAGTGGGTAGTGTGTTTATTCCCGTAACTGATCTTGAGTATGCGGCCAAATGGTATCAAAAGCATTTTCATCTCAGATTGATTGAACATTTTGAGGGCGGGGCAGGATTTTACTTTCCAGACAGTACTGTTCAACTTGGACTGATCAAAACAGAATCTCCACAAGATCCCCATTTCATAGATCATCTTGGACAAAAAAATTCATCTTTTAACTTTGTTGCTAATGATATCGCAGCTGTTCATGCTGATTTTACAAATGAAGGGATAGAGGTCAGTCCGGTCAGTGACTTTGGCGGAATGAAATTTTTCGATTGTCAGGATCCAGATGGCAATATTCTTAGTATTGTTGAAGAAGTTCCTGGGTCACCCTATCATTCTGATGAGATTAAAAAGCTTCAGAAAAAATAATCGAAAAAACATGTGACCACTCTTGCTGTCACATGTTTTTTTGATTACTTATTATGAGTACTGCTTATTCAATTCTTTATCTTTATACATATTTTTATCTGCCGTAGAAAATAAATCCTTCATTTGTCCTTTTGATGAAGGTGTATATGCCGCGCCGATTGAAAGATAAATACCTGCTTCTTTACAGCATGCTCTTACGCGTTTCATCTGTTCTTCTAAATGATCTGCATCAATGTTCTGAAGCAGCACGACGAATTCATCTCCGCCAATTCTTGCTGCGATGGCGGGTTCATCTACACAGCTTTTCAACTGGTCAGCCGCTTTTTTGATCAGTTCATCCCCGGATGTATGACCGAATGTATCATTCGTATACTTGAGCTGATCGAGATCACAAAGCAGTAAACCTGCTGACATTGACTGTTCTTCGTCAAGCATTTCAAAGATTTCTTTAAAATATGTACGGTTATACAAATCAGTCAGACTGTCATGATGCAGTTGATACTCAAGTTTTTCCTGCATGATGACACGTTCATCTATATTTCTGAGCATTCCCTGAAGTGCAACCAGTCTTTCATTTTCATAGATCGGAGTAGCATACTCTTCAAACCAGCGGTATTCTCCACTCTTATCTTTCCAGCGCTGAATAATCGGCTGATTAAAATCCACATCTCCAGCAATTTTCTTTAAAAGCAGTTCTTTATCATCCGGATGAACATCCCTGAAAACAACCTCAGCATTCACATAAGCATCTTCATTACTGCCTTTACCAAAAAAGTTTTCAGCAGATGGGCTCAAATATTTAAACTTCGTGACTGGATAGACTTCAGCGTAATACATAAAATCGTTTGGCGTCTCGATTAGATGAATGAACTGCCTGTGATGGTCAATGAGTTTAACATATTTTCTATTTAAACGAATATACAGCCACAGGTTTAGAGCACCCGCAAACAGCACGACTGCAATCACTAAAAGCATAGCCTGAGTTTCGCCCATCATCCTCACCGCCAATCATTCTCAGAATTTTCCCTATTATTTACTATACTCTGCTAAAGCATCAGGGGCAACAAAGGATTGGTCATATAAATGAAGAATTATCCAATATGTGAAAATTACCCTTTCGAATCATTTACTCACTAGTACCGGAAACTGAAAAAGGTGCCCAGCTATCAGCTGGACACCTCTTACTTTACTTCTATTGATTATAGTCCTTTCACAGCTTCTGATACGTCTGTATCTCCGCCGATCACCTGAAATTCTTTTCTGATCGTTGAATCATTTTCAAGAACTGCAAGCAGAACACGCGCGACATCCTCACGTGGAATCTCACCGCGGTCAACTGACTGTGCCGCCTTTACTTTGCCTGTTCCATCATCATTTGTCAGACCGCCCGGATGAACAATAGTAAAGTCCAGTTCAGTGCCGCGGAGCCATTCATCTGCATAATGCTTTGCAATCACGTATGGTTTAAATGAATCCGGTGCATTTTGAATTTCTTCACGTGTTGTATCATATGAGCTAACCATAACATAACGCTTCACGCCGGCTTTTTCAGCTGCTTGAATCGTCTTAACTGCAGCATCAAGATCAATGGTAGCTGTTTTGTCATCACCTGTATTCGGGCCTGATCCGGCAGTAAATACAATCGCATCTACTCCGTTAGCAGCTTTTACCATATCATCTACTTCACCTTCAAGGTCTACTAATACAGTTTCAGCACCGAGATCCTCAAAATAAGATTTCTGCTCTTCTTTACGGATCATCGCCCGTGCTTCAAAATGATCTGTTTCCTGAATCATCTTTGTTAAGTGTTTACCAACCTGTCCGTTTGCTCCAATAACTAATACTTTCATCAATAACATCCTCCTAGAATAAATTACGATTTAATAAGTTCTGTTTAAGCTGTTTAATAAGTAAGCTGGCCAATCAATCTGCTATTTCAGATTCTTTCTGATATATGAGATCGTTTTTCTCAGCTCTTTTGCATGCGGGCGTCCAAACGGGTTTGTCTGACGCTGCTGATATAATACTTTTCCGTGCTCATTCAGCAGGAAGTAGGCAGGTTCAGCATGCTCGCCGTGATCTTCATACGGTCCATCTTCCCCGTGATAGTACACGTCATATGCCTTCAAAAAGCTGAACTCTTCATCAAGCAGTACAGGGAAACTGAACTGATGATCTTTCATCATCTTTTCAAGACTGCTTTTTTCATCATGTGTAATAGTAAGTAATTGAATGTTGTGCTTATCAAAATATCCCACTGTATCTTCAAGCTCATCTAATTCCTCCATACATGCAGGGCACCATGAGCCGCGGAAGTATATTAATAGGAACCATTTTTCATCGTTTTTTTCAAGCATGTCAGCTAAATGGTATTCTTTCCTGTCCAAACCAGTGAGTTTGAAATCAGGCGCCTGATCATTCAATTTAAAAACACTCATTTTATCCCTCCTGAAATTCTGCATATGACATGTTTACCCGGCCGAAATGATTTTAAGCAATTCGATGTGCCACGCATTTCCCTCATCTTTTTATGATTTGGCTATGTTAAAGCCCAATGTTGTTTTAGCACAGCTGTTGATTGCAGCGGAAGGGGGACGACTCCAGCAGGAGAAGCGTGACAGGTGAGACCCCGCAAGCGCCCCGCGCTGAGGAGGCTCACCGCACGCCCTGCGGAAAGCGTTCCCCCTGGAGCGGAAATCAACAGCCACCTTTAACAAAGCTTATGATTTAAAAAATAACGCAGATAAACGTAAAGAGAAGCCGGTTTGCAGCCGGCTTCTCTTTATTGTTTTAACCAGTATTTAATCCGCGCACTTCCAAGTACAGCGATAATCAGCAGCGTGACAATCATAAGTGCCCAGATACCCATCTGGCCCGCTTCTCTGATTTCTTTTGATTGTGTAAAGACAAAAATCAGTGCTCCGATAAATGCAAGGTAGAACAGAATATTCGGGATGATCCAGAAAATCACCAGTCTCTTTGGGCTCATTGATAACACTCCTCTTCAGACTGAACAATATCAGCACTCTTTCAGTTACAATTCGAGCCGTACAGTGATAATTCCTTCTGTTAGATCATATATAGCTGCCTACAAACTCCCATACCTTATTCCAATAAGTTTCTGGATCAACCTTTTCAGCCTCACCGTGCCCCGCTCCTTCGATAATCAGCTGGTCTTTTTCAACATCAGCCGCTTCATATACATCATCAAGCATCTCAAATGGTACAAATGTATCCGCATCCCCGTGAATAAATAACGTAGGTGTTTCACTCTTGGCCACCTGATCAACAGCGGATGCCTCGTATAAATCATAGTCAGCACGAATATTTGTAACAGTATTGGCAGCATTCAGCACCGGAAATTCCGGCAGGCCAAACAGATCATCCAGCTGATAAGTAAAGACGTCACTCACTGAAGAATAGCCGCAGTCTTCTACAATTACTTTTACATTCTCAGGGAGTTCTTCGCCTGATGTCATCATAACGGTCGCACCACCCATTGAAATACCGAACAGCGCAATTTCTGCATCAGCATTCATACCAATCACTTCGTCAATCCATTTCAGCATATCCAGACGGTCATGCCATCCCATCCCGATATATTCACCTTCACTGTCCCCATGTCCACGCAGGTCAGGAGCAAGTACGTTATATCCCTGTTCATGAAAGTTTCTAATATATCTTGTCATACCCGAAGCATCCATCATATAGCCGTGTGCCACAATCGCCCATTTGTTACCGGCTTCGTCGTTCTCATAGACATCAGCTGATAACTTAAGTCCATCATCTGATGTAATCGAAAGGTCGTCAGGCTGGTGTTCCTGTTCAAACGCCTCATCAGCCGCACCGAGCGCTTCCGCCACCTCAGCCATGACTGCCTCGCTCTCAGCGAGATTAGGGTTCCCTTCAAGAAACTCTTTTTCATCCTTGGCGCTGAGTGCGTAGTTGTAAAAGTAATTTCCCACTGCTCCATATATTACTACCAATAAGACTAAGAAAACTGCCGGTATGACAATCCATTTCTTTTTCATTTTGACATCCTTCCATTATTTCCTTATCTTTTCATTATATCTTTAAGACTCAAAAGAATCTTCTTTTACTGCTTCAAAAAACGCGTTATTCTTTACTCAATGAATGAAAAGGAGCAACCTTATGACTCAACAACTAATTACATTATCAAACCGCATTTCCTACCTTACACCTGTTGGGCCAACTGACCGGCCGATCTTAATGTCAGTAACCGGAGACAGACATACATTGATGATTGACAGCGGTAATTCTAAAGCCCACGCTGAACTTTTTTTGAAGACATTGAAAGATACAGGGAAACCTCTGCCTGATCTGACAGCAGTTACACACTGGCACTGGGACCATATTTTCGGACTTGCCGCTCTTTCAGTTCCTTCTATTGCATCTGAGGACACGAAAAAAGCAATGGAAGAGCTGACTGATTTTAAATGGGATGATGAGTCACTGGATGAGCGGGTTGCCACTGGTGTGGAGATTCAGTTTTGTGCAGATGCGATTCGTGAAGAATTTAAAGAGCAGCGTGACATTGAAGTCGTTTTACCTTCTGTTACATTTGAAGATGAGCTGACAGTTGATCTGGGCGGGGTGACATGTGTGTTAAAGCAGGTCGGCAGCGATCATGCGAAAGACAGCACAGTGGTATATGTAAAAGAGGAAAAACTACTCTTTCTTGGCGATGTAACCGCTCCGCTCATGTATGCACCAGTCTGGCATTTTACAGCAGAAGAGACATTGAAGCTGCTTGACCAGTTAGATCAATTCGACGCAGATACATATGTGATCTCCCACTACAAACCAATTTCGAAAGCGGAATATCAACAGGAAGCAGCACTATTAAGAAAAGCTGCGTCCTTGGTGACTGACTATCAGGGTGACCTTGAGCAGATGAAGGCTGAGCTTTCATCACACTATGACAGGCCTTTGTCTGAAGATGAAATAGAGATCCTCGTTTATTTTGCTAATGGTGTAGCATAAGTACATTCACAGCACCTCTATATTAGAAAATCAAACGCCGCTTGATTATGCTTTTTTCAGGTGGTGATTGAATTGACTGATCCGAAAAACGGTAAATGGATCATGGGCCAGACCTGGAATGACCTGCTATTTGCCCATTACCCGGTAGAAACTGAGAAATTACGCCGCCTGATTCCCGACTGTCTGAGGTTAGATACGTACGGGGGACAGGCATGGGTTAGTGTTGTACCGTTTGAAATGAGCGATATCCACTTCAGGGGATTAGCCGCATTGAAATACCGGAAGCGGTTCAGTGAGCTGAATGTCAGAACTTATGTCACTTTTAACGGTAAACCGGGCATCTACTTTTTTAGTCTGGACGCCAACAGCCCGCTCGCTGTGCAACTTGCAAACTTATCTTACGCCCTGCCTTATCTGCATGCGGATATGAATGTTCAGAAGCATGGAGATACAATTAATTTCAAAAGCAACCGGACCGATAAGCGAAAACCAGCAGGCTCTTTTGAAGGAAGGTATGCACCTGATGGAGATCCTTTTCAAACGACATCCGGGACGCTCGCTTGGTGGCTGACTGAAAGATATGCGTTATTTACAGTAAAAAATAATAAGATTTTAAGAGGCTCCATTTTTCATGAACCGTGGACGCTGCAATCCGCAAAAGCTTCATTTACGCTGAACAATGTTGCTGAAAGTGCAGGTATTGAGTTGCCACAAACGCCTCAGCTTCTCCATTTCGTGCGGAAGCTGAACGTACGTGTCTGGCCTCCTGAGCAGATTGGCATTTTTCATAAAGAAAAGAGATCCGGCACATGACCGGATCTCTTCTGCATTAAGATAGCTTCAGTTCTTCACCCTGAAACATCTGCACAGAAAGCGGCGCAGCAAGAAACGCCGGTGCCTTTTCTACAAATGCTCTGAAGTGAGCACTTTCATTATGGCGCTGAGCAGCGTCCATTCCTGTCCAGAGCTCTACCATGGTAAATGTGTGCTCCTGTTCAATATCTTTTTTTAACGTATAAGAAACATTGCCTTCCTCCTGCTGGGAAGCTTTTGTTAAAAGCTTCGCTGCATCAAGAAATGCCTGTTCTTCTGAAGGCTTTACCTGTAATTGTGCAAGTGTAATAATCATTTATTTTCCTCCTTTTCTTACTTCCATTGAGCGATTTCTTCAATTGGCAGACGGACAGATTGATAACCCTTTTCTGCTGCCTGTCCAATGGAGATCAGCATAACCGGCTGATAGCGTTCTTTATCCATTCCATACGCCTCAGCAATCTGATCTTTTTCATAGCCACCGATCGGGTTCGTATCATAGCCATGAGCACGCGCAGCAAGCATCAGCTGCATGGACACAAGACCCGCATCGATCAGATTCATTTCTTTCATCTGCTGTTCAGGAACTGCACTAAGCATGCCTTTAATTCCAGGTACTTGACGGTCTCTTACTTCAGCAGGCATTAATCCTCTTTCAACCGCTGTATCATAAATATCTTCAATATATGCAAGGCTGTTCATATCTACAAATACTGCGATCACAGCAGAAGACGTTTCCACCTGTCTTTGGTTGAACTTCGCAAGCGGCTTAAGCGTTTCTTTTCCTTCCGCGCTGTCAATTACAAGAAAGCGCCAAGGCTGAAGATTAACAGATGATGGCGCAAGTGTTGCCTCTGTCAGAATCTCTGTCATTTCTTCTTTACTGATTTTTACCGATGGATCATACTCACGGATTGAACGTCTGCCTGTGATAATTTCTTTAAAGTCATTTGTGATTGTTTTATTCATTGTAAAAACTCCTTATATTTAAATTACTCGTTAAAATCATTTACATTCTGCTGAATCCTTGCCAGCTTATCTGATAAATCATTGATTTCTTCATCAGTGAAATCTTTCAGAACGTGCTCAACAAAGCGGTCTTTTTCAGTTTTAAAGAAATCAATCTGGTCTCTCCCCTGCTTTGTCAGCCTGACAAAGGTGACTCTGTTATCAGCAGGATTTTTCCTGCGTGAAACCATACCTTTTTCTTCAAGCTGCCTGAGATGTCTCGTTACTGCAGCGTTGTCAATACTGACTTCCTTCTGCAAAGCTGACTGATTAATTTCATCCACTTCAAAAAGTGCATTCAGCAAGTCAAGCCGGGACTGACTCATACCTGTGCACCTCTCAAATTTCGGACTCATGAATCTATAAATATCGTTTAGTTGATAGATGACCTTTCCTTTTTCTGAACAATTCTTCCTCAAAGCATGCACCTCCTGATGATCATTGAGGGGTCAAATAATTACTTAAAGCTGTTTAATTAATCGACTGTGATACTATAACACCTGATCATTTGAGGGGTCAAAGGTTTTGCTTCATCATAAGAAAAAGCCTGTAGGATGCCTTTTCTTAAGACATCTTACAGGCTTTGATTCATTTGAAGATTTTTAGCTCTGTTAAAGGTGGCTGTTGATTTCCGCTGCAGGGGGAACGCTTTCCGCAGGGCGTGCGGTGAGCCTCCTCAGCTTCGCCTGCGGGGTCTCACCTGTCACGCTTCTCCTGCTGGAGTCGTCCCCCTTCCGCTTCAATCAACAGCTGTGATAAACAGCATTGGGCTTTAACATAGCCAAACTTTTAAAAAACTAATAATCTCCCTCAGCTGCCATTGCATCTGCTTTTGTCTGATGAACGGTACCAAACGGGTGATTTGGCGGAGCATAGATCGAATACAGCTTCAGCGGCATACAGCCGGTATTGGTCAGATTATGCCATGTCCCTGCTGGAATGACGATTGCACAATCTTCAAATACATGGCACATATAATTCATTTCATCTTTTTTAGCACCCATTTGTACCAGGCCTTCTCCATGCTCCACTCTTAAGAACTGATCCACATTTGGATGCATTTCAAGCCCGATACACTCTCCCGGCATCAGGTTCATAAGGGTTACCTGGAGATACTCTCCTGTCCATAGTGACCGGCGAAATGCATTGTTTTGCATCGCGTCGGCATGAATATTCGTGACAAACGGTTCAGGTCCATGATCCCTCAGATTGTAATCGTGTCCCTGGCAGTGATAATAACACTGGTGATCCGGCATAGCCATCTGACCGGGCATTTGTTGATATCCGTTATGCATATGCAACGCATTCAAATCCTTTCACACGTGATAACCTATTTTATGCCCGGATCTGCAGAGTGTTCATCACAGCGGTCATTTACAGGATTGAAAACTCATCATTCTTCAAATCAGTGATCAGCATATGTCCCGGAGCATGGGTAATCATCAGGCTCGGCTTTACCTCCATGGCAACTGCCTGCGGTGTCACACCACATGCCCAGAACACAGGAATTTCTCCGTCCTTCATCGTCACAGCATCACCAAAGTCAGGCTGATTCAGATCCTGAATACCAATTTTAGATGGATTTCCGATATGAATCGGTGCTCCGTGAACAGATGGAAATCTGCTTGTGACCTGAACCGCTCTGATCGCCTGCTGCTCAGTCATCGGACGCATACTGACAACCGTTGGACCTTCAAAACGGCCGGCTTTTGTACATTGAATGGAGGTCTTATACATTGGTACGTTGCAGTTTTCTTCTATGTGTCTGATCGGAATCCCATTCTTCATCAAAGCCTCTTCAAAAGTAAAACTGCAGCCAATTAAAAAGCCGACCATATCATCTGTCCAGAGGTCAGACACCTCATCGCGTTCTTCTGTGAATTGTCCGTCGCGATAGACACGATATTTTGGAATATCCATCTTCACATTGCTGTACGGTGCCGCAATCGCTGCAGCCTGAGCACCCTCTTCAATGACATCAATGATCGGACATGCCTTTGGGTTCCGCTGACAGAAAAGCAGGAATTCAAAAGCGAGCTCCTTTGGCAGGACTGCAAGGTTCGTTTGAATATAACTGTTTGTCATACCGGAAGTAGGCTTTTTCCATTCGCCGTTTCTAATCATTTCTCTTGCTTTTGTGGGAGTCAGCTCTGAGATGTTCATATTATGAATGCCTCCTGAATCGAATTTTTAAGCAACTTTATGCTTCAGATCATATCACACTTCCATAATTGGTATTTCTTTTCCTATGGCCTTCCACTACAATATAAACAGGTATAAAGTCAGGAGGAATTCTATGAAATCCATAGCCGGCTTATTGATTGCATTCATCGGTATATTTTTAATAAATCTGACCGTGGATGGGTTTGGCGTGTTAGGAAACGATATTATGCATGGCACGGGGCTGGTCATTGCGATGGGCGGGATGTACATGGTTTTTAAAGGTCGTAGTCACGGGGGAAAAGAGGATATGAAGCAATGAAGATATTACCTGCTTTTATTACAAGTATAATTGTGGCCTTGTCTGTCATAGCATTCACGTTTTTTTTCATTTTCTCACAGGTTACTCACGAAGATGGTCAAATTGACAGTGCTGAAGCAGGCGGGTACCAGCTTTCCATTATTCAGGATCAACAGGAGAGGGCATTTCAGTGGACCGTCAGTAATGGAGAACAGAAATTAAAAATGAATGAAACAAACGTAAATGAAAATGATTTACTGGGATACAGAGACGCTGTTTATGGAATGGACAGGACTTTTTCAATCGCTATGATCGCTGGTGCATATATTCTTATTTCTCTGATTGTTAGTCTGGTCTTTTTTATCCGCAATAAGCAGGAGCGAAGCAGCCCGCTGATCCTGATTATAGGTGTGATGGTTGGGATAGCGGTGTATACCCTTGCTTCAAACACCTTGGAATATCAAACTGCTCTGCAGGATGCAAAGTACTATTTTTTCCGGTTATCACAGGGAGCAAGATCTTAGAGATCACTTATGCTTCCTGATGATACAGAATGTTCCCCGCCTCATCGCTCACAATGACTTCTGCAACTTCCGCCTTCATGTCACTTTCATTCAGGAGGAAAGCACCACCGTCTCCATCAGTTATCGCGCTATCAGAAGTCCCGTCAGCATATTGAACGGTCACAACATTCGCCTGACTGCTTAATTCCTCATTAAATACCACACTCGCTGCCACTATGTCACCGCTGATCACTCTCACCATAACCCGATCACTTTCTGTCCAGGCATAGGGCGTGAAGTCACTGTCATATTTCGCAGTGAGATGTGAAACCTCATATAACCCTTCCTCCACTAAAATAAACGTCATGTCATCTCCGTTTTTAACAGCGATCGGATCGAGTTCATGCTTCTTAACGAAACCTTCCACCTGCTCCTCAGTCAGTGCACTGTTGTGGAAAATGCCTGTGATATTGATTATTGTCACAATAAATACACCAAAGATAATCGCTTTCAATACTTTTTTGTTCACTGATGCTCCCTCCTGATCCGCTTCTTCTGAAAGATCTGTCCGCTGTGTCGTGCTTCATGCTCGATCAGATGATAAATGACCCACTCGGGCGTTACATCATACTCCTCTAATTCTCTTGAGGTCCGCCAGTCAATGTCATTCATCTGCTTAAAATGAAAGCATAAGGTGTCTCTGACTTTTTGCAGTCTTTGTATATGCTGTTCAACTGATTCACCTTTAAATGGCTGCAGCTTGCTATCATCCCAGCTCTCATCAGGAAACAAAGCTTCAATCTCACTGTCCCAGTCTCTGCACAAAACTTCTCCATACAGCCAGCCTGCCTCCACAGCCGCAATATGATACAGCAGAGTCCCAATCGAATGAAGTCCATCATCGTCAGCATCTAATTCATCCTGACTCAGATCATGAAGCCTGGAAACAAGCGTCTGCCGCACATCCTCCAGACACCAGATCTGCCGCCCAATATCCGGTGAGTAGCCTGGTAATGTTTGAATGGATAATTGTTCTTTTGACATAAATGAGCCCCCTGCTCTAGTTAATAATCAGATTTTTACATCAGTCATTTAACTTTCCTCAAACTCCCCCTGTTCCTTTAAATATGCTGCGTCCTGTTCGCTAATTGAAAAATACTCCACTTGATCCCAGCCTTCACCTGCGCGCTGGCCAATGACAGCACCTTCTCCGTCGAACCAGACTCTGGCTTCAATCAGACCGGTTGAATCTTTCGGGTTCAGCATCCATATATACATATCCGCAGGATCAGCGTCTGTTGCTCTTTCAACTGGCTGCTTATTCATAAAAATCATCATTGTATTATCGACTACATGCTGCTCTTCAAGATCGGTATAAACTTTTTTGATATCAATCTGTCCAGGATCCTGAGCGTAGTCATTGGCATAGCCAATCCGTACTTCTCTGGATACTTCTACAGGATTAAGAACCTGATTTGTAAAATATCCTCCGAAGAATAACAGTACAGCGATTACTGTAAATCCGATCGTTTTAAGTATCTTCAAAACGCGTCCTCCTTTGTAAAACTTTTCTAAGCCATATTTACGGATCATTGTGATCAAAGTTACATGACTTATTGGAATTTCTGGTATTTTAAGTATACATGATTGAATTGTCTGAAAAACACCCCGAGGTCAAAAAGTCATAAAATTTAGTGAAACCTGTTTGATAAAACTGATGTCTATAAGGTATAGCAGAGGAGGTTTGCCATTGGAGAAGATGAATGAGGAGACGTTGAAAGGTCATATGTCCGCACACGGCGAATATCTGATCCGTCTGGCATACATGTACGTAAAGAGCTGGCAGTCTGCAGAGGATATTGTGCAGGAAGTGTTTGTCATCTTTTACCGTAAATCTGACCAGTATAGAGAACAGGCTTCTGTCAAAACCTATTTGGCAAAAATCACAGTGAATCTGTGCCACACACATTTAAAAAACTGGAAAAACAGAATCAGCCTATTTGCAGGAAATGCGTTCAGCAGTTCCTCTGATTGTGAAACACCAGAAACCCTTTTAACGGGTAAACAGCTCAAACATCATGTTGCACAGACCATTCTGCAATTGCCTATTCATTATAGAGAAGTCATTCTTCTTTATTATTATCAGGAATTTTCGGTGACCGAGATCAGTCATATTTTAGATTGTCCTGAAGGAACAGTAAAAACCCGTCTTTCACGGGCAAGAGCTACACTGCGCAAAAAGCTGGATCAGTCTGATATGGAGGTGATCTGAGTGGGTGAGTATAAACAAGAGATTGATGACATGATTGGTAGTGACCCGCGTTTTACAGATGAATTGGCAGACCGGATTCTTACTCAGTCAAAGAAAAGCAGCCGGCGATTTACTCCCCGGATTAGAGCAGGTCTTGCTGCTGCAATTGTCTTTGCAGGGATGAGTGTTGTGACATTTACAATGCTTTCAGATGATACAAGCGGACCCGGTCAGGAAGAAACTTCCCCTGCTCAGCTCGATAGCGTCATCACTGACACGGAAACTTCAGAAGACGTGCCTTTAGTAGAACCTACTGAAACGTCATTGCTGATTGATTGGGGTCTGGATAGTATGGATCGCGGTGATCATCACTACATGACTTACATTCAAAACCGTCAGCTTGTCGTTGAAACAGACGGGTACCACCTGACACGCGGGACTGTCATCTATTTTGAAACACCAAAGTCACTTCTCAAACAAAATCCTCAGGCAGAACCCTATCAGATCGCCAGAGTTGTTGGCGTGCCTGGTGAGACTGTAGAAATTTCAGATGGGAAGGTATATATAGATGATCAAAGGCTGGACACCTTTTATGGAGAAGTGCATACAAGAGGTATGACTCATGAAGAATTATTGCAAATTGACAGATCTGATAACCCGAATGATTATAGCACTGAAGATTGGTATGAATTCTTTTCGGTTGATATGCCCGCCATTACAGTGGACGAAGATTCCTTATTTGTGATCGCTGATAATTGGGGGCGCGGCTATGACAGCCGGGATTTTGGCTTACTAAAGCATGGAGATGTAGCAGGTGTTGTGATGGGATATGAGAAGTGAGTTTGGCAGACGAAGTCTCATATCATGAAGTGTGCACTGTCCTTCATGATATGAACCTGCCTACCATACCTGATCAAGCTTGTCGCTATAAAACAGAATGGCTTTTTTATATGTTAAAATCGACTCATCATTTGTCGTATGAACCAGAGCGTGAAGCAATACTTCCATCGCCTGCTGGTAATTCCCAAGATTATATAGAACCATAGAATAGAATACTTTGAAATGTTCCATCTCAGGAAAAGCAGCCATTGCTACTTTAAAGGTGGCAGCTGCCTCACCATATCTTCCCAGCACGCGATAAGTACTTCCCAGACCCAGATATGCACCTTCAAGCTCCCGGTCAGGCAGTCCGATTTCTATTGCCCGCTCATAATGCGGCACTGCTTCTTTTTCAAGCCCCAGATTGTCATAGCACCAGGCCATCTGATACTGGTACACTGCATTATCCGGTTCTCTTTCAAGCGTATGCTCCATAAGATCTCTCGCTTCTTCAAATCGTTTTTCTTCCCTCATTTTCAATAATGTTTCAAGCATCGGAACAGTTCCCCTTTTTATAATCGATCAGCCAACTCCAGCAGCTCCGCCAGGTCCTCTATTACCGCGCTTGCTTCAGCTGGCCCCCAATGCATGTCCTTTTTCCACACGGTTTTCATCCCGACATTATGTGCGGCCTTTATATCATTCAGCGGATGATCTCCAACAAAGATTGCTTCTTCTGCTGTTACTTCCAGCTGTGATAAAGCCTTGTTGAAAATCTCGGGATCAGGCTTTCTTAGATTTTCGCATGCAGAGATCAAAATCGTATCAAAAAATGACTCAATCTCAAGCCCTTTAATATTATCCATTTGAAACTGACAGCGGCCGTTTGAAATGATTCCAAGTTTCAGCCCTCTGTCAGTCAGGGCTTTTAATGTGATGTGGAGTTGTTCAAACCCAATACAGTGATATTTGAACTGATCCAGATAATCCTGATGCAGCTCTTCCGGATCTGTACCATTCAGTTCAAACTCATCGATCAGCTGACTGTATACTTGATCCTTCGACACATACCCTTTCGCATCTAATTCAACAAACCTTTTGATGTATTCATTCTTAGGAATTTCATGAAAGATTGTTGCATACCTTTCGTATTGATCTTCGAGTAACTTGATCAATGAAGCATCACGATCGAGCAGCGTTCCATCTAAATCGAATAAGATTGCTTTTAGCATATACCCATCACTCCACGACTATATTTCCAACCTATTCTCCGTGCACGTTCCCTTCAAAAACGACAAACATTCCTTTACCAAACCGTTTTACATTATTCACCTGTAGCCCTGCCTCCTCAAACAGTTGAATCGTAGGACGGTTGAGGTGGCAGCCGTCACATACCACTTTCCATGCCGGCGTGAGAACATCCTGCACTTTTCCTGCTTTTTCATGTTCAAGCTTCACATGTTCGAAAAAATGAAAAGTCGCTCCAGGCCTGCTTACCCGCTTCATTTCCTGCAGGGCCTTTACGGGATCAGGAATCGTGCAAAACACCAACGTTCCCGTGATCGCATCGAAAGACTGATCAGGAAACGGCAGCTTTTCAGCTTTAGCTGTATATGTCTGAATCGGGACCGTTGCACGCCTTACTTTTTCTGCTGACCTTTCAATCATGTCAGGGTTCGGTTCAATCGCCTCCACGTAAGAGGCCTTCTGATAAAAGGGAAAATTCGCCCCTGTGCCAAAACCGATTTCAAGCACGTATCCTTCTATATCTCGCAACAGATTTCTTCTAATCCGTTCAATACCTGCTTTCTCAAGAGGTGCCATCACTACATCATAAACCGCGGAAAATAACTTCCCCATATGTGATTCACTCCTATTCTCTCAGTATGGTTTTATTATTTCACGATTCGGCAGGAATCACTCATTTTTTGGAGAATCTATTAAATTACCTGATTCATGTAGTCAGGAATATAAGTAAATGAGGTTGTTAAATGGAAAAACACACATTGTTATTTGAGCAGTCCAGGGCAGATAGTAAGATATTCAGAAAGGATTATTCCCTGTCAGAAGAACTGAAGGATGTATTCTTCGAGAATGTCTACACAGGTCTGAACAATTACGTCCTCAAGCATCACATTGTCTCGATATATCCCGATTTTCTTGAATTTGCAAGAACCTGCGAAGCAAGACCTGAAAAAGAAGAATATGCTGCATTCCTCTTCTACTGGTGGCGACTCCTCGATGATACGCATAAAAATCCCGCTTCTAACATTTTCACAGAATTCCACGCAGAACATTTTGCCTTCTTCAAAAAGCACCCTATTTTTCTTTCCTGGCTCAATCAGGCGAAAAAAATTACACCTGGTTTTTATTTTACAGCAGGTCATATTGGATCAAACGGCTGTACACTGGTCGATCTTAAAAGTAAAGAAGTCATCCATGTCATGTTTCCTTCAAACACACTTCCCTTTCCACGTAAAGGTACAGTGGTCTCCTGCATTCTTCTGCCATTCGCTGAACATCTTCATCTGCCACTTGCCGTTTATCCATTCGAATACAGCACCCGGGAAGAAATCGCACCCCACATTCATCACTATTACAACGAACTCAAAGATGAAAAGGATCCCTACATGGTCTGGCTTCAGATGTTTATGTCTTTACTGCTGGTCGAAAAATATACGTTGTCAGGTGAAGAACCATGGAAAGATTAGCACGAGCGCCTTGGTGTTAAACTCTGACGCCCGTCATACAGCATTTATTTTACGAACTTCACAAACCGCTTCTTCCCGATCTTTAATACGTCATCAGTCATTACAACCCTGTCCAGTTCTTCAGCCGTGATTTTTTGCTGATTCAAAGAAACGCCATTCTGCCTGATCATTCTGACCAGCTCACTTTTACTTTTCACAAAGCCTCTCTCAACCAATTGAGGAATCACATCTGCAAGCAGATCTTTCTCCAGATCAACTAAGATTTCCGGAATGACATCAGGAATATCATTCTGCTGAAAAGCAGTTTCAAAGTAATGCTTTCCAGCTGTGGCACCTTCTTCCCCGTGATAAAGAGCAGTAATATGACGTGCAAGCTCAAGCTTAATATCACGGGGATTCTCATCATGATCAAGCCGGTTCTTTATATTCTGCACGTCATCCGGATGTACATCAGTTGCCAGTTCAAAGTACTTAATAATCAGCTGATCCGGTACCTCCATCACTTTTTTGAACATCACTTCAGGCGGCTCCTGCACACCAATATAATTACCAAGGCTTTTGCTCATTTTCTCAATTCCATCAAGCCCCTCGAGCAATGGCATAAAAATGGCGATCTGTTTCTCCATTCCTACATGCTTTTGTAAGGTCCGCCCCATCAGAATGTTAAAAGTCTGATCTGTACCTCCAAGCTCAATGTCAGCTTTCAGTTCGACAGAGTCCTGGGCCTGCATTAACGGGTAAAAGAACTCATGCAGCCCGATTGGCGTCTGGTTGTGGTATCGCTTCTGGAAATCATCTCTCTCTAATATTCTGGCAACAGAGGTTGAAGCAGCGAGTCTGATTACTTCTTCAAATGTCATATTTGCTAACCACTCACTGTTAAACCGCACTGTTGTCTTTTCCTGATCAAGCACCCTGAAGATCTGATCAGTATATGTGAGTGCATTCTCTTTTACCTGTTCATCACTAAGGGGTATCCTTCCTTTCGCTTTTCCAGTGGGATCGCCAATACGTCCGGTGAAGTCACCGATCAGAATAACTGCATGATGACCAAGATCCTGCATTTGCTTAATTTTCCTGAGGACCACTGCGTGACCAATGTGAATATCAGGAGCAGAAGGGTCGAGTCCCAATTTGATCGTTAACGGCCGCTGTTCCTTAAATGATTTTTCGAGTTTTATCATCAATTCTTTTTCATCTACAATGCTTTCTGCACCTTTTTGGATGATCTTCATTTGTTCTTCCGGATGTAATAACATCTTCACTTCATCTCCCTGTCCTATTCATTTGTATCGCAAGGTCTATAAGAGCAAACAAAAACGCCCCTTAGGGAAAATCCCTAAAGGACGTGAATTGGACACGTGTTACCACCTTTGTTCGAGCACTGTTCACACAGCACTCCTCTGTCAGTACGGCTTCACATAAGCGATACTGCTGCATTGATCACGGTCGCAACCCCGGTGCATCCTACTGTTATTTCAGCGCACAGCTCCCAGATGTATTCACTCCGACTCCACATGCGCCTCTCATCTCCCGGCAGCTTTCTGTCTGTTTCCGTCAAAGTTACTCGTTCTGTTCATCGCTTTTACTCTTATACTCCGATATGTCTGAACAAATCTTAGTTATGCAGATATTATATGCAATTATAAGTAACTGTGAAAAAAAGTCAACTGTATATCGCTCAGATTAACTTTTTTATCAACTGCTTAAAACTTCACACTAAACCCATTAAACTCATGAATACCTGTACCGAACCGTGCCAGATCATGCTCCCGTAAAAATATCGCCGCATTTTTCGCTTCCATCAGGATTTCCGGATCAAGCCCCACAGAATTATGTGACCCAAATACCTTTGTCACTCCCTTAAGCGCAGCAATCTTTTCCCACGACTCAATCAGCGCCCCTGGATCTGTAGACGGATAAAAAGCGTAAACCGGCGTTTCATCATATAAGGTGTCTCCCGTAAACAAATAACCATTCGTCTCATCAAAAATTGAAATATGTCCGGGTGAATGCCCGGGTGTATGAATGATGTGGAGCTTTCTGTTTCCGAGATCTATCATGTCCCCATCTTCAAGCAATCCTGTAGGCTCACCAGTAAACGGCTCATACGTTTCAGGGTCAAATGAAGGTGGTACAGGCTTGGTAATCTCTTTGCTGATCCCTTTTCTGACCTGTTCAATCGATAATCCGTCAATCCCCTTCGTAAGCCATCTCTGATCAGCTCTATGAACATAAATATGTTCAAAGGAACCATGCCCCCCAATGTGGTCTGTATGAACATGCGTTGTGATAACATAAATCGGTAACGTGGTAAGCTGATCTGTCACTCTTGTAATATCATCAATTCCCAGCCCTGTATCAATCAGCACTGCCTTTTTCTCACCAATCAGCAAAAAAGAATGCACCTTTTCCCAATGTCCGTACTCACTAATCGCAAACGTGACTGCATCAATTCTCTCAACCGTAAACCAGTCATCAGTCAGCATTGTAAACGTTCCTCCCCTCTCATATTAGATCCAAGAATTTTTATGAACTAAGACATTCAAGTTAGTCAGACAGTTAGAGGCATCTCTCTAATAAACATTCATTCCCTCTTCCTTTGATGTGCATACCTCTGTTATAATATCTGATGGAGAGTTTTGAACAACTCTGCGCCATCAGGTTATTCCTGCAAAATAATATGATAGGTGGAAGAAAAAAATGGATTACAGAGTATTACTTTATTATCACTATACAAAGATCGAAGACCCTGAAGCAGTTGCTGCAGAGCACCTCGATTTCTGTAAGGAACTTGGTCTGAAGGGCCGGATTTTAGTTGCGCATGAAGGCATTAACGGTACTTGCTCAGGTACGATCGAGCAGACTAATGCCTATATGGAGGCAATGAAGAACAATCCTTTATTTGAAGGGATCGTATTTAAGATTGATGAGGCTGAAGGTCACACATTTAAAAAAATGCATGTGCGCCCGCGTCCTGAGCTTGTGAATTTAAGTCTTGAGGATGATATTAATCCGAACGAATTAACAGGCCGTTATTTGTCACCGAAGGAATTTTATGAAGAAATGCAGCGCGAGGACACAATTGTTCTTGACGCGCGTAACACATATGAATATGATGTCGGTCACTTCCGCGGCGCGATCCGTCCGGATGTTGAGACATTCCGTGATCTGCCTAACTGGGTAAGAGAAAACCGTCACATGCTTGAAGGCAAGCGCGTGCTTACGTATTGCACAGGTGGCATCCGCTGTGAGAAGTTCTCAGGCTGGCTTGTAAAAGAAGGCTTTGAAGATGCTGCCCAGCTTCACGGCGGGATCGCAACGTACGGAAAAGACCCTGAAGTAAAAGGACAGCTGTGGGATGGCCAAATGTACGTATTTGACGAGCGCCTGACTGTTCCTATTAACCAGGTTGAACATGTAGTTGTAGGCCGTGACCACTTTGACGGCACACCGTGTGAGCGTTATATTAACTGCTCAAACCCGGATTGCAATAAGCAGATCCTTGCACATGAAGAAAACGAAGCGAAGTACCTTGGCGGCTGCTCAATTGAGTGCGCGAAGAACGTTCGCAACCGTTACAGCATCCGCATGGGCTTGACTGGCGAAGAAGTTGAAAAGCGTCTTGCTGTGTTAGAAGAAGAACTAACTGCAAAACAAGGCTAATTATTAGATAAAGCTGCAGATGAGATGATCTCGTCTGCAGCTTTTTTAATCCCCAATTGATCGATAACCCCTAACAAATGATCTACCTCCAAAGTAAATGGTGACAACTAATAAGATAATGGCTATGAGCATTTTTCCGGGACTCGGCTCACCAAAAGTCCGATTATAAAAATCAGCAAGCGAAAACCCCATCCATTCCAGCAACCATGGTATAAAGAACAATCCAATCATCAGACCAAGTGTCAGGTTCATGAGATACTTTTGTTTTCTACTCATCTCCCTCTCTCCTTCTGGTTCATTCGTGCTTATTTTCAGAATTTACTATACAATTGTAACATATGAAAGCGTTTTATTAGAAATCATTTCCTTTTAAAAGTTTTCGAGTGTTTTAGCTTTCACTTTTGTCAGTAATTTATTATAATTATAATCTGAGAATGGTTACAAAATCATTCTTTGTTTTTATGGTGTACCCAAAACAGTTATTTACTACTTATTTTTCATAAAAAGAAAGGGGAATAACATCAATGGATAATAACGAAATGAACCACAGCAAAGCAGGTGCTGAACAGTGCCCATTCACTGGACAGAAATCAAGTGAGGAAAGCGCAATTACCACTGCAAAAGTTGGTACCACAAATAAAGACTGGTGGCCAAATCAATTAAATGTCAATATCCTGCACCAGCATGATAAGAAGACAAATCCGCTTGGTGAGGATTTCAACTATAAAGAAGAATTCCAGAAGCTTGACTACGATGCACTGAAAAAAGATCTTCATGACCTGATGACAGACAGCCAGGATTGGTGGCCGGCAGATTATGGTCACTATGGTCCTCTATTCATCCGTATGTCATGGCACGCAGCCGGTACATACCGTACTGGTGACGGACGCGGAGGAAGCTCTACAGGACAGCAGCGTTTTGCGCCACTGAACAGCTGGCCGGATAATGCAAACCTTGATAAAGCACGCCGTCTTCTATGGCCAATCAAGCAGAAATACGGTAACAAGATTTCATGGGCTGACTTACTAGTATTGGCAGGTAACGTGGCACTTGAATCAATGGGTCTGAAAACGTTCGGCTTTGCCGGTGGACGTGCAGATGTATGGCACCCTGAAGAAGACACTTATTGGGGCCATGAGAAAGAATGGCTTGAAGACAATCGTTACTCAGGCGACCGTGAGCTTGAAAATCCGCTTGCTGCCGTTCAAATGGGTCTAATCTATGTCAACCCTGAAGGTCCTAACGGTAACCCGGATCCGCTTGCAAGTGCACGCGATATCCGCGAAACATTCGGCCGTATGGGTATGAATGACGAAGAAACTGTGGCACTGATTGCAGGTGGACACACATTCGGTAAAGCACACGGTGCTGGAGATCCTGAAAAAGTCGGTCCTGCGCCGGAAGCAACCAATGTTGAAGAGCAGGGTCTTGGCTGGAAGAGCTCTCACGGGAGCGGTAAAGGCCGCGACACCATTACAAGTGGTGTAGACGGAGCATGGACTGCTAACCCGACTCAGTGGGACAACGGTTACTATGACCTGCTGTTCGGATACGAGTGGGAGCTGACAAAGAGCCGTTCAGGCGCTAATCAGTGGAAACCAGTAAACCCTAAAGATGAAGATCTTGCACCAGATGCTGAGGACGCTTCAATTAAAGTTGAAACATTTATGACAACAGCTGATATGGCGCTGCGTGTGGATCCTGATTATGAAAAGATCTCACGCCGCTATCACCAGAATCCGGACGAGTTCGCTGATGCATTTGCACGTGCATGGTTCAAGCTTCTCCACCGTGATATGGGACCAAAAGAGCGCTACCTTGGACCTGAAGTACCACAGGAAGAACTGATCTGGCAGGATCCAGTACCGAAAGTGGACTATGAACTTTCTGACAGTGAAGTTGCTGACCTGAAAGCGAAAATCCTTGATTCAGGTCTTACTGTAAGCGAGCTTGTGAAAACAGCATGGGCTTCAGCAAGCACGTATCGTGGATCAGACTTCCGCGGCGGTGCAAACGGAGCGCGTATCCGTCTTGAACCACAGAAGAACTGGGAGGCAAACGAGCCTGAAAAACTTGAGAAAGTATTATCAGTATACGAAGGCATCCAGAGCGGACTTGATAAGAAAGTCAGCCTTGCTGACCTGATCGTACTTGGTGGTACAGCTGCAGTTGAGAAAGCTGCAAAAGATGCCGGTGTGCACACTAACGTACTCTTCTCACCTGGACGCGGAGACGCAACAGCAGAGCAGACAGATGCAGAAAGCTTTGACGTACTTGAGCCGGAATCAGACGGCTTCCGTAACTACCAGAAGAAAGAATATACGCTAAGCCCTGAAGAAATGCTTGTAGATAAAGCACAGCTTCTTGGCCTGACTGGTCCTGAACTGACTGCACTAACCGGTGGTCTGCGCGTTCTAGGCGCGAACCATGGCGATACAAAACACGGTGTATTCACAGACCGCGTCGGCGTTCTTTCAAACGACTTCTTCGTGAATCTGCTTGATATGAACGTTGAGTGGAAAGAAGTAGGCTTCAACCTGTATGAAGGCCGTGACCGCAAGACCGGCGAAGTGGTACGCACAGCTACACGCTTTGACCTTGTATTCGGCTCTAACTCAATCCTTCGTGCTTATGCAGAAGTGTATGCACAGGAAGATAACAAAGAAAAATTCGTACGTGACTTTGCTGCAGCATGGGTGAAAGTGATGAACGCAGACCGATTTGATTTGAAATAAGATTTGGTTATGGACCGGAGAGTGCTGAGGCGCTCTTCGGTTTTTTGTTTTGGGGTTTGGAAGTGGGTGGATAGCGGGCTGAGGGCTGGGACTATATACCCGAAGTGGCGAAGTTCACAGGTTTTGCGCCGAACATGTATTTTGAAAAGCGAACGCGTGGTATTTCCCGTCGAACACCTATCATTTCCCACCGAACACCGCACCATGAACGTCGAACCAAAATTAAAACCAGCACACCCACCACCCTTTCTCCCCTCCACCCAAACCTGTTATACTAAATAAACGAATCTGAAATAGGAAGTGACATTATGCGTTTAAATAAATTTATCAGTGACTCAGGAAAAGCCTCACGCCGCGGCGCTGACCGCCTGATTGAGGAAGGCAAAGTAAAGGTGAACGGCAATAAAGCGAAAATCGGCATGCAGATCGAGCCTGGTGACGAAGTCCTCGTAAACGGACAAACGATCCGCCTCGCAAAGAACAATGTCTACATTGCCCTCAATAAACCGGTCGGGATCACATGCACATCTGAAAAAGGTGTTAAAGGAAACATCATTGACCTTGTGAATCACCCGCTCCGCATCTCGCATGTCGGCCGTCTGGATAAAGAGTCTGAAGGACTCATTCTCCTGACAAATGACGGAGATATTATCAATGAGATCCTTCGTCCTGAGAATGAACACGAGAAAGAATACATTGTGTCAGTCGACAAACCGATTACACCTGACTTTATTAAGCAAATGTCAGAAGGCGTAAAAATTCTTGGCACAAAAACGAAGCCTGCCAAAGTCGTCGAACTGTCCAAGTTTGATTTTCAGATCACTCTAACACAGGGGATGAACCGCCAGATCAGACGTATGTGTGAGGCACTGGGCTATGAAGTATACCGTCTGCAGCGTACACGCATTATGAATATTCAACTGAATAATATGCCTGTCGGCCAGTGGCGTGACCTGACAAAGAAAGAGCGCACGCAGCTGTTTAAAGAACTGGATTACGAACCGAAAGAATGGTAACCAATACCCGTACTGTTTCAATGTTAAAAGAAGAAGCAGTACGGGTATTCTTTTACTATCGGACCATTCATAATTGACTGAGGTGATCACATGTTTTCAGGCGAAGTGCAGCAGCGGTTTATCCTTTTCTCAACAGAACATATCGTAATGCTGATTTTGTTTATTGTATTGACCATTGCAGGATTAAAATTTTTCCTTAGAGATGACTTTGTCAAAAGCACACCCTTCTGGACGCTGCTTTTTGCCGGCATATTTATTATTTCGGAACTCAGTTATCAGATCTGGGCACTTTCAGTCGGCGTGTGGAGATCATCTAACTTCCTGCCGCTGCAGCTCTGTTCTTTCAGCACTTTTTTTGGCTTATTTTTATTATTCAAACCGAACCGTCCAATTTTTTATTTTTATTTCTACATTGCGATCTTTCCACCAATTTTCGCACTGCTTACACCTGATCTGGCGTATGCATTTCCACACTATTTTTACTGGAAATTCTTCATTCAGCATATGGCAATTCCGCTTTCAGCCGTATTTCTGCTGAGACGGGATGGTTATACACTTCCAAAAAGCTCAATTATCTATGCACTTGCACTGCTGAATCTGTGTGCACTCGGGATCTGGGGCGCGAACACTTTAACCGGAGGCAACTATTTCTTTTTAAATGGCCCCCCTGCTTCTGATACCGCACTATCCATTTTCGGTGAGGGTGTTTTTTATATTCTTGGGCTTGAGCTGGCGGCACTCGTTGTTTTTATCATAACCTGGTGGCTTGGAAACAAAATGATCCGCCCCGCGCGCATTCAAAATTGATCACACGAATCTCTGTTATTAAGCTTTTCATTAGAGGAGTTGAATGAAGATGGCACGTGAAGAAATTATCGTTATTGGCGGCGGGATCGGCGGATTGACTGCGGGTGCTATGCTTGCCCAATCAGGAAAGAGCGTCACAATCCTTGAAGCATCAAGAGAATGGGGCGGCTGTGCAGGGAAATTCCAGCGTCATAAATTTCTATATGCCTCAGGCGCAACGCTCGGCATGGGACTTGAAAAAGGCGGGATTCATGAAAGGATATTTCGCCATCTGGGTATCAAAACAGATGCAGTCAGACTCGAGAATGTCATGAAAATCAAACAGGCTGACAGAACCCTGACCTTTTATGCTGACCGGAGGAAACACGTTCAGGCCATGCAGCACGCCTTCCCTTCCCACTCAGATAATATTGCTGCTTTTTATCAGGAGGTCTATCAGCAGGCAGCGAAGATCCGTTTACTAATGAAGAAGCTCCCGATCCTGCCTGTTAAAACCGGCAAAGAAGCTTATGAATTATTAACTTCACTACAGCCCGCTCACGTGACATTAACGCCGGGCTTTTTCAAAACTGTCCACTCATTACTCAAAAAACATCACCTGCTTGACTGCAGAGATTTCGTTCATTTTCTGGACGGCCAGCTGATCGACAGTATGCAAACGACAACGAAGGATTGTGCCATGCTGATGGGTGTACTTGCCCTTGATATTTATCATGAAGGTGCTTATTACGTGCCGGGCGGTCTGTACCGTTTTGCTGAAGAGCTCGTTGAAGCTGCAAAACGCAATGGTGCAAAAGCGATCCTCGGCAGGCGTGTGACTGAAGTGAGAAAAGCTGGGGACCGTTATGAGGTGGAAGATCACCGCGGGAATATCCGGACGGCTGATCATGTGATATGTAATGCTCCTATTCAGGCACTTCCTCAGATCATGCATCAGGATCTTTATGAGTTGCTTTCTCCCGGATTGAAAAAGCGGTCAAATGAGGATACCTGGGGCACGATGACGCTATATATTTCACTTGACGAGACACACTTACCGGATGATTTCCCACTCTTTCAGCAGTTGATGAACCCCGGCACTCACAGTCATGATGAAGGAAATCATTTATTTTTATCGATCTCAGCTCAAGATGATAGAAAGCGGGCACCTGAGGGATTCAGAACACTGACAGTCAGCACCCACATCAACCTGGACAACTGGAAAACGAAATCACAATACGACTTCAATAAAGCAGCGTTCATAGATAAGATGCTGAATACAATCCGGCACTATTACCCAACCATTGATCAGGCAATTGTTGATCTGTACCCTGGTGCACCAAAAGCCTGGGAGCGTTTCCCTCACCGGCCCGGGGGTGTTGTCGGCGGCTTTGCACAGACCAGGTCACACTCACTGTTTCTCAGCCTCTCCCACCGCACGTCACTTAAGAATTTCTGGCTTTGCGGAGACTCCGTTTTTCCAGGCGGCGGAACAATTGGGGTATCTGTCAGCGGATATCACTGCTATCACTCCATCACAGGGCGCAGATTAATTCAATAAGTGCGCCCTTGTAAGTTTCTCCACCTACAAACTCGGGAAAGCATACTGTAAAACTTAAAGGACGTGTGCAGTATGCTGAATACCATGAAAGCGATCCCTGCGAGGACATACATATTAATCATGACAGCGCTTGTTTTAATTGGCGGCGGCTTTTACATATTTACTGAGCTTGGAGAAGATGTACTGGAAAACGAGAAATTCATGATCGATCAGCAGGCAGCTGACTTTGCTGACAGTATCGCCACACCTGGTGTGACCACATTTTTCGCCTGGGTCACCGAACTTGGATCCGTCTGGGCACTGAGCCTCGGTTCCCTGATTATGATTGCTGTTTTGTGGTATTTTTATAACCGGAAAAAATGGAGAATTATCTACTTCATTATTGCGATGGGTGGGATCACCATTTTAATTACAGGACTCAAGGCAGCTTTCGGAAGAGATCGTCCGAATATTTTAGAGCAATATGATGGTACCGGATACAGCTTTCCAAGCGGTCACTCCACCGGGCCCATTGTCTTTTATGGATTTATTATGTATCTGATTATCAGAAGCCGGATGAATAAGCTGGGGAAATGGATCATTAATGTTGCCCTTGGAATCCTGATTCTCCTGATTGCCTTTAGCCGCCTTCCACTGGGTGTTCATTATTTTACTGATGTAATTGGTGGATTATCCCTTGGACTGACGTGGCTTGTTACCTGTATCGCCATTCTGGAGATCACACTCTGGAGATCCGGTCTGAAAAAGAAAAAAGAATTATAATGTGAAACGCCTGGATCGGACCGGTTCACGTTATTCAACGCAAAAGAAGGCTCAAAAATGAGCCTTCTTTTTTAGTCAGTCTGACACATGATCATGACGTCTATCCATCCTGATGCAAAGCCTGGGGACAGTTCAAACTTTACAGCTGGTGATTACAGAGATAATCCCGGATCGTAGAGTATGGCACCATTATTCTTCCACTATATTTTCTGTACACGAACCGCCAGGCTCATAATCCAGTGATCTTGCCTGTTCAAGGTCAGACTGCTCAATATAGTTTGACGGTTCATCCTGTTCAAAGCACTCAGGAAAAACGAACGTATTGTCACTATGATCAAGAATAACCTGTGGGTTAGGTTCCTGCGTCACACTGTTATAGATCACGATTCCTCCTATGGCTACTACAATAACAATTGCTAAAGCGATTAAAGTTTTTTTCATCATTACTCCCTGCCTGACTTCATAAAAATCATTCATACATGATCAGTTTATCAGGACGAAGCTAATATCTGAAGCAACAAGTCCACATAGTTAACTTTCATTGGTTCTCCCCTGTAAATAAGATCTGATTCTCTCCCTGAATAACATTGGGATAATAAAAATCACAGCGAAAATAGTGACTGCAATAATGATGGTCTGCGTACTGTCTGAGCCGGTACTGAATCCCAAAAACGTATAAGCAAACGTGCCCGGTATAATCCCGATCAGTGTAGCAAGCGCGAACGGTAATAGACGCAACTTGGATGCACCCGCTGCATAGCTGATCAGATCAAAGTTAAAAAGCGGCACCAGCCTAAGCAGCAGCACAATAAAAAAGCCGTTGTATTCAAGCTTATGCTGAAGCTTCTCGCCCCTATTACCAAGCTTCTCTTCTACCCTTTTCGCTCCTGCTTTTTTAGCAAATATAAATGCGAGAACCGCCCCGGCTGTAGCGCCTGTCATTGTTAAAAGTGTGCCATATAAAGGTCCGAAAGCCAGTCCGCCTGCAAGAGATAAAACAGAGGCCGGAAACAGAATGAATGGTCTGACTGTATACAATGCGACATATAAGGCTGGTGCAAGAATACCGACAGATAAGATCCAGCCCCGGATTCTGTCCGGAGATAAATCGAGTACAGTCTGGTTTAAAACGATTAACCCTGCAACAATGGCCGCAATCAGTATCCAGCCGCCCCACTTTTCATTTATATCACCTCATTCTGCATGCTGATTCAATGGTACCGTTAAATCATATTCACGTCATATTTCCGGTGCTGTGAAATGTTTTTTCACCAAAACTTCCTATTCAAATTTTTTGACCACACTAATGCTACCCTGTGCTAACAATTTAGATACCTGTATACTGGAATTAAAATGGCAGGAGTGATGACATGATTCAAAATGATTGTACAGAACTACTTGCAATTCGGCAGCCGATTATCCAGGCGCCAATGGCTGGCGGTGTGACCACAACACGACTCGTAACTGAAGCAGCAAAATCAGGGTGTCTAGGCATGATTGGTGCAGGGTATTTAACAGCACAGCAGCTGCATGATCAAATACTGGAGATTCAAGCAGAAACAACCCAGTTTGGTGTGAACCTTTTTGTTCCACACCCCTTTACGGTTAATGAAGCGGAGATCAGTAAGGCGGCTGAGCGATTACAGCCGTTTAGTGAGGAGTTGGGGCTTGAAACAGATATGCCGGCTATTAAAACGTATGACACATTAAAACAAACGTTTGACCAGCAAATAGATGTGATCATTTCGTTGAATGTACGGGTCTGTTCTTTTACATTCGGTCTGCCTTCTGATGAAGTTGTGAGCCGCCTTAAGTCAAACGGAACGGTATTGATTGGCACGGCAACTACTGTGAAAGAAGCCATTGCTGCAGAAAAAGCAGGAATGGATCTTGTCACTGTTCAGGGAAGTGAAGCCGGCGGACATCGGGGGAATTTTCTGAATAATCAGGAAGAGAGCATGATTGGACTGATGTCACTTGTTCCGCAGACAGCTGATGCCGTCAATATTCCGGTCATTGCTGCAGGAGGCATAATGGACGGACGGGGAATGGCTGCTGCCTTCATGCTCGGCGCGCAGAGTGTGCAGATGGGGACAGCATTTCTTACTACCAAAGAAAGCGGTGCGAATCCATTACATAAAGAAAATATCCTCACTTCACATGAAGACGAGGTGATCATGACACGGGCATTTTCAGGTAAATGGGCACGCGGCCTGCAAAACACATTTACTGAAGAAATGCGTGATGCTAACATGCCTGTCTTCCCCATTACAAACGGCCTGACAAAACCGATCCGGCAGGCTGCAGCAAAACAGGAAAATAGTGAGTATATGTCATTGTGGTCCGGACAAAGTCCAACACTTGCGAGAAGTGAAACAGTGAGGAAGATGGTTGAGCGGGTCAGTAAAGAAGCTGATATGTTAATCAGACACTTTCCTCTTCGGGGGCAAAGCTGAATATTGCGGGTTCAAAAAGACGCATTCAACGCGTCTTTTTAGTTTGGCGCTGCCTGTTTTTTTCTTATGTAATAGGTAAGCAGGTAGACAAGAACGACACAAACACTTGTAATCAACAGTACGTTGAGGGCGTAAGACGCATCAAGTTCTGCCAGGCTTGTCGGCTTGGTTTCTCCAATGCCGGCGAACTGATAGGCCAGCCCTTTATAATCAATAATAATGATCGACATAATCATGCCTGTCACAATACCTGCAATCAGCTTTTTCATCGTTTCCCTCCTTTACCCAACTTTAAATTACCAATATTTTACCATAACATGACTATAATATGTGGGATGGATTGGAAATATGATAAAATCAGTCAGTTCTTCCTATCGATCTTTCCATATGGAGTGCTGCTGATCTTTCTTTTCCACCTGTCACTTTGAAGTGCCATTCCTGACCCGGAATGAAATCTATGTTCACGGATTGATCAACAGGCATTCGATTTTTGCCATTTTGATCACCCAACAGATAAAGATCAAATGATGTATGTCCGGCAGACGTAAAGTCTTCTCTTAAAATCTCAATCACCAGGTTATCCCCCTTTGCTATCGCTGAGCCATCAGCATTCACCACTGTGGAAGAAGTATCTCCCAGATGAAGTTCAATTCCATACACTTCAATATCAGTCTGATTTTCAAAATGTAGTGTCATTCCATTACTTTTTGTTTCCGCACCACTGCTGCATGAACATGCGGACAAAAATACTACAGCACACAATATGAAAAATATTTTCCTCATCATAAGATCCCCCTTTTCCAATAAATTCATTATAGAGGGTTGTTTATTGATAATCAATAAATTATTATTGAATTATAAATAAAATTAATTGATAAGCGGAGGTTTCGCGATGAAAAAACTTACTACATTTAAAAAAGTAATGCTGGGCTTATTAACAGGTATGCTTGTGCTAGTGGGAGGATTCGCATTTCTTATTTACTGGCTGTTTTACGATATGGACCGGCTGCCTCAGGGAGAGTTTATAACGGAAGAAACCTCTCCTGATGGCACGTATACGGTAAAGGCTTATCGCACGAACGGCGGAGCCACAACTGCATATGCGGTAAGGGGTGAACTGGTGACGAACAATAGCGGAAAGACTAAAAATATATACTGGCAATACCGTAAAGACGCTGCGGAAATTACTTGGCAAGATGAGGACACGGTTATGATTAACGGCATTGAACTGGATGTGCCGGGTGAGAGGTATGATTATCGGAAGGAGGGTGATGGGTGATCGTAACATACATTCGAAGTCTGCTGCTTGTTGGCATTGTCATGACTGTTGTTGTTTATGAGTTCATTCAGATAAAATATCATGACATTAAAACAGCTGTAGCAGCACAGGAGCAAGATATACAAATCATATCGATTGCCCTGATCGGCGGATGGGGTGAGTGGTTTCAGGAATATTCACTGGTGATTGAAAAAGATGAAAGTGAATATAGAATCTGGATGGATACAGATGGGGATATATATGATTGGGAAGGGCTAGATGAAGGCTCGTGAAATTCCTCCTGATATTCATGAAGTTTTTTCGCATGGTTCATATCAACATGTAATGATACCTGCTTGATAAACATAAAAATCCGCTCCAGGCAAAGCCGGAGCGGATCAGGTCAAGGCTCCAATATATACATGGCAAAATCAGGGCCTTCACTATTCAATACAAGTGTTCCTTCTTCAGTAAATCTAGGTTTCGTCAGCCGCTCTTCAATATGATCCAGCGTATTCAATGGCCGGACTTTTAATTCATCAACCTCATATAACATCACTGTATTACTCTCGCCTTCTGGCACCCGTAAAGCAATACGATCCCCGTAAGCAGCAAATTCATCAAATTCAGGTGTCTGAATCTCCTGGACCTCCCCCGTTTGACTATTCGCCTGAAGCAACACAGGCATTTCATCTACATTGCGCCCCTGACTATAGATGAATTCGCCACTCCATTGGACGTATTCTACGATTTCAAATGGCAGTTCGATTTCATTTACCCGCTCCATTGTCTGGATGTCGTAGATGAAAAGCTTCGTCACACCATCATTTTCTTCGGGGATCACAACCTGATTTCCCTGTAATGCGGATTCGCTTCTACTGCCGCCTGTACTCTTATGCAGAAATTCCGATTCCTGATTATTCAGATCCATCACGTAAACCCCTTCTCCTCCGTTTAGATAGACAAGTGTATCCTCTTCGATGGACAGATTAGCAAAGCCCCTTCCCTCTACTGTAATTACCTGTTGGTTGCTTCTATTCATCACGTTGAGTACTGCGCCACCTTCTACAGGTTCAGACCATACAAGCCAATCTTCTGTAGCTGCAACATTATAAGGTATGCCCGGCAAAGATACCAGCTGCTCTTTCCCTGAAGACTCACTATAAGAATATAATCCGGTTTCTTCAGAAAAAATCAGCTCTGATGTTTCATCCACATAGATGGCATTGATCAATGAAGGGTATGGCGTGTCAGGCACAACCAGCTTTTCAATTGTTACATCCTGAGCTGTGCGGTTGGACGTCAGTTCAGGAACAATCAACACAGCAATCATGATCAGCACCATAACACCAGCTAAAGCCGGAAGCACCTGAAACCGACGTTTTTTCCGTTTATGAATACGCTCAAATACAGCTTCTTTTTCAGCTGAAGTGAAATGAAGTGACTCAGGCAGTGACTTTTCAAGTTCGTGTTTAATACTCATAATCACCCTCCTCAATCGAGATCTTCGCCAGTTTTCTTCCTCTTGAAAGCCTTGTCTTCACCGTATTTGGTGAACACGCCAGTATCTCTGAGATTTCGTTCACCGTCAGTTCATCATAATAATACAGCCAGATTACCTCCCTGTATTTCACCGGCAGCTCCTTAACCAGTTCACCAAGTGTGCGGTTCCCTTCGTTTGTAATATATTGATCTTCTGCTGACGTCCCCTGCTTAAAGGTGCGCAGCCTGTCAGCAAATTCGACTTTACGAAAAGACCAGCTTCTCAAGTAGTTCTGAGATTCATTCACTGCGATTCTGTAAAGGTATGTCTTAACAGATGACCTTTTTTCAAACTGGTCAAAACGTGTATAAAACTTCACGAATGTATCCTGCAGAATATCTTCTGCCTTTTGAACATCTTTAACATATGTATAGATCAGCCTTTTCAAATAGTCACCATGCTCCTCCATGGCGTTCCGGAGCAGACGGTCTTTCTCATCATTCTTCAAGCCGGCACCTCCTTTCTATATAGGTTGGACAAAGCTGGGGTGGGTGAGGTTTCAAATATATTGATAATGATCATATATCGTTTTTGTCAGCCATTTTACACGCTCAATTTGAGTCAATTCAAAAAACTTGATGAGGCAGAGGTTTTATACCAGGAGGGATTGAAGAAAATCAGCCAGCCAGCAACGGTCAAAGTGTGGGAAGCAATCTTCGAGCAACCGATCACCAATGCAGAACAGCTGAAAAAGATCATAGGCCTCCCACCTTCAATAGTCAGAAAAGCCATTCGTCAGCTCACCGATTTAAATATGATTTTTGGAGATGACAGACAGCGAAACAGACGGTATTATCAGTATGATTTAATTAGAGTAATGAATAGTTAAACGAGCTATCAAATTGGATAACTCGTTTTTCGCTTTCTAAAATCAGACTCCAAAAAATTGTACGACATAATGAAAAGCGAAATAAATTGCTATGTATAAAATGCTGGATATCGGACAAACTGATTTTATCCCCTATTTGATAGGCCGGTCTCATGATTGAGACTGGCTTTTATTTTTGAGGCAGGTCATGACTTCAGCAACAAGATCATCAGGATTTTTAGTTCCATCAAGTACATAATCAGCATTCAGCTTTACAGTCTGCTCCATATGCAGATATGCGCGGCGACTGTCTCTCAGGTAATGCTGCAATTCCTTCATCACACTCCCAATATCACGATACTCCTGATCTCTCAATACTCTCCTTGCCATTGCAATATCAAGCGGTGTATCAAGATAGAATGAATGATGGATGGTTTGCGCTACTTCTTCCTGCAGGTAACTGAAAGGGTAATCAAGGATGAGATATGCCGGAGCACCTGCCTGATTCAATTCTTTTTCTATTTTTTCAATCAGCGGTTCCATGCCCCACTCGTTCAGATCTCCTCCAGCATCAACCCACGCCGTCAAATTATCAGGCGCTTTTTGGAAATCTATTTCGTCAAAATATAAGGCAGCTGAGTCCGATAAAGATTGCAACAGACCATTTGTGAGGGTGGTTTTCCCTCCTCCGGATACTGCTGCAATTGAGATAACGATTGTCATGATTGATTCTCCTTTATCGATTCGTCTTGTTTGTGGGCTGCGGCGATCATTTCTTCAATTTTGAAGTCACTCCTTCAGACCGCGCTCACCACCATATTTCACCCCGGTTCAACTCGAAGCAGCCACTGTCCCCTGATGAAAAATCATCTGCCAGCCTGCCTTCTCTTTCTTCCAGATCGAACAGCGGTTAGCAACCTCTCCAGTCACTTGATAACAGGTCTGAAAGAGAGCTTGAACAGTGTCTTCTGACAGCAACCGGATATCGTAATCAAGGATCTCCACATGAATCGTTCCTGCCCCGCCTTCAGTCATCAGATCTGCTTTCATGAACCTGCCGCCTGATTTACCAAATTCAATGAACTCGTCATGAATAAGACGATCAAGATCCTCAAGTGATAACCGCTTTGTATTGTCCAGCAGCTCTTTTTCATGAAACAATATGGTTTCTTTCAAATGATCCATTTCTCTTCCTCCAATCATAAAACGCACCGCCATTTCAATTAATTGTAAATGACAGTGCGCTCATATGCTATCTATTGTTACGATTCCTGCATCAACCATTCCTCATACAGCTGATCAAGCTCAGTTTGCAGATTTAGCCTTTCGTTATTAAGCCTTTCATAAGCCTCCCAGGCCTCACCAACTGACTCGATTTCAAGATCCATAGCTTCAATTTGTTTTTCAAGCACTGCAATCTGCGCTTCGGTATCAGGTGTTTGCTGTTCTCTTACAACAGGTTTTGCTGCTGAAATAGGCTTTTCTTTTTTCTTTTCCACAACAGGCTGCGGCCGCTTTCCTCTTGCCCAGTCATAAGCACCTTCATATACCGTGAGCTTCCCATTTTCAATCCAGGCCGTCCGGTCAAAGATTGCGTTCAGGAAGTAGCGGTCATGAGATACAGCAATGATCGTACCTTCAAACTGCTGCAGTGTTTCTTCAAGTACTTCGCGCGATTCGATATCCAGATGGTTTGTCGGCTCATCTAGCACCAGCAGATTAATCTCATCATGCATAAGCTGCGCCAGACGCAGGCGCATCCGCTCTCCACCGCTTAAGTTCTCCACTTTTTTAAAGACGTCGTATCCATAGAATAAAAATCTTGCCAGCACATGACGGGCATCTCCTTCAGTCATTGAGACATGCTCCCTGAATACATCAATAACGCGCATACCAGGGTCGCTGTATGAAAATAACTGAGACAAATAACCGACTTTCACATTACTGCCAATGCGGCAGACACCTTCGTCAGGCTGTATATCTCCTGTGATCATTTTAATTAACGTGGATTTCCCGGCACCGTTTCCGCCTACAATCCCTATATGATCCTGCCATCTGACTGACAGATTCACATCCCTGAAAAGCCATTGATCATACCGCTTTCCAACCGCTTCATAAGTGACTGCATCTTTCCCGCTCCGGTCGGCTGCGTCCAGCGTCAGTGACATCTTTTTAACAGTCACAGGCTTTTTCACACGCTCCATCCGCTCAAGCGCCTTTTCCATGCTTTTCGCTTTCTTAAAAAGCTTTTCATTAGGCGGGTTCGCTTCATTCGCCCATTGTCTCAGCCTGCGGATCGCTTCCTTCATCTTTTTAATCTTCTTCTGCTGCTCTTCATACTGGTGAAATTCCTGCATAATCCGCTCTTCTTTTGCTTTAACAAACGCATCGTAATTCCCTTTATAGCTGTAAGGCTCGCCGTCCTCAATTTCCACAATGCGGGTCGCTGTCTGATTAAGAAAATGACGGTCGTGCGACACCATAAGAACAGCGCCTTTATGTGATTTGATAAACGTTTCAAGCCACTCAATCGCGTCCATATCCAAGTGATTCGTCGGTTCATCAAGCACAAGGAGATCAGGATTTGTCAGCAGGATGGTTCCAAGCATGATCTTTGTCTGCTCACCACCGCTCAGGTTTTTAAATGGCATCGCGACAAGCCTGGTGAGCTGAAGCCCATTAATGACAGCCTGAACTTTCGCATCACGCTCATAGCCTTCAAGCAGTGCAAACTGCTCCTGCAAATCACCATACTGACTCAGTAAGCGGTCGAGTGTCTCCGGTGAAGCAGCCGCCATCTCCTTTTCCATTACCTTCATTTTCATTTCAACCGCCATCACTTCTTCAAAAGCCGTCAGCAGAACATCGTTTCCTGTCCAGCCTTCAGGAAAGGATGGGATCTGGTGAAGATACCCGAGTGTAAGACCCTTTTTCTTAATGATTCTTCCTGTATCCACTAGTTCTTTTTCAGTCAACAGCTTGAGCAGCGTTGTTTTTCCGCACCCATTCGGTCCGACAAGCCCGATGATTTCCGAATCCTTCACTTCAATTGTCATATGTTCAAATATCGTATTACCGCCCATCATTTTGGCGATATTCTCTGCTTTTAATAACATATTCCGTTCCTCCAGGTTATCAGCTGTGGGAACATCTTTTTAGACACAAAAAAGACTGCCTGATCAACAGACAGTCTTTCCGCGCTTAGCGAAAAAGAATGGTTCATCAGCTGGTGTATTTTTGATTTTTACTAAAAATGGACAGACTTCTCCCGTATTTGGCAAAATCAAAAATTAGCGCACGTGAAAAATACAGACAGCTGATTCGCTTTTCACATACCATTCCAGCAGATTGATTCATTCCCTTTCACCTCCGATCAGATTAGTTGTCGTAATTGTAGCACAATTCAAAGCTGATTTGAATAGAGATTTTTATTAGATTATAAAAATTTCCATCATAAAAAGGAATATAAGGTTAACACCGTGAAGTAACTATTAAGGCATATCTAGGAGGATTAAATTGGATAAAACAAAAACAATGATTTACTTTGAAATCACTGCACCAGACCTGGACACGGAAGCTGTCACAAAACAGCTGGGTATGACGCCTTCAGAAAGTTACCATAAAGGGGATTTGATTGAAGATAGTTTTTATCACTACAGAAAGCGCGGTTCCTGGAGCATCAGCAGCGGTTATCAGGAGGATCTATTCATGGACGAAAGTTACAAAAAAGTCATTGACCCGCTGCGTGAAAAAACTGCCCTGATCAATCAATTACGCACAGCGTATGATGCCACCTGCCGCATTGTGGTCGTCAGCGAAATGTTTAACGGCCAGGCACCTGCGCTCCTCTTCCCTGCTGATGTTGTGCAGTTCGCAGCGGACGTTCATGCTGAAATTGATATCGATTTATATCCCTGTGCACATCAAACGTAAGAAAAGGCACTGCCGCTTAAGCAGTGCCTTTTTCTATTCAAGCTCTTCTTCGTACAGACCAGGCAATATAAAAACATATTCTCCATTATAACTGCCGCCCCCACCGTTTCCTCTTGTTTTTTCAAGATCTGTTACTTCTCCCTGTCCATTTAATGCCTGCCATTGCAGCGGTAATTTCATGATCAGAGACATATATTCAGATGCTTCCGGAGTGTTTTGCATAACGTCTGAAAGCTTCTGCATTACTACCGGAACCGGTGCATAACCATAATTATTTTCACCTGTTTCAATTAATTCACTTAGCTGGATATGTGGGCTATAAAATGATTGTTCATTGCCATTATCTAAATGAGATACAGAGTAATTACGCGTTCGAATGAAATAGAGCGCCCACTCCGTTACATCGTCTTCCGGATCCACATGCCAGACTATATAAGGTCTCGCATCCCCCTTTACCAGCAGTGGTCCAGTTGATTCAGCCTCACCTGATTTTTCCCATTCACCACCGATCCATTTGAAAACACTTGAGCCATAAGTATTTTCATTTGCAATGAATGGAACAAAGTAGGTTTGTTCATCAATCTGGAGGATATCCTGAATCTCTTTTTCCGGTCCGGTTAAAGATAACGCTGAAAGGACCTCTTCCTCCGAGAGAAAACCATCGGGCGCTGACATTCGCTGATTCACAAAAACAATTGCTGCCAGTATAATGATGAGCACAAAGACGATTAATCCTTTTTGTTTACCACTCATTCTTCATTCACTCTTTTCTCAAGAAAAGAAGCTGTATCTGACCGGAAATAAAACTGCTGCTCGCTAGTAGTGATTAATATTCCTTTCCCGTCAGACTCCACAAAGACATGAATGCTATTCCCTTCTTTTGATTCAATACCTGTAATGAGAAAAGGAAACCTCTCTTCAATTTGACTTGTTTGATCAGGCTCTAAGACTTGTTCCTGTTCCGTCACACTGTCATACCACCCAATCACATCTGCATATGAACTTTCAAAGGAGCTGATATCTTTTTCAAACTGTGCAAGATTGAACTCAGCCTCTGGTGCAGAAGGATGAACCTTTATAAAGGATGCTTCCGTCACATCATGAAGGTAAGTGTCAATCTCATCTTCAGGATAGATCACAGAAGATATGAGCAGCCCTGTAAGTGTGGCAGCTAAAAACAGGTAATTAGCAAAAAAGCCGATCCACGCATACTTACGGTAGACATGCCAGCGGTCGTTTTTATTTGTAAAAGCAATGAGCAGCCATACACCAAGCGGCAGCACTGCAAATGATACAAGCTCACCAAAAACCGGTATATTGATTGAGAAAGAAAATAAGCCAATCAGTACAACCAGCAAAATTTTTAACAGCTTCGGCCTCTCTTCTTCGTCCTGCTTCCGATACGTTCTGATCACCAAAACCACCAGCACAACCCAGGCGATTATGGTACTGATGATACTGATTATATTCCAATCGATATTCAAGTTCACATTCATTTATTTTTCTCCTCCGCCGATATTGATGGGCTCCAGGTTCTCTACAGCAGTTCCCTGTTTTTTAAAGAAACTCATATAGATTGCAGGCAGTAAAAGGACTGCTGAACCCATCCCCAATGCCACTGCGGTACTTGACAATTCAGGGATAAATCCTGCTAAAAATGTTCCTGCAAGACCAGACAATCCGCCAATCACATAAGTGGCACTGCGAATCCTCGTCAGTACTTCATCCGGCGTAATGCCCTGATGAGCCGCTCCCTGTATGACAAACGCCATGGATAAGGCACCATCAAATATCAGCACACCCATAAACGCCGCCCAGAATGAACTTGAAAGAAATACGACTATGACACCAATTCCTGATAGTCCTAACAGAACACTTAACAGCAGAATCCAATTTGTCTGCTCGAAGTATTTTAATATCAATACGCCAATTACATTTCCGACTCCTGCAGCTGATAATAACAAGCCAATGTGAGCTGCAGATAACTTCATCACGGTCTCGCCATGTATTACTACAAGCAGCATGATATAGACTGTTGAAAAGCTTAATACAGAAATTATGATTGCATGAATGCGCTGCGGCACGCTTGAAAAAAGATAAGAAAAGCCTACAGATGCTTCTTTGAAGAACCTGTTTTTATGTAAGGGATTTTTTAACTCCGGTGGTTCTGCTGCTGTTTCAATGGGTAGCTCACCCTTCAGTCTGAACAGAAAAAGTGACGAAGCAAATGACAGGCAGGCACAAATAACCAGCGTGGCAAACGACCCTGTGTATGTATATAGCAGCCCTCCGATTGCCGGTCCCGCTAACGTTGTCACTGCATCTGCAGCCTCAAGACTCGTATGGGCAGGCATCAGGTTTTTACGTCCGGCAACAGCCGGAATCATCGTGTTAAATGCCGTCCGGCTGATCAGTGCAAGCAGTCCCATCACAAATAAAGTGAAAGCGATCAATACACTGCTTTCAAAAAGGATGAAAAAAGCGAGAAGCAATAGACCAATCGCATATAAAAAGTTTGCAGCAGCCGCAATCAAAGATTTATTTCTTTTTTCTACCCAGACGCCAACCGGCACAGCAAATAATAGTGCACCGAGCTGCTGAGACATCACAACAAGCGCTGTAATGAGCGGGGAACCTGAAAGTCCCAATACGATTAACGGAATCACAATCTCCCTGAATCTGTCGCCCAGAATGAAAGCGGCATTTGAATACCACATTTTTGCAAAATGTCTATTAATTAACATTGCTTTCATACGCTTCTCCTTAACATGTATGCTTTCAATCACCTAATGATTAACAGTATGAATCAACTTCTTTTTTTTATCAAACCAATCAAAAAAGCTGACACTGCCATTGCAGTCTCAGCTTTTCCATCAGGTGTTTTCATCCGGTACATACTCAATGATATCTCCAGGCTGGCAGTCCAGCGCTTTACAAATCGCTTCCAGTGTCGAAAAGCGGATCGCTTTTGCTTTTCCATTTTTCAAAATAGAAAGGTTTGCCATGGTAATGCCGACTTTTTCAGTCAGCTCTGTCACACTCATCTTCCGCTTTGCCAGCATGACATCAATATGAATCACGATCGCCATCTATATTCACCTCAGACCGTTAAATCATTTTCGATTTTAATATCGATTGCATTTTTTAATAATTTTTGAAGAACGTATGCGAATACAGCAACTACGAAAGATGCAAAAATGATCGCCATTCCAATAACAATCACACCTGGCGCATCATCATATTCCCCAATCATAAAGAAGAAAGGCATCGTTGCTGTATAGATCCCGCTGACTGCAAGCGCAGCGAACTTAATCATTCGTAATGCGACAACAGCTTTATCTGAAAAAGCATTGTTCCGGTCAATCAGATTCAACAGCTTGAATGACTGATACAGTGCGAAGTAAAAAGGAATCCCTGATACATACATCCCTATAATAATACCACGTACCCAGTCAGCAAACATCTCATCCCCTGCCACGCCTCTCCAAAGTGCCGGCAGTAAAAACACACAAACTGCAAGTGCAGCCAGAGCAAGCACGACTAAAACAAATTTCAAAAACATCGTTGAACTTTTACTCATATCAGACACCTCTCACATTTCAATACTCGATTGTTAATGAAATTCTAGCATGTTATATATTGAAAAACAATAAATTTTTACTGTTTATTAAATAAAAATAGTTCTGATGAACCTTTCCTTAAGAATAGGCTCATCAGAACGCTTAAATACAATAATTGCTCAAACCATACTTCTGCGCTTTTCAGTTAATACCTTTATCCACCAGCCCAGCAGCATACAATACCCTGCAACTGAAAAAATCGTCCAGGCAGCTCCTGTCTGCAATTGTGCCAGAAAGAATTCAAATTCATTCTGCTCAATCGGCCTGTTGGAGTCAAAACTGAATAGAAAGCCGACGATTGGGATAGCAAACACAAAGAATAGAACCAATATTTCTATTATAAATTTCTTCTTTCTTGCTAATCTGACTACCGCTGTGATGAAAATGATTGTTAAAAAACTATAGTATATCCCCCAAAACCATATAGGCAAGGTCTCCCAGTACATATATATCCTCCTTCAGCTAAACCATTGAGTTTTTAGCAGTTAGACTGATGTGAGAAGAAAAGGTTTCAAAGTAATAAAGAGCTTATTTTTTAATACATGTATATCCTTTTCAAAAAGTGGTCAGTTGCTGAAATTTGTGTGAATATCATTTTCTTTTAATGCTGGTCCTTCAACAACTAACGCAGTCATACCTGTTTCTGAAAGAGTTTCATGCCACTCTCCTTTTCCCCAGTAGACTACATGACCTTTTTGCACTGGCTTATACACTCTATTTTCCCCGCAGACTTTTCCTTCACCACTTAACACCATCATCAGCTGTGGTACAGCAGTCTGGTGAAACCCAATTATGCCGTGTGCTTCTAACGTTATCAATGAGGTTTTGATTTCTCCATCAGATGATATAACCGGATTGAGCAAAAACTTGGAACCAAAATGAGTGACATGTTTCGCTTCTTCTTTTTGTACTTTAAAAATTCTCATACTTCTCACCCCTGTTTAACAAGTATAGAAGTTATCAGTCAGAAAGACAGGACTGAAAATGGAATTTTTTATGTGGTATAATTAATACAGATAAAAAAGAGTGAACGGGGTTGAATACATGACGCTAAAAATCCTGAGTATCGGCTCGGCATTGCTGACTTTTGCATTTGCCATGCACGGTTTTATCACAGACAGCAATATATTTCTGGGCTGGATGATGCTGTCTCTTGCCATGATGATTCTGTTGATGGGAATTGAAGAAATTCAAAAAGATAAGAAATGGATTGGTTATATAAGCTTTGGCGCTTCTATTCTGATCAGTATATCTGCATTTCAGGAAATACTCAGACTATAAAATAAAAAGCAAAACCCATGCTATGCCAGCCATGTGTTTTGCTTTTTTGATGTTCTTGCTTCAATTATCTGCCGTCTTTTTTCCCGATAAGTCAACCACAGTCCAAACCCTGTCACTACTGTAAATAAAGGAATTGTGATGAAGTCACTAATAGGTGTAACAGATCCAAAAACAAAGATTGCAAAGCCTAAAATTACAAAAAAGACACCCATTACTCTCGCCCCTTTCAATCAAAAAAACTCATACAACCCGTTCTCAAAATAATTAAACTCTCTCGAACTCAGACGAAATAGCCCGTACCCTTCATAAAAAGCCTCCGTCAGTTCGCTGTCAGCCATTACTTTTCTAATCGCGAGCGCCACATCATAGCGGGGATCTCCAACTGTCATTCCGGCTACATCAATAAACAGTCTCACTTCTCCGTCCCTGACCATGACATTGTCTGTTGTACAATCTCCATGAATAACCGTCTGTTTTACTTCAGCAAGTCGATTCGCCTTCAGTTTTTCAAGCAGTTCCCTGTCACCGTCACACTCTCCTGCCTTCAGATAACGATCAGCCCTTTTTAATTGGTCTTCAAGCCAATCACCAGTATGTTCTAAATGAGCGGTCTCTGTTTCATGAAGCCTGCACAGCAGCTGACCGAAGCTTTTCATCAGCTGTTTTTTCTCATCCTGACTGGCAGCTTCCCTTAACGCTTTTGTCAGCGTCACCCCCTCTTCATAACTCATTAGCAAATGGTTTCGTCCCGTTTCTTCTATGTAATGCATATACTCCGGCACAGGAATCTCCTGCTGACTTTTAAGTTTTTTCAGCACCTCTGCTTCTGTCTTCAGCCATTCACGGTATTTTTCTTTAAATGAACTCTTTAATATGTAATTCCCGTTTGCTGCTGAGATTTTATGGACGGCTGATGTCCACCCTTGCTCATCAATCATGTCAGCACGATGAATGCTGCCTGTAATGACCTCAAGCTTATCAAGTAATTCTTTATCTAAGTTAAATTTCAATCCCCTTGTCAACGATGTCCCTCTTCCCTTGCTTTCATATATCCATAATAAGCACATGTCCCATTTTGAGACAGGTCCTTCACTTCAAAGCCGCACTTTTGATAAAACGGAAAGTTATCCGCTGAGGTATGAGCAAACCAGTCGCCGTGGGGCAGTTTTTGCACACAGAGCTCTACTAATTTTCTGGCCAGTCCCCTGCCGCGATAATCACCCGACACAACCAGATCCATAATATTAGCTGCCATTACCTGATCTGAGATGACTCTGATCATCCCAACCATTTTCTCTTCATCCCATACTGTAAATGCCCACGTCGAATGTTCGAACATCAGCGTATATTTCTCCTTTTGCCAGTCTGGAATCCTGCGGGCCCATCCTGCTTCCTGAAACAGCTTTTCCACCTCAGATGCCGGTATCCCTCTCGTTCCTTCCCTGATCACCAGACCATTAAAATACTGATACATTGTCATCCCCCCTGTTTCAATTCATCTTATTCTCTATTCATGCAGGAATCTCCTTGTTTTTAACAGAAAGAATCATAGAGTCTATTTCTAAAAATTGGAGTGAACACATTTGTTTTACAGAAGAAAGCATTATATCGTCAAAAATTCATTTATCGAAACGTTTAATGACCATTTTAACCAGACCAACCTGCCTAATCAGCTGAAGCATGGCACACGCCTTATCGGACGGTGGATGCGCGATCAGAAGGATGGGACGACTGAAGTGTTTGCGATCTGGGAGTATGACAGCTACGAAGATTATGTGGAAATCGAAACCAGAATTAAAGGTGACAGTGAGCATGTAGCACGGATTCAGGAATGGTATAAGAAACAAGGTGGAAGAGATCGAGTATTCAGCGAGTATATTCTTGAGGCGAAAAATGAAGCGCTGGAGGATACAGTGGGATGATTCGGCTTTGATGAAATTTCATCAGGCAACTCCTTTGACAATCCCTTTCTATTATATTACCTTTAATCCCGACCTGATTAATGAGACTTTAAGGTGTTAAAATATAAATTAATTACAGGAGGGATTCCATTGAAAAAGATCTGGAAAGGGTATTTGGATGCTTCGCTCATCTTAAAAGTAACGATTGCCCTGATCATTGGTGCATCGGTCGGATTTATTTTCGGAGAAGACGCATCTGTGCTGACACCACTTGGCGATCTGCTGATGAATCTGTTGAACTTCTTAATTCTGCCGTTGATCTTGTTCACATTAATTGTAGGTGTGAACCAGACAAAGCTGAATTCACTTGGCCGCATGGGCGGGAAGGTATTTCTTTATTATGCGGGAACGTCAGCACTTGCAATTGTTGTCGGACTGACTGTAGCTTCGCTGTTTTCACCCGGTACAGGCATGGTGCTGGACACAAGTGAAACATTTGAAGCGCCGGAAAACCCGGGCATCGTCAGTGTGCTGCTCAGTATTGTGCCATCGAATATCGTGACAGCATTCTCAGAATTCAATCTGCTCGGCATTATATTTACAGCGATTGTCTTCGGTATTGCGATTTCCTATCTTCGCTCTAAAGAAGAGACACAGTTACTTGGTGAGCAGGTATACAATGTTGCGAATGGAATGAACGAAGCAACGATGTTCGTTGTGCGCGGTGTGCTGCAACATGTCCCAATTGGTGTATTTGCTATCGTTGCGAACACAGTCGGAACGCAGGGTACAGGAATCCTGCTTGAGCTTTGGAACGTTGTCATGGTGCTGTATGTGGGAATCGCTGTACAGATCTCCCTCTATATTTTAGTCTTGTTACTGTTTAAAATCAGCCCTGCTGCGTTCTTTAAGGAAGCCAGAACACCGATGCTGACTGCATTTGCCACGCAGAGCAGTTCAGGTACACTGCCACTAACACTGAATGCTGCTAAGAATCTTGGGCTGTCTAAAAGTTTATATGGCTTCAGCCTGCCGCTTGGTGCAACGATCAATATGGATGGTGCTGCGATCCGGATTGCCGTCTCTGCAGTGTTTGCTGCTAACGTAATTGGTGAGCCGCTCAGCATTACTGAAATGCTGATGGTCGTACTTGTCGGAACGCTTGCTTCAATCGGAACAGCAGGTGTACCGGGTGCCGGCATCGTCATGATCGCTACAGTATTTGCCCAGATCGGTCTGCCGATGGAAGCTGTCGCACTGCTTGCAGCGATTGATGTACTGGTCGGAATGGGTGCAACGATGCTGAATGTCACAGGTGACCTTGTAGGCTCCAGCGTGATTAATAAGACAGAGGAAAAGAAGAAAGCTGCTTGATGCAGGAAGCTGCCCTATACGTTGGGCAGCTTTTTTATATCCTCTAAGCCTATCTCTCATTTTGAAACTTATTCAGCTGTTTTTCGTATACTTCACTATGTAACTCTTAATCAGGAGGGCCAAATGAAAAACAAAAAATGGCTGATTATCTTGCTGACTGTACCGATATTGGTTGTCTTTTTTAATTACCAGAATAACGCGCTCACCATGAGTTCCTACACAATCACTTCTGAAAAGTTGCAAGAAAGCTTTGATGACTTTAAGATCATTCAACTGTCAGATCTTCATAACAAGTCTTTTGGAGAAAATCAGGAGAAGCTGGTTGATGTAGTGAAGCAGGCCAAACCGGATATCATTGTCATTTCCGGTGACATCATTGATTCCAGGCGGTACAATGAAGAACCTGCCTTGACGCTTGCTGAAGAAATGGTGCAGCTTGCCCCGGTTTATTATGTATCAGGTAATCACGAGGAGCGGTCCGGCAAGTATGATGACTTAAGAGAAAAGCTGATTGCGGCTGGTGTGAAGGTGCTGACGAATGAGACAGTAACGATTACATACGAAGAAGATTCCTTCTTATTAGCAGGTGTTGAAGACCCAGTTATTTCTGATGCTACAGCAGCTGAAGAAAATCTGAAGCAGGCATTCAGTGAGGCGGATACTGAACAATTTACAATTCTGCTGGCTCACAGACCTGAGTTATTCTCACTTTACCGTGAATACGGATCTGACCTGATCCTCTCAGGCCATGCTCACGGAGGACAGTTCAGAATTCCGTTTCTTGGCGGTGTCGTTGCACCAGATCAGGGGTTGTTCCCTGAGTACACTTCAGGTATTTATGAAATGGATGGATCCACCCTGCTTGTCAGCCGCGGTCTTGGCAACAGCATCATTCCATTCCGGATCTTTAACCGGCCTGAAGTAGTGGAAATCATACTAAAAAATAATTGACAGGAGGATGAAAATGAAAAGAATCGATGTTGTATATTCACTCATTTTTGACGAAACGAACGAAAAAGTATTAATGGTTCACAATAAGAAATACGATAACTGGTCACTGCCTGGCGGGTCTGTTGAGCCCGGTGAAACACTGCATGACGCAGCAGTCCGTGAAGCTGAGGAAGAAACCGGCCTGAAAGTTGAGCTCGGCCGGATCCTGACAGTCAATGAAGCGTTCATGACGAAAGAACAGCACCATGCCATTTTCATCACTTTTTCCGCAAGCATAGCAGGCGGGGAAATCGCTATTCAGGACACTGAAACCATAGCTGATGTGAAATGGATGACTTTAAGTGAAGCTGATCGCTGGGTGCCTTATTACAGAGACGGCTTAGAACAGTTAGCGAAGTCGTCCGCTCCTTATGTATTTCAAGGGGATGTGAACTGAAGACACAGAACTCTAAGCTTTGTGAGGTCACCTCACTTTTATCTTCAGTTCTTCTATTTCTTTTTTCCCGTCCATCATGCTCAGTTCAACAATCCCTTTTTCCTTAAATGTGTAACGTGAAGCGCGATATATACCTTTTATTTCATACCGGTCACGCAATCCTGATATGGAAGCTGATGCTAATGAGGTTAAATCAGCTGTCCATATCTCTTCTTTTCCTGACGGATACTGAACAATGATTTCCGCTCCATTCAGATCCTCTTCCTCCCAGGAGACAATATGTAATTCAGTTTCTTTGCCCTGATAAATTAAATTACTGGTGTAATAACCCATATCCCCGATATCACCAAAGATCGTATACTGCTGACCTCCCAACTGAACATCCAGAAAAGGCGGCTGATAGGTCACTTCGTAGTAAATGCCATACGATAGTGCCAGAACCATTGCTGTTGAGAGAATGGTAATAAGCTTTTTAAATGACCCTTCTTTAAAATCATTCATGAACTCTGAATAAGGTTGAAATTTGCTGATAAGTAACAGGAGGATAATGATCACAAAAGCCATCCCGCCAAGAACGATATAGAACAATTGAACCGACTCCTTTAATAGATGTATACGGATGAAATATCAATCGGTTTCCTATTTAAGGAATATATCTTGTGCCCATACCGGATATGTCCAGATTCCTTCTGAAAAAACATTTTAATTTCTCTGCACTCTGCATCTATTCTGCAAACTTTAGGGGTATAGGCAACACAAAGGAGTTGATCGCATGAGTGATTATAAGAAAAATAGTATTACATTAACCGGAGCAGTTGGCCTTGGAACCGGTGTGATGATCAGCGCCGGTATTTTTGCCTTACTTGGTCAAGTTGCTGCACTATCAGGGGCCTGGTTTCCACTGATGTTTATCGCAGGAGGGATCGCAACGGCATTCAGTGCTTATTCCTATATCAAAATGAGTAATGAATACCCTTCTGCAGGCGGAATCGGCATGTTTCTCGTGAAAGCGTACGGAGAAACCACTGTTACTGCCGGGGCAGCCTTATTAATGGCATTATCCATGGTAATTAATCAGAGTCTGGTTGCAAGAACCTTTGGTACATATACGCTCCAGTTGTTTGGTACAGATTCCTCCAGCTGGCTTGTACCAGCGCTGGGTGTAGGATTACTTACCACTGCCTTTCTCATTAACATTGCAGGTAATTCGTTTATCCAGACTTTCACTTCCATCATGTCACTGTTAAAAATCGTAGGTCTGGCTATCTTTGCAATTGCAGGGTTGTGGGCAGCAGGCTTCTCTTTTGAAGCAGCCGAACCAGGAGGCAATCCGCCTGACCTTTCTCCTGCAAGCTACATCGCAGCCATTGCACTGACGATTCTTGCATTCAAAGGATTTACAACGATTACAAACAGCGGTTCTGAAATTAAAGAACCGAAGAAAAATGTAGGCCGGGCGATTATGATTTCAATTGCTATCAGCCTATCTGTCTATGTGCTACTGGCATGGGCTGTTTCAGGGAGCCTGTCAATTACTGAAATCATTGAAGCAAAAGATTATGCGTTAGCTGAAGCAGCAAGACCTGCTTTTGGAAACGCAGGCGTCTGGTTTACAGTCATCATCGCCATCCTTGCGACTGTTTCAGGAATTATCGCCAGCGTCTTTGCCGTATCAAGAATGCTTGCCATGCTGACTGATATGAAACTGATTCCTCACAGACACTTTGGCATGCCGGGTGATATTCAAAAACATACGCTTGTATACACCATTGTGTTTGCAATGGCCCTGACGATCTTATTTGATTTAAGCAGGATCGCAGCGATTGGCGTCATTCTTTATCTCATTATGGATATGATTATTCATTGGGGCGTGTTGAAAAAGCTGAAAGGAAAAGTTGAAGCAAACCGCAGTATTGTCACAGGCGCACTGATCATAGATGCAATTGTGCTGATGGCTTTTGTCTGGGTGAAGTTGCAGCAGGATTGGCTGATTGTAGCTGTTGCTGTGGGGATTACAGTGTTTACTTTTGTTGGGGAGAAGTTCTTTTTGAAATCAGCAGAATAGAATTGAATTTGAGGAAAGTGCTGTAAAGATTTGTTGATTTTATCAGTCATTCTTTCTCAAACAGAATTCTGATGAAATCTCTTTTTGAGGCAATAATACGATAAATGAATATAAAGTGATGGTCATACTTATAGAAGACCAGATAATCATTGCATATTAAATATCGATAATCTGTTGGTATAGAAATTTTTAAGGCGAGTTCCATCCCCGCTAAGTGATATGACTTTAACGTTTCGTAGCATTGAATGATATCTGACAGGAGTTTTTGAGCAGCTTCGGGGTGGTCAAACTCAGAAATAATGTAATTCTTAATTTCTAATAAGTCATTTTTAGCAATGGGGCTGATTTTAATGTTTCTCATTCGTTCAGCCCCAGTTCTTTTTTAATCTCCTCATCCGATAACCAACTGTTATTTTTCTCCACTGACTTTTCCGCCTTTAACAATTCAGTTAAAAGTTTAATGGTAGCCTGACTTTTTTCATATTCATTAATATCTACAATTGCAAATCTCCCCCGTCCATTTTTAGTTAAAAAAACCGGAGCCCCTTCACTTATATCTTTCAATACCTCGTTGTAATTTCTTAAGTCTGAAACTGGTTTAATGTTAGGCATACTGACTTCCTCCTTTTGAAAAATTATATCACAATCCTACATAAGATATTACTTAATATATTACTTCATTTATTGCGCATAGTAAAAAGCCGGTGCAATATACATGCACCGGCTTTCTATTCTTTATATTACACCGCCATCTTACGGCATTCCTCCGCACATTTACGGCACGCTTCTGCACATTGCTGACAGTGATCGTGGTCATGCTTGGCGCATTCATCTGCACACGATTCACAAATCTCTGCGCACAGTCCACAAATCTCACGTACATGTGGGCTATTTGACTGCATGGCAGTGATAGCAAGTGCACACACATCTGCACACTCACGGTCCGAGCGGATACAATCCGCCATCATCTTCACATCTTCTTCACTCAGGCAGGCATCAAAACAATGGTTACAGGCTTCCAGACACTTCTTGCAAGCCTCAAGACAATCCTGATATTGCTGGTTCATTTGAAACTCCTCCTTTATGTAAGTTCTATTATTGTCTTTCCCGATCAAATTTCTGCCAAACAAATTTAATCATATTCATTAAAAAACCTGGATTTCTGCATATTTTCTGCACAAAATGGTCTTATACTCGTTATATGAGATGAGGTGCGGACGTGAGTAAGTTATCTTTAAAGATCAGTCTTTTTTATCTAACAGGCATTGCCATTATTCTGGTGGTGTCATTATTCGTGATGCATAACCTGCTTGTAGAGCAGCAGGTGCAAAATGAACTTAAAAGTCTGCATCAGCGCGGTGATAGTCATCGTGATGTGTTGTCTGAGAATATTGACCAGCGGACGATCGAGCATGTTGTGATGATGGAAGAAAAAGCGATAACTGAAGTCGTTATTCTTGATGAAAGCGGTCAGGTTGCAGGAGCTTCCAACCAGGCAGACGAACATGTATCCCAAGACTGGCTGAACGCGAATGAAGGAATTGCAGAAGATGATTGGCGGAACGAACCCTTTCTTGCAAGTATCAGTCTGATCGATGGCGGTGGCAGTGTGATCATGCTTGAACCGACAGAACAAATACAGTCACTGATCAGCGACTTAAACCGCCATTTTCTGATTGCAGCATTGCTGACTGGTATTTTTTTAGTTTTGAGCCTTTATTTCCTGAGTCACCTCATTACCAGACCGCTGCTCTCGATCAGACAGGCCGCCGGCAAGTTAAGTGAAGGTGCTGTGATTACTGTTCCCGAAACAAAACGGAATGATGAGATAGGGGAGCTTGCACTGGCTATTACAAAAATATCCGGTGATCTGCATCAGATACAGAAATCACGCAAAGCATTTTTAACCTCCATTGCCCATGAATTAAGAACACCTATCACCTATATCAAAGGGTACGCAGGCCTGTTAAAAAAAGAAGAATCTGCATATGGTGAAATTATTTATGAAGAATCAGAGCGCCTCCATAAGCTGATTGAAGATCTATTCGAACTTGCAAGAATGGAAGAACACAGCTTTACAATCGAACCGGAACGAACGGAAATGACAGCATTTATAAAAGGGATCATTGACCGGCTGCAGTTTGTGTTTGATGAAAAACAAATCACACTGCTGTTCACTACACCCCATACTTTTACGAAAAAGATTGACCGTAATCGATTCGAGCAAGTCATCATTAATCTGATGGACAATGCGTTGAAATACACACCTGAAGGGCAAACAGTTCAAATCACTGTCAATCAAGACCGCATAGTGGTTATTGATGAAGGGCCAGGCGTCAGTGAAGAAGCCCTTCCATTCCTATTTGACCGTCTTTACAGAGTTGACACATCAAGGAATAGAGAAACCGGTGGCACGGGACTGGGTCTGACTATTGCAAAAGAAATCGTTGAAGCTCACAACGGAAAGATCACAGCTGAAAATACGTCTTCCGGCTTAAGCATCATCATTGATTTGAAAGGAGTTGCCTCATGAAAAAAATCGCACTTGTAGATGATGAAAAGCGAATGCTTGATTTATTGGAACTTTATTTGAAGCCACTCGGCTATGAATGTATAAAATTGCGCAGCGGAGAAGAAGTTGTGGCACTTGTAAGAAATGAAGAACCTGATTTAATCATTTTAGATGTGATGATGCCAGTAATGGATGGGTTTGAAACGTGCAGAATGGTACGCAGATTCTCAGATGTGCCAATCATTTTGCTGACAGCACTTCATGAAAAAGAAGATATTGTGAAAGGCCTGCAAGCCGGGGCAGACGATTATATTATAAAACCGTTTGATGAGGATGAACTAGTGGCCAGAATTCATGCAGTCTTCAGAAGAACATCAGATGATTTTGCCAGAAGAATAGAATGCGAGGGACTCATATGGGATGAATTTTCTCACGAGCTTTCCTTTGACGGGAAACGAATAAAAGTGACACCAAAGGAATTCTCGATCCTTGGTCAGTTTTTGAAAAATCCGGGGCGCGCCTATTCAAGAGAACAACTCGTAACAATCATCTGGGGATATGAAGCCTGGACTGATGGCCGGACAGTTGATTCCCATGTGAGAAACCTCAGGGACAAGCTGCGAAAAACAGGCTTCCCTTTAGATAACCACCTGCAGACCGTCTGGGGCGTCGGGTATAAGTGGGTCAACTGATAGACGAAAAAAGCTGAAGGAGATTATATACTCCCTCAGCTTTTACTTATTCTGCAGATAATTCTTCTTCTGTTACCCACTTATGATTCGTTACTTCTTCACCTGATTCCAGCGTGAAATCAATCATATAGACTGTTGTTTCTTCCGCTGAATCAATCGTAGCTGTGGCACCGTTCATTCCTTCCATATGTTCAGCCTCAACCTGTACTTCATCACCTTCAGTATACGGTTCCTCTGAAGCTTCTGTAATCTCTTCGTGAATGATCCACTTGTGGTCTTCAACGCGTTCTCCTCCATTGGCAGGATCATAGGAAATGCTGTAAGCTACTGTGTCGTATGCACCTACGATCGTTGCCTCTGCTCCTTCCATCCCCTCCATGTGCGCTTCAGTAATAATCGCTGTATCGCCTGCTTCAAAAGCTGGATTTTCTGCTTCTTCCAACCCTTCAGGCACTTCGCCCGAGCCAGACATGTCCATGCCTGAGTGATCCATACCGTCCATTTGTTCATCCATGTTTTCTTCCATATCTTCCATTTGTTCATCCATGTTTTCTTCCATGTCCTCATTCATGTTGTCATCCATTTCGTTGCCGCCACAAGCTGCCAGTCCAGCACTAAGCGTAAGTGCGATCGTTCCCATCATTAGTTTGTTTCTCATCTGTTTTATCCCTCCAAATGTATGATTCTTATTTAATCTACCCAAAGAATGTGCAGAACTTTTGCAGAAAAACAGTTTTTGCTTGTTGTCACTGAATGTTATTAATGTTGGAGGGTGAAGATGATTATGACAGAGGTTTGTTAGAGGCGGAAGGCCGGGCTTGGCACAACGACCGAATGATTCCATCAATGTTAAGACTAATTCCTTCACCAGCCCATCCACCGAACCCGCTTTTTTACTTCCCCCACCACGTCCACTACAATAAGAGCAACAAGTCTCATCTCAGGGAGTGATTCCATTGAATGAAAAGACCTCACCACTGATCGTGATCGGGGCCAATATAGCAACTGCGATCATTTTCATTCTCTTATTCTCAGGTCACAGGATGGCTACGTATTATCAGATTTAATCATTATGCTCCTCATGCTGGCAGTCTTTATGTATATTAAGAAACTTGAACAGGATACACTGTCTAAAAAAATGAAACGATATGCAAATGCCGGTTACTATATTACAGCATTGGTTGCTGTCATTGTTTTTTATTGGTAAACGCACCAAAAAACCAGGAGCATTCACTTAACGGGTTCTGTTGACAAGTACTTTCAACCAAAATGTATATAAAAATGACCTGCAAATTGTATCCTAATTTGCAGGTCTCTTTTTGTTGATATATATGGTTTTATAAGTGTATCTATATTATAATTTGTAGATGAATTTGTAAAGGAACAATAGTCATTGTGATCCTACAATTTGGGGTACATTTTGTATGACAAATTGAGGTGCAAATATTTGTTAGAAACAGGGAGTTTCCTACACAAAATTGTTAGTGATAGTGAAAACCCCATAGTGATCGTATATATTTCAACACTGATAGTATATAGCAAATAAAAACGCTCAGATTTCTGAGCGTTTTTTGATGTATATTTATTAGACTTTTTTAACTAAAGCTACCGTTAGTTGAATTAAGCAGGGATAACCCTGCTTAATTAATGCTTTCAGCTATATTTATAATTTCTTCTTCTGTTATTTCAGGTGCAGCACTTCCCCCATCTAAGGAATCTGCAAATCCAGAAACAACAATTTTCCAATCCTCTTGTTCAATGTAAACATGATAACCATTCATATCATAAATTCCAATTAATGTACCAGATACACCATTGATCGAAACCTTTTTTTCTATTGCCGTTTCTCTCGCTGTATCAGCTAAAAATTCAGGTTTTTCTTTTGAAACATTTGTAGCCGACACTCTAAACATCCCATCTTTCGTTCGAAGAACGTAATTATATGATACAAACTTACCGTCCTCTGTATTCACTGTATATTCTTTTGACTTTGCATTCTCTTCAGCTACTAACAATTTTTCAGGGAAAGGAATGTTCAAACTAAATTGACTTTCTATTTTATCGACAGATGAATAAGTAGTAGAATCGTCTCCTGCTGTTCCACCCCAAGTCCAACCAATATATGATTGAGAACTTTCCTCAACTTGATTGAAACTAAATAGTTCTTCAATTGTCGCTTGAACGGAAGGAGATAATAACGAACCAAACGCTAAAACAGAAATCATTGCTGCTGCAACTAATGGATTTTTAAATCGTCTTTTTGGTTGCTCCAACTTAGCTTTTCTTACACCAAGTTTTGAACTTTCGTGTAATTCTGTTGGGATCTTAATGCTTTCTAATTCCTGTTTTATATTATTCATAAATATCAGCCTCCTTAAAATTTTTTCGAAGTTTATCCAACGCCCGATATAGCAACGATTTTGTCGTTCCTAAAGGCATGTTTAACAATTCTGCTATTTCTTTAAATGAATAACCCTCATAAAACCTTAAAATGACAATACTTTTTTCATCTTCACTTAACTGATCTAATAATTCTTGAAGGGTAATGGAAAGAGAAATATCTTCATCCTCCGAACCAAGAAACTCTTCATGCTCTGGTTTAAGTTGGACCACCTTTTTATTTTTTCTAACTAAATCAATGGAACAAGTAATAGCAATTTTTATTAACCACGTCTTGAAATATTCTGGATTTTTTAATGTATCTATCTTTTTAAATGAACGATATGCCACCTCTTGAACCACCTCTAAAGCATCACTTTCATTTTTGACATATAAATAAGCCATTCGATAAATATCCTCTTCATATTTTTGGAAAATTTTTAAAAAGGCTTTATCATCACCTTTTTGAGCCTTTTTAACTAATCTGTTAACTGTACTCACCCTCTTTATTTTTTTGTCTTACACCTATTAGACAAACATACTCTTCATTTGGCTTAAATTTTTTTATTTTTCAAAAGGCTTTGTTAAAGTCTAATATTGTTTTTTACTATTATGAAAGGACTTCCATATATTTGGAAGTCCTTTTCGTCGTTATTATTGGCTTTTTAAACTAACGCACCTGTTACTTTAAGTACCTTACTTCACAAACTTTAATTAGAAAGGATTAAGGTCTGTTCCAAAAGAAAGTCGTAACTATAAAAGGAATAACGATTGTAACAAATAAGATGATACCGTTTCCAATTAAACCAATCTTTCTATACACACCTTTTTCAGAGAATAACCCCAATATAAACCCTAATACAGATAAAATCACCCCGACTAATAGGAAACTATCATTACCGAACAAAACAGCAATGTAAGATACTAACGCAATTAAAAATAATATTGTTGAAAATACACCTAATTTGCTTTTCATATTTATTTCACCCCAAACCATTATGTATCCTATCATTTTTTTATATCGTTTGTTAAACAATCCTGCCCCGTTAGTTTAAGTGTAAATCTTCACATTCTCTTCTTTTACTATAACATAAATATTTCCATTACCTTGTAAAATTTTTATATCGGTAGTCAAATTAATAAAACCTTTAAAACCATAACAAAAAGCACCCCAATTCGAGGTGCTTTTTTCATTCAATTAAACACACATTTTGCACTACAAATTAACAAAAAGTACTCGTCAACAGAACCCGTTAGCATTCACTCCTGGTTTTTGCTAGGCCTATTTCAAAGAAATTTCCCCATCAAAAGCTCATCTACATAACGATCCGGTCCAAGCTTCACATGCCGCACCTTACGTCCTTCCTCAACAAACCCCATCTTTTTATATAAATGAATCGCTCGATCATTATCCGCAAATACCTCAAGTGAAATTTTCTCCACTCTGTCGTCCTGTTTTGCCCAGTCAAACAACTGTTCAAGCAATCTACGTCCGATCCCCTGATTCGTATAGGCTTCCTGAATGCTCATACCGAACAACCCCTGATGACTGAATTTTTCAAGTGAAGATAACCGGAACTTAATCATTCCAATAATCATTCCATCAATTTCTGCTGCAAATATTACACCCTGTTTTTCATGTGATCGGATCCATTCTATTTCTTCTTCAATCGTTACATTAAATTCATTCAGTGAAGTTCCCATCCTATCAGCATTCTCAATCAGTACTTTTCTGGCATGATCTCTTAACTGCTCTGCATCAGCTGTAGTTACGCGCCTGATGATTACTTTATGATCCATGTTTTCACCCCTATTCCATAACGCCTCTCGCTTCTTCGTCATAAGTCACCTCAAAAGACTCCTGCTGTCCGTCCCACTCCACTTCAAACTGCAGAACATCATCTTCTTTCAGTGTCTCACAGTCACTGCAGCCCCCGCCGGCTCTGATTACATCAGTGTGACTCAGATCAGCAGATCCTGCAGACGTTGCACCTGAACCTAAGTCGATGCTGTATGAAACCTTCCCTGGATTTTCGTCTCCGATATAATAAACCCAGTAATCGTTTTCTACTCTGTCTTCTTCTGCCTCCGCAGATATATAGTTCACACGCCAATTTTCCGATTCGCCTGTAAAAACAAAAACATCCGATTGTTTACCTATATATGCACAACCGGTGAGTATCATCATTGCTACGATCAAAAACCATTTCTTCATTCCTCATCCTCCTCCGCAAACAACTGCTCAAGCATCCGTTCCCTGTGCTGTAAAAAGTAACTTGTGATCTGGTAATGATCGGTCATTTCGTATGCCACAGACTGAATCTTTCCTTCATCAAAGCTTAATATATCAGCATCCGGGTATCCGAGCAGAATGGGTGAATGAGTCGCAATGATGAACTGACAGTTTCCCTGTTTTTCAAGGTCATGCATGATTTTTAACAGAGCAAGCTGGCGCTGGGGAGATAGCGCGGCCTCAGGCTCATCAAGCAGGTAGATCGCTTTTTGCTGAAAACGGTTTGCAAACAGTGACAAGAATGATTCTCCATGGGACTGCTCATGAAGAGACTTTCCACCATAGGACTGATAGGTAAGTCCCTCCAGATCATCCTGATCCAATTCATCTAAATGAGTTGCAAACTGATAGAACGATTCCGCGCGCAGAAAAAATCCATTTGTCACTTTAGGCATCCACGACAACCTGAGATAAGGTCCAAGCGCCGACTCTGAGGCATGAAGGTTATATGTATTATTTCTGCCGCCACCAGCAGGATTGAACCCGCACTGGTCAGCAATAGCTTCTAAAAGCGTTGATTTTCCCGAACCGTTTTCACCTACGAAAAACGTGACTTTCCTGTTGAAATCCATTTGGCTGAATGATTTGATCGCAGGAATATGAAAAGGGTACTCCCGTGGATCTTTGACTTCTTCCCGTTTTAACGTGACTTTCTTCAGAAACATTCTCTTCACCTCTTTGTATAGGTACGGTTCGGACAGGGAAATGTTACGTCAATTTGCTCAGGTGCTCGTGAATGAGCTTCCATCCGGCGTCTGTCTTCTTAAAAACATTTGTTGCACGGCCGCTTCCTGACACCAGCTGCCCTTCATAGTAACCTTCGTATTGATAGACGTACACACAGGAAGCGGAAGTGTCATCAGCATGCAGCCATCTGATATCAATGGCAGAGTAGGCCTCTTCTTTAATCACTGCCCACGTACTTTCAAAATACGCCTGAATTTCGCTATGTGTCCTGCAGGTCTGATTGGTAAACCAGAACAATGCGTCATCATGCAGTACCTGCCTTACGTTTTCAAAGTCATGCGTGTTTGTTGCTTCTATGTAAGCTTGAAGCGTGTCCTGAGCGTTCATGCTATCCCCTCACTTTTTTAAAATCGTCTCACTGATGATCGTGCTCAGCTTTAACCGGGTAAACCATATTTCCGCTTCCTCTTCAGATTTGTTCGGAGCGTTAATTGACTCATGATATTCAAGACCATTTACCTGAGTAGCACTAATATGAGCACCTGCTTTATTTTTCGCGATCATCATCCATTCCGCGTCTGTCATTTTCGCTTCTGAATGTTCAGCGAGCAATCTGGCGATGTTTTTAGAAAAGGCACATGATCCCGCTGTAATATCTATTTCCTGTTCCAGTGCGAGTGAACAGATTTTATTTGTAATCTTCTCCGTTTCAATCCAGCTTTCAGGATGAGTAGCCATCGCACGTTCTGTCCGGCCAATCACTGTATAATCCTGACCGGGAATTTTTTTAACAAGTAACTCAAGCTCTTCCGGGTAATGGTTCATCCACGTCAAGAGCCGGTCCAGATCACAATAATGGTAATGTGAACACGCTGACTCCAGCCCGAATGACACGACCTCTCTCCTGGCGTTGGCTGCACCACTTTTTGGAATCACCACAGCATTAAAAGGACTATCCTGAATTAAATAATGAATCAGCGCTTCAGATGATTCATCGCTTACTGTGATCCAGCATTCATTGTAAAGGCTGGTCAGAACGTTTTCATGCTTTTTCAAATAGGGTAACAACTTAGCCTGCGGATCATGTGTCACTGATAATAAGTCAACTTTGCTCATGATAGGGTCTCCTTGTGATGTAGTCTTCCTCCGATTTCATCTCTATCCGCACACTTCTACAAAAAATCCTATATTCCCTTTATATCTATGTGATTAAATGAAATACATTGATGGGAGTGGAAATATTAGACTGGTCCGGCAGCAGTCACATTCCATCTCATTACACTCCTTCAATCCTCACTGTCAAACCCCTCATTCTTTTCAACCACAAACCCATCCCCAGACGTATTCACCACAACATCAAACAATTCACTGTGCGCATGCATAAATATTTCATATTGCACCCGCCGCTCATCATGTGACTGTTTCAAATATGCAAGCTCCATACCACGCTCTTTAATATCACGGCCGGATCTTCTTAAAAACTCCGTCTCCCCGTCTGTATAAAAATAAATACTCAGATCAAATAACGACTGATCCAAAAAAGCAACGCTCATGCCTTCTGCAATCGTCACTTTCTTATTCGCTGAAAGCAGTTCACTGGGCAGCCAGCCGGTATCAAGGGTATATAAATCCATCCCTTTTTTCAGCATCTTCATATCTCTTTCAAGTGACGGGATATGATGTGCAGCAGGATGACAGGCTGTCATTTTGAACGTATGCTCCTTACCATTCCAGTCATATGTAATCATTGTGTTCTTTCTGACTGCAGAGTCCGTAATATAAGGATCTGTATTCAGGACATTCACCCTGTCAGACCCAATCCGCCCGGCAAACTTTTGTGTAAATGTCGTTTTTCCTGCTGCACCGTGTCCGGATACACCAATCAGGAATCTTTTATCTTTCTGATGAATTAATACCAATAAGTCTTCTATGAACCGATCCATCTTCCCGCCCCCTTTACTATTTTCAGGAAACTTCATCATACCTTTTACAAGAAAAGAATGGTACTCAAGCATCCAATTTTTTAAAATTCCCCGGAACTTCCAGGCCGGTTCATCCGTATGCATAGTTACAAAACATTGGAGGGGTTCACGTGGAAAAGACACTTGAGAGAAAACAGCTGGATTTACGAAAAAAACTGGATGAAAAACGAAAGCTTGAAAAACGGTTAGTGAATGTACGCTCACAGCTTGTTGAGCATGAACAGAAAAAGAAGGAGCTTGAACAAAGCCTGTCAGAAGAGCAGCTTGATCTGCATAAAATGGACCGCTTCTCTTTGGTGAACGTCGTACGAAAATGGAAAGGTACACATGAGGAGCTTCGTGAAAAAGAGTATGACGAAGCGGCAAAGGCTGAACTGAAACTGAATGAACATGAAAAGATGCTGAAAGATCTGAAAGGCGATAAAACAGAACTTGAACATGCCCTATCTGCTTATACAACCGTTGAAGATGACTGGGAGAGCTTTCTCAAAGAAAAGGAACGCTGGATTAAACAGAATGATGGAGAAACGGCACAGGAAATTAACCTTCATTTAGATCATTATGCAGACCTGGGTGCATTGCTCACTGAAATTGATGAAGCGATTTACGCGGGTCGCAGTGCAGAATCTGCTTTAGAAACTGCACTGTCAAAACTGAGATCTGCACACGGGATGTCCACCTGGGATACATTTCTTGGAGGCGGTATGATTGTAACCGCAATGAAGCACAGTGACCTTGACCAGTCACAGGATGCCCTTCATCGTGCCCAGCGGAACCTGCGCAAATTCGAATCGGAACTGAAGGATGTGAAAGAAGGGTCTGCTGAAACGATGAATGTAGAGCGAGGGTCATTTATCACATTTGCCGATTATTTTCTTGATGACATTTTCTCCGAGTGGACGATTCACAGCCGCATCAACGAATCAATCAGTAAAGTGGAAGACACGAAATATAAAGTTGCGCGTGCAGTCGGCAACCTGCAAAAAGAACGCGGTCAGATTCTGCACCAGCAGGAAGAAGTATGGGATCGCTATCAGCAATGTATAGAACATAGATGATTTTGTAACCGGGAGTGACGATCGTGAACTGGATTTTGATTGGCTCTTTACTAATTGCACTACTAATTGGAGGAGGAATATCCTTCTTTGCTTATAAAACAAGAAAAATAAAGCCCAATGGATTTATTGAATTGATCAGGCAACATCCTGAATCTACTTCGCTTAAAGTGCAGCGTAATGGCGACGTGATTGCTGCGCATCAGGAAAATCTCATGCTGCCGCTTGCGAGTACGGCAAAGCTGGTTATTGCTGTCGAGTACGCAAAACAAGCTGCTTCGGGTACGCTTGACCCAGATGAAAAGGTAACCTTGGGTGAACTTGAGCCGTTTTATTTTAAAAGAACAGATGGCGGTGCACATGCAGCATGGCTGAAGGAAATTAATCATCAGGACCCTGTCACCCTGGCTCAGGTGGCAGAAGGTATGATGCATTACAGTTCCAATGCCAATACAGATTACCTGATACACAGACTTGGACTGGACAGGATCAATGAAAGCTTGGAAGAAATCGGGCTCATGGATCATGAGCCAATCTTTCCTTTTGTATCAGCGCTTGCGGTACCTTATACGCTTATGACAGAACAGAACCTGACGCATGAAGGTGCAAATGCTGAAGTACGTGAACTGTCAAAAGAAGAATATCGAAATATGACTGTCATGATAATGAACCGGTGGCTCAAACTGCCTCTGACAGACGCCGAAAAGCAGCAGGTATTGAAAACCCTGAACGCTCCTGCGCAGAGAAACTGGTCTGATCATCTGACACGCTCTAATGCCAAAACGTATACCGCATTTATGGAAAAGTTGAACAGCAAAACGTTCTTTTCAACAGGCGTTCACAGCCATCTTGATCCACTGCTTGAACCGCTTATGGAAAGTCCTCATAACCAGGAATGGCTTAAGCACGCCGGACAAAAAGGCGGTTCAACGCCGCACGTGCTGACTTTTTCACTGTATGCAACTGACCTGGAAGGAAACCGGACTGAAATCTCGTTCTTTGCAGATAACCTTGTGCTGCTTGATCAGATGAGACTCTCAAAATCAATGAATGATTTTCAGAAAGCAATATTAAGAGATGAGTCATTTCGGCGTGATCTGACTGAATCTCTGCGTTAAAACCTCTGCCAAACAGGCAGGGGTTTTTTATTTACTGATAACCTTCCAAAAATACTGGATCCCATTTAGAATAGAAAAAAGCGCTTTCTTAAGGAGCACCTATGAAAACTAAACGGAGAAGATTATCACTTGCAGCGAAAATCATCAGTCTGAATATTGTCAGCATTCTTTTAGTGATGCTCGTTTTTCTCGTTATCTCTCTAGTAATTGAATACAAACAGATCGAGCGGCAGATGGGGACCCAGGCAATGCAGCTTGCGGTAACTGTATCTGCAATGCCCACTGTTATTAATGCCTTTGAAGAAGATGAACCCTCCACCGTGTTACAGCCGTTGATCAATCGGATTCGTGAGGAAACCGGTACTGCATTCATTGTGATTGGGAATACAAAAGGTGAGCGCTATGCCCACCCCGATGCAGAAAAGCTTGGGAAGTTAATGGTTGGGGATGATAATGCACGCGCCCTTGAAAACGGTGAATTTTATATTTCCAAGTCTGAAGGCACACTTGGTCCGTCTATCCGCGGGAAAGGTCCGATCCGGAACGCTGAAGGTGACATTGTCGGCATCGTGTCTGTTGGTTACCTCACCTCATCTATTATTGACAACGCAATTGAACGTGGTTCAGTCATTACGATGATCTCACTGATTGTCATCATTTTTGGCATTCTTTCAAGCTATCTGCTTGCCAGGAATATCAGAAAAATGACGCTGGGCCTAGAGCCTGATGAGATGACTTCCCTTTACCAGGAGCGTCAGGCAATCCTTCATTCCATTAAAGAGGCGATTATTTCTGTAGATGAAGATGGCTATATTAAGATTTTGAATCAGTCCGCTATGGATCTTCTTAATGTTGATGAGCGTGTGCTGAATCAAAAAGTTGAATCCATTCTCCCTAATACAGGCGTCTATGAAGTGCTCGAAAGCGGTTCTCCGCAACGTGATGTGGAGACTACTTTGCGTAATCGACATGTGATTATTAACCGGACGCCCGTCATCAAAAATGGAAAAGTAACAGGTGTAGTATCCACTTTTCGTGACAAAACTGAAATGAATAAAATGATCGAAACACTCTCTGAAGTAAAGAGATACTCAGAGGATCTAAGAGCTCAGACACACGAGTTTTCCAATAAGCTTTATATTCTGTCAGGACTTCTTCAGCTTGGAAAATACGATGAAGCAATTGAGATGATTCAGGCGGAATCTGATGCCCAGGATCTTCAGAATAAAGTTATTTTTGAGCAGATCGAAGACCCAAGGATTCAGGCATTACTGTTAGGTAAGGCCGGAAAAGCTTCTGAAAAGAAAATTGTTTTTAACATAGAAGAAAATAGCAGTCTTCACATATTATCAGGAAAAGCTGTCAGTGAAGTTGCGTCTATTATCAGCAATCTTGTTGATAATGCCTTCGATGCTGCAGAAAGAAAAACTGAGCCTGTGGTGAACCTTTTTCTGACGGATCTAGGAAACGATATTGTGATTGAGGTTGAAGATAACGGAGAAGGCATTCCTGAGGCGAATCTGGACCTTGTTTTTACAACAGGCTATTCAACAAAAGGTGAGACTGACAGAGGCTATGGACTTTCGATTGTAAAGCAGGCTGCTGAAAACCTTGGCGGCAGTATTGAAGTACATTCCGATCACGGTCGTGGTACAACATTCTCAGTTTACCTGCCTAAAAACATGACATACAGACAGAAAAAAACATCCTGATGGGAGGAAAACCTGATGAAAGTTGCAATCGCAGAGGATGACTTCCGTGTCGCCTCCATTCATGAACAATTCTTAGAAAAGCTTGACCACATAAAAGTAACAGGCAAAGCACTGAACGCGAAAGAAGCACTGGAACTGCTTGAGCAAGAAGAAACAGATCTCCTGCTTCTCGATAATTACCTTCCTGACCGGACAGGTCTTTCCCTTTTACCGGAAATCCGTGAAAGATGGCCCGGAACTGACGTTATATTAATTACCGCTTCTACTGAAAAAGAAGTCGTGGAGCCAGCCGTCCGTTACGGTGCCGCTGATTATATTGTGAAGCCAGTTACATTTGAACGCTTTAAGAGTGCGATTGAAAAGGTACGAAAAAGAAAGCAGCTGATTGATTCCAATCATGAACTCACACAGGCGGTCATTGATCAGATGTTTTCGAACCAGCGGCCTTCAGAGACTATGCCAACCCTGTTGCCAAAAGGGATTGATCCGCTGACGCTGCAAAAAGTAAAAGACATGATGCGTACACTGGACAAAGGAATAAATGCTGAAGAACTTGGCCAGAATATGGGCGCTTCGAGAACAACTGCCAGACGTTACCTTGAATACATGATTTCATCAGGGGAAGCAAAAGCAGAACTTGAATATGGGATCGTCGGCAGACCTGAACGGAAATATTATTTAGCATAAATGTATAACACCTCCCTTCATTGCGGAGGTGTTTTTTCGTGAACAAAATGAACAATATCCCCTAAAAGTTCTTTATGAAGGTTAAATTGTAAACGGTTACATTTTGAATATTCTCATTTAACATAACGCCAAAGGATACAATCATTCAATCACAAACAAGGGGGAAATATCATGAAAAAACTATTCGGAACAGCAGCTGCTTCACTTCTATTGGTTACAGCAGCCGGATGCGGAAACAGTTCTTCCGGTGCAACGGACGAAGACGGCAACTGGACACCTACTCAACCTATTGAGATCACAGCACCTGCAGGACCAGGAGGCGGCTGGGATACTACTGCCAGAATGGTGTCTCAGGTATTTGAAGAAGAAGAGATTATTGATCAGCGCCTGCCTGTCGTGAATAAAGCCGGCGGCGGCGGTGCCATTGGCTGGGCGTATATTGCAGGTCAGGAAGAAAGTCCGCACCATATGTTTGTAGGCTCTCCACCTCTCATTCTGGTTCCATTGAACGGCCAGTCAGAATACAGTCATGAAGACTTCACTCCACTTGCCAATGTGATTGCTGATTATGGGGCATTTGTTGTAAAAGCAGACGCTGAGTGGGACAACCTGAATGATTTATTTGATGATATGAAAGAAGACCCTCAAAGTGTCAGTATTGTCGGCACCTCTTCACCTGGAAGCATGGATCATATGCAATTCGTTAAAATTGCAAAAGCTGCGGGTGTTGATGTGACTAACCTTAAATATATCTCTGATCCAGAGTCAGGTGGACTGACTTCAGTGCTGAATGGCAGTGTAGATGTTTTCACAACCGGTGTAGCAGAAACAATTGAGCAGGTTCGTGCCGGAAAAGTTAAAGTACTTGGCATTACAGCTGAGGAACGTCTGGAAGGTGAAGTACTGTCAGACTTCCCTACCGCAATTGAACAGGGAATTGATGAAACATTTATTAACTGGAGAGGCTTCTTTGGGCCCCCTGGCATGGACGAAGCAGCAGTCACTTATTATGAAGAGAAGTTCAAAGAGCTGAATGATTCGGAAGCATGGATTGAGATTCGCGAAAAGTACGGCTGGGGTGAAATGTACATGGACAGCGAAGAATATGCTGCATTCCTTGAGGAAGAAGCAGAATCAATGCAGGCATTACTGGATGAGCTTGGATTGGCGAGAGAATAAATGTTCAGAGGGATAGCATGACGTGTGTACTGCTATCTCCCTTAAATAGAAATGAGGTGAACAACGGCTATGCTGGCAAAAACAAACCAAAAAGCGGCACTTGTAGTCGCAGTCATCGCAATCGTATATCTGCTCTTAAGCTTTAACCTGCCGGGTTATACCAATGCGCTGATCGATGCAGACGTTATTCCAAAAGGACTCGGATTCCTTCTGCTGTTCTTTGCATTATTGCTTTATCTAGATAAGAAAAATGAAACAGAAGCTGATAAGGAAAAAAGAAAAATCTCCAAACAGCATGTGATAAATCTTCTCGTTGTTGCCGGGATGATTCTCATTTATATTTTCCTGCTCGAAATGATAGGTTTTGTAGTCATGACAACCGTTTTTATTTTTGTCTGTTCCCTTTACCTTGATTATAAGCACCATGTTACAAACGTGATCACTTCTGTCGTATTCTCACTGGCCATTTACGGACTGTTTAACTACTTACTCAAAATCAATCTGCCTGCGGGCATACTTCCATTTTAGAAAAGAGGTGACAGTATGGATGCATTCTCCGGTCTAATGTCAGGATTTCAGGTAGCCTTCAGTCTTGAAGGATTGTTATTTGTATTTATCGGTGTATTTGTCGGTACTTTTATTGGAATGATGCCAGGGCTCGGACCGATCAGTGCGATTGCCATTATGATACCGATCACTTATTCAATGGACCCTTCGATTGCCCTTGTCATGATGGCAGGTGTCTACTACGGTGCAATTTTTGGCGGTTCAAGCTCCTCTATTTTATTAAATGCACCAGGTGTAGCAGGAACAGTCGCAACAGCCTTTGATGGTTATCCAATGGCCAAGCAGGGAAAAGCCGGCAAGGCACTTGCGATTGCAGCGATCGCTTCATTTACAGGGGGAACAGTGAGTGTTGTATTACTGATGCTCTTCACCCCGCTTCTCTCAGCAGTAGCCATTTCATTCGGCCCCGCTGAATACTTTGCACTAATGTTTCTTGGATTGACCGCCATTGCGAGTCTTGCTGATGGGTCAGCCATTAAAGCTTTTATTTCAGCAACACTCGGCTTTATGGTTGTCACAATCGGAATTGATGCACAGACAGGGACAAGCCGCTTTACTTTTGGCAATCCAAACCTTTTAGAAGGGATCGATTTCCTTGTTGTTGCACTTGGACTGTTTGCACTTGCTGAAGTGTGTACGCTTGTTCTGAACAGAAATGAGAAAGATGATGGACAGAGTAAAAATATCGGCAGTCTGCGTCTTTCTAAGCAGGATATAAAAGAAATGAGTGGACCCGTCTCCAGACAGTCATTCCTCGGCTTTATTATCGGGGTGTTACCTGGTGCAGGTGCAACCATTGCGTCATTTATTGCTTACATCACGGAAAAGAAAATTGCAAAGAATCCCGAGGAATTTGGCAAGGGGTCTATCAAAGGTCTTGCTGCACCTGAAACAGCCAATAATGCTGCAACGAGCGGCGCGTTTGTTCCATTACTCAGTCTTGGAATTCCAGGGTCAGGTACAACAGCTGTTTTACTCGGAGCCTTTCTCGTCTTAGGGGTTCAGCCAGGCCCTCTGCTAGTGCAGGATCGCCCGGAGATTTTCTGGGGAATTATTGCAAGTATGTATGTAGGGAACATCATTCTGCTGGTCTTGAACCTGCCACTGATTCCATATATCTCAAAGATCCTGAAAATCCCACGCCCCCTTTTGATTTCACTTGTCATCATCTTCAGCTTAATTGGTGTATATGCGATCAGCTTTAATACTTTTGATCTTTACCTGCTGTTAGCTTTCGGTGTCATCGGATTCTTCATGAGGATGTTCTCATTCCCGGCTGCCCCTTTCATTCTGGCATTCATACTTGGTGGTATGATGGAGCAGTCACTCAGACAGACGCTGACCATTTCAAATGGAAGTTTTGGCATTTTCCTTGATAAACCTATTGCGCTCTCGCTTATCGCAGTGGGGCTGCTAACGATTCTTTTCCCTCTTTTAAAAGGTCGGAGAAAGTATAAAGTAAGCTAATAAAAATCCGGATCGCATCAAACAGCGATTCGGATTCTTTGTTTTATCAAGTGTAATAAAGGAATATTGCATTTTATGAAGAATGGTATCTATAACCCTGCGTCTGGAGGTCTTGATTTTGCTACTCTATAATTGATTTTTCAGCTTCTCCTATCCAATGACTAAAAAAGGAGCTGACTGAATTGAATTTTCAATATGATATAAACGGCATTACACCAAATATGCTCGAAGGATTTTTTGACGGATGGCCTGATCCACCGTCACCACAGAAACATCTGGAGCTTTTAGCAAAAAGCAGTCACATCGTGGTTGCAACTGACGATGCGAAGCAACAGGTCATCGGTTTCATTACGGCAATCAGTGATGGCGTCCTGTCTGCTTATATTCCACTTCTAGAAGTGCTGCCTGCTTACAAACATGAGGGTGTCGGCAGCGAACTCGTTCGTCTGATGCTTGAACAATTAAAAGATTTTTACATGGTTGATCTCTGTTGTGATGACGAACTGGTTCCTTATTATGAACGGTTTGGAATGCACAAAACGAATGGAATGATTGTGAGACACTATACAAGGCAGTCCGGCATTTAACGAAACTTGAACACTTTGAACAAAGCGGAATGATTAATCCTCATTCCGCTTGTTTTTTCACATAATGCAGCATCACAATCTGATTATAGATTTCGGTTCCTTTGAACTTTAATTCCGTATACTTTGTCCCCTCAGGAAATAGCGGAATACCTTCACCCAACACCACAGGAATGACCGCGATATAATATTCATCAATACTTTCAGACGCCATGCACGCCTTAATTACCTCTCCACCGCCAACGACCCAGACCGGGCCATCGTGCTTTTTCTGCAGCTCAGGCAAAAGCGTTTCTACCGGCTCTGAAGTAAATGTCGCATAACCATCCTCCTTCACCGTTTTTGATAGCACGTACACAGGTCGATCCTGATAAGGCGGTTCGTCCATCATTTTCAACACTTCCTGATAGGTCCGGTTCCCCATGACCACCGAAGAAATTCCGCTGTAAAAGTGATTATAGCCGTTATCCCCCTCACCTTCAGCTTTCAACAGCCAATCAAGAGAATGATCCGATTTTGCGATCATACCATCGAGACTCATTGCGATGTATAAAATGTTTTTACTCATGTGATTCATCTCCTTTCACCATTAAGTTTATAATAGAACTATGACAATATACGTCGTAATTGAACGGAGAAATAATCATGAATAAAAGACAGCTGACTTTAATGCGTATACTTGAACCCAACAGGAAATTTTCTGCTTCAGAACTGGCCACACGTTTTAACGTTTCTACCAGAACCATTCAACGTGATCTCGACAAGCTGCAGAAGATTGGTTTCCCTCTCTATTCTGAACCAGGGAGATATGGTGGGTACAGAGTGCTGCCGAATAGATTACTGCCACCTCTTCAGTTAAATGAAAACGAAGCGATAGGTCTTTATTTGATGCTTCACTACCTTGAGCAGGTTCCTGACCTCCCCTTTGGTGAAATCAGAAGCCACCTTGCTGAACATTACTTTGCAGAGTTGCCGGAGTCAACGAAAGAGAGAATCAGATCTGTAGAAAGTAAAGTCGCCTTCCATGCGTCATATGCTTCAGGCAACAGCCAGTGGACCACAGTGATTTTGCAGGCGGCGCTCGAACAGAGGGAGTTAGTGATGACGTATGAATCTTCACGGGGGATAAGAAAGGTAAATGTGTTCCCTATAGGTCTGTACTTTGATCAGACTTGGTATATGCCTGCCTTATACAAACGAAAGATTCTACTATATCGCGCTGACAGAATTCATGCTGGAACAATTGGCGAAGAACGGCTTGAACAGCTTCCCTCACTATCCGAATGGCTCAGGCAGCCTGAGGAACGACCATCAGTCCGGGCAGTTCTGGCTTTTACTGCTGAAGGAGAACGGCGGGCAAAAGCAGATCCATTTTTCAAAGATGTATCAGATGGGGTATGGAAAGGAGATATTCCTTATGAAGAATTATCATATACAGCATCACAGCTTCTTTCTTATGGCGCTCACGTAAAAGTGTTGGAGCCTGAAGAACTAATTAAAAAGGTAAAAGGACATTATCAGGAGAGTTTGAATCAATACGAATAACATAACCGGAGACGGTATATGCCGCTCCGGTTTCTTTTCATTTCCGATCAAACGTCCACTCCACACCATCCCGTGCCACTGCCATCTCATACATCTTCTCGGCAATATTATCAGGCGAAAAGTGTGTATCCGGCTTTACAAATCCATTAATCGTTAATGTGCCGACATAGATATCTTTTGATTTCAACTCCTGATGAAGCGTCATCGCAAGAATCCGCATCGCAGCCTTCCCAACAGATACAGACGCAAAGTTCTTCATCGGCTTCACACCAAGCACACCGCCTGTCAGAAGAATCGTGCACCCTTCTTCCATAAAGGGAAGTACCGCCTGCACACTCGCAAGCGCACCGACAGCATCCACCTGAAGGTCATTCAGCAGATCAGCCGGGTCAAGTTCCGTCGGGGGCCCCTGCCGGAATGTATAGGCGTTATACATCAGAATATCAATCCGTCCGTAAAGGTCATGCACATATTTAATTGCGGCTTTCAGACTCTCATTGGAGGACGCATTTGCATAAAACGATTCAGCTTCAATGTCCAGTTCCTCCAGCTCATCCACTGCTTCAAGCAGCCTGTCCTCATCTCTTGCGACCAGCGCAATCGTATAGCCTTCTTTTCCAAATCTTTTCGCTGTGCTCAATCCAATCCCCGGTCCGGCACCAATAATGACCATCACTTTATCCGACATCATCTTCCCTCTCCTTTTAGATGAAAATAGAATCACACCTTTGTTCTTAAACTAGCACGCTTGAAACAATCGATTCAATTTTCAATATTCAGGAAAGTTTTTCGGATTACTTCCGCCAGAAAGTCGTGCATTCCGCTTTGTCCTTTAAATTAAACTCAATCATCTTTCCAAGCAGCTCATAATCCACCGGCTGATTCCACGGAAAACGCACTAGCATTTTACTGTGATCATGTCCTCTATCTTTGATTTCATCCATAAAATAATCAATGCCTGCTTTTTCAGGAGAGACTGCAAGGTGCTTTTTTGATGTACTAAACGCAATGATAAAAGTCCCGTGATGCGTAAACATCGGCTGATTCCAGGCTACTTTTTGAGCCAGCTCAGGATATTTTTCTTCCACCCAATCCAGTACTTCTTTTGTTTGTGCTCTGTGCTCTTCATTGTCAATCGTATCGAGAAATTCCTGAAAGGTTTCCATTATGATCCTCCTTGATCGTTCGTTTCACTAACTCTTACTCTTATCTCCTGTTTCTTCAACCTCATGAATATCTCCTTCATTTGCAGTTATAAAGCCGAAATTTACTTAAACGAAATCTTATCTGAAGTATCATTTTAGAAAAATGTACCATTTAGATTCCCGCTGTATTATAATAATTGGAATCTAATAAGCTGAGGTGTTGATGATGGGAGACTGTTTTATATGCGACAAGCATGCGGGAATAATGAAGACGGCTGGCAGCACTATTTTTGAGGATGACTTTATATCGATTGGTCATATAGATGGAAATGGCAATCCGGTCTATCTCGGGCACCTTGTAATTGATCTCAAAAGACATGCGCCAGGGCTTGGTGATATGAACCCGGCCGAGGCATCAGCTTTTGGTGTGGCGATGTCAAAAGTAAGCAGAGCTCTGATAGAAGTTGAAAAAGCTGAACACATTTATTCTTTTGTGACTGGTCACGCTGTCCCGCACCTCCATATGCATATTGTCCCCCGCTATCCCGGTACACCTGAAAAATACTGGGGGCCAAGTGCAGTGTATGATTGGGAAGAGGCTCCCATGAGAAACATCAGTGACGTGCAATCACTTTGCGACCGCTTGAAAAAATATATGGACACTCATCAGCATGCCTGAGGAATTCACGTGGTCAGGCAGTGAAACAACCTTTATTGATCAGCCCTTTATAAGAAATCTGAACCATCTGACCATTGGCCTCTACGGTGGCAATTCAGATGCCGGACAGACTAAAAATGAAGATGGCTGTCTGATCTGGTCTGACCCTGAAGGCGATTGGGAATTTGTCATGTTACTTGACGCCCATCATACTGCTGAAAGCACAGACCTTGTGTTAAAAGAAATACTGAATGCCAAGCAAAAGTTGATTAAAATGTTAACTACTCAATTAACTCAGGACACATTTACAAATTTAGAAAAAACCATTATCTCTATCTTCTCTGACGACAGCTTTCTCTCTGCCTGTCAAACGATTAATGGGGAAACAGCCTGTTTAATCACTGTAAGGAAACATCAATATATCTGGTGGTTTTCAGTCGGGGATTGCCTGCTTTACTTATTTCACGGGGAATTGATGAACATGGGACAGGTTCAATTGAATCAGAGACAGTTTTTTGAATGGATCGGTAAAGTGAACACATTTAATCAATTGGTGCCATGCTACAGCACTGGCAGAAGAGAGTTAAGGTCAGGAAACAACCGTCTCTTTCTTACAACTGATGGATTAATAGAATGCCCCGGAGAACCTTACGCTGACTCAATAGATATATATCGGGCATTTAACGATTCAGCAGATCAGGCTGCTGTTGAGGGAATGTTAAACCATATCAGGTCTCATAGTGTAAAAGACAGTACAACACTCGTTACCTGGGAAGTATGGAATAATCGCCCTGCCACCCGGCCTGATGACACGAACAAATAAAGGCAGAAGAACCTCAGCCGTCCGTCCGGGTTCTTCTGCCTTTAAGTGCATTCTGCCTATCCTATTACGGCTTCGGATAAATCGTAAACGCACTAAAAAAGATCACTACAATCGAAACGAAAATAAACGCATAGATGAGCACGCCCCACCAGCCAAATGTACGGCTGTAGCCTTTTTGAAAAAAACTGGCGATAAACAAAATCAAGCTGATGAAAGGAAGGAGCATATAGAAAAAGCTGAATCCGTTGAGGCTCTCCTGAGTCAGTAAAAAGATATTCAAATGCGCCAGTGAGATCAGAGAGATGATAAAAGCCGCAGCGCTGAGTCTTGACTCACCCTTCTTCTTTTTTACCAGTTCCATAACCTCACCTCCCCTGTCCTGATTGCTCTGACATCATCGTTGTCCCTCAGCTTTAATAATTCCTTAGCCGGACCCGTGACCACACCGCCATACGCATTCAATCCATTCTCCTCCAGAAAGGCAATCCGTTCATCCAGCTCAAGCCACTTCGCTCTTGCAATCATGGTAGCCTGTTCCTCATATTCAGCTAAAAATTTCAGACTCTCCATGAACTGCTCATCGTTTGGCGCCTGAAAGTTATAAGGCGACCAATTGTTGCCTGTCTGCGCAGGATAACCGATTGGCGGTAGGTATCCGGTGTCTTCTCCACTCGCCTCTGCATCGAGCCCCGTATCAATGGCATACCAGAGCCACTTGGCATCGATATCATTGATCACACGATTTAACTCATCTACAGGAACAGTTCTTTCAAGGGACACATATACCTCTGCCACAGTGCCCTCCGGTAAGTTTTCAAGTGTATCCCATCCCCCATTCTGTGAATTACTTAACCCCGCATCCGGATGGTATAACAGTCGCTGATCAGGCTGAGGGATTTCCTCAGGCGGCTGATCGATCGTATAGTTTCTCTCAGGGAAATCCGGCTGATTATAACGGAAAGGCACCACCCATTCACCCTGCTTAATAGTTGCGTTACCTACCTGTTTGTATAGATCCATATAGACATCAAACGTAAAGAGTCCCAACTCATATTCAATATTGAATTCATCCACACTTGCATTTGGCTCAGTGATATAGACAGTTGAATATGAAACATCTATCAGATTATTAGCTCGTTCGATAAAACCATAGTAGACATAACTCCCAATCATTAGAACCGGATAGATCATCAGAAGAATCATCACTACATATCCGATAACCGTCAGCCTCGCTCTGCGCGAACTTCTCTTTAAGATCTCTCCAACCTTCCCGGGTGGCAGTTCATCATGTTCAAAGGTTTCATTCATTACATCCTGATACGCTTCTGCCTGTTGAATTTCCCGTTCAACTTTTGCGGCTTCCTGATCTGAAAGCTCACCGGCATAATATTTTTTCAGCCTTTGCTTGAATTCATCACTCAATGTGTCCACGCCCTTTCCTGATCAGCATTTTCAATTTTCCTCTGCCGCGAAACAAATATGACTTTAATGTATTAACCTTAATATCCATCTCGAGCGCAGCTTCTTTTAAGGAGTACCCTTTCAAATCACAAAGCACAATCGCCTGCTTCTGTTCTTTCTTCAATAGCGCCAGATGCTGATACAGGTTTGCTGTCTCTTCCTTTCGAACAAATGACTCTTCCGCAGAAGCTTCAGATTCCATATTATTGATGATTTCCGGAGGAGCTGACTGCGTATGTTTGTTTCTCCTCAGGTGATCGATAAATGTATGATAGGCCACCTTGAACAGCCAGGCCTTTATGGAACGCGGCGGATCGTAATCAAATGACCCGAACACCTTAATGAATGTCTCCTGCGTTAAATCTTCTGCCAGTTCACGGTCTTTCGATAGTGAGAGAAGGTAACGGTACACATCATTTACATATTGCTGATAGATCTCTTGAACATCCACTACCTCTCCCCCTCTCGTGTAAGTAACGGATCAGAATGGAATAAAGTTGCAGTTTACAAAATATTTTTCTTCATTCTACAAATATTTGGTTTTACAAATGACTATTAGACTATTATAAAATGTTAAAAGATTAATTTTATTTCTTGCATTGTGTTCATTAGGTAAAATATACTAAAAATAAGTATAGTATGATTTTAGGAGAGATCGCTATGTTTATTGCCAGACAGCCTATATTCAAACGCGATTTGGATACTTATGGCTATGAATTATTGTATCGTTCCTCACAGCATGCGGCGGGTTATGATGGAATAGATGCCAATCTGTCTACTACTGCAGTTCTGCAGGGTTTACTCGAGACCGGTGTCGGGAAAATCAGTGACTACTCCCGTGTCTTTGTTAACTTTACAAGAGACATGCTGCTCAGTGATTTTTTAGAGGTGATCCCTCCGGAGCATATGGTGATTGAAATTCTGGAAGGAACTATACTCGATGACACATTAATTCAGCGTGTACAGGAATTGAAGAAAATGGGTTATAAAATTGCACTGGATGACTTTGACTCTGACCTTAGTAAATACGAACTAATGAATGATTCAGACATCATAAAATTTGATATCCGCTCTACTCCCCTGGACGCTATCACTTCACAGGTGGCAGAAGCTCATTTAAGAAAAAAGACGATACTTGCAGAAAAGGTGGAAACACTTGAGGAATTTGAACATGCGAAGCAAATGGGCTTTCACCTGTTTCAGGGATACTTTTTCAGCAGGCCGAACATCATTACAAGGACTACATATAAACGGCAGTACAAACATACCTATTTACGGGTCTTAAAAGAATTAAAAACACCCGAACCTTCCTATCAGAAATTAACCGAAATTATTGAAACAGACGCTTCACTCAGCTATCGTCTGATGAAGATTATCAGCCACAGGAATAAAGATCAGCTTTCTTTTTCTATTAAGCGTGCACTCGTGCAAATGGGAATTAAGAATTTCGAGAGATGGATCAATATTCTGATGCTGCAGGATCTTGCTGAAGACAAACCCGATGAATTACTTAAAATTTCACTTGTACGGTCTAAATTTGCAGAGCAGCTATGTGAGGCAAGTCATCTGCAGGAAAGAAAAATTGATGCAGCAGTGATGGCCCTGTTCAGTACCATTGACGCGATTCTAGATGATCATATGGAAAATGTCTTAGCAAGCGTACCTTTATCCACTGAGATCAAAGCGGCTTTGATCAATGGGGACAGCTTACTTGCCCCTATTTATCATGCAGTGCTCTGTTATGAAAAAGGTGACTGGGCATGTGTGGAGAAATGGGCGGGCGAGCTGAATATTGATACAGAACTTTTGCATGATATGTATGTTCAGGCAGTGGAATGGGCGAATGAGGTATATCAATAAAAAAAGGCGGAGAAAATTATTTCTTCGCCTTTTTATGATTCTTCCACAAAAGCTTCTTCCCTCCCCGGCTTCCACAGAAATGCACAGAAAACACATGATAAGATCAGCATAAGCAGTGCAGCTGTCACAATCGCTTCTCTCAGTGAAAAGAAATCTGCAACCGCTCCAAGCAACAGAACAAATAAAACCTGAAAAGCACTCTGCCCTAGTTCAAATACACTCGTCACACGTCCCATCAGCTCCACCGGAACATTATTTTGATAGAAAGTGGACATGCCAGTATTTAAAAATGAGTTAAAAAAACCAAGCAGGATGAAGCCTCCAGCAATACTTGCAAAGGACCAGGAGAATGCATAGATGACATAGCCGACTGCCATCAGCAGCAGACCCGTTATGGTCATCATTCTGATAGACAGTCTTTCAGATAATACGGATAATACGAGCGCCCCTGCGATTGATCCAATCCCGGTAATACTGATCAGCAAACTGTATTCAAGCTCCGATAAACCCACAACCTCTCTCGCAAATACCACCTCCTGCGCATGGGTATAGCTGAGTGAAGCCAAGTAGCTGATCACTTTCCCTGACAAAAAAGATCACTGATTCATCTTTTGACAGCCTTTCAAATATATATTGCTATGCACCCTCTAAGTCAGGTGCCTGTTTGTAAAACTGACGGTACGCATTAAATAATGATGCTATTGCAGCACTGTCTTTTGCCGCTGCTTGAATGATATCCACATTGTTTCCTCACTTCTGTTAGTAAGTATTATCTTCAAATCAAACCTTCTATCTTTTCCCCCTTTATCTATTTACGGAGCACCATATAATATACTTCTCTATTGACTATAAAAAAGCCTGTCGATTATCTCGAATCCTCCGAGAGACTTAATCGACAGACTGGGCAGAACAAATATTATGAACCCTCCGCTGTAGTATCAGCTCTTTTTATATACCTTTGGAAATAAATAAACAAAAGGATAAAAAATAGTAATTGTATCACTCTGCTGATCAGGCTGATCGTGATATGAGTATCTACACCGAAGATCACTATATTTTGATTAATATTAAAATCGAAAATAATATGCATGAAGCAATAGATACCTGTCAGCCAGACCATGCTTAGTAGAATGTTCTTCCTCATATTTGATTCGTCCTTTCACTGCAGCAATACCTGCTCCGCTCTATTCTACATGCTGCTCCTCCACCCATTCAACCATCCGTTCCATCGCATCACTGCCTGACAGCCAGATATCCGGTTCAATCCCGATTGCTTCGCGCTCAAATGAATAGGGACTGACAATAACACTGCCGGGCATATGAATACTGATACCGGAATTCGGCAGGTAAAAAAGCGAGCCTGCATCACTAGTGAACATGCCGCGTGTAGCAGTACCCATTAAAGTTGTCTGATCGTATTCAAGCAAATCAGAAATGAGAAGTTCAGCTGCTGAACCTGAATTTTCATTCATCAGAATATAGAGTGGTGTCTCAAGTGAAGGTGATTCTGAGATTTCCACATCAGTACCAGCCCATAATGTATCAAACGTCTCAATACCTGCAGCAGATTCATCAGGTAACTGGAATTCCTCATTCGGGTCTGGTAGAAAAAGGCCATAGTCCTCATAAAATGTTTTATAAATCACTCCTTCTTCTATACGGCCTTTAAACCTTTCCATCATTAAAAGGTTGATTGTCTTTGTATCGAGCCAGACACTCTCACTATGTGACGGCGGGGCGCCTGTCAGTTCATGAACAAAGCGTGTACCAAAACCAGTAAGGCCCCCGCCATTATCCCGCAGATCCAGAATCGCTGCAGGCGCATCCTCAATCACATCAATCGCTTCGAACATATCCTCAAAAGTGAAATCCTGTTCTTCAGTGAACATAAATGTCCCAAAACGAATCACAGGAATCTCTTCATCCGTTTCACTAATGTCAAAAAGCGAGTCTGTTTCATCCTGTTTTACCGTCATTTGAAAAGAAAATGCCGTATACGTATCATCAGCAGTCTCAAGCGTCCACTGACCTGCCCCGTCTTCTGACATGCTGACAGTCCGGTAGATTTCCTCGCCGCTCTCTCCTAAAGATGGTTTCATATACGCTTCTGCATCTTCACCATTAACCGATATGACCTCTTCCCCTTCATAAAAGTATGTATCCCCCTCTTTGGTGAATATCCAGTCTTCAACACTGTGGGGAATCACTTCTTTCATATAGGCCTGAGTACCAGCGATCCCAAAATGCTGATCTTTAATAAACGAGTAAGCATCGCTCAACTTCCCTGTGAATGTAAGCGTACTGACAGGCCGGTCCTGCGAATCAATCCATTTATTCAATTCATTTTCAGCCGCGAGAAATGCCTCATCCCCACCGTAGAATTCATAAGGACCGTACCCATAGCGCATCGCACGCAAAAATGTATCAATATCCTCACGCATCTCATCTGTAGTAACAGTCTCAGACATCGGCCGCTCTACTGACAGTTCTTCGAGCACCTCAACAGGCAGTTCCTCTATATCAGTAGTTGTAAAATCCGGCACATAACCTGACGTTGCAGGAGGATCGGCATACTCCCTCTCTTCAATCACAAATTCAGCCGGCTCACTCTCTGTCTCAATAGCCTTTTCGTCGTCAACGCAGGCTGTTAATAGTAAAAACGGTAATAGATATACAAATTTTTTCATATTTCCCACCCCTTATAGTGGGTATACGGGTGGAGGGCGGGGAAAGTTTCGGCTGTATGTGTAAATGGGACAAGAGTGATGACGGATGGGATATGGCTTGATTCTCCGTGCGGGGCCGGGATTTCCTTCAACTTATGATTTATTCCATCAATCCGGGACACTTTCCCTTCAATCCCGATTATGATTCCATCAATCCTGAATTTATTCCATCAGCGGCCACCTGCACCGCTCGAATTCCTTCAACAGCCGTCACTTTTCCCTCAGCCTCTGGGCTAATTCCTTCAGCCAACAAGGTAATTCCATCACCCTCACCCCCCAACCCAAAGTCCAAATTCCTTAAAAACCCACCACAGCCAGACCCTATATGGTAAACTATTGACAACTAAAACATGATCGGAGAACAGACGAGTGTAGAATGCGACTTCCACCTTTATTAAATTGAATAGAGAATACAGGCGACTCGTTCACCCCGGAGGCAAAAAGGTGAATTTGTGCGCTTTTTTGTCTTCTCAGAGGGCGGTCCGCCTTTTGAAAAAGGAGCAGAAAGATGAAGAAGCATTCGTTTCGTTATTTACTTACAGGTCAGTCAATGGCCAATCTGGGTGATGTGTTTTATATCGTGTCGCTGATTTCCACGATTTATTTACTGACCGGGTCAGCATTTTATATGGCACTGCTGCCGTTTTTTAATATGAGTGCGCGGTTTCTTGGAGCACTCGCTGCACCGCACGTGATGGACAGATTCGCCCTGCCACAGCTGCTTGCCTATTCGCAGGGATTGAAAACTATATTGTTACTGGCTCTCGCTGTGAGTTATCAGCAGATTACCCAGGAGACAATCCTCATGACTTTTCTGTTTGTTACAGGGATCGCTTTTTTAGATGGCTGGGCTTCTCCGGCGAGCCACGCACTGATTCCAAGGCTTGTGGAACGTGAGCATTTAGTGAAGTCCAATGGCTATATGGGCGTGGTAACACAAACCATTCAGCTCAGTGCCTGGCCGCTCGGGGGCATATTGATTGCGATCAGTTCAGCAGAAACACTGATATGGATCACTGTCGGTTTGTATATCGCGGCAACCCTTTTTGCAGGCATGCTGTTCAGGTTATTGCGTATAAGTACTGAAGAGAGCAACCCTGCCGAGAAAGATCGGCGCGCCGGTTGGAAAGCAATTCTCAGGAGTCCGTTTTTGAGAGTAGTCACACTTGTAGAATTGATTGAAGTCAATGCAGGTGTTGTCTGGATCGCAGCCATTGTCTATGTGTATGTAGCTGAAGTATTGCAGGCCGGTGAGCCGTGGTGGGGTTATATCAATTCAAGCTATTTTGCAGGACTCATTGCAGGCGGACTGATTGCGATCAGAGTGGATCAACTGTTACAACGCCGCGCAAAACAGTGTGTCATCATAACTGCCTACACTGCAGCCCTTGCAACAATAGTGTTTGGACTGATTTCTAATCCCTACCTTGCCTTGTTATTATCAGTACTGTTTGGGTTTGTTACACAGCTTAAAGGCATCACACTTAACACATTGGTACAGACGAATGTAAAAGAGCACCTATTGCCAAAAGTGTATGCAGCACAGGAAGCAGCATCTTTTTCCACCTATGCTGTGACGACGCTGCTGGCCGGACTTCTTGTAGACCTCGCTGGTGTCAGAATCGTATTTATCACAGCAGGTGTTTTATTGCTCGGTTCAGCGCTGCTGCTGACGCTAGGGCAAAAAACACTCGATGTAAAAGCAGGCGTAAGCGCAACAGGATAACTACGAAAAAAAGCACAGATTTTCTCTGTGCTTTTTTTCATATAAACAATCGCTTCTGATACACTTATTGTTCAGCCACCCTTTCTCTATGACGAATCATTTCATTATAGAATGACACAATGAAAGCAACCTTCAGCAATAAGAGGATGCCCATCCAAAATTGCGCAACTCCCGGCGTCATTTGAAACAGGAAGTAGCTGAATCCTGCTAAAGCGAAAACCGTCATCATAGCTGCACAGACCACATTCAGCCTTTTCACATAAAAATGCTCCCCTGCCTCATTTTCCAATACTATGAGCAACTGAGAAATCACCACAAAGATCATAAACATCCCTCCAACTACAAAGATCAGACCTGCCGCAGCAAGGACTACAGTATAGGAATCGATAGGGATTTCTAAAGGGGAATTTCCGGTCATGTTCAACAGAAATATAATGATACTGTGTAGAATCATGAAGATGACTGCAGGATAGGCCTTTGTGATAACCTCGCATCTTCTCTCTAACTTTTTCATGCCAAAAAAGATCAGGATATATCCGATCAGATTGGTAAATGAATAATCAATTCCAATATCTAAAAAACTGATGTTAGTTTTAAAAAACACCAGAAATATTCCGAATATCACCTTGTTCATGGATAACCTGCCTTCCCAAATAACAATTTAATGAATGAGCTTCTTGCTATTCATACTTCTAGTCTCAAACACATAACCCCTCTAAAATATGTAAAAGAAATCTTACTTAATTTATCTGGAATAAAAAAGTAAGATTTCCTTTCTTCAACACAAAACGGTCCTATAGTCATACAAACTGTAATGAATGTCATAAACACACCGCTCTCCACATAATTTCTCCACCCAAACCAAACCTTTTTCCTGCTTGACGAAAAAAATAACCTGGTACAAATGAATCTATTTATGACAACACACACAGACCAATGTCTCCCCTCATGTAATACATAAGCAATCCATGGTTTGACAATCATCTCATTCCCTATTAGAAAAGTAGTAGTTTAACAATTATTTGAAACGTATGTACAGGTTAAACGTATAAACATTTCATAATCTAATTTTCCCGAATGAAAGGAGCAGTCAGATGAAAAAGAAATCATGGCTTTCTATATTGGCGCTTAGTATGGCGCTTGCAGCGTGTCAGGGTGAGGAAGAAACTGATACATCCCAGCAGGCACAAGATGAACCGGTTGAAGAGGTGGAGCAGGAAGAGGAAGTCGCTGCCGAACCTGAAAGTGTGTTAGCTGAACTTGAAGAGATGAACCTCCCTGCCCTGCCTGAAGAACCACAGGATTTTGTTCAGCAGGGCAATGGATTGCTGCAAAGTGAAAAAGAAAATGGCAATGAAGAGATTGAATTCCTAGAGCTGTTTGGAGATGTACCAGCCCTTCCTGAGGATGCAACTCAGGAAGAGATGGCATTGTATTATCAGTACATTCATAACATTACAAGGGTACAGCTTCCTGACCCGTCAGGTGTACTGGATATGGCCCGTTTTGATATGGAAGGAATGCCGGAAGCAGACCCCCGCTATGAATTTAAGGAAAACTACAATATTGAAGTTATTTTAGATGCGAGTGGCTCAATGGGTGCTGATGCCGGCGGTGAGACACGGATGGAGCAGGCAAAACGTGAAATTCAAAGCTTCCTCTCTTCCGCCCCTGAAGAAGCGAATGTATCCCTTCGCGTCTATGGACATGAAGGAACCGGAGATGACGCTGATAAAGAAATGTCTTGTTCGGCGATTGAAGAAGTATACGAACGCGGATCTTACGACGAAGCGGCTTTTCAGGAAGCGCTTGACAAGTTCGAACCGGCCGGCTGGACACCGGTTGCAGGAGCACTTGAATCAGCAGCCGAAAGCTTTGAAGGACTGGACGGCGAGAAGAATACGAACTTGATCTACCTGGTCAGTGACGGAATTGAAACGTGTGACGGCAACCCGGTTGAAGCAGCAAAGAGTTTTGCCGGAAGTAATATCTCTCCGATTATTAACGTTATCGGATTTAATGCTGACTCTGAAGCACAGCAGCAATTAAAAGACGTAGCAAAAGAAGCTGGCGGCGCCTATGCGAATGTCAATAACGCAGAAGGGCTGCGCAGTGAATTTGAAAGAACAGAGGATATTTTGCAGGAGTGGAAGCAGTGGCGTGTAGGCGCACGGAATGACCGCAACTGGACAAGTGTGCATGCCACGATGGACATCAACAATTTCAGTATTGCCTGGCAGAATAATGCCAGAGCCCAGGTGAATTCAGAATATAATGCGATGTCTCAGCTGATGGATGAAGGCAAAATTACTTACGATCAGCTTGGACCGATGAAAGATCTTGCGACTGCAAACTTTGATCTGGCACGTGAAACAGGAAGCGCCTTTTATGAAGAGCTTCAGCGGATGAAAGAAGAAGGTGTGGAAGGCATGGATCAGATGATTGAGGATTCGAAGCCGGATGGGGAATAATTCTTCCCATTCGCTTCGACTGTCTTTCAACCGTCAATGGACGCGTTGTTAAGATTGGTGGTCGTGTTTGCATCGGTGATGGTCGGATACACCCGGGTTTGTGGTCGTATCAGCCCTGGCGATGGTCATATCCACTCCCGCGATACCCACATTTTAAAAAATGATGGCAATTCCATACAAAACAGTGCTATAATCATCTGACATTTACATGCGACGAAGAGAACAGTAGATGATCCGAACCCTTAACAGAGAGCTCCGGTGCTGAAAAGGAGCAGGTGGAAGATCATCGAATCAAGCCTCAGAGCATTCTGCCGGATCTTTATGTGATGGCAGAACGGATGCCCCCGTTAACGGGCTTGGGTATAGATTTCGTACCTGAAAAGGCTGGTATGGTGACATAGCAGCAAACTGAGGTGGCACCGCGAAGGAATCTCGCCCTCAGGACAATTTGTCCTGGGGGTGAGATTTTTTATTTTGCACAATCAAAATAAGGCGGTGTCATGATGAACAAATCAGCTATTCTTTTATTATCTTCAATCGGAATCACAAGTATCGGATCATGGATTTACTTTATTGCGCTGAACCTGATGATTTTTAATGAAACAGGCTCTGCCGCTGCTGTCGGCTTGCTTTATATCATCCGTCCCGCAGCTGCTCTTCTGACGACATTCTGGTGCGGCAGCCTTGTTGACCGCGTTCAGAAAAAACGGTTAATGTTTTGGCTCACACTGTTACAAAGTCTGCTGGTTACAGGGGTCGGTATACTCTCTGACACACTGTGGATCAGTTATTTATTCGTGTTCCTTCTGCAGATGTGTTCTTCCATTTTACAGCCTGCTGGCATGAGTTTTACAGCGCTCCTTATACCCGGAGACAAACTGCATCGCTTCAATGCCATCAGAAGTCTGCTGGATTCCGGCGCATTTCTTGTTGGTCCGGCAATTGCCGGTTTGCTGCTGATGAATGGCAGTGCTGTTACAGCTATTTTTATCAACAGCGTCGCTCTGCTGGTGTCAGCAATGTTCATCTTAGTCATTTCATTCAAAGAAAGACCTGATGCTTCTGACATGCAGAGCAAATCATTTTCAATCAAAACAGACTTAATGTCCGATTGGAAAAGCACACTGCAATTTCGTCAGACAGATAGACAAATGTGGGGCGTCTATTTTCTATTTACACTTTTTATCGTGTTGCAGACTGCGGTGGATTCCCTGGAAGTGGCATTTGCAAAGGACGCCCTTTTACTGACGGATACGCAATACGGCCTGCTGGTCAGCTGTGCAGGGGCCGGCATGATCATAGGCGCAGCGATAAATGTAGCAGGGGCAGCAAAATGGAGCACTTCTGTTCTGATTGGAACCGGCTCTTTGATGACAGCGGCCGGGTATCTGATTTTTGCAGCTTCTACCGACTTTTTCGTTGCATGCGCAGGGGTAAGTCTTCTCGGGGCAGCTCTCGCTTTTGCAAATACAGGTTTTCTGACACGGATCCAAAAAAGAGTCCCTGTTGAATATATGGGGCGTATCAGCAGTTTCTTTCACTTCGTAGAAGCACTTCTTGTGATCACTGTAACGGCCGCCTTTGCCTGGTCAGCCTCACAGTTCCCTATCAGATTGACGGTTTTAAGTGGCGTGTTCGTCATGGTTTTAATAACAGGATATTTATCTTTCATGTTGTTTAAAGGTAAAGAATTGCTAAAAAGACATGATCAAATGACCAAACATTTTAAAATAATTAACATTTTTACGACAAAGAGTACTAAATAACTATATAATAAAACAAAACATTCTTTTTTACCTACACATTAGAAAGTCACAAAAACTTCTTATAGTAACGATATGACAAAAAGAAAAGGTGGGATAACCATGCCTCATGACCGGTATACCAGGTTAGCTGAAATCACGAAAATGATTCACCTGAAGTTAGACAAACGCTCAGTGTTGGAGCAGGTCGTAAAAGCGATTTCTGAAGAGATTGTGCGGTGTGATGCAGTGGGCATCTACCTTCCGATCGGTCCGGAGCATTACCAGGGATATGTCGGGAAACCTGATGACTTCAATGGAATTACGCTTGATAAAATGGTCATCGACCTGAACAAAGACCGCTTTGCAGCTGAAATTGTCGCGACAAAAAAGAGCATTTATATTCCGGATACCAGTCAGGATAACCGGCCGGATCCTATTCCAATTGAGTTGTTTAAAATTAAGTCCGTTTTCGGCCTGCCAATTTTTTATGAGGATACGATGTATGGGCTGGTTTTCCTTTTTGATTACAGTTCTCCACTGCATTTAAGCAAAGAGGAACTAGAAGCGATAGAATCGTATATCACGATGGCTGCCGTTGCGATTCGCAATACGGAATTATTTACACATTCACAAAAGCTTGTGAAGGACAAACAGCTATTGCTTGATGCTACAAGCGACCTGTCATTATGTGTGACCGTTCAGGAAGCGCTTGAAACGAGCTTTCGGTACATTGCGGAAGCTTTGAACAATACAAACGTGGCAGCACATCTGAATGATATGTTTACCCAATCTGCCATTCCTCATAAGCTTTCTTCCCAGAGCACATGGAAAGAAGATGACTGGAAAAAGGTGCATGAGGAAGTAAAGATCAACTTTGAAAAGGACGCAGTTTTTCAGGAAGTCATGAGGACAAAGGAACCTGTTATGGTAATAGACGCTGTCAATGATCCGCGCACAAATAAAGAAGCCATTAACCATTTTGGTATCAAGGCCATGTACACGCTCCCTCTCGTCTCCCGCGGTGAGGTCCTCGGAACACTTGGTATTGTCAGCTTTGATGCGCCTAAGGCATATACGGATGCAGAGCAGCAGCTAGCCACCTCCATAGCCGATGCGACAGCCGGTGTGCTCGATAACTTAATTCACCTGGAACATCTTGAAGACATTATTAAGCACCGGACGAGTGAATTACAGGAGAAAAACGAAATTCTTGAAACGATGAATGATGACCTTCGTCAGCTCAGTAAAAAGAATGAATCCATTCTGAACTCAGCTGGTGAAGGGATTTACGGCTTAAATAAAGACGGTATTATAACATTCTGTAATCCTACTGCTGCAGCGATGCTCAACTTTGAAGTCGATGAACTTGTCGGTAAGCCACAGGATGATGTTGTTGCTCATTACTCAAAGGAAATTGAGCTATATCAGCAGATGAGCTCCCCCATATACGAGTCACTTAAGACAGGGGAAAAAACCTATTCCTCAGAAGAAAAGTTTGCAGGAAAAGACGGCGGACTTTTTGATGTGGAATATGTATCTACACCAATACGAAATAAAGGCCGCTTTAGCGGAGCAGTTGTCACGTTCAGGGATGTATCTGAACGAAAAGAGCTGGAAAGAAAAATTCACAATCAGGCATATTATGATGTGATTACTCAATTACCAAACCGAAGCTATATGACTCAAAAAATTAATTCCGCTTTGAAAACGATTAAAGAAGACAGCCGTTTAGGCGTATTGTTTTTAGACCTGGACCACTTTAAGCTGATTAATGATTCCTACGGACACGCAATCGGTGACCGTGTGCTTTACGAGATTGCTGACCGGTTCAGGTCATTTATTTCTTCAAGAATCACGGTATCGAGACTTGGCGGGGACGAGTTTATGGTTCTTGTTGAAGATGTTACACGTATGGAAGAGCTTGATGAAATCGCCATGAAACTGCTCAGCTGCCTGACAGACCCGATACATATTGGGCGCCAGGAGTTGTTCACCAGCGCAAGTATCGGCATCAGCGTCTATCCGGATGACGCCCGGAATGAAGAGGAACTGATCCGGAACGCTGACACAGCGATGTATGTAGCCAAGGAATACGGCAGTACTTATCATTACTTCACTCATTTACTGAGGGAAAAAAACGTTGAACGATCAAACCTGTTGAACGCACTGCATCAAGCAGTGGAAAAGGATGAGCTTGAGGTGTATTACCAGCCGAAGGTCAACTACCAGACGAAAGAAATTACCGGGGTTGAAGCACTGCTCCGCTGGACTCACCCGGAACTTGGTAAAGTACCGCCTGACAAATTCATTCCGCTGGCAGAAGAAACCGGGGTCATACTGAAGCTTGGAAATTGGGTGCTGCGTGAAGCCATCAATCAGCTGAAGGTCTGGCACGCTCAGGGGAAGCTGATCACAATGGCAGTCAATTTTTCTATTCGGCAAATTCAGCACCCCCGGGTCGTACAAACCGTGCAGACGGTCTTACATGAAGCAGGCATCGACCCGAAATATCTTGAGATTGAACTGACGGAACACACACTCATCCAGTCACATGATGCAGCGAAAATTCATGAACTGAAAGATATCGGGCTGACAATTGCACTCGATGACTTTGGAACAGGCTATTCTTCACTCAAATATATCAAAGACTTTCCAATCGACTGCATCAAGATTGACCGCTCATTTGTAGATGGAATGACGCAGATACCCCATATTGCTGCCCTGAATTCAACGATTATTCACCTCGCCAAGCAGCTTGACTATGGTGTAATTGCTGAAGGTGTGGAAACGCAGGAACAGATAGATATGCTGATGAAAGAAGGCTGCTATTGTATGCAGGGATATTTCTTCAGCAGACCGGTTCCGGCAGCTGAACTGCAGGAATTGTTTGATAAAGGGATTGGCGGATAGTGCAGAAACGGGAAGCTGGGTGAACAGCTTCCCATCAGCATGTCTGATGATGGGAGCTAAGACGGCGGGTGGCGTGGTGAAGGAATTATCCGCTGAACTGAAGGAATTCCGCCCGTCGTTGATGGAATTAACATCCATGCTGATGTAATAACAGAGACCCCAAACCTGCCTGATGGAATAGTTCGTTCCATTGAAGGAATCATTTTCATATTGAGGGAATTCCGGTCCTGGCTGATGGAATAAAAACCGAAATTGAGGGAATCCTATCCCGCCGCTCAACGCCTACTGCACCACACTTCAGACGTGCCACCCTACACCTGTTTCATCACAAAAAACTGAATGTTTTTTTCCCCAGCCTGATTCACAAAAGACCCAGTCTTTTCAAACCCTGCCTGTTCATAAAGCCTGATCGCTCTTTCATTAAATCCCGCAACGCTCAAACGGTACTTGCCAAACCCGTATCTCTGCCTTCCGAACTTCAAACCTGCTGTCAAAAAATCATGTCCTCTGCCTGAGCCTGTCAATGCCGGACGCAGCCCAAGCCCGATGTCTGTATACGCAGTATCTTCATAATATAGCTCTCTTTTCCCGGCAGGAACCTGTGCATGCTTCCCGTAGCAAAAGTACCCCACCAGCTGATCATTGGCATATACAGCAACATAGCTTCCATCCATCAATTCCTCCAGATCATCCGGATCGCCTGACATACTGTAAAGACTGTATGGCTCCGCATATGTCCATTCATTTATTTGTTCTGCTGCTGTCCGTGTCATGTCTTTGATTAGATATTTCGTCATGAAAATTCTCCCTTAGTAAATACGCTTTTTCCTTTTTGAAAATAATCGTACTATCAAATTCGAATAAAGCGATTGTATTGAATATGACAGCTGCAGCCAGGATGTTTCAAATCATTCCTCAGCAGAAAGCGGCTCAGAGCTGAAGCAGAGGAATGCATCCTCTGCTTCACTCATTCAACCGCAATCCCAATCTCTTCCCCATCAAACTCCAACCGTTTCATACCTTCCTTCTTCCCAAACTTCAGCTCACTGACCAGCAGATTTTGCTCCAGCAGTTCTCTAAACTGAGTCACCACTGAACGCATTTTTTCATTTGTATCAAACACCAGTACCACCCGCTGATCAACGGGCAGATTCAGCTCTTTCCGGTACTGCTGAACACCGCGGATCAGTTCGCGGACGAGTCCCTCTGCCTTCAGCTCTTCTGTTAATACCGTATCAAGCAGCACGGTATAAGCTGCATTCGATGCTAACTCAAGCCCTTCATCTGCCTGCTGTCTGATTTGAAGGTCCTCTGCCTCCACTCTTTCATCTGCAACTTCAGCAAACCCCTGCTCAGCTATTTTCTTTGCTTCTTCAGATGACAGCTGCTGTAATGCCTTCTGCACTGCCCCAATCTTTTTACCAAGCTTTGGGCCGGCAGTCGGGAAGTTCAGCTTCACTTCGTAGCGTACAGTGTCTCCCGCTTCCTGCTGCAGGTTCACAGACTTCACATTGATTTCGTCCATGACAATCGCTTCATACTCCTTGAGCGGATCCGTTTCTTCTTTTGATCCGATGACCGTTACACTTGCAAGCGGCTGCTTTGTCTTGAGATTTGTGGCATTTCTCAGCTGACGGGCAAGCTCCACTACCTGAAGTACACGGGCCATATCCGCTTCGAGCTTTTGGTTTTGCAGTGACTGATCTGCAGCCGGGAAGTCCGCTAAATGAACGCTTTTTCCCGTCAGATCAAGATGGATCTCTTCAGCGATAAATGGCGTGAACGGAGCCAGCAGCCTGCTTAACGTCACCATTACAGTGCGGAGCGTGTGGTAAGCAGCGAGCTTATCCTCACTCATTCCCTCACCCCAGAAACGGTCACGGGAGCGGCGGATATACCAGTTACTCAACTCACCAACAAACCCTGTCAGTTCCCTGGCACCATCAGTAAAGTCATAGTCATCAAGGTGGCCGCTGACTGCTTCTGTAACTGAGCTCAGTCGTGACAGTACCCACTTGTCTAAAAGAGTACGTTCTCCCTTTCCATGGACAGCCGGATCAAAACCGTCTATTCCTGCATACATGCTGTAAAAAGCATGCACGTTATGCAGCGTATCAACCAGCTTTGATTTTGCCTGACTGACCAGATTTGCTGAAAAACGCTTATTATTCCATGGTGCACTATCCGCTAAAAGAGCCCAACGAAGCGCGTCTGCACCATACTGCTCCACCAGCTCCATCGGATCAATCACATTCCCTTTACTTTTAGACATTTTTTTGCCGTCTTCATCAAGAATATGTCCGAGTGACAATACTCTTTTATAAGGGGCTTTTCCGGTAAACAGCGATGACACTGTCAGCAGACTGTAGAACCAGCCGCGCGTCTGATCCACACCTTCAGCAATCACATCAGCCGGGAACTGCTTATCAAAAAGATCTTTATTTTCAAATGGATAATGATACTGGGCAAACGGCATCGACCCACTGTCAAACCAGACATCAATGACTTCCTTCGTCCGGGTCATTGTACCGGCACAAGACGGACAATTAAGCTGAATTTCATCCACATACGGTTTGTGAAGATCCAGATCCTCCAGTGTGTCCCCCTTCGCATGCGCCTTCAAATCCGCCACACTATCCGGGGCATGCTGATGGCCGCACGACTCACAAATCCATACATTCAGCGGTGTCCCCCAGTAACGGTTACGCCCCAGGTTCCAATCCACCATCCCCTCAAGGAATTTCCCGAAGCGCCCGTCTTTCATATGTCCCGGATGCCATTCAACTGACTGGTTATTCGCGATGATTGACTCTTTGATCGCAGTTGTTTTGATAAACCAGCCCTCCATCGCATAATAGATCAGCGCAGAATCACAGCGCCAGCAGTGCGGGTAGCTGTGCTCGTATTTTTCCTTATCAAATAACCGTCCGTTTTCTGCTAGCAGTCTGATGATCGCAACATCCTGATCCTTCGCTTTCTCACCGGCAAACGGGGTCACTTCCTCTGTATAACATCCTGCTTCATCTACCACCTTTACAAAATCCAGCCCTGATTCTTTAATCGCCTGGTAGTCGTCTTCACCATGTGCAGGGGCAAGGTGAACAATCCCCGTACCGCTGTCCTCTGTGACAAAGTCAGCTGCAATCACTTCGTGTCCCTTTTGAAGCGTTAAATAGTTGAGCGGCGGCTCATAAGCTAACCCTGTCAATTCGCTTCCCAAGTGCTCACTGATAACCTCATAGCCTTCTTTGAAGACTTTATCAGTCAGGTTCTTCGCTACAATATATACTTCTTCCCCCTGTCTTGCTTTCACATAGGTCAATTCACGATTAACAGCCAATGCCACATTTGATGGCAGTGTCCATGGTGTTGTCGTCCAGCCAAGAAAATATTCGTTGTCTGTGTTCCTGACCTTGAACTTTGCAGTAACAGAAAGATCCTTCACATCTTTATAACCCTGCGCCACTTCATGTGAGCTGAGTGAGGTCTGGCAGCTCGGGCAGTAAGGAACAACGCGGTGTCCCTGCTCAAGCAGCCCGCGCTTGTGAATCGTTGAAAGGATGTGCCACACACTTTCGATATAACGGTTTTCAAGCGTTACATACGGTTCATCCATATCCACCCAATAGCCAATGGCATCGGTAAATGTCCGCCACTGTCTTTCATAATCAAAGACACTTTTCTTACATTCCTCAATGAATTTTTCCACGCCGTATTCTTCAATCTCACGCTTCCCTGAGAGTCCAAGCTTCTTCTCTACGCCAAGCTCTACCGGCAGACCGTGCGTATCCCAGCCGGCTTTTCTCAGTACCTGATAACCACTCATCGTTTTATAGCGCGCAACAAAATCTTTTATGACACGTCCAAGTACATGCCCTGCATGCGGCAGGCCATTCGCAGTCGGCGGCCCTTCGTAAAACACAAACGTTTCATGTCCCTCCCGCTGATCAATCGACCGCTTGAAGATCTGTTCATTTCTCCAAAATTTCTGCACCTGCTTTTCCCGCTCTGGTGCTGTTTTCTGTCCCTGCGTCTTTTCCATTAGATTGCCTCCCTTTTCAGCATACAAAAAAGCCCGCCCCTAACAACCGTTAGGGACGAGCTTAGCCCGCGTTACCACCCTGATTCTCAAGAAGAAATCCCCTGAGCACTCAAATCTACGTACCATCATACGCGTTCCTTGTAACGGCGGAATCCCGGCAGCGCTTAAATCGTTTCAGCACTGCTTCTCAGAGAGGATCTTCACAGCCGCCTGAACACTGACTTGCACCACCCGTCAGCTCTCTGTGCCACAGCACGCCTGTTACTCTTTCTCGTCATAGAATGTTAAAGATTGGGTTTTGTTAGAGATAGCTTATGCTAAAGGATGGAGAATTGTCAAGGAAATTTGGTGCAGGGCGTGATGGACGGTGTGTGCGTCCGGACCGTCTACCCAGTCAAACTAAAATAATAATACCCAAACCCCATCACTAAAAAGAAGCTGAACATCACAAAAACATTTGCGACAACAAGCAGCCAGTTCCTCGCCATTCCTGCGAATATGACGCCAATTGCCCCAAAGACCATAGACAGAAGTGTAAGAGGCGTTCCGAAATCCAGAATCAGGTTCGGCAGCCATACTACTATTCCCAACACAAAAAATACCGCTGAAATGTTCATGTACTTATGATTGATCACGATCGATCACCCCTTTATACATCTTTGAGAATCATTTCCATTTAAACTTTCTATCAACCTTATCACAGAATGGATGACTTTTACAGATAATCTTCTGAAAAATGAAAGAAGTTCGATTATAATATAACCAAATGAACAAATGATGGAGGTTGTAAAATGGCACTTTTAACAGCGGAACAGCAAGCAGAACTATTAGCAGCTTTAAAAGCAAGATTCGAGAAAAATATGTCCCGGCATCCGAACACTGACTGGCAGAATGTAGAGAAAAAGCTACTGGCTCATCCTGAAAAACTGTGGTCATTAAACGAAATGGAAGCCACCCAGGGTGAGCCTGATGTGGTCGAGCTGGAAAATGAAAGCGATGGGTTCGTGTTCGTCGATTGTGCCAAAGAAAGCCCAAAAGGCCGCCGAAGTGTCTGCTATGACCATGCTGCTCTTGAAGCGAGAAAAAAATTCCCCCCTAAAGACAGTGCGATCCATATGGCTGATGGGATGGGAATTACATTGTTAAGTGAAGATCAGTATCGCGCCCTGCAAAAGCTCGGAAGCTTTGATCTGAAAACATCAAGCTGGGTGCTGACACCTGAGGCGATTCGCAGCAAAGGCGGCGCCCTGTTTTGTGATCGGCGATATGACACAGTGTTTGTCTATCATAATGGAGCGGACTCTTATTATGGGGCGAGAGGATTTCGTGGGCTGCTTAAGGTCTGAGTCATTCAATTGCTACATAAACCATGTCAACATACAGATGAGATAGTCATGATGTTGAACAGAGAAGACTGGCTGCTGAAAAACAGCGTGGGAAGCTTCCCACGCTGTTTTTGACTATGCACGCTTAAACCGTACCCGTAATCATCTTCGATTGCTCATCCAGTTTTTTCGCTGAAGTTCCAATTACTTCGAAATCTTCTACAGTCGTCTGGATTTGGGCATGGCTATCGTTCACACGCTTCATCACTGAGCCTGTTCCTGACGTGATTTTGTCAACTTCATTGGTGATGGAATCCACCGTCTCTTTGACTTCGCTGATCGATTGTTCTACGCGCTCCGACAGCTTTCTGACCTCTTTTGCCACGACATCAAACCCTCTGCCGTGCTCCCCGGCTCTTGCAGCTTCAATCGTTGCATTCAGTGCCAGTAAATTGGTCTGACTTGCGATTTCACGAATTGTTTTGACGACGCCATTAATTTCATTTGTTTTTTTATTTAACACATCAAGCGTCTCAGCATTTTCCTCTGATGTGAACTTAATACCGTCAATATGCTCAAGCAGCTCTTTGCTTCTCTCCATCCCCTGTTGAGACCGTTCATACAGGTTTTCAGAAACCACCCTCAGCTGCGCTGCCATTTCTTTCGTTTTTGCATACTTCTCAGTTACATCAGTTGCAATCTTAGTCACCCCGATCACTTCACTTTGCTCCTGGTTATATACAGGCATGTAAGTGGCATCGAGCCAAATTGAATCACCGTTTTTGTGCTTTCGTTCAATTTTATCCTGAAAATTTTTCCCTTTGAAAAGATCCTTCCAGAACAGGTCATATTCTCTGCTATTCACAAAATCGGGAAAACACAGATCTCGATGCTGCATGTTTTCAAGTTCTCTGGTGCTATACCCGACCGTCTCTGCAAAGTTACTATTCACATAGGCGACCCTTCGATTCTTATCAAATCGGATAATAGCCAGATTATCTTCAATTGCTTTTACGACAAGATCATCTGTTACAGTTTCTTCAGTATAATGCCCGGTCATGTTGATCCCTCCGATGTTAGGTTGGTGGCAAAAATGATATATATAGGAAAAATGATTGAATCAAAATACCTAATAAATTAATTCTAAAGTCACAACTATTTGAATTCAACATACTTCTATAAAATCCCTTTAATTTCTAAAAAATTCTTTTTGACTCTAAAAAACCTCTTACTTTTGTAAGAGATTTAGAGCGGGAGCCGGATCTGCTAAAGTTTTTCGCCTACCTTTGACCATACCAACTTTTTTGGATATTCAATTTCAATAATTCCCCGTATTCAAGAGCAAACTCAATGAATGCCGAGCCTCTTGCTGTGACGATTTGGCCGTCAACAACGGTTGGGGCGTCTACAAAATGAGCTTCAGTAAATACTCCTAAAAACGATCTTTGCTCCGTTGTTAAGCCTGTCGTATATTTTCTATCACCTAACACCCCACTTTGAGCAAGCAGGTAAGGCGCACTGGATATCGCTCCAATGATTTTCCCTGAGCATTGATACTTTTGATAAATGCTAAAAGCTCCTGATGGTTAACCAGGTGTTTAAAATCATCAACACCAGTCAGTACAATACTTTCAAGTTTCGTAATATCAACTTCCTGAATGGACGTCTCAGGTATGCACGGTAAGCCAGCTTCCCCCTTCACCATCTGATGATCCAATCCTATGTAGAGTACTTTTTAAATGAACTTTTTCCAACTCAGTAAAAATAGTATACTTGCAGTGACAAAGGAGTGATTGTACGTGAAAACAATTGGTCTCATAGGCGGTATGAGCTGGGAATCCTCAGCTTCTTATTACCGGATCATCAATGAACAAGTAAAAGCTCAGCTTGGAGGTCTGCATTCAGCTAAATGCATTTTGTATAGCGTAGATTTTGATGAGATTGAACGTTATCAGACAGAAGATGACTGGGGAGCAGCAGGTAAAAGACTTGCTGAAGCAGCTGTTTCACTGGAGAATGCCGGAGCTGATTTTATTGTGATTTGTACGAATACGATGCACAAGGTCATTGACAACATTGAGGAAAAGGTAAATATTCCTGTTTTACATATAGCAGATGCCACAGCAAAACACATCCATCAGGCTAACATTCGTAAAGTCGGTTTGTTAGGAACTACATACACAATGGAGCAGGCTTTTTACAAAGAGCGACTGACATCACAGAATATTGATGTACTGACACCGGATGAGGACGCCAGACACCAGATCAACCGGATTATTTTTGATGAACTCTGCCTGGGTCAAATCAAGCCTGATTCACGTGACTATTACAAAACAGTGATTCAGCAGCTCATCAGCGATGGTGCTGAAGGGATCGTGCTTGGATGCACAGAAATTGGTTTGCTTATCAACGCGGAAGACGTTTCCGTACCAATATTTGACACAGCAGAAATTCATGCAATAGAAGCTGTGAAAGAGGCTATAGGAGACTCAATATGAAAACAACTTTTCAAGCATTACTCATTACGCTGACGGTCGTCACGATCGTGTTTACACTGGCTTTTCCTCTTCCGATAAATGGTTCTATCATAATCTATTATTTCTATTTTGCAGCAGGACTGCTCCTGACAGCTTTGCCACTGTCAATCCTTGCAAGGCTGATGAATCTCTGCACCTCAACCCGGCTTGCTCTTTACGTGGCAGGCGGCTTTGCAGCTGTAACTGCAGTTCTCGGTTCTGACTTCATGATTCCGGTCTTTAGTGCAGTCATCTGCTTCTGGGTGATTGAATCAGTCATCATCCGCTTTTCATATAAAGAACAGGCAATAAATCGCATTTCAAAAATATTTATCTTATCTAACGGAGCAGTTATTTCATTTGTTTTTTTCTTTACTTTGTAAGATTAGACAGACTGGATCAGCTTTATGAGTTGATCCTTCTCTTTTTCATCCTCTAAAATTCTGTTAACGATATCGTCCTGGAACAGATATTCCTTCAACGCTTCATTTTGATAGATTTTTTCATAGTAAAGTCCGTCCTGCTCTATCTTTTTGAACCACGGTTCTTTTTTCAGGCGTTTCATGTTTTTACGGAATTTGATATCATCCAGGTCAATGCCCCCGCCAAATATCAATCCCAGCACGATACTTGCAACCAGTCCGGCTGACAGTTTTATCACTTTTAACATTGTGCACCCCTATTATCATTTTTTACGATGGTTTCAAAAACCCAGGCTCAAATGCGCCGAAAAAGCCGGTTGGAATAATGATAACTGCAAGCAGGATAACCAGTCCTGTCCCAAGCAGTGTCAACTTATAGTTCCTCCGATTTTCTTCATGCTTCCATTCAAGATAAGCTTTAATACTCTCTGATATAACAAGCAGAACAAGGATCCATGGCATAGGGTCCAGATACCACTTCAGACCTTCATCATTAAAGATCAGGGGCACCTGAATAATAAAGACAGTAATAATTACAGTAATAAGTGCACCAAACAGCACCCATTCAATTTTTTTATGTGTCTCATTGATGTAATGCCTTTTCAAAGAAATTTTCTGTGGGTCTACACCCATCATTCTGCCCACCACCGGGCGAAACAGTAGTAAAACCCCAAATACCACTAGCAACGTCAGGAAAATTCCAAACCCGCCTGCTCCACTTAAAAAGTTCATCTAATTCCCCCTTTAAAAATTCAATTCAAAAGCACCAAAAAATCCTGTGCTGAAAATGACAACAGTTAAACATGCAAGAAATCCGATTTCACTCAACGTCACCTTATAATTATTCCGGTTATCCGCATGCTTCCACTCCATGTAGGCTCTTAACAGTTCGGTTAAAGGAAACATGGCAAACAATACGGTATAGGTCGCCAGATACCATTTCACTTCTCCCCCATTTCTGATCATGGATATTTGAATCCACCCCAAAACGATGATTAAAATGATCGCCACTCCTCTGATCGTCCAGTCCAGTATTTTGTGGTTTTTGTTAACATGGTTGTAACGAGAGAAAAACTTCTGTCTATCAGCACCGAGTATTCTTGTTATCATCGGACGAAATGAAAAGGCTACAATGATCGTGACAATCGCTGCGATTAGAATCACTAACCCACTTGCTCCTTCTAAAAAATTCATCCAATTCCCCTTTACTCATATCTTAAGTGCTCCTGCCTGTTTAAAAACCTCACTATCTTTTTCTCCGCAGTTATTTCTACTAAATGCAATCCGGTGTCCCCAGTAGGAAATGCCGCCTGCGTGACGATTGGCAGTTCAAGCAAAGACTTCAGCAGATTGGAAATCATTCCGCCGTGGGAAACGATCGCGATCCTGTTATATTGCGCATAATCAGTACAAATTTTATGTAGTGCTTTCTCTGCTCTCATCCTGAACTCCAGCTCCGACTCTCCCCCTTCAATCGGTACATGGATCGGTCTACCGCCATCAGGGATCGGATATTTCCTCAGCGCCTCTTCTCTTGTCAGTCCTGCAAGTACCCCGTTATTGAATTCCATCAGATCGTTCTCAATCAATAACTCACAGCCTGTATATTCTCTTAAAATAATCGCAGTCTGATGCGCCCGCTTTAACGGACTTGTTATGATCAAGTCAGGTATAAAATTATCTGTGACATATTGGGACATCCTGGCTGCCTGAACCTCTCCGGTTTTAGTTAAAGAGAAATCCGCTCTGCCCTCATGAACATGAAGCAGATCAGCCTCAGACTGACCGTGCCTGATCATCAATAACTCCATACGTCTTCCTCCAACTGGTAATTTTCTATTTATTCAAACGATTTACATTAATTATAGCAAAATTTGGGTACAAGTGTAGAGAGACCTGAAAATATAAATCATCAGTTTCTCTGATACAACCACCAATAAACCTAACACTACACTCACAGGTCCGGATAAGACCATTAACCCGGGTGTATCCGACCATTAGCGCGCCAGACACGACCACTAGCAGACATCATACAACCACCAGCCTTTCAACCACATAAAAAAGCCCAACCATCCACTATCCTGAATGATCGGGCTTTCCCTTATTTGTCTGCGTCCTGGTTACCTGAAGGACCTTTTGTTCCCTTACTTGTGTAAGGTTTAAAGCTTTTTGCTTTTTTCGCTTTTGACTGCCAGCGATTCCAGCCTTTTTTACCGGTTCCCTGTCCCACGCCGCTTTTTTTCGATTTTGCCATCTATTTTCACTCCAAAGAATAGAATACCACTTTTTACATTAGTGACTTGAATAGCCGGGGTAGCTTTATGCCTGTTCCATCCGACTCTTCTTCATCTTATCACGAACTGAACCAAGAAGCTTCATCAGCTCGAAATATTCATTCGATTGAATGCCGCATCGTTCAATTGCTTCTTTGATTGCAAGCGCAATATCCCTTTTACTATTCTTCGCTTTTTCAGTCAGTGAAATGACGACACTTCTTGAATCGCCTGTAGACCGCTCTTTCGTTACCCAGCCATTTGCAGTCATCCTAGTGATCATCGGGTTCAGCGTACCGGTTCCCAGCCTCACCTTTTCACCAATCTCTTTTTGTGCGAGGCCATCATTTTCCCGCAACGCCAGCAGCACTAAATATTGCGGGTAGGTCAGGTTAAACGGTTCAAGTGCTTTCGTGTAGAGCTTATTAAATTCACTGGATGTCTCATACACTGCAAAGCACAGCTGCTGATCCAGTGAGAGATAATCGTTCATGCAGGCCCTCCTACAGTAGTGACTTAATATCCTCCTCAATCTTGTCAGGAGGTGTTGTCGGTGCGTATCGTTTTACAACGTTCCCTTCTTTATCAACAAGGAACTTTGTAAAATTCCACTTAATTTCCTTAGACAGCAATCCTTTTTGCTGATTCTTCAGGTAATCAAATAACGGATGCGTTTCTTTTCCATTCACCTTGATTTTAGCAAACATCGGAAAGCTCACACCATAATTGATCTGGCAGTGCTCAGTTGTTTTTTCAATATCATCAAATTCCTGATTGTTGAACTGATCACACGGGAAGCCCAGCACCTGAAGACCCTTGTCTCCATAAGTTTCATGCAGCTTCTGTAACCCTTCGAACTGCGGAGCAAGACCGCACTTACTCGCCGTGTTAACAATTAACATTGGCTTTCCTTTAAAAGCTTCCATCTTCACATCTTCGCGATTCGGTTTTTGAACAGTATAATCATAGACAGTCATCCGAAAATGCCTCCTTATTGAATATATATCGTGTACGATTTAATTTTATATCTTCTTTTAAAAGGAGGCAAATTTTAAAACTCAGGCAGTCGCTTTTTCACGCTGATTCAGGAGTGACCGTAACACTTTGTTTAAACATTCAGAACTTAAAAGCATAGCAGCGATAAACAGCAACACTACTACCGGGAACAGACCAATTGTTGAGTGTGCAGCAATCAGCCCGAAAAGTGGTGGCAGGAATGTAGTGCCAGTGTATGCAACAGCCATCTGATAACCCATGATCGTCTGTGAATGCTCTCTACCAAAGCGCGCAGGTGTTTCATGAAGCATTGATGGAAAAATCGGTGCGAGTCCCAGTCCGACAAGGATGAACCCCGCCAATGAGAAATAGATTGGAAGCGGTAATACAAGCAGGACGGCCCCTGTGAGTGCGATTGTCTGGCCTGATCTGATCATGGTCCGGTTATTCAGCTTAAATGTAACAAATCCCGAGACAAATCGGCCGGCTGTGATGCCTGCATAGTAAAAGGAAACCCATTGTGCCGCTTTTGCTGCCGGCAGATCCTCCATATTAACAAGAAAGCTCGCACCCCAGAGTCCAACCAGCGCCTCGACTCCGCAATAGAAAAAGAATGCAGCAAGAGCAAGCTTGACTCCCTTAATTTTAAGCGGGCCTACACCTTCAGTGGTCTTCTCCACCATTTCCGGCTCCTTCTCAGCAAAAGGTTTTGGCTTCACCTTTCCCCACAAAGGAAGTGTCAGAAAAAGAACAAGTACTAAGATAAATTGAATGCCTGCAATCGCGAGATACCCCTCTCTCCAGGTAGGATCCCCGATCATAAACTGAGCCATAATCACCGGACCGAGCGTAGCCCCGACACCCCAGAAGGAATGCAGCCAGCTCATATGATGCGCATGGTAATGAGTTGCCACATAATCATTCAGACCGGCATCGATTGCACCCGCGCCCAGTCCAAGCGGAACCGCACATACAAATAGCCAGATGATTGACGGGGCAAAGAAAAAGCCGCTAAGCGCCAATGCTGTCATAAGCGTACTGACGGCAGCTACTTTACCCGTACCAAACCGCTTAAGCAGCTTTCCACTGACAAGACTTGAAACAATCGTTCCACCTGCTATCGTCATAAAAAGCAGCCCGGCCATTTCAATCGGCACATTCAGATCAGGCTGCATCACCGGCCACGCCGCACCCAGAATGGAATCAGGGAGACCCAGACTGATAAATGCAAGATAGATAATTAATAAAAGCAATGTTGCCATTTTATTGCCCTCCCTGCAATGTTAATAAAAGATCAATGCCAAGCTTTTGAAGTCCATTTAAATAGTCCTGTTCCCAGTTGCTGATTTTCAGCTCAGGCAAATGTTCAGCAGGGATGAACTGTGAACTTGCTGACGCTATTTTCTCTAAGGACGCTTCATCAATATCGTGCTGATTAAAAATAACTGCATGCGGATTAATCATTGCTGTAAAGGCTGCCACCAATCTGCTGACCGCATCAATCTGTCCATCTGATGTGATCCGACCGCCACTTAGATTCTCACCAAAATTTTGGTCGTTTTGCTGTGGAACAAACTGAATTTCTCCGGCAAAATATGTACTTCCGCGGACAACCTCACCATTCACCAATACACCTGACCCAGGTCCATTTTGACCGGCATAGAGATAGACGAGAGATTGCTTTTGATCTGCATGCTGATAACCCAGTACTGCAGCATTCATGTCATTCTCCACGACCGCTCTAACAGGAAAACGTGTTTCCAGATCCTGTTTTACATTCATTTTTTGAAACTGATCATAACCAGGAATAAAAATAACCCGACCCTGATCAACTGCCCCCGGCACACCGATTGAAACTGTTTTAATAGCAGAATGCTGATTGCACATTTTCTCTATAAATTCAGTCAAAGGCTCCATACCATTCCCTTTTAAGAAGCTGGCACTACTACCCTCATCCTTTACCTCACCTGCGCAATTAAAGACTGTGAATCTGGTTTCATTGCCTTCCATTAAAACAGCCAGACCAAGCATATAGTCAGCGTTATAAACATAACGCTCCGCCCTTCTGCCACCACTTGATTCGTCAAGACCCAGAGACATAATTTCTCCGTCCTTTTCCATTTCAGTTATCAGTTTGCTGATCGTCGGAAAACTGGCCTCCACTGTTCTATTTAATTCAACCTTCGTCGCACCGCCTGATTGAAGCAGCTTTTTTCGTATAGCTGTTTTAGCCGCCGGTGCAAAGTCTGTTGTGTGCTGATCCATCATGTCACCTCATCTATACTTATTAAATCATTTAAATAAGTTCTTAAAGTACTATAACACTTATTTTTCTCTGTGGATAGAAAAGACGGGATGATGAAGAAAATGATTTCGGTTGGGGAAGCAGCATACGTGGTTATACAGTAACTGTGAAGGAAGGACTGACAATCATGATTGATTCGGCATTACATACTTCAGAGGATGGTCACATCGAGAGAAAACAAAAGCACAGAGGAAAGCTGATTAAGCTGCCTCTGTGCTTTTGTTTTATTCATCCTTCATGCGTTTTTTAAACAATACCCCTGCAACCACCAGCACTGCAACTGTCCAGGCAGTGATCACACTAAGCGCTATCACAATATCTGATGTATAGCCTGCCTCACTATAGCCCTCAAGTAGAATGAGCTGAACACTTGGCAGCCACTTGAGCACCTCAAGGACAGGATACGTTTCTGCAAGACCCAATGCGAGGGCACCAATTGAGAATACGCCAATGACAGGAAGCACTGCAACTGATGCTTCCATCACTGTCTTTGTAAAAAGTCCGCAAATAATGCCAAGTCCGATATAGAAAACCGCTGAAATCATTAATCCCACTGTCAGAATAAGAAGGTTTGCCGGTGTGAATCCTAGGATTGTGATTGTCAGTGCAATGATCACAAGCGTAATTGAAAAGACCAGCGTGCTTTTTCCAATCAGAATATCCGCCATCGACGCCGGGGACATCATGAGGCTGCGCAATGTGTTACTCTCTTTTTCTTCTGCAATCAGACAGGCCTGAATAAAAGTCGTAACAACCGCAAACGTCATATTAATTGGAAGAAAATACATATCTAATGTTGACGCACCCGCATTCTGGTAGAAGAATGCCAGAATTAATGGCATCAATACCATAGTCGAGACGGCATAGTTTCGTGAAAACTCCTTGTAATCTTTTATAAAAATCGCTCTCATTCTTTTAACTGAAACATTCATCGTAAATTCCTCCCTGTCATCTCCATAAAAATATCTCCAAGTGATGGCTCATTTGACCAGATGCGCCGGATCAGCTGATTTCTCATCCATTCTTCAAGTCTATCAGCCGTTGTCAGTTCATTTAACGGCAGTGTATGCTGCTCACCAGTTGTCAGTTCAACCACCATTGACTGGTCACTGTGACGCAGTCTTAAATCTGAAGGTGCACCAATTGCTTTAATCTTTCCTTCATGTAAAAATGCGACCCTGTCACACAATGTTTCAGCCTCAGTCATATCGTGTGTCGTCAGAAAAATCGTTGTACCCATTTCATTTAACTTACGCAGTCCTTTGTAGATGTGATGCGTATTCCCCGGGTCCAGCGCAGAAGTTGGTTCATCGAGAAACAACAGCTCAGGCTTATGCATCAATGCGCGTGCAAGTGTCACACGCTGCAGCATCCCTTTAGAGAGTTTGGACACCTTCTTTTTGCGCGCATCCTGCAGGTTTACAAATGCCAGTGCTTCATCAATTGCATTGTCAGTAAGCTCATACAAATCTTTATAAAGACTGAGGTTTTCTTCTACTGAAAGTCTTTTATAAAGTCCACTGTTATCTGTTAATATACCAAAGCGCGACTTATGTTCAGCACGCTTCATTTCATGTACCGGTATGCCAAACACTGAGGCCTTTCCTTTATTCTGATCGAGTTGAGCAGTCAGTATTTTAATGAGCGTTGTTTTCCCTGATCCACTCGGACCGAGAAAGCCGAAGATCTCTCCTTTTTGAACCGAAAAAGATACGTCTTCTAATGCTGTAAAGCCTTTAAATGTTTTTCCAATATGCTGTACATTGATTTCTGCTGTCATCTTGCCAGCCTCCCTTGTTGATGTCTAACCTAAGTGTAGTCAGATCAACAAAAGTACGCTTTAATATCCGGTTCAATTGTGGAGAAATAGCGACGAACTGTACCAGGAAATCCATGAACTGCTCCCAATATTCCCCGGGAAATACTAAGAAACGCCAAGAAGTTCTTTTAACTCGGCAAGCTTCGCACGGGATAGTGGAATGACACTGCTTTCTCGGTCATTCAGCTTCAAACTGTAGCTATTTTTCGTCCATGTAATGATCTCCCTGACCTTTTGCAGGTTCACAATATACGACCGGTGACACCGGTAAAAGCCGTATGGGCGCAACTGTTTCTCAAGCTCCTGCAGGGTCAGTGTACAGTTATACCCTTTACCGGCGACATTGACCTGAGCAGTTCCATCTACGCTTTCGACATAGTCAATTTCCGGCGGGTTAAATAAAATTGTTTTTCCTTCATGTTTTGTCTGGATTTTTTCAATTTTGATAACTGGCTGTTCTTGTTCTGCAGCTGCAGCCGGCTCTGAGTTAAAATCCATTTTATGGAATCCGCTCTGATCAATCCGGTAGATATCCTCTGTTACAAAAAGCAGTTCTTCAAGGTTGTAACCAAGGAGTAAAATCGTTTTCTGTTTATCTGCCAATTTGCGGATCAATTGAATCATTACCTGCCTGCCTTCCTCATCCAGACGGTCAAAAGGCTCTTCTATCAAAAGCATGTCACCTGAATATAAAAAAGTCGGAAGGAAAGAGAGGCAGTTCCGGTGACTTTCTGACAGATCCTTTACTTTAGTTTTCTGTACATGCTGAAGGCCGAACGATGCAATCATCTCCTGAAGCGGCACTTGATATCCGGAAAGGTCACGGTGATAACGAAATGTTTCTTCCACTGTCAATCGAGGTGCCAGTCCTTCATTAGTACAATGAAGATAACTTTTATGTTTCATCTGGTGCATGATGACCTGAGTTCGTTTAATATCTGCATATACTCCGGTCAGCCCGGCTTCAAATGAAAAAGAAGGAACGACTGTATGACTGCCTTCTTTTACTTCATTGATTTGAATATTCATTGTTTGACTCCTTTGTGTCTTAAGTTCGTCTGCTTCTCTCATTATTCTACAATGTTTTTGGTATGTCCTCCGGGTTTTTACAAATTATTTACTGTTTGATTGGATTGCAAAATGTCACGGGGCAGCCGAAGGGTGAGGATTCGGGTCACCTCCGTAATTTTTCAGGTCACATCGCTTCTACATGCAAAGTCAGTTTTAATCACAATTCTGCACATTAATTGTAAAGCACCCTTTACGTAAAGGGTGCTTTACATTATAATCAAAAACAGAGGGGAAGATAGCTTATGAAAAATCGAATTAAAGAGTTGAGACAGGAGAATGGTATTTCGCAGGAACGGATGGCAGCGATGCTTGGGGTTTCAAGGCAGACGATCATTTCGATTGAAAAAGGTCGCTATAACCCTTCACTTCCGCTGGCTATTCAGATCGCACGGTGTTTTGATACCTATGTGGAAGAAGTATTTTTACTCGAGGATGAACAGGAAACATGATATTGGGAGGTGTTTTTTATGCAGATGAGCAGTAAAGCCGGGAGAAGAACGTTTATTATATTTGGATTGATTTTTCTTTCTTATAGTATACTGATCAATTTTGCAACGATTTCAACAGGGAATTTCCTCGCAGGACATGAAGCAGTTTTTATCGGTACAACGATTATGTGCTTCTGTCTTGCTTATCTTTATCCTCAATTCAAAGAAAATGATGAGCGTTCTAAGAGAATTAAAGAAAAAGGCATGTTTTTCAGTTACTTTTTTATTTTAGGGTATATGGTACTTCTAATCTTTCTGTTTCAAATTGACGGCTTTATGCTGGATGGACTTCAGACAGTCAGCCTGCTGGCAGCGTTGACGATCAGTACGGTTTTTATTTCTTTTGTGGTACTTTCGAGGCGTTACTAGAGATAAAAGTGAAGGCAGGAATTGTTACCCGCCTTCGCTTTTCAGGTTTTATCCTCCAACAGCTCAATCAACCTCTCAACTTCCTCAGGATCTCCTGTCTCAATATAAACTTGCTCTGTATTTTCTATCAGCTCTGTATAAAAATTCTCATCTCCCACAGGGTACACACCATCCCATCGCAGTGGAACATTATACACATTAATCGTGCCATCCCCATTCCCACTGTATGTAACAGATCCATCGACGAGCCGCGAACCAGCTAATTGGATCACATCTTCAGGATATACACCACTCGTGTCATCTTTTGGATTGAGCGTTGTCCCGGCAGGAATGTGATGCAAGTTTAATTCGTCAATCTCCTGATTTGCCCCGAGCTGCAGCCAGACGCGCGCGTATTCAATCTGCTCGGCAGCATACTGAGAAAGTCTATCCTCCTCTACAGTCGCATCACTTTCCTGTGCATCACCATCTGATTCTTCCGTTTCAATTACTTCTTTCTCCTGGTCAGCTTCACCTGATGAAGCTGACTCCTCTACCGTTTCTGTGTCAGCAGCATTTCCCGACTGCTCCGTTTCGTTTTCATCAGCTGTGTTGGCAGAGCAGCCTGCGATTAATAAAAGTAATAAACTTAAATGGATGGATTGTTTCACTAATTTCATTTTGATAGACACCTTTCTTTAAGCTTTTTTCAACCTTTTAGCAAACTTGAACACGACAAAAACAACAATCACCAGCAGGATAGCGTAAATGATTCTGGAGTAAACCTCCATATACTCCACTACAACGTCCCAGGAGTTGCCGAGTGACGCGCCCAGTGACACGAGGACGATATTCCAGATCAGTGTTCCGATTGCAGTCAGTACCAAAAACAGCGGAAATTTCATATTGGACATCCCCGCCGGAATGGAAATCAGACTGCGGATTAGAGGAACAAACCGGCAGAAGAAAACCGTCCATGGTCCATAACGGTCAAACCAGGCGTCTGCCCGGTGGATATCCTTTTTTGTTATGCGCAGGACATGTCCCCACCTGTTCACGATTTTCTCCAGCCTTTCTACATCAAGCTGAAGGCCGACCCAGTACAGAAGAACCGCTCCAATCACTGAACCTGCTGTGGCAGCTAGTACGACACCTGGAATCGTCATTGTCGATTCAACCGTCATAAATCCACCAAATGTCAGAATGATTTCTGACGGAATCGGCGGGAAAATGTTTTCAAGCGCAATCAGTAACAATACACCTATGTATCCATACTCACTCATTATGTCAGTCAGCCAGTTTTCCATTGTAACCCCACTTTTTCTTTTTTAAATTCCGACAGATGAAAACACTACGCTTTTCTCCGTAAGGTTGTCAGTACGATCATGATCGTTAATACAAACAATAATAATAATTGCAGCCAGGCCATACCTAACCAGATATTACCACCATACACCTCAGCTGGACCTGATCCTGTTTCATCTACATAGATAGCCACATTCCAAAATAACCTGAGCGCAATCATCAATGAACTCAAACTGAGAATGAAGGTTGGAATACCATATGCTTTAGCATTTATAGAAGCGCTTTTATCACTAGCCATCAGATAAACCAGTAATAATATAAAAGCAATCACAAATGTAAAATCTGCACTAAATAAAGCCATTGATCCAATAAATATACCTATCAGCATTACAACCGTAAGCACCTTCACTCTCCGGCTCTTTACTTTCCTCATCAGGAGAGTGTCATCCTCCCTGCCTGCCGGTTCCGGATCGTATCCCGGCAGCTCCTTTTTCAGATCTCCAAGCAGCTTTTCACATTCAGGACAATGCGCCATATGAGCTTCTATATATTGATTGGTCTCTACACTTGTCAGGTTTTCCGCATATAGCGGCAACAGATCCTGAATCACATTGCATTCTTTTTTCACTCTTCATCCCTCCGCTCCATCATTTGAGTCAGTTTTCCTTTTGCCCGGAATACATTCACTCTGGCCCACGTGTCTGACTGTTTATAAATGTCACCAATATCTCTGAAGCTCAACTCATTATAAAACCTCAGGATAATCAGTTCCTGTTGCTGGGCACTCAGCTTTTTCAGAGCCTGTAATAAAAGAACACGTTCCTCCTTTTGTTCATAAAATTGCTCGGGCGTACGTTGATCCGTCAATATATGACCTTCATCAGCTTCTGTAATAGGATTCTTCTTCAAGTAGTTATAATATGTATGTTTTGCAATCTGATAAAGCCATGTAGACACCTTACTCTTCCCCTTAAAACGATGTACAGAGGTAAAAGCCTGCAGGAAAGTTTCTTGGGTAAGTTCTTCTGCAATATATGTATCGTGCGTCATGTAGAATAAATAGCGGTAAATGGGCGTTTTATATTTTTGATACAGCTGATGAAACTCATCCAATCACTGACCCTCCTCTCCACCTTCTGTCAATTAGTAGCAATAGAATGGAAAATGTTACAGATAATTTTTAAATGAATGAAAAAATGAGCAGCATCCCCATCTTTATGTACGATGTGGATGCTGCTCACTATGCTGTTCAAGCTATTGTAAACATTATATGTAGGGTAGTTTGTCATCTGGAAGGGTACTTTAATTTTATCTTTACTATGATCAACAATCTCTTCAATTCCAGCAGTGTACCGAGGGTTAACCTGCGTGCTATGAGTCGTCTATTCTTTCAGCCGGATATTGTAGAATCTCATATTCTCCAAGTTTCCTTTATACTCAAAAACCCCTTCAAGGATCAATTCTTTCAGGCGATACTCAAGGAACGAATCCCCTACATGCTGATCCACTTCGCCAATCATCTTCCCAATCAGTCTCGCTGAGGGAATGAAGTCTTGCTTATCCTTTTTCCTGTGAAGCAGCTTTGCATATTTAATAAAAGATAAATCCAGATGGTGCTCAGGAACACTATGAATATCGCCGTTACGCCAGACCCTGAGTGTTTGTCTGCTTGCAGACAAAGTGCCCCATTCTTTCTCGAACCTTTCTCTGTCGTGATCAGTGAGTAGATACCTGGTCCCTTCTTCACATATTCTCAGTAATTTTTCAGGTGAAATCTCTCCTGTATGCCGTAGGATATACTGTACTTTAGATGTGTCAAATAATGTCTTATGGACAGCTGTTGTGTTCAGAACAGTTATATCAATATTCTTCCCCTTAAGTAAGTACACTACATAACGAAGCGCTGTTTGTTCATGGGCGTTCTCAGCTGCCCAGATCGTTATGTGCTCTTCTGCTGGAATACTCCGTACCTTCTCAACTGATTTCCGGAATCGTTTGATATAATCCCGATAATCATCATACAAGCCGCTCGTGATCTTTTTCATCCATTCAAATCTGGATTCAAGACCTGTTTCTTCATGCAAATGCCATACAGGACCAACTGAAAAGATATCCCAAAAGGAAATGATTTGCGGTCGCTCCAAGGCATGCCTGAGAGAACCTTCAGCTGAATCGCCGAATATAATATGAATCATTGCAGCAGCCCCCTTCTAAACGAAATCCAGATCTTTCAAACCTTTACTCCAGAAACTACAATTACATAGTGTAATATTATGCGAGAAATAACCGTTCGGCTTTTCCATCAGTCTGAGAAACAATTCCTTCAATACTTCGGTTGATTTCCCTCAAAATGAAAATGATTCCTTCAAATTTACAGGCAATCCCTTCAGCCTCTAGTCAACAGTTGCTTTTTCCTTCATCATCTTGAATATTCCCCTCAGGAAAGAACTGAATTCCATCAACTTTAATCTTCATTCCTTCACCCTGCTACCCGCTGCGCATTACTCTATAAAAGCGAAGTCTGGGTCTGTCCCCCTTCACTCAACACCAATCTTATCCAAAATAAACGCATAACACTCCGCAGCTTCTTTCAAATGATCAAATCTGCCTGATGCACCGAAGTGACCCGCGCCCATATTGGTTTTCAATACAAGTGTATTGTCGTCTGTTTTCATTGTACGCAGACGCGCAACCCATTTTGCCGGCTCCCAATAAGCTACTCTCGGGTCGTTCAGACCGGTTGTGATATACATATGCGGATATTCTTTTTCTTCCACATTGTCGTATGGGCTATAGGATTTCATGTAGGTGTAATCCTGCTCGTTCTGCGGATTTCCCCACTCATCCCACTCAAGTGTCGTTAGTGGAATCGTGTCATCAAGCATCGTTGTCAGCACGTCGACAAACGGTACTTCGGGTACAATCACTTTGAATAAGTCTCCTGCCATATTAGACACACCACCCACAAGCAAACCACCTGCACTGCCGCCGCGCGCAGCCATTTTGTCAGCTGTTGTATAACCTTCATCGATTAAAAAGCGAGCTGCATCTATGAAATCAGTGAATGAATTTCGTTTTTGATGTATCTTCCCTTCTTCATACCAGTGACGCCCCATTTCACCACCGCCACGCACCTGTGCTGTGACAAAGATGATGCCTTTTTCAAGGAGCGGCAGACGGTAAGCGCTGAAGTAAGGGTTGTTGTCCGCTCCGTAAGATCCGTAACCCGTCAGGATCAGTGGTGCAGGACCGTTATCAAGCGCACCTTTTTTATAAATCATCATGAGCGGCACTTTAGTTCCGTCTCCCGCAGACGCCCAGAGCTGATGCTGACTGTATTGTTCTGCATCATATTCACCATTTACAGACGCTGTATGGATCGCCTGCTTTTGACCGGTTTCGATTTGGATACTGTAAGTTGTGTCCGGCGTAATAAGTGATTCATATTCAACTAAAAGCTCTTCTGACTCATAGCTTTGTCCCCCAACAATTGAGAGCGTATATAGCGGCTCATCCCATTCAAGCTGCTTCAGTTCTTTATCCTCAAGCACCCAGATCTGTGTCAGACCCTTCTCACGGCCAAACACAAAGAGTTTATTCTCTGTCGGATATACTGCCTGAAGGTAACGGTTTTCATCATAAGCTGTGACTTCTTCACGATCAGAAAAATTCATTTCTGAACAGCGCAGCAGCTTGAAATTCAACGCATCCTCATTCGTCAAAATCAGCAGATCATCTCCCCAGTGATCCACATCATACTTGATGCCTCTGCGACGCTCATCCACCAGTTTCACAGGCTCGAGCGGCTGCTCAGCATTGATCAGGCGGACCTCCTCAGTCATCGTTGAGCTCGAGTGGATCGTAATATACTTTCCGCTATTCGTTTTTGAAATAAATAACGCAAACGTCACTTCCTGCTCTTCATACAGCAGCTCATCTGACTCAGCGCTCCCAACTTCATGACGCCACAGACGATAAGGGCGCTGCATATCATCAACCGTTACATAGAAAATATATCTCCCGCACTGACTCCATTCCATACTGCCGTAAATATAGACGTTTTCTATTCTGTCAGAAAGTAACTCACCCGTTTCAAGATCTTTGATGTAGATTGTATAGCGGTCTGAACCATCACGATTCTCAAGGTAGGCAAGCTTCGTCTGTTCCTTATTGAGTCGCTGCAGCGTGACGCTCAGGTAGTCGCCATCTCCTGCGAGCTCATTCAGATCCAATACGACCTCTTCCTTCGCTTCATCTAAAAGGTCACGGCTTGATGCTTTTTTGCGGGCGTAAATCGCATATTGCTTATCCTTTTGCTCCCGCGAATAATAAAAATACGGGCCATTTTGAACCGGTACCTTCACTTCCGCTTCAGGCACACGGGCAACCATTCCTTCAAAAATCTCATTCGTCTTTTGCTCAAGCGGCTTCATGACGTCTCTGAAATATGCATTTTCAGCTTCCAGATAAGAAACTACTTCCGGATTCTCCTTATCTTTCATCCAGTAATAATCATCTTCGCGAATATCATTATGTATACTGTGCGTAAAAGGTACACGCTTTGCGATCGGTGCTTTCATTAAAATTCTCCTCACTTTTTAAAATGGTGCTTCTCTCATCTATGTTATCGAAACAGAACACAAGTAGCCATCCAAAAGACAATCTTTTCTAAACATTCAATCTAAAAAATGGTAAAAAGAGGAAAATTGTTAGGAAATTGGTTCATCACCACAACCTGTGGTAAGAGCCCATATTTAGCACAAATTAACAGCTATAAATAGAAAGAAAACGAAAACTCCTGTATCGTAATTGTTGACGAGACAAACCACGAGAGGAGCTTTCGTTTTGTGTACTCATCTTAACAAACCTCATGATTTTTTACCAATTCATTTTTCTGTTTTTCCTACTGTTCAACCGAATGTGGTGCGGGTAGAGACGTCTCCACAAAGTATTTTATGTCCAGAATGTCATGGTCCAACCCATCGTCACGGTCTGCTTCCACGGATGGTTCGCCATAGTTATTCCTTTCATGCAGGTGTGATCTGGCTTTCGATTGACGTATTAAGACTGCGCTGTCCTGACTGCGAATTGACATTCACACATGACTTTGAACTGGGATTACAGAGAAAGAGCACTTTTTTCTTCCGAAAAAGTATCGTAGATCGGTGCCATGGGCGTCCGCTGAGTCAGGTGGCAAAAGAATATGACATTGCCTATACCACACTTGAGCGCTGGTATTATCTTATGACGGCAGAGGATGTAAAAGCGCGTATTCGCTCAGCTAAGCGAATCTGTATTGATGAATTCGCCTTGCGGAAAGGGCATTACTATGCGATTGCCGCCCTTGATGCGGATACGGGACAAGTACTCTATATTGAAACAGGACGGAATAAAGAAACGGTTGAATCAGTCTTGAATGCGATCGGGCAAAAAGCGCAAACCGTCATTACTGATACGGCAGCCTTTATGGCGAAAGCCATTCAAACGGTATTGCCGGAAGCTGAACATGTGTTAGATCGTTTTCATCTGATTCAGTTTTGTACCGAAGCACTTCGCAGAAGAAGAAAATATCTGATTGAAGCCAAGTCTCATTTTAAATCCCGTTTTATCGATCGGTGCCTATCCATTCCGCCGGAAGATTTAACGGAGGAAGAACAGGGTTTTGTCAGAGAGTGGCTGGAAGAAGACTGGCATACAAAGACGCTCTACTACTTTCTCCAACACGTTCGTTTTGTCCTGAAATCCAATCAATTCATTCAGGCAAAAAGAAGATTTGATGAGTTAATTCAACGCTTTAGCTTTCACAGTTGCGGTGCAGTTGCCAGAATCATTAAAACATTTACACAGCGATATGAAGCATTTTTAGACACAATTATTTCTCCTTATTCGAATGGAATTATGGAGGGAACAAACAACAAAATTAAACTGATTAAACGCCGCGGTTATGGGTATCGCAATGAACAAAACCTGTTTCATCGCATTTGTTTAGAAACAGGTTCCCACGACTTTTGGTGATGAACCAAAAAAATGACAAAATGGATGAAACTTGCAGAAAGAGTGCTCGATGGAGAGGAAGTTACAACATCAGAGGCCATTTCGATCTTAGAATGTCCAGATGACGATGTATTGTTATTGATGCATGGCGCTTTTAAAATAAGAAAGTACTATTATGGAAAAAAAGTAAAGCTTAATATGATTATTAATGCGAAGTCCGGGCTGTGCCCTGAAAATTGTGGCTATTGCTCTCAATCTTCCATTTCAACAGCACCCATTGAATCGTACATCATGATAAACAAAGATAAGCTTGTTGAAGGGGCGAAGCGCGCTCACAGCTTAAACATCGGAACATACTGTATTGTTGCCAGTGGCAGAGGTCCATCTAATCGTGATGTTGACCAGGTGTCTGAGGCAGTAAAAGAAATAAAAGAATCCTATGGACTAAAAGTATGCGCCTGCCTCGGATTATTAAAGCCGGAACAAGCGGAGCGACTAAAAGAAGCAGGCGTAGATCGCTATAATCATAATATCAATACTTCTGAGAGTAACCATCCAAACATTACAACTTCACATACATACGATGATCGAGTCAATACAGTGAAAACAGCTAAAAGTTCCGGGCTTTCTCCGTGTTCAGGAGTCATTGTAGGGATGAGGGAAACGAAGCAGGATGTAGTTGATATGGCACGCAGCTTAAAAGTACTGGACGCAGATTCAATACCGGTCAACTTTTTGCATGCGATTGACGGCACTCCGCTTGAAGGAGTAAAAGAGTTAACTCCGCTTTATTGCTTGAAAGTATTAGCGTTATTTCGTTTCATCAATCCAACCAAGGAAATTCGAATTTCAGGTGGGCGGGAAGTTAATCTTCGTTCATTACAGCCATTAGGGCTTTATGCAGCCAATTCAATCTTCGTCGGAGATTACTTAACAACTACGGGACAAGAAGAAAATAAGGACTATAAAATGCTGCTTGATTTAGGGTTTGAAATTGAGTCCGTAGAAGAAATGAAAGCTGGACTGGCAGTGGAGAATGATAAGTCAGTAAGGCAACCTTAATCTCAACTGCTCTTTGTTCAGACTGAATTGAACAAAGATTGCGTGCTTTTTGTCTTTAGTAATGGATTGGGAACCATAGGTTTTGCTAATCTTACAGTAATGTCAGACAGATATAAGCTTACAGGAGGGGCACTTACTCAAATAAAAAAATTCCTGTCCGTTCTTTAAGTACCAACATGGGCAAATGTGGTACGGCCTCTCCCTGATTAATTACCATGTACAGACCAGGGCTAAGTTTGCCCATTTTAGTTGGCGGCTTGACAGAGTTATGTGCTGAATTTATAAAAAGTTCTATGCGTTCGCAATTAGTTTTCTGGATTAGGATCGTTTTCATCCACACTATCATTGTCTGGATCTTCAAAAGGTTCTTCTACTTCTTCCTCAAACTCTTCTGCAGTATCTGGTTCAGCGTTACATCCAACCAACGCAGCAGATAAAAATACACCTGTTAGCATAAGAAGCCATTTTTTATTCATTGTTATTCTCCTTTCTTAGTATATTGACTTTTAAGCCTTCACTTATCATTTAACAGATAAAATTAATATATACAATTTTAAAGAGGGCTGAGGGAAGCCTGTTCAGCTTATTGCGTTTCTTTCTCGTACCTCATTACATCTAATGATTTATTTGGCATGCATTCAGCAAAAAGAACATCTTTTCTCATTGTGAAATGACTAAACCAGCTGTTCATTTGACAGCTATTGATAAGTATAGACTCAATTCTACGCAACTCCACTTCAATATTTCTGGCATACAGGGAATGTTTAAAACTTCAAAAAGAAATAATCCCGAAAACCCCTTTAGAATTAGAGAGGATAAAAAGGAAGAACTTGAACGGCTTTTTCTTTAAGAAGGGCTGAAATTTTACCTGCTGTCTTAAAGGATCTAAACGAAAAGTGGTTGCTTCCCAAAAAGTATTTACTAATAAATAATATAATGGGGAAAATAAGCGAGAAAATTTATGGAGAACTTAAGTTGATAAAATGCCAATATTAGATGTGAACGGCTGTAACTTGTACTATTCAGTGAAAGGTGAGGGGGTTCTCATTGTTTTTATTCATCCACCCGTCCTTACAAGTTTTAATTTCCACTATCAATTAGAAGAATTATCTCAATCATTTAAAGTCATTACTTTCGATATTAGAGGTCATGGGGAAAGTCAGTACTCAAAAAAAACTGTCACCTATCCCCTGATTGTAGAAGATATTAAACATCTTTTAGATCATCTGAACATAAATAAAGCCTTTATATGCGGATATTCGACTGGCGGCTCAATCGTATTGGAATATTTACTTAATTCCTCAGACCGGGCTCTTGGAGGCATTGTCATAGGTGGGATGTCTGAAGTAAACACATTCAATCTAAAGGGGAAAATTAATTTAGGAGCTTTTCTTGCAGCAAAAGGAGCCGTTCCTCTGCTTGCGTTCGCGATTTCATGGGGGAATTGCAATAAGCGAAAGCTGTTTCTAAAGCTGGATCAAGAAGCCCGAAAAGGAAATAAAAGAAATATCGAACAGTATTTCCGCTACAGTCTCCATTATAACTGTACCCGTCAACTGAATAAAATCGACCTTCCTATTTTGCTGGTCTATGGCAGTAAAGATAAATCATTTTATTCATATGCCAGAATACTGCATAAAAAATTACCCAGGAATAAATTAATATTCTTTAATGCAAAGCATCAAATCCCTACGAAAGCTGCAACTGAGTTAAATGAAATGATCAGTCAATTTGTCAAAACATAAATGGGGTTTGCGCTAATGGCGGTGAATGTAAAAAACTTCACCGCCAAAAGGGCAATATAAGCTCTTGTCGCCTAAAATACAAACAGAAAAAAGACTTTAATCATCTTTTCAGATGATTAAAGCTTTTTTCTGTTTGTGCTGGTTTAGTCCCAGTCTCATCATATGAATTAAATTAATCGTGCACCACCATCAATATCAACAACAGATCCAGTTGTAAAACCATTTTTTGCTAAGTAAACGTAAGATTGCGCGATGTCTTCAGGCTGTGCAATACGTTTTACAGGAAGCTGGTCAGCAATTCCTTTGAACATGCCTTCACGTTGATCTTCCGGCATTCCTGCGTATATCGGTGTATCTACAATACCTGGTGATACAACATTTACGCGCATTGGTGATAGCTCAATAGCCAGTCCTCTTACTAAACCATCAACCGCAGAATTAATTGCTGCTAATGTAGATGCTCCCTGAGGTGGGCGTTGACCATACACGCCTGATGTAAGCGTGATGGAACTCTCATCATTTAAGTAAGGGAGGGCGGCAAGAACCGTAGCATATTGACCCCAGAACTTACTGTCGAATGCTTCTTTCGCATTTTCAACCGGCAGCTCTTTAAATAGTCCCATGGTTCCTTCGCCAGCAGTTACTACCAAGTGATCAAAATTCCCTACATTCTTAAAGAAGTCAGCTACACTCTCGTCGTTACGAAAATCCAGCTCGTATCCTTCTACATCCTGACCCAGCAAATTCTTTGCCTCATCAAGCCTGGCAGAAGAACGGCTTGCAATTACTACTTGAGCAGATTCTTCTAAAAATGCTTTGGCAGTAGCCAGACCGATCCCTGAAGTACCACCGACGACAACAACGCGTTTTCCTTGTAATGACATGAAATAGCCTCCTGTATCATCAGTATTTTTAATTGACAACAAGATGTTTATTTCCGAAAAGGACCTGATTTATTCTTCAATTTATGCCTTTAATGCTTCTTGAACCAATTTTTTCAATGGTGTAGGTTGTCCGATAAGACTTGTTAAATCATTTGAAGTTTTATTCGTTTCCCCAGCTGCAATGGAATGGTAAATACCTGCAATTAGTTCAGCTACTGGGGCAGGTAATCCAACGTTGCCAAGATAATCCTTCATTTCATCAAAAGATACCTTTTTATGTGAAACTTGTTTACCTGAAACCTCGGAAACAACTTCAGCCAGCTCATCGAAAGTCCAAGGTGATGGATTGACAAGGTTGTATGATTTATTTTCATGTCCTTCTCCCGTTAATACAGCAGCAGCAGCTAATGCAAGATCTTCACGGCTTACGGCATTTAGCTTGCCATCACCTGTGTTTGTTACTAACTCACCAGTTGCTACTGATCCAGCTAAGCTTTCATCAATGAATACATCTGAATAAAGTGAATTACGTAAGAATGTATAGGGTACGCCAGTTGAACGAATCGCATACTCTGTTGCCATATGGACATAGGCAAGTTCGATTTGGGATGTTTCACCAAATGCATAACCTGTGTAAGCGATGTGTTTTACACCAGCATCTCGTGCAGCCTGGACAACATTTGCATGTTGACGGATACGAAGAGTATTATCAGAATCCGGTCCTGAAACAAAAAGAACTTTTGAAGCACCTTCAAACGATGATTTCATCGACTCATAGTCCATGTAATCACCATGACGGACTTCTACACCCAATTCGGCAAGCGCATTCGCTTTTTCTACATTACGAACGCTCGCAATAATTTCACTTGCAGGAATAGTTTTTAATAGTTCTTGAATAACACGGTTCCCATAATGACCTGTTGCACCAGTAATAACGATTGACATGTAAAATTCCTACCCTTCTATTTGCAGATTATTTCAAGAGGTCTTAGTGTAACCAGTATTGTTACAACTAGTATAAAAAAATAGCTCTAAATAGAGCCGGTCTTCTCTTTAAGTTCAGACACCAATTGTTTGAGTGTGACTTGATCCAATTCGTGCTCCATGGCAGATTGTGCCTGCAGCATCTTTGTCCGAAAAACAGACTCAATATTTGCGCCTACCGGACACCTTGGATTGGTTTCATCATGACAATTGAAAATATGTTCATGATCTGCAACTTCAACTGCTCTATACACATCCAGTAAAGTAATCTCATCAAGTTCCTTTTGTAAATAAGTACCTCCTGCACCGGCACGTACATGCACCAACCCGGCTTTCTTCAACATCCCAATAATACGGCGAATAATGACGGGGTTCGTATTGACGCTTTCAGCAATGAAATCAGAAGTACATGAAGTTGGACTTAATGCAACCAGCGATAAAATATGTACAGAGATGGAATAACGGCTGCTAAATTTTTTCATACAAGTCACCCTCTCGATGTAATCATTATAGTTACAACGGATAATGGAAGTCAAAGAATTAGCTTGAAGAGAAGGAAAGGGAAAGTTTTGAGAGTATTCAGGGTATTTTTCCGGACCAGTGGGATCTGATCAATATTATATTAATCATTTTATAACTTTGATATGAGCACCAAAAAGAATCTGTAAAAATGATCCCTGTTCGGAAGTTGAGAAAGATAATATTGCTTTTGTTCGAATACTAGACTGTTTGGCTTTAGGTAATAGAAAAAACACCCTCCGATTAACAGCACTAATTGGAGGGTGTTTTCACAATTATTCAGTTCTCAAACCACTGATCGTCTCAGATTCAACCACCTGTACAAATGATTCACCATTGTGTTCATAATTGATAATGATATGCCGGTCCGGATTCTCTTGAACGTCAGAAAGTAGAACTTCCAAAATAATTCTGCCATCGTCCGTCCACTCGAATCCTTCAATCTCCTCAGTCATCCCGATATCATCTCTTGCATAGACACCACTCTTTTTATCGGGAGCCGCCCCGAAAAATTCATAAGCGATTCTATCAATATCAAATGTGACTTCTTCATCATTCGCCTTCATTATCGTAACATCTTCGATGGTTACGCCCTCAGCCCCCTCGAGACTTGTAGGAACCACAATGAAATAAGACTCCCCATTTTCAAATTCAGATGTAGAAATATTGGCGATTGAGAGATCAATCCTGTTCGATTCTTCCGTTGGTGAGCAACCGGTCGACAGTAAAATCGCAACGAAGAATATAAATAGTTTTCGAATTTAATTATCCTTCTTCCTCGAAGTATACTGATACACAGGCCCTACCAACTCAAACTCATAACTCTCACTATTCACCTTCCCAAGAATCTGCTCACTATCATAAAGCTCTAACATAAACCCAGCCATCTCTTTCGCAGTATGGAATTTCTGCACGTTGTCACTGTAACTGAACTCATCAATCTCCCGTGCAGTCTTCACGAATTCGGTTTCTGTCATAGAAGGTGCCAGTATTTTAACTTTCAGGGCAGCTCCGTTATCCTGTAGCTCCTGGGCAAGTCCTTCTGTAAATGCGCTTACGTAAAACTTAGTCGCAGCGTATGTAACTGCATTTGGGACAATTCTGTAGCCTAAATCTGATGACACATTGATCAGCTGTGTGCCTTCCTGATTAGCATAATCATGTGCATAAAGGGTGGATAGGGTAGTGAGTGCTTCAGCATTTACACGAAGCATCTTTTCAGTTTTCTTTACATCCTGTTCAGCGACTGCCGAGCTGTTTCCAAAGCCGGCGTTGTTCACGAAGGTTTCAATGTCGTATTCTTTAAGACTCTCGTATAACGCATGAACCTGGTCGCTTTCAGAAAGGTCTGTTGGTCTAATGATGACGTCGAGATCAGCGTTCATACTTTGAATTTTTTCTTTAAGATTATTGAGCTCAGCTTCCCGTCTTGCCACAAGAATCAGGTTTTTGTCGCGGGATGCAAAAGCGAGTGCAGCTTCGTAGCCAATTCCCGAGCTTGCGCCTGTGATCACTGTATACTTCATCTGAATCCCTCCATTGAAATGTATTATGATGCTTCTCTTATCGTACTGTTAAGATTAACCAGAAAGCAAATGATGTGCAGGTGATATGATGTTTTTGAACACCACTGTTTCACCAGTTGAATAGCTGAATAGAAGAAGTATTTTCGCATAAGGAGACGAATGTCATGTCATCGTTTCATGAGAATCATCTGAAAAAAGTGGTGAACATCCCTAACCCGCTGTATCAATCAATACAGGGAAGGTACTTTGTCGGACAGACGGAGCATATGCGTCTGGGTAAAGGGAAGAATAGGTGGGGCGGATAGATTAATCCGTCAATTTATCTTTCCGCCGGGTGGATCATATATTGTCTTTCTGGTTTCACAAAATAATGAAATGATCCAGGCGGAAGTTGCGTTCGGCTGGTTTGAAAAAAGGTCAGCCACATTATAGGCTGACCTTTTTCAAATGAATTGAAGCAGTTAGCTGCTCAATGAACTGAAGGGATTCACTGATGATTTTTTCGTTATCATAATCCATCGAAGCTACATGATAAGAGTTCGTTAATACATGCTTGGATCTCAGTTCTGACTGAACAGCCTGAAGGATGTAATCAGTGTTTTCAGGCGGTACGACATGATCGGTTGTGGATTGGAAGCATGTGATGGGGCAGTGGACGAACGACAGTCTTTTCTTCACCATTTCCATACCGTCGAACAATTGATGATAAGCATGCGCAGGTACTTTTGTATAAGTGATTTCTGCAGCATCCGGATTTTTAATATCGGGTGTCCCTTCCTGTATATACTCAGCCGGTGAAAGGTTCTGATAGGAAGCAATCGCCGGAATATGCATCGCAGGATTGATCAGTAATACGCCGTCAATATCCCTGTAATGGCTTGCAAGGTTCAGCGTCAGTGTACCGCCCATCGATTGACCGATTACATAAATGGTTGTACATCGCTCTTTCAATTCAAGATAAGCTTTTTCAAGGGTTAGATACCACTCAGAAAACAAACAGTTGGCAAGATCCTGATCGTGCGTGCCGTGGCCAGTAAGCCTTGGCGCTGAGACAGTATATCCTTCTCTGGCAAAAGCTTCACCTATGTACTTCACGCTCTGGGGCGTTCCGATAAATCCGTGACACAGCAGTATACCAATCTCACTGCCTTCATAGTAAAACGCTTCTGCACCTGGGATGACTGGGTATGCTTCCTTCATCGAATGCTCCTTCCAGAATTTGAACTTCTACTGATTTTAAAATGAATTTCGTCTCACTTACTATTAGTGGTATTTAACAACATTAATTCCTATCTGTCAACTAGGAATTAAAAGGCGACCATCGCTTACTTATGTAAATCTGTTACAAGCTTAATAAAATCAATGCCTGATTTCCGGCGGCAAACGTATAGATTCTTATTATAATAGAGATAACAATACGAACAGAATGAGGTGTTCAGATGGTGACTGACGACAGGAAAAAAGAATTCTATGAGGCGTTACTTGAGAAAGATTCAGCTTATGAAGGCTTATTCTTTGTTGGGGTTAAGAGTACAGGCATTTTTTGCCGGCCGACTTGTCCTGCGAGGAAGCCGAAGTTTGAGAACTGTGAGTTTTACCATACAGCAGAAGAGGCGCTGCTGGCTTCATTCCGTCCATGTAAAAGATGTACGCCGCTTTCTCATCCGAACCAGGTGTCTGAGCTTGTGCAGATATTGGTTCAGGCTGTGGAGGAAAACCCGGAGAAAAAGTGGAGGGAGCAGGACTTCAAGGAGCTGGCAGTTGATGAGTCAACAGCGCGCCGCCAATTTAAAAAACGCTTCGGCATGACGTTTGTACAGTATGCCCGTGCGAGAAGAATGGGACTTGCGATGAAGGAAATCAGATCCGGCAAGCCGGTCATTGACGCCCAGCTGTCTTCAGGCTATGAATCGGGCAGCGGTTTCAGAGATGCATTTTCAAAAATTATGAGAGATGCGCCTGCATCCATTCAGGAAGATCATAGTCTGAAAGCATTCTGGATCGATACGAGAGTCGGGCCCATGATTGCCATTGCAGATGAAGCTGCATTATTTCTTCTGGAGTTCGTGGATCGACGCGGTCTTGAGAAAGAAGTTGAAGTACTCAGAAGAAAAACTCGTTCAGCGATCATACCGGGTAAAACGGGACCCATTGAATCCATTGAAAGAGAGCTGGACCTTTATTTTAAAGGGGAACTGACGGAATTTCACACACCAGTCAGGCTGATCGGCACACCTTTTCAGCTGAAGGTGTGGGACAAGCTGAAGGAAATCCCTTCAGGCGAAACAAGGTCTTATACTGATGTTGCACGCGATATCGGGCAGCCCACTGCTGTACGCGCAGTTGCAAGAGCCAACGGTGCCAATCAGCTCGCACTCGTGATTCCCTGCCACCGGGTCATCCTCAGTGACGGCTCAACCGGCGGATATGGCGGAGGCACTGTCAGGAAGAAATGGCTGTTAGAGCTGGAGAGTAAAAGTGTCTGTGAGAGTAAATGAATATGATTTATTCAAAGAAGGTAAAGTGCGGTTGTGCTTTAGCTTCTTTTTGTTGTGGGTGGAAACGTCCTGTAAGTTATTGTGCAGGTGGAAGGGGTATGGATTGATAAACGTTTAGACAGAGAAACTTCGGCAAAATTGACTAAAAAGGGGGACTCACATCAATTGAAAAACACCTTAATTACCTCATTGACTGCACTCCTATTCATCGCAGGCTGCTCATTAAACGATCAGGTTAAAGAAGGGTCTGTGCCTGAACAGGATATAGAAGTCATCGCAGAAAACCTTGAGATCCCATGGTCCATTGATCAGCTGAATGAGACGATGTATGTCACTGAAAGAACCGGCAGTATTGTAAAAGTTGAAGAAGGGCAGACAGAGCGGCAGAGCGTAGAGCTGGAAGAAGAAATCTCAACTGCTTCAGAAGCAGGGTTGCTTGGATTTGTGCTTACCCCTGACTTTCAGGAATCGAATACGGCTTTTGCCTACTATACGTATGAGGGAGAGGATGGACGATTCAATCGTATCGTCACACTTCAGTTAGAGGATGATGTCTGGAAGGAAGAAGATGTCCTGCTTGATCAGATTCCAAGCGGTAACGTCCATCACGGCGGCAGGCTGAAAATCGGTCCGGATGATAAACTGTACGCAGCGACAGGAGATGCTTCTGACGCTGACATCGCGCAGGAACTCGATTCACTTGGCGGTAAAATTCTGAGACTGAACCTTGATGGCTCTATCCCGGATGATAACCCAATAGCAGACTCATATGTGTACAGCTACGGCCACCGGAACCCCCAGGGCATGACCTGGTCACCTGATGGCACGATGTATGCAAGTGAGCACGGAAATAGCGCAAACGATGAAATCAACATCATAGAAGCCGGACAGAACTATGGCTGGCCTGTCATTGAAGGAAATGAAGAACAGGATGACATGATTTCACCGCTGTTTACTTCCGGAGATGATGCGACCTGGGCACCGTCTGGTATAGGCTATTATGAAGGAAAGTTATATGTCGCAGCTTTAAGAGGAACGGCTATCCTGGAATTTGACCTTGAAACGAACGAACAGCAAACGCTCGTATCGGGTTTTGGCAGAATCCGTAACCTCTTCATCGAAGGAGATACGCTTTACTTCGTTAGTAATAATACTGATGGGAGAGGAAACCCTGAGGAGAATGATGATAAGTTGTATAGGGTTTCGCTTAATGGAGAATGAAATTTAAGTCCATTCGTTTATAAAGTTACGATGTAAAGGGTCAGTCACTCGGTAAGGTATAATCCTTACCGGGTGACTGACCCTTTGATTATTCACAAACAAGTATCTCTCTTGAAAACGCAGAGGCTTTTCCTTTTTTAGCAATGCAGCGATCTTTGACGGTGAAGCCTGCCTGGGTGATCATATGATCGATGTTTTCGATGGTAACCACCACGAGTTTTTTGGTAAAGTGACGTGCATGTTTAAGAATGACGAGCTGATCTTCGGGTGTTGCATTGGTGTAGAGGTTATAAGGCAGGTCGATGATTGTGGCATCGTAATGTTCCTGAACGTCAGCGATGGCGCCGAGTGTGACGTTACCTGTGAGACCAAAATGTTGAATGTTTTCACGGGAGCCCTGTACGACTAGCGGGTTGATGTCCCGGCCATCGATGTTGATACCCATTGACAGTGCTTCGACCAGGACAGTGCCAATGCCGCAGCATGGATCAATCGCTTTTTTACCTGCCGGTTCCGGGACAGCGATATTGGCAATGGCCCGCGCTGTGCGGGTGCTGAGAGCGGTTGAGTATTCACGTGGTTTTTTGACATGCTTCAGCCAGACGGATTCGGCTTTCTTGTAAATCCCGAGATACCAGCGACCCTCATATGGGACCAGGCCGAATATGATGTCCGGGTCACGCATGTCGAGCTGTCCGGTAATGTGCATCCCGGTATCACGTTCGATTTGTCTTTTTTCATCATATTCCACTTTGTCTGGACCGGTTTGGTCATTGATCTTCACAAAGAGAACTTTAAACGTCTCATCCTGGAGATTGATCAGGTGTAATTGGCTGTAAAGGTCCTGAAGGTCATTGCCTTCAAAGAGCACCTCAATGTGCTCTTTTATAAACGGGCTTCTGCCTGGGTCGAAGTCGACGTCAGTTTTAAGAATTTTCCCTTGTGTATGTGTGTCGAAAAGTGCACGCATTTCCATATGACAAAGCGGTGCGTCTTCACTGTTATAGGCATAGGTGTAGATGTACTGGCTTTTTTGTATACGTTGATTCAACAGAATATCCAACTTTCTTAATCACTTATTGTATGTATTCAGTATAGCAGGAGTTGTTTGAATGATTAACCAGGAAAAAGTTGATAAGGTCAGTATTTCAGCTACTCTAACATTTGAGATTCTTTTTCTTTCATAAAATTATATTTGTCACATCACTAATCCCACAATCTCCTGTATAGTTGAAGTATAATACTGGAAACACGTTTGTTAAAAGGAGCTGTCACATGAGCATTAAACAAAAATTAATCCTAATCGCTCTCATCACCATTACATCTCTTATGGGCTATGAAGTATTCAGAAGAGAACTCTGGTCATTAAAAATATCTGCATTTTTTATTTTCTTATTTGGGTTAATTGCTATTGTTCTACTTTTTATGGGAAATCATCGTAAAAATAAAGCGCAATAACATATGTATGAATGACGTATGAATAAAGTAAACGCTACAAACAACCAAGGGGGAGTTCACATGCGTAACATCATCCTATCAACCGAAAGCGGCGCCGATCTGCCGAAGGATCTAGTTGAAAAATACAACCTGCAAGTCGTTCCCATGCACATCATTATGGACGAAAAAGATTATCTGGACGGCACTTTACCAGTTAAGGACATCTATGACTACTATGACCGCACGAAGAAAATACCCTCCACCACTGCCACGAACATTCACGAGTACCAGGAGTTTTTCACATCAATCAAAGAACAGTACCCTGACAGCACCATCGTACATATCGGCTATACATCACAGGCATCCTCATCCTTTCAAAACGCAGTCATCGCTGCAGAAGAATTCGAAGACCTCCACCTGATCGACGCGCTAAACGTAACAGGAGGATTAGCAGCAGTTGTCTTATATGCCGCTGACTGTCTCGAAAAAGAACCTGACATCGAACCAGCAACCTTAATCGAAAAAATAGAAGCAGTCGTCCCAAAATCAAAACTCGCCTTCATCCCAGGCAGCCTCGAATTCCTAAAAGCAGGAGGCCGCGTCAGCAACATGGCTTCCCTGATAGGCGCACTGCTGAAAATCAAGCCTTGCATAGAATTAAAGGATGGAAAGCTCATCTCTACAAAGAAATACCGCGGGAAAATGAGCGGGGCGACTGAGAAGCTTTTTAGTGATTACTTAAAAGAATTCGATATTGATCGGGAGCAGCTATATCTTATTTATTCAATTGGTCTTGATGAAGGGATCAAGCAGCGGATGGATGAGGTTGCGAAGGAGAATGGGTTTCAGAACGTGAGATGGATTCAGGCTGGGGGAATGATTTCGACTCATTCGGGACCTGGGGGATTTGGGGTTGCGGGGTTGGAGAAATATACTTAATTTAAGACAAGAATGATTTCGTATAGACCCTTTTAATAATTACTAACTCCAAGTTTTTGGCTAGATGGTGAAACTTAACACTCTATAAATCGTGGTTATGATCAAAGGAAAATTCTTTCTGGAGGGGAAAATATGGATATCAGTATTATCGTAGCCATATTTGTAATTTTTATAGCTGTTATGGGTGCCGGTTTTTATAAAAAGAAGAAATGACATTACGCGTATTCTTAACAAACTACTTATCTATATTGATTTTGATCACTCAATACAGAGGGAGTACTTTATCCCTTAATTCCAAAGAAACAAAGGCAGGCACCTGAACTGCACCTCAATTATTAAATGTGTCTAGCCACTGAGATACAGTTCAGGAATGTCATCGCTTTATCAATAGGATTATTACGGTACCCGCTCCCTCACACTCTCCACTGCATCGTTAATCGGTTCAACATCAATCATCTCTATTGGTTCATTTGACAGTCCATAAGCAGATTTCAGTTCAATAATACGTTCGACACTCTCATTGATTCTCTCTTCAGTAATCTCACCGTTTTCAACAGCTGCTTTCAACCGATTGACTACAGTTGGAATGAGCTCAGGGTTATGAGCGACAAGCAGCAGATCACCGCCGGCTTTTACAGTTTGAACAGCTGCCTCCTCCACACTGTAATTGTTTGTGATCGCACCCATTGTTAAGTCATCAGTAATGACCACCCCGTTAAAATTCAGATCCTCACGAAGGATATCTGTGATCACTGCTTTGGACATAGATGCAGGGTACTCGCTATCAATCTCTGGCAGAAGGATATGTGCAACCATGGTTACATCAGCATTTTCAGAGATTGCTGTTTTAAATGGAATCAGCTCAAGTGATGCGAGTTCATCATAGCTTTTATCGACCAGCGGGAGTGACAGATGCGAATCTTCGCTTGTGTCACCATGACCGGGGAAATGCTTGATCACAGAAATCACCCCTTCATCCTCAATGCCTTTCATCGTATGGATGCCAAGCTGTGAGACAATATCCGGATTGCTGCCAAATGAGCGGTTGCCGATAACAGGGTTATTCGGATTGCTGTTCACATCCAGTACAGGGGCAAAGGTCAGATTGAAGCCAAGTGCCTTCATTTGCTGCCCGAGAATCGTTCCAACTTTGTAGGACAGCTCAGGATCATTTATCCTTCCAATTGAGAGGCTGGCTGGCAGACTTCGGATCTCATCAGGCATTCGGGTTACACTTCCGCCTTCTTCATCCACACCCAGTAAAAGAGGATAGGGGTTATCAGCATTTGCTTCTTTCATCCCGTTCAAAAAACTGACGGTCTGCGCTGTATTATCAACGTTATTACCAAACAGGATAATCCCGCCAACATGATACTGCTTAATCACACCAGTTGTTTCATCAGTCATTTGTGTTCCGTTGACCCCGCTGAAAATCATCTGTCCGATTTTTTCATCCAGAGACATCTGATCAATTGCAGCGATGTCTTCAATGACTGCCGCCTCCTGAGAATTTAAGGCCTCGTCAGCATTCTCAGGAATTGAATCTTTGTCTTCATCCATCTGCCCGGACGATGAATCAGCCTGCTGGCCCTGAGTTTCTCTGTCGGTATGAATAAAAAAGTAAGCTGATACCCAAGCAAGTATAGCGATGAATAACATGATTGATAGACGCTTTAACATGATATTTCCTCCCAATAACTGTGAAGCACTTTTCTTTTTAGAATTCAGCTTCAGAAAAATGTAAAAATAATAAATCGTATCTATACATATACCCAGTTAAAAGAAGTTTATAATACGAATGAAGGAGATTTTAGTCGATATAGGAGGGGGAAAGCACTGAATGTCTGATCAGCACGAAGAAAAACTAACCGGAGGCAACCTCTCTCACGTAACCCGCGTGGGAAATACTGTCCGGAGAGAACTAAAGCCTGGCAGCGACCAGGTTCACAGGTTATTGCAGCATCTAAGTGAGAAAAGATTTGAATACGCACCGGAATTCTTAGGGATTGATGAAAAGAATAGAGAAGTATTGTCTTTTATAGAAGGAGAAGCCGGAAATTATCCGCTAAAAGCATATATGTGGTCAGATGAAGCGTTGACAGGAATTGCGAAGCTGCTGCGTCAATATCATGATGCTGTGAGTGATTTTCCTGACATGATCGGGTGGACACCAATGGATCTGACACCCGATCCTATCGAAGTGATCTGTCACAATGATTTTGCGATTTATAACATCATTTTTAATGAGAAAATGCCAGTTGGAATTATAGACTTTGACGTTGCTGCGCCTGGTCCAAGACTCTGGGACATCGCCTATACGCTCTATACCTGCGTACCGTTAAGCAGACATTTCTTCTCTGAAAAAGGTGATCAGGTGAATTACAACTCAATGCGTGATGCAGAACGCATAAAGCGGAGAGTGGCGTTGTTTTTTGAATCCTACGGGATTGCTGGCATGGAGAAAGGATATCTGGATATGGTTTTGCTGCGACTTGAAGGATTGTGTCATTACATGAAAAGAAAAGCCGCTGAGGGGGATATTGCTTTTCAAAAAATGATTGAAGTAGGACATTTTGAACACTATCAAAGGGATATTGAATTCATTCGTGAGCATGGGAAGGAATGGATCTGAGGGGCTGCCCGGTGAATTGGAATTTCCAAATTCTGATTGTCTAACTAGGATCGTTGATTTAAGATAGATGAAGAATGAAAAAATTGGAGGATGGCATAATGAGCTCAGTTTCACTGAAAGAACGGATCCACACACTGGATATTATACGTGGATTTGCGCTGTTTGGGATTTTGATTGCGAATATGATTGCGTTTAAAACACCTGTTTTTACAGAAGTCAGGGATATGATAGAGGGGGCGAGCTTGCCGGATGGCGGAATGAACGCTGCGCTGACACTCATGACTGCGTTTTTTGTGGATGGAAAGTTTTATCCGATGTTTTCGATGCTGTTTGGTCTGGGGTTTTATATTTTTTACAGCCGTCTGATGAAGCGGGGATTACCGGCAAAGAAAATGTTTATGCGCCGTCTGGTATTTCTACTGCTGATTGGACTTGTCCATCTGATATTTATCTGGTCGGGGGATATCTTACATACATATGCGATTACAGGGTTTTTGCTTCCGTTATTTATTGAGCGGTCTTCCAAAACAATTAAGATCTGGGTGATCTCACTGTTTGCTTTAGGTGCTTTTATGATGACCGCACTGATGCTAATGAGCAGTGTCGGGATGAATATGATGGTCAGCGGTGAAATGGAGACGCTTGAAAACCTGAATAGCTCTGCTGATCTTGCCGCTTCAGTGATGGCGAACGGGAGCTTTGGAGAGATTCTGGCTTTCCGTTTTACAAATGAAGTCGTTTTGATTTTATTACAGGTGCTGTTTTTAGTGCCGACAATTTTACCGTTATTTCTGATCGGCCTGTATCTGGGGAAAACAGGTATGTTTACGGAGATCGAGCACAATATTAAGCGCTGGAAAAAGGTAATGTGGCTTGGCCTCCTTGTTGGTGCGCCTCTTGTAGGGCTGTCTGTAGCGATTGGCTACAATGTATTTGACTGGGCGCCTTATTTAACAATACCGCTTGCTGAAGGCCTGAATGCTCTTGGCGGACCACTCCTCATGCTGTTCTATGTGGCTGCAATTGTCTTAGTTACAAGAAAATCATCTGTTGAAAAGATGCTGATGCCATTTGCCTCAGTTGGCCGGATGGCATTGACGAATTACTTAATGCAGTCAATCATCGCAGTGATCATTTTTAACGGCTACGGCTTTGGGTTATTCGGTCAGGTATCAAAAAGCCAGGGCGTACTGATTGCGATCGCGATCTACAGTGTGCAGGTTGTGTTGAGTCACATGCTGCTGAAGCGATACAAACAGGGGCCGATGGAGTTCGTGTGGAGAAAGTGGACGTATTCGGGTGAAAAGAAGCATTCGAAGGCGGCGTGAATAGAGATAGAGGGGCCTTATTCCATAGAATAAGGCCTTTTTCAATTGCGATCATGAACACTAAATTCAATCTCTGCTCTTATATTATACTCTATATCTTCACCCGGGCCTTCGTTATCCGGGACATTAAAATCTGCAATACCAGTCACGACATAATGTCCCTCCGGAAACTTCTGATCCGTAAACTGCTCCAGAAATGCTTTATATTCCTCTTCATCATTGTAATTGTAAGTGATTTGGCCACCACTATATTCTTCACGGAGCGGCTCTCCTCTCGTTAGTGTTGTAAACACCAAGGGTTCATGCATAAAGTACTCGATTTCGTAATTCCTCGTCTTCTCAACCATTGGAAAAGAGAACGGAGAAGCTGCATGCGTAATTTCAATCTCTTCCTGATCATCTGTATACTCTAATTCAGCATATATGGTTACTGGTTCGTCATTACCGTATGCTGCTTTTTCTGTAGAAAGCCGATAGATAAAGTCTCCGTCGATGACTTCAGCTTCCGTTTCATAATCAACCTGATTGTTTTGTTGGCAACCGGATAAGCCCACTAGTAAAAACATCAAGGCTGAAATTAAACTCAGCTTTTTCAATAGAATCCCTCCTCCCTTTATGAATTTGACGAAATTGGAAAGTATTAGTTTCAAAGGGTTGATCAGCATCATGTGAGAACTGGACTATAATTAGAAAAAAATAACATGTGCGTATAGAAAGAAAATGAGAATTTCTGTACCATATAGATACAGGGTTCCTACTCCAAGAGTTAAATGGAAGCAATATGATGTTATGACTTACTACCGATCAAATAGAGGAGGGGTTATCAATTAAATCAAAATACTTCATCACGATTGCAGCAGTAGTGATCTTAATGACTGCAGGGTATTTTATAGCGAATAACATTCAGGCTGGTTCACAGGAAAACCATCAAATGAACCAACCTGCAAAAAGCTTCTCAGAAATGCCACCCGAACTTTCGAATGCCATACCAAATTCCGTAAAGAGTAAGCTCAAAGTGCCTGCATACCTGCCATTCAAAGTAGAAAAAGTTCATGGTCAGGTGGAGGTTCGTGTAAAAGATGCCAATCAATTGAAAGAATCAGCTGAAAAGAATGAATCTGCGTCCAATTCAATTGATACAACGCAATTGGCTGAAGACGAGCTTGCGATTGAACAATTCTTCTATGGAAACAATATTCATATGTATCTGCTGGTCGAACCTGGTGGAATAGATGTTGAATATGCGAACGAATCTGACGTCCAACAGCTTACATTATCAGATGGTTCAACAGCTGCCTACATAGATTATGGTTTTTCACAAATGATCAACTGGCTGGATGAAGAGACTGGATATCATTATTCCATGGACGTGATTCATGAAAATGAAGAGCAGAATAATCGTTTGACTGAGGAGGATCTGGTGAAGATGGTTGAATCATTGGAGGTACCGAAATACTAAAATACTTACCTGTCCTGTAAACGATTTTAAATGTATATTTAGATGCATAAACCGAATACCTATATATGACTTCTGAATTTTAATTGATTTGTAGTAGATATTCATAAGTGTGTATAGGAGAGGTAAGTTTTCTAATAAAAAAATTTCTCCCTGTCCTGAAAACGATTTTGAACATTCACTACAAATGTATATTCAGAAGTATAAAACCAATGATTCTATAAGACTCCTGAATTTTAATTGATTTGTAGTAAATATTCATAAGTGTTTCTAGGACAGGGAGTTTTTCAACGTCATTTTTTTAGGGTTGATTGCAACCGCTCAAATCATTTTTTACAACATCAATTTATAAAAAACAGGATGCTCATGATAGCTGAGCATTCTGTTTTTATTACATACTTTTATCTATCTTTTTCTTTCTTCTGCCGACCTCCTGATTAGCGGACCGGAAGAAGGAATATCCCATTAATAATATGACAACTGAAAATGGAAACGCTGCAATAATCAATACATTCTGCAGACCTTGTGTGCCGCCAAAGTAGACAATAATAGCAGCCATTGAAGAAAGTGAAAGTCCCCAGAGAATCTTAACAGGGCCTTCCGGATTCATGGAGCCGGATGTAGATAACATCCCGAGTACAAATGTAGCAGAATCCGCTGATGTAATGAAAAAGATTGCAATTACCACGATTGTCAGTAATGACATGAGTGTGCCAAGTGGATAATGCTGCAGTGTTGCAAATGTAGCCGTTTCAATTGGGAATGACGAAATCTTTTCGATTCCAAGCTGTTCCAGATTGATTGCTGAGACACCAAACACTGAGAAAAAGATAAAGCAAACGATTGCAGGTACAAATAAAACACCAAGCATGAACTCTTTCACAGTACGGCCTTTTGAAATTCTGGCAATGAAAATACCAACAAACGGTGACCAGGAAATCCACCAGGCCCAGTAGAATATCGTCCAGGCTTTAATCCAGGATTGATTTTCTTCATTAAGAGGTGCAACTCTTAAGCTCATATCAAAAAAGTTTGCAATATAACCTCCAAGAGAATCTGTAAACATATTGAATATGTATAACGTTGGACCGACAATCAATAAAATGATCATTAATAAAAACCCAAGAAACATGTTTATGTTACTAAGATATTTGATTCCTCTACTGACACCAGACCATGCTGAGAAAATAAATAGAGCTGTAGAAATCGCTAAAATGATTAATTGAACTGTAAAATTACTTGGTGTATTAAATAAAAATGCCAGTCCCTCATTGATTTGAGCGGATCCAAACCCAAGTGTTGCAGCGACGCCGACAACTGTTGCTACAACTGCAAGCGTATCAATAATCGTTCCGGGCATACCGTTCATTCTTTTTTCTCCAAAGACAGGTATGAGCGTGGCACTGATCAGTCCGGGATATCCTTTGTGAAACTTGAAATAAGCAAGTACAAGCGCGACGATCGCATAGACAGCCCATGCGTGAACACCCCAGTGGAAAAACGAAAATTGAAGCGCTTCTTTGATTGCCTGACTGCTGCCTTCTTCAGAAATCGGACTTGAAGTAAAAGCGTGAGAGATCGGTTCAGCTGTAGTCCAGAACACAAGTCCCATCCCCATCCCCGCACTAAAAAGCATCGCAAACCATGTAGAAAGCTTAAATTCAGGCTGATCATCAGACTTCCCTAATTTAATATTTCCAAACCGTGAAAATATTAAATACACACAAAAAATCAGCATGATCATAACAATTAATAAGTAATACCATCCAAACCAATTAGATAAAAATCCTGTTACTTCTGCTGTTATTGTTTGAAGATTCACCGGTGCGAGTACACCCCATAATACAACAATCAGACACACGCCTAATCCATACCAAAAAACTGTTGAAACACTTCTCATAAATTCACCTCTTATTAAATTTCTATAGCCATGATTGGCACAATATCATGGTTATAGACCAATGATACTATTACATACCCTAATGACCAGTTGCAAATCCTATATAAACTATACCCAAAGGACATATCTATATACCAAAATAAGATATACATTCTCTTAGAACGATTTTGAATGTCCGATATTATTTTATATTTTAAAGTGTAAAATGAATGATTTTATATAACTTATGAATTTCAATTAATTTGTAGTAGTTGTTCATTGAATTCCTCCCTGTCCTGAAAACGATTCTGAACATTCGAAAGTGTGTCTAGGACAGGGAGTTTTTCAATTAGATCAGGAAGATTTTGTAGGGAAGGAGACAAGATCATGAATAAAATTATGCTAATCGTGATTAATGTTATTACAGGCTTATTTGTAGGGATTAACACTTTAATTGGTTACGGTCTTAGCGGTATTGGAGAAGGTTCCACTAATAACATTAGAATATTTATGCTGATGGTTATTTGGGTTGTAGGTTTGATTTTACAATTGACACTAGCAAATAAATTGATTGGATTAGTTATTACTTTCATACCGGTTATTTTTTTAATCCTCCTTTATACTGCTGCTTATCTTGATTGGGGTTAGAGTATCAGATTTGCAACATCAATTCATTTTAAGACCTTATGATCTAAAAACCTCTCTGTCCCGAACACTAATATAAATACACATAAATGTGTCGAGGACAGGGAGTTTTTCTAATCCACGCTTATAAAGTCTGATCCTTAAGCCTTCTTATTTTTAAAACTACTTTTACAACAGCAATGGCCATAATGGCAATCACAATGACATACATCCATTTGAGAGCGGTAAAAAACACTGATTCACTGTCATTGATAAATACAGTGATTGAGAGAAGTAGCAGCGCGACCATTGAGATATAAAGTGTGGTTAATAACCCGCTATATTTTTGGATCTTAGACGCCTGATCAGAATAGATGTCCGGGGCAGCTGAATTGTTTTCAGCAGATCTGAAATAATGCCAGCCTGAAAATTGTGCGACGTGTTCCCATCCGGCATCCTCATAGATCGCGATGTATTCATCCAAGTCTTCATTCGTAGTAGATTTATAATCCAGCCGGTAAATGGCATCTTCAGGTGTGATCTGTTCGAATGTATAACGAAACGATTTATAGCTTTTTAACTTCCATCCTTCATTTGACATCTTTCTCAGCCAGATTTCTTCCTCTTCATCCTGCCAGGCCCAGAAAATCCTGGTGACTTTTTTCTCCATTTTATTTCTCCTCCAGTCTTTTAATAACATCCTCACCTACTTGTACAAGATGAGTCAGCCGCCGGTATTCAAGCCTAATCACTTCCTGTCCAAGTCCGGTCAACGTATAAAGTTTTCTTCTGTCTCCTGTATCTCCATCCACTTTTTTAATCAGCTTTTGTTTTTCAAGCTTATTTAGCGCACTATACAGCGTCCCCGGCCCAATCTTGACATCTCCTGCACTCACCTGCTCCACTTTCTGCATAATGCCATAGCCATGCAAAGGGTGTTCAAGGGCAATCAGTGTATAAAAGGTTGTATGGGTAAGAGGTAAGAATGAAGAGGCCTCAGTACTTTTCATGATTGATCACTCCTGACATTCCAATTATATATCGTGTGGCGATATATCGTATGACGATATAATAAATGAATTTGATAATAAATGCAAGGGTGGTTCGGGAAAATAATTCAGACTGAAGTTAGTGATTGCTAATCATTTGACTATCTTCATTGAGGGTTCATAAAAGTGATAAGGACATATAAAATGAAAAATTCTGAATAATAGATTGTGTCTCTGGTGCTTATTTGAAATAATTGGTATAGAGATATCGGATGAACAAATATACATACGAGGTGTTTGAATGAAAGTTGAGGATATTGCTTTAGGTTATTGATTTTTTCATTAAGGGGGGAATTCGGTGAAAAAGATAACTATATTCATTTCGCTTGTTGTTTTTTCTATATTATTCGCTACTGGATGCTCATCTGCAGATATTGAAAAAATTGACGTTTATGAAATGGAAAGCTTCTCGATTATCAAAGAGGACTCATTGACTTCTTATACAGACTCGAAAGACGTTAATATATTTATTAAAGTATTCAATAACGCCAAAAAAGAACCAGGAATCGTTGATATAGCTGACCCGGAATACCAAGTTCAAATTGGTGAAGAATCTTATTACCTTTGGATAAAGGAAGAACAAGGAACAATTATGAATGTAAATGATACTCATACCATTTATAGCCTTTCAAAAAATTCAGTAGAAAAAGTTTACGATTTATTAAATTAACGGATGCTTAATCTACTTTGTGAAAAGGGGATTTTTTTGAAATTAACAATCACACTTCTGCGTTTTGTCTATCTTCCTTTAGCAGGTCTTTTCATTCTCCCTGTGTCTTATTGGTTTGCAACTGGCTTTATTGGTGAATATGGACCTGAAACGCCTAATATTATTTTTCCACTCTGGCTTATCCCTGGCGTAGTGTTCCTTCTGGGAGTAGTCATACAATGTTGGAGGAAATATTTTTGGATAGGAATAGGCATTACTGTGATTTCGTTTATTCTCTTCATTGCAGATTTCATTCCTTACGGAGCAATTGAGCTCTTATAACATGCAAGAAAAGAGGAGGCTGGTAATAGTTCACTGTCCAGAACCTATTTCTGACTATTTAAGTCAGTTGCATAAGAATAATTAAAAAGTTAGCGTTTAAAGCACTCTATAGAAGAATATCCGAATAGATAATTATGGTGTAAATATTCATAAATTTGTCGAGGACATGGAGATTTTCTCCGGGGTTTTCTCCATGAGTTGGGATCTGCAGTATGTGATGCGAATTTAATTACTGCATCAGGAATAGCGCCTCTGGAATTTGCCGCGGAAGTACTGAAAAAAATAGATGTATTTACAGCAGATACATTACAGTCATGGTATAACCTGAATAAAACTCATAAACCGGAATACTTTTTTCAGTTAATGAATTCGGTCAGTAGATGAAGTAAGTGAAAAGCTCAATTGAAATATACACTCCTCTGATTGGCATTCACTGATCAGGGGAGTTTATGTCTTAAAAGCTTTTTTCAGGACTACATGTTGTGCTTAAAACAAGTTTCTATCACGCTACATCTTATCAGGGATATCTGGTAAGATAAATTAACAAATATGTTAAGTTAACAGAATTGACGTCAGGGGAGCTGGAAAGAAAATTAAATGCACTGGATCCTTATAAAATTTGGACATGGGACAGCAGTAGCCGCAAGTCATATCAGGGCTTTACTAAAAAGCAATTACCTATGTGGCATAAATATCGAGTTGAATTATACCCACATTTTGGACAGCCTTCAGGTATTTTAGATGAATACGGACATCAGCAGCAATTTCCTGCTGCTTTCAGAAAGACAAGGGATTCTTTTCTTCCAAAAGGGATTGTAAAAATCATAGATTAAAGGTGGTGGACAGTATGATTAAAACTGAATCAGCATACAAAAAGGCATTAGAAAAACTTCAGGAAGATAAAGACTTTATTCAAAAACAAAGGAAAGTGCTGGCAGACATGGAACTGACAAATGAGCAGGTGGATAAAGCGCTGCAACCTGCGATCACTTTCCATGAACAATTGAGAGAAGAAGTCATCTATTATGAACGGATCAAAAGAGGAGAGTTTGAACCGATTATCAACTTTTATAACCTGGGTAAATCTTTAATTGCCTATCGTATCTATCTTGGCTTGAGTCAACAGGAACTTGCGGATCGATTAGGGGTATCCGCTTCACAAGTTTCAAGAGATGAGCGGAATGAATACTATGGAGCTACACTGGAAAGGCTTCAACAAGTGATGGAAGCGATGAAAATGATTGCTAAAACCGAGATTCAGTCAGAGAATTTGTTGCTGGCGTAGAAGAAAGGGCTCTGATCAGGTTTAATTGATCAGAGTCTTTTTTTATAGATGGTGAAAATTAATGGAAAAACTACTGACCTATTTTATCGATTCAAGCCAATTTTATAAAAAATAAATACAGTTTGAAATAAACTAAAATATTCTATAAAATGAAAATAATTCTATGGATTTTAGAATAAAGGAAGGATCATGTTGGGAGTAATTAAAAAACCTCTATTATTAATGTTTGGTTTAGTTATGCTTGTGTTAATTGCCATTTTACAATTCGTATTTCATGTTAGTACAGGATACATATTTGCGGAATTTCAATAGGGGAAAGCTTTCGTAAAAAATAGAAAGAACATTAATAAAACAATATCACCTCACAGGTCATGCTCAGATGATTTGGAGAGGTGATTTTTTAAAGAACCTGATTATGAGATTACCTATATTAAGGAGAGATTAGCATTGAGTAAATCATTCATTGAACATCTGCATTACGTCAGAATTCCTGTCAGAGATCTGGAGCAGTCTGCAAGCTGGTACAAAGAAGTACTGGGCCTCGAATTATTGACCATTACTGAGGATCCATTTGCGATTTTTAAGATGAATGATGGTCCTTTCCTGATTACATTGGTTCCTGCTGACGATAACACGTTTGCACATTTTACAGTAGATCATAAGGCTGCTTTTAGCTTGGGGTTTGCAGTTCCTGAGTTGAAAGCGTTTCATCAGCATCTTATTGATCATGATGTAAAGGTGGAGGACATACAAGAGGATCAGGGACATGCTTATTTCAACTTCTACGATCCGAATGGTAATAAGCTTCAGTCGCATTGGTAGAGTAATGAGCCCGGGCGGTGAGTTGTTAAAATGAGGCTTAAAAAAAGTATAGCAATTACTTCAATATTGATTATAGGTTTAGCAGGATGGATGATATATTCATATAACCAACCACCCATATTAAAAAGCAAAAGTACCGACGGCAATTGGTCAGCTGAATATGTCCCAATGAAATCTAATAAAGACATCTGGCAGGGAAACTTGAGATGGGATGGGAAAGGACAGCCAGAAATTGAAGAACTTTCATTCACATTAAACGATACAAAGACTGAACTTTCTTTAACGGAATCACAAAAAAACAGTACGAGTATTTCTGAACTGCCATCTTTATCTTCCCAACCACTAGAGAATACTGAAGCCAGCTATATCATCAAATGGCAGCAGAATGGTGAGGAAATAGAAGAGGTCATTAGTTTGAAACCTCAAAAAAGATTCTTTGTTGTACCAGGATTTTTGTATGGGAATAATTAAAATGACTCCGTGCCCTATAGTAGTCAGTGAATGATAAGGTGCTACAAGTTGCCGTATCAAGATATTGATTATTAATTTCGTGGGGAACAATGAAAATAGATCAGGGATTGAATAAAGAAGAACGAAGGAAATCAGCAATATTATTTGTCAAAGAAGCTAAGACATTAATACTAAAAAGGGGGATTGTTATGCAGTTTCAAAGCCTTAACACTGGCCGGTTGAGAGTTTTAAACCAGTCACATAAGATAATTCAAGCAGATCCACTCTAAGCTAAATCATGCGATGAGTGTACCTGCTTTTTAGTATAAGTTTTTAAGATGTGAAATATTTCGTCTTCAGTTCATGCAGATGATGCAATTCGTGCCCGGCAGATACATATGCCAGTGCCCGTGCTGAAAACACATAGTCACCCAGCCGCCCCTGGTTCAGCCAGTTCTCATCCTTTACCTGATCACTGGTGGTAATCATCAGCTGCCGCGTATCTCTGAAATACTCAATCAATTGTTCCACAGGAATCGAATCATAATCAAAATGCTGAACAGCTTTCTCCCGTTCAAAAAATGGCAGTGAATCTTCAAAGCCTCTCGTAATTCTGAAAATTCGATAGAGCATATTCATCTCATTATCAATCATATGGCCAAGTACTTCCTTGACATTCCACTTATCAGGCGCATATCGTTTTTGCCAATCAGAAGCAGGGAGAGATTTGAAATACGCTACTGTTTTTTGTCCATTAGATTTCAATATATCGATTAGGTTTCCATCAGGTACGCGATTGATATATGGCTCAAATGGTTTGCCGTATTCCTCTATGTTTGGTCTTATTAACAAGTTACTTATCCTTTCATGATAACTCTACTCCCCTGGTATATACCCAATCACTTCATACGTATCACCATCTACTAATATTATGGGTGTGCCGGCAACAACATTTGCTTGATCCTGAAATGTAATACTCAATACTTCTTTTCCCACATAATGATCTTCAAGTAATGTATACCCTTGACTGGCAACGACTTCGGTTACTTCAGCACTTCTCCAGTCTTCTTCAGCAGTATCATCCCAGCCCTGCTCTTTCACAAAAGCCCAGGCAGTTTCTTTTGCTTCAAGGTATTGGTCGGAATCAATCTGACTATCGTTGCTTTGATCACCTGAACAACCGATTAACATAAGTACAGCGAAAACAGGAAGCACGATGAACCCGAGTCCTTTTCCCATCATCATTTAGCCCTCCTTATTATTTACGAAAGCATAATATTTCAGGTAAAGATTAAAAGTGAAGACCATATTATTCCTGTTTGCATCCATTATATGGTCTTTCTAGTGTAGAATATAGTAGAAGGTAATAAAAGAATAGATTTAATTTTTTGTAAGTAGAGTTGAGAAATAACTATGCTTACATTCGGAGAAAAGGAACCAGAAAAAGATTACATTGTCAGGCCAGCTGTCTATGGTCTTATGTTCGATGCTTCCAGAGAAAAAATGGCAGTGATTCAGACGGGGAGCGGAAACTATTTTTTACCCGGAGGCGGAATTGAAAATAGTGAAACGCACAAAGCATGTCTGAAGAGAGAAGCGCTTGAAGAGATGGGCTTAGAAATAACGATCAGCCGTTTGATCGGCAGTGCGAATCAATACTTTTATGCTAAAAATGAGGACACGCACTACTTAAACGAAGGTCACTTTTATAAAATAGTGATGGGAAAAAGGGTAGCGGAGCCATCAGATGAAGACCACCAATTAAAATGGATGAAGCCGTCTGAGGCAGTAGATTGCCTGGTTCATGATCATCAGCGCTGGGCGGTAAAAGAATATGATTTTGATAGAAAAGAGCGGTGAAGGAAATGTTTACATATGTGATCAATCAGGATATTGAACTTAAATTACTGGAAACGAGGCATGCGGAAGCATTATTCAAGCTGACTGATGCGTCCAGAGCGCATCTGCGCACGTGGCTGCCATGGGTAGATCAGACAAAGAGTGTTGAGGATTCTAAAGGATTCATTGACTATACGTTAAAACAGTTTTCCAGTCAGAATGGTTTCCAGGCCGGAATCTGGTACAAGGGAGAACTGGCAGGCGTGGTCGGATTGCACGGCATTAATTGGGCAAACAGATCCACTTCAATCGGCTACTGGCTGGGTGAAGCATTCCAGGGACATGGCTTGATGACTCAGTCCTGTCAGGCTGTGATCTCTCATTGTTTTGACGAATTGAACCTGAAGAGAATAGAAATCCGGGTGGCAACTGAAAATACAAGTAGCCAGGCTGTTCCAGAGCGGTTGGGGTTTAAAAAAGAAGGATGTCTTGAAAAGAGCGAATGTTTGTATGGTCACTATGTGGACCATTATGTGTTTGGTTTAATCAATCAGTCTTAATGTCAGGAGGATCATAATGGATACAACACAGCAAAACAGTTCTGCATGGGACCAGAAAGTAGAAGAAGGGTCCAGATACACAAAAGCAGTCAGCACTCAAATGATCGAAAAAGCTAAACAAGGTGACTGGGGAATCACGGTTACAACAGAAAAGAATGTACCGCGAAAATGGTTTCCTGAATCATTAAAGGGTTTGAAAATTCTTTGCCTGGCCTCTGGTGGCGGGCAGCAGGCACCGATTCTTGCTGCAGCGGGAGCCGACGTAACGGTCACAGACATTTCAAAAAAGCAGCTGGAACAGGATCAGATGGTCGCAGAGAGGGATCAGCTTTCTTTGAGGATCGTGCAGGGGGATATGATAGATCTCAGTGATTTTAAAGACGAGTCATTCGATATGGTCGTGAACCCGGTTTCTAATTTGTTTGTAAAAGACATACAACCTGTGTGGAGAGAAGCGCACCGGGTGTTAAAGAAAAACGGTGTGCTCATTACAGGTTTTACGAATCCGCTTTTATGGATTTTTGATGATGAAGAAGAAAGAAAAGGTCACCTTGAAGTAAAGCACGCTATTCCTTCTTCAACGCTGGATTATCTGCAGGAAGGTGAAGTGGAAGCGTACATACAATCTAACCAGACAATTGAATATGCTCATACACTAGAAGACCAGATCCAGGGTCAAATTGATGCCGGCTTTGCCATCACCGGATTCTATGAGGATGATTTCGGTGGTACAAGGATTCTGGATAAGCATATTAAAACCTTTATTGCGACGAGAGCGGTGAAACTGTAAGGGCAGTGTGGGGCAGACCCGTACTGCCAGGGAATGCTCTGATTTTTAATAACTGAAAGGAGTAAACACATGAATCCGTTGTTATTAATGTGCCAAAGGAGTTACAAACAGAAAGACTGACCCTTCGTGCACCAATGCAGACTGGAGATGGTCCTATAGTGAATGAGGCCATAAGAGATTCCTTTACAGAGTTGAAGGAATGGTTGCCTTTCGCTCAAGAGATTCCTGCTGTTGAGGACACGGAAGTTAATTTGAGAAGTGCGCATATTAAGTTTTTAAATAGAGAAAGCATCAGATTTTTAATTTTTCATCGGGAAACTCAAGAGTTTATCGGAGCTGTCAGCCTTCAGGGGATAGATTGGGATATTCCCAAGTGCGAAACAGGATACTGGATTCATACGAAGTTCAGTGGGAACGGCTATATGAAAGAAGCAGTTGAAAGTGTGGTCCATTTAGGGTTACATCAATTGAACTTTAAGAGAATTGAAATTAGATGCGAATCGGATAATCATAGAAGTCGTGCTTTAGCAGAATCGGCTGGTTTTATGCTTGAGGGTGTTTTAAGAAATGAGGACCTGTAGGCTGATGGTAAAAGGGTGACGGATACATGTTTTTATTCGTTGATTAAATAGTAGTGTTATATAGATAGGATATCTGTACGGTTTAAAGGAAGGAGCTTTCTTATTCTCTCAAACAATAAGAGGTTATTTTATCTTGTAAGTCTATTAGAGGTTTTTGTATTAGTTGGCCTTACGATCAATGTCATTCGTGATCACGTATACGTTTCAGGTTTTCTAACGTCGATCATTATAATGGCCACATTATATTTAACTGAGTTTGTAAGAGCAATGAATCATGAGAATACAAGTTTTGTGAATACGAAGTTATATCGATATGTTATTTATCTATTTTATTTTATACTCATCGTTTTAATGTTTTTCGAAAGCGGCATTATGATTGCTTTGTACATAATGTTAGGCATTTGGGGGATTGAGTGGGTCGTGAAAAAGAGAAAAACTAATCAAAAGCAATAAGCATTAATATAATATGCTTTTGAGTGCTTCGTAAGTGATCAGATATACATAAGATTGCACTACTATGAATATGAAGACTAAAAGAAGAACAAATCATCCATAGGTCAGGAGGAGTAAAGATGCACTCACCACCAAAGCATATCATTGCCGTTTCAGCGAATATAATAAATGATGAAGGCCATACACTGCTGGTAAAAACACATGTACGGCCAGATACGTGGGAAACGCCAGGTGGACAGGTTGAAGAAGGAGAGCCGCTTGATCAGGCGTTGTGCAGAGAAGTGCTGGAAGAAACGGGTTTGGTCATCACACCGGTTGGCCTAACAGGGGTATATTACAACGCTACAAAACAGGTATTATCAGTCGTGTTCAGAGCGAAATATGTGCGTGGTGACATCAGTATCCAACCGGAAGAAATTAAAGAAGCTGCATTTGTTGAGCTGACTGAAGAGAATATTGATAACTATATTACCCGACCGAATATGAAGTCCCGAACGCTTGATTGTATGAAGGCAAAGAGCTTTGTGCCTTATGAGACTTGGGAAATGAGGCCATTTAATTTATTGGGGAGGTTATGGTAAGAAGGTACAGGGACGTTCTGTCAAATTCCAATCCCTTCTTGCATTTACCATTCTTCTGATATATCCTTAACACATCATCTGAATGTCAGATGATTCTTATAATTTCATAGCTTCATTTCAGGTGCCAGTATGATTATCATGACTGGCTTAATAGGGAAGTCCGGTGAAATTCCGGCACGGTCGCGCCACTGTAAGGGGGAGCTTCTGATCAGCCACTGCATGATTGCGGGAAGGGATCAGAGGTGTTGAAGCCAAGTCAGGATACCTGCCTGTTATGAATACGCTAATCACCTACGCGTTATAGGGAGGAGTGTGGAGACAGTGATCAACTGCATATGGTTTGATACTGGATAATTCTGCCTTCTTCCTCTTTTCCTTTAATGGGAAAGAGGTTTTTTAATTGATTATACGAACAAAGGAGGCATTTGCATGACGCTAGTAACATCTACAATCGGATATCCGAGAATTGGTGAAAAAAGAGAATGGAAAAAAGCACTGGAAAGCCATTGGAATGGTGAGATTTCTCATACAGAACTGACCAGGCAGATGAAACAGCTCAGATTATCATTCATTAAGAAGCAGCGGGATGCAGGGATTGATCTCGTTCCAGTTGGTGACTTCTCGATGTATGATCATGTGTTGGATGCGACCATATTGTTTGGTCTTGAACCTGAGAGATTTCAGGATATTCCTTCTGATAAAAAGCTTTTTGCCGTTGCAAGAGGGACGGATAAGCTTCCGGCAGCTGAAATGACGAAGTGGTTCAACACTAATTATCACTACATTGTGCCTGAGCTTACTGATAAATCTAAGCCACAGCTTCAGCACAACAATCTGCTTGAGTGGTTCCTTGAAGCAAAAGAAGAGCTTGGGATCCATACAAAGCCTGTACTTGTCGGACCGGTCACTCTTTTATCCTTGAGCAAGGGAGAATTTGATCGTCAGAAACTGTTAGATGAGCTGCTGGCTGAGTATGGAAAGTGTTTGAAAGAGTTAACAGATGCCGGCGCTACATATATCCAGCTTGATGAGCCGGTCCTGGCACTTGATACAGATGAGCAGCTGATGAATGATATCAGAAAATCCTATACAGTATTAAAAGAGTATGCACCTAAAGCGTTTTTGTGGCTGCAAACGTATTTTGGTTCAGTCAGTGAAGCGGATCACTTATATCAGCTGCCGGTGAATGTAATTGGACTTGATGCGGTAGATGGTGAACAGCAGTTATTGAAGCAGCTGAAGTCGAAGCATTTCCCTGACGATAAAAAACTGGCACTAGGAATTATCAATGGACGAAATGTGTGGAAATCGGATGATGAGCGGGTAGAAAATATCATTCAGACCGTTCTGGAGCTGGTTGATCAGTCAAATGTCATTCTTCAGCCATCATGCAGCCTGCTTCATGTACCTGTCTCGGTAAAAAATGAGTCAGCACTTGATCTCAGTATTACAGACAAGCTTGCATTTGCAGATGAAAAGCTTGCGGAATTAAAGAGGTTTGCGTTGTTTGGATGGAGTGAAAGTAGAGTGAACGTGCGAAAAAAAGCAACAGCTCCGGTCCTTAATGTGCCTGACAGCAGGGTTCCTTATAAAGAGAGGGTCAAAGCGCAGCAGCACTTTAACCTTCCATTGTTTCCAGTCACAACGATCGGTTCCTTCCCTCAATCGAAGGAATTAAGACGAAAGAGGCGGGAGTGGAAAAGAGGATATCTGACTGATGACGGATTCAGGGGATATATTAAGGAACAAATAGAAAAATGGATCCGGCTTCAGGAGGAACTGAAGCTTGATGTTCTCGTTCACGGAGAATTCGAGCGGAATGATATGGTTGAATATTTTGGGGAGAAGCTTGAAGGGATGGCTTTTACGAGCAATGGATGGGTGCAGTCTTATGGCTCAAGATGTGTGAAGCCTCCGCTGATTCATGATGATATCTGGTGGGAGGAGCCAATGACAGTGGAAGAAACGGTATTCGCCCAATCATTGACTGACAAGCCGGTAAAGGGGATGCTGACAGGTCCGGTTACCATCGCAAAGTGGTCATTTGTCAGAGAGGACTGCCCGCTTGGATATGTGTTCAATCAGCTGGCACATGCAATCCGTCAGGAAGTGCTTTCCCTTGAAAAGGCAGGAGTCAAAATGATTCAGGTGGATGAACCGGCAATCAGAGAAGGACTGCCTCTAAAGAAAAAAGAACAGCTTGACTATATTCAGATGGCTGTAAAAGCTTTTAAAATCGCTACTTCGAGTGTTCAGCCGTCCACCCAGATTCATACACATATGTGTTACTCCTCATTTGAAGACAGTATGCCAATGATCAGTCAGATGGATGCAGATGTGATTTCGATTGAATTTTCAAGAAGCCACGGCGACTTGCTGACAGCATTTTCAGACCATGCTTATCAAAAGGGGATTGGACCGGGCGTCTATGACATCCACAGCCCCCGTATTCCTGAAGTGGAAGAGATGACAGCTCAGCTGCATAAAGCGCTGTCAGTCCTGCCGGCAGAACTGATATGGGTTAACCCTGATTGCGGACTTAAAACCCGGAGCGGTCATGAAGTCCTGCTGGCACTAGAGAACATGGTTCTGGCAGCGGAACAGATCAGGTCAGAAGCCATGGTGAGAAACCGATGATGAACATGACCGGAAAACCTGTCAGCGACTCAAGAACGGTTCAGACCAGACTGGTTCTGCCGCCTGATACTAATCACCTGAATACCATTTTTGGCGGTAAAGTGCTTGCTTATATTGATGAAATGGCAGCACTCTCTGCGATGAAGCATGCAGGAGGGGTCGTTGTAACTGCATCTATTGATTCTGTTCACTTCCGTTCCTCAGCAAAAGTAGGAGATCTGCTGACACTTGAGTCATTTGTTACTTATACAGGTAAAACATCAATGGAAGTATACGTGAAGGTTGAGGTTGAGCATGTTGCAACAGGCGATAGAACTCTGACCACAGAATCCTTCCTGACCATGGTAGCGGTTGATTCAGATGGAGACCCAAAAGACGTGGTCCCGGTGCTGCCTGAATCGAAAGAAGAAATTGAACTGTATGAGTCTGCGAGAGTCAGAAGATTAAATAGAAAAAGATAACTGCAGTCTGGCCAGGGGATAATGATTCCCTGGCTTTTTATGTATGAAATAATCATTGGGAAAAACACCCTCTAGAGAATCTGCAGTTGCTCAAGAAACGTGCCCTTACCAAAAAATAAGAGGCTAGCCGATATTCTTAATCAGCACTCTTCCTGGCTGCAGTAACCATAAAAAAAACGAACACCAGACCAGCTATAGAACGGGATAGAATGTCCATCAGTAAATACGTATGGTCAAATCAATTTAAAGAGAGAAAGTAAGTTGTGATAAAGCCTACAAAAAATATAGCGATATATCTTACAGTCATGAGTACCCTCCCAAACATGTTTTGATCAATCAAAATACACAGTATGTTTATACGTCAGTCCAAAATGTCTATACTCAATATCAATACGATCAATCGGTTCATCATGTATCACACTGACGCCGAAAAGTGGAAGATCCTCAAGGGGAATGCCTTGATTGGATTTTTCAAAATTCGGAAAAGCCGGCGTGCCGGCTTTTATAGTGACCATATTCAGTTGTGCAAAACCGAAATCCCTGACTTCTTCACTCATAAAGTTATCTGTTACGATCAACCCCTGCTCAGCATTACTGACTTGAAGCATCGCATCTGAAGGTTCAACGCCATCATTGACGGTAACGTACAGCAGTTGAATATCTCGAAACCCTTCATTTCCAACGCCTGCTACAACGGACTGTCGATCATCACTTGAATCGATGGTTGAAATGACAATAGGTGGATTCGTTTTCTAAGAAGTCTGGGACAGACCCAAACTTCGCATCTAAAGCTCAGCCAACTTTTTCACCCCCAAACTCACGAACCGGCACCAAAATCCTAAAAACCGTTCCTTCTCCAGGTCTGCTTTTAACATTAATAGATCCCTTATGCAGCCGCACCAGCTGTTTTGTAATTGTCATGCCAAGACCTGTGCCACTCCCGGAATCACTCGTATTCGTCCCGCGGAAATACCGATTGAAAAGCTGATTGAGTGTGTGCTGATCCATGCCGATCCCATCATCTGCAATCGTAATCTGCAGCAGCTGATTTTCGATTACGGCTAAAGATACGGCAACGGTTGTGCCGGAAGGGTTGTATCTCAGGGCATTTTCAATCAGATTATCCATGATTCTCTGAAACCATTTAGGATCGATCTCTGCCTGTACATCATGATCCTCAGACTTATACTGAAGAATCTTATCGTTGTAATTTGAGTTATTCATAAAGCTGATAATTGTTGTCCGTAATAGTTCATCAACATCAGTCTGCTCCGGGTTAATCGGTAAGGCGCCATTTTTGATCCGGTACGTCAGCGTCAAATCTTCAAGTAGATCCTTCATATAAGTGGCTTTATTGCTGATCGTTTCTGCGAATTCCCGTGTTTCCTCAGGTGTCCATGAATATTCCTGCGTCTCGATCATTTTTGCGTAGCCGGATATAGAAGCGAGCGGCGTTTTCAGGTCATGTGATATGCCGCTGATCCATTCTTCCCGGGTCAGCTTGATTTTCCCGCGCTGTTCCTCGTTTTCTTTTAATGTATCTGTTAAATGAGATAAGTTAATAATTAAATCTTTATACAGTCTGTATTTCTTCTTCAGTCTCCCATTTCGTTTATAAAGAGCGGGCTCCTGAAGGTTATTAAGTGGCTGATGGTATATACCTGTACTTAATTGATCAATCCATTTCAGCATCTGAAGCAAAGGGCTGCCGAACTTATAGGCATACCAGAATGTACTGCCCAGCAATAAGAGAAACATGAGGATGAATACGAACAGGATACTATTTTCAACTGGACTCTGGAATTGTTCTGAAGCAATAGAATCAGATTGCTGGTTCGGCACGCTAACCAACAATGTCTGATTCGTCGCCCCATCATGAAAGGTCTGAATTGAATCTGTTTCAGACTGATTCAATGAAAGAACCTGTTCAATCGAGTAGGAGGCTGGGGTGTCTTCCGCCTGATACTGGTTAATCACATTGCCAGATTGGTCAAGCAGCTGAAAGAAACCGTTTTTTTCAGTCAATAACTTAGCTGTGTCATCACTGAGATCCACTTGACTATTTTCCCAGTCAATCTGTTCTTTTACCTGTGCGAGAAGACCAGCTGCAACATTTTCCTTTCCAAGTATCACAACAGGTGATTCAGTGTCTGCTTCATCAAGCTGCCAGTAAGTATAATCTATCGCCTGATTATTCATCATCAGACCTGAGAAGCCGTTTTGATTCAGGTGAGAAAGAATAGTCTTTGGAGCCTGAAAATCCCCCATGATCTCACCGTCTGATGAGACGACCATCAGCCAGCTGTTCTGATCCTCCGCAAGCTCTTTCAGCCGATCATCAAAATCAGCACTATCATCAGATATCGTGATATTTTCTGTAATAAAATAATTTTCCGCTAAGGAGAGGTCATTTTTCATCCCATCGTTTGTAATCGTAAATCCGATGATCGCCCAAAATAACATAATCAATGAAGCAACGAGAAAAAAGATCAGCATCAGCTGTAGAAATAACTGGACTATAAAACGTCTATGTATATTCATCTATCTGCTTGATCCGATACGAGTTTGTATCCGAGTCCGCGTACTGTCGTAATCAGCTTGGGCTTACTCGGGTTATCTTCAATTTTTTCACGGAGCTTTCTGATATGAACCATTACAGTGTTATCCTCCCCCAGAAATTCTTCTCCCCACACGCGTTCGTACAGCTGATTTTTGCTGAACAGCTGATTCGGATGCTGACAGAAAAACACTAACAGTTGATACACCTGTGCGGGTAAAACGACTTGCTCGCCACTGACTGTTACAGTGCCTGACACTGTATTAACGGTAAGGGGACCATATTGATAGTGCGCAGGCTGCTGCTCAGATAACTGACCGGCTTTTCTTCTCAGGTGGGCCTTTACACGCGCGACCACTTCAAGCGGATTGAATGGTTTGGTAATATAATCATCTGCACCGAGCGCGAAGCCTGATAGCTTATCCAGATCGGTAGACCGCGCTGTCAGGAAAAAGATTGGCGCGTCAGTTGTTTCCCTGATGAGCGGGCATATCTCAAACCCGCTGCGGTCCGGCAGCATGACATCGAGTAAAATCAGGTCGTACTTTTTATGTCTGCACTGTGCGAGCGCTTCAGCCGCGGATCAGCAGGAGATGGGAGAAGGGTGATCTGAGAATATTGCTTGGTTTCCTGTGAAGCAACCATGTTATTTAAATGGATTGGCAAACGATGAAGCCTGGATTAAGTCGGAGGTGTCGGATATGAAGATTAGAAGGTTAAATGAGAACGATGCAGAAAGTTACTTTGATATCAGATTAGCATCTTTAAAGAATAATCCTGAAGCTTTTGCAACAAGTTTCGAAGAGGAACAGCACCAGCCAATTGAGCTTTACAAAAACCGGCTGACATCAGATGCTTCTATTACACTCGGTGCAATTCATAACGAGCAGTTGGTTGGCATCATTACAATTGTGAAATCAAATAAACAGAAATTGATGCACCGGGCTGAAATCGTATCTACATATGTAGTTCCCGGGAACAGGGGTAAACAGATCGGCAGAAAACTAGTGATACATGCACTTGATGAAATTAAACATATACCAGGTATTGAACAGGTTTATTTGATGGTGGAATCGAATAATACAGCAGCAAAAACGCTCTATGAATCTGCAGGGTTTGAGCAATTTGGTACAGATCGACATGCATTGAAATATAAGGGGCGTTATTTTGATATAGACCATATGGTGTTGTATCTATGAATGAAACAGCAGATGCATGTAAAGGACTTCCTCATACGCGGAAGTCTTTTTGTTTTGTTCAGATACTCCTTATAAATTTATCTGGATTAATAATAGAACGTTTTGTGAAACCCTTGTATTTAAAACAGATTTGTTTTAAAGTGGACAAATGACATCCATAATAGATAAAACACATCCACATTTAAAGAAGAGGTGAATCACGTTGAAATTAACAAACGGTGTAGAGCAGGCGATCTGTATTCTGGTGCTGCTTGCTACACAGGAGAAGCAGATTCCTGTGGCAACTGACGTCATAAGCAAAAAATTGGAGGTATCTCCTTCATATCTGAAAAAGATTATGAGAAAGCTTGTTGTCAGAGGGATTATTAAGTCTGTTCCAGGGTCAAAAGGCGGCGTGACGCTTGCCAAGGATCCGGCAGCTATTACGATGCTTGATATCGTGGAAGCGATGGAAGGTGAGATGAAGATGTTTCCTGATAACGGACTGATTGAGAAGGTGTTCAGTGACCGTGATAATGCGGGCAGGGGGCAGGAGATCATAAGAAATGTTTTTCAGGGTGCGGATCAGCAGCTGATTGAATACTTTTCTTCCATCACAGGAGAAGATCTGCTTAAGCAGGGATTCGGTGACATGGAGACACCACATCTGAACTGGAATGAGCTGACAGAAGACGAAGAGAAATCAGGTGAAACGAAGTGAATATGTTCAAGTATGACTGGCAGTCTTTATTCAACAATAAGAAAATGCTTGGTACTGTTATTGTCATGATGTTTATTCCGGTAATTTATGCAGGTATTATTCTGTCATCATTCTGGGATCCGTTCAATCAGACAGACCATATGCCGGTTGCTGTTGTGAATGAAGATCAGCCCGCGGATGTTGAGGGAACAAAACTCTCAATTGGAGATGACCTGATAGATGAGTTGAAAACGAATAAGGATTTCGAGTGGCATTTTGTCAGTAAGGATGAGGCTGAAAAAGGGTTTGAGGACAATGATTATTATATGATGGTCGTCATTCCTGAGAACTTTTCATCCAATGCTGCAACTGCACTTGATGATGAGCCGGAAAAAATGAATCTGAGTTATAAAATCAATCCAGGCCGAAATTATTTTATTGAAAGCATCAGCAGCAACGTAGCAGACAGTCTGAATCAGAGCATTTCAGACCGCGTGACGGAAAGTTATGTGAAGGTGTTGTTTGATAATATCAGTGAGCTTGGAAATGGGTTGACTGAGGCTGCCGATGGTTCGGAACAGCTTGAGGATGGAACCAATACAGCGAAGGACGGTGCTGCTGAACTGACTAAGCAGCTCGCAAAACTGGCTGACGGCACGCTGACATTTAAAGATGGTGCGAATGAGCTTAATGTTGGTCTGAAGCAGTTTGCAGATGGAGTGAATCAGTTGAATGCAGGAGCAACAGATCTGACAGCAGGCATTCACCAATTCGCTGATGGCACCAGTGCACTTGCATCAGGTGCTGAAAGCCTCCAGGAAGGAGCATCGGCTTATACATCAGGAGTTGCACAGATTGCTGATGGCGCCGGAGCGCTTTCTGAAGGAACAGCGCAGCTGAATGAAAAGTCTGCATCACTCATTAGCGGGGCAAACGAAGTAGCAGCTGGTGTTCAGACAGTTAGTGACAATATTCAAAAAGTGCAGCAGGAAGGCAGCACACCGCTTGCAGCAGGACTGGAAGATATGCGTCAGCAGACGGCTGCTTTAACAGGTGAAGACGGCATTCCGGCACTGGTTGCGGGCATTGGCAGCTTACAGGATGGCATGTATCAGCTGTCTGAAGGAAGCAGTAATCTGACAGCCGGTCTCACGCACATGCAGGAGCTTTCTTCAGCGCTGAGTCAGGCAGTGGCAGAAGGGAATATGGAGCAGGCAGCTGCACTGTCAGATCAGATTGCCGCACTCAACCAGCAGCTGCTTCCCGGTGCTGAGTCTCTTGAGCAGGGCATTAACGGTGTTGCGTCCGGTGGCACAATGCTGAGTAACGGGCTGAATGCTTTTGCATCACAGGCTCCAGCACTGGTAAACGGAATCAGTCAGGCAGCCGATGGAGCGCAGGCTCTCAATCAATCTTTAACTCAATTATCAGATGGCACCGGCACGCTGACAGCCGGTGCTGAGACGCTTAAAGAGGGTACAGCTGCTTATACGCAGGCAGTGGAAGAGATCAATCATGGCGCTTCTGAACTTGCGTCAGGCGCTCAGTCACTAAACGGAAAATCCAGTGAATTGAGCAGCGGTGTGAACCAGCTTGCTGAAGGATCTGCTGAGCTCAATCAAAACTCGGGTGCACTGGTTGATGGGTCAGATAAGTTGGCATCAGGACTTGGTGAGCTTGCTGGAAATACGCCTGCGCTCACAAGTGGATCATCAGACTTATCATCAGGCGCAGCAGATCTATCAGATGGCGCTTCACAGCTGACAGATGGTTCACGTGACTTAGGCGAAGGACTTTCTGAGCTGAGCAGCGGAACCGCAGAACTTGCAAGCAGGCTGCTTGAAGGAGCGGAAGAAGCGGGCGGCGTTCATGCAGATGATCAGACGTATGCCATGATGGCGTCTCCAGCTGAGACATCCGTTGAAAAAGTGTCCAATGTTCCGAACTACGGACATGCGCTCGCACCAAACTTCCTGTCAATCGGACTCTATATTGCGGCGCTTGCCTTCAATATGATCTTTCCGCTCGGTCAGGCTGCCATACTCCCGGCATCCGGCAGAGAATTCTGGATCAGTAAAGCAAGTATCGCATCGGTTCAGGCAGTTATGGGAGCACTGATTCTCGATGCTATTGTGATTTATGGACTTGGTCTTGAAATCGATCATCTCGGTCTATTCATTGCCATATCAATCGCTGCGTCACTCGCTTATATGTTCTTAGTCACACTGCTTGTTGTCGGTCTTGGTAATCCTGGGCGCTTTGTCGCCATGGTCGGACTTGTCGTGCAGCTTGCAGCAAGCGGCGCGATGTTCCCGAGAGAACTCACAGCACCATTTTTCGAATCAATCAATCCTTATCTGCCGATGACTTATGTCATTTATGGATTCAGAGAGGCCATCTTCTCGGCAGAAGGCATGTATGTGTACGATTTGAGTATTGGTATTCTGCTTGCACTCATTTTATTGTGTAACGTACTGCTGTGGCGTGTGTTTTCGAGAAAGGCACACAAGCTTGTAGCAGCAGGAATAACAGTTTGAGAATACTCTACAGAAACGCCCGTATCGGATAAATGATGCGGGCGTTTTTACTGTCGTTTCGCAGAGAGAATGGCTGTATAGTGCAGTAAAGGTGAAGTTTACAAGTATCAGAGGTTCATCTACAATAGGGTTAATTTAAATGCATACAGTCATTTACTGAGACGAACATTTATAAGCGTGTTTCTTCTACAATACATAACGTGATCAATCTACAGGAGGAAAAGCGATGAATTTTAATATGACAAACCGCTCTCTTTTTCAAAAAGGAGTGATCTCATGACGGACCGTCGTGTACTAATTGCAGGTGTATCAAGCGGTGTGGGCAAAACAGGTATCACCATTGGCTTGATGGCCGCTTTTATGAAAAAGGGGCTTAATGTGCAGGGATTCAAATGTGGGCCTGACTATATTGATCCGTCTTATCATACCGCTGTCACGAAGCGTCCTTCGCGTAATCTGGACAGCTGGATGCTTTCAGCGGATGTGTTGAAGGAAGTGTTTGTGAAAGGGAGTGAAGGAGCTGATATCTCGATCATTGAAGGCATGATGGGACTTTATGATGGCGAATCCCCAACATCTGACCGGGGATCAGCAGCAGAGATCAGTACTTTACTGGACTGCCCTGTCATCCTGATTGTGGATTGTTCCGCTATGGCCCGAAGTGCAGCCGCTGTTGTAAAAGGGTTTCAGTGTCTGGATCCGGATGTGAAGATTGCGGGTGTCATTGCTAACAGAATAGGAAGTGAAGGCCACTATAAGCTGATTAAGGAAGCAGTGGAGCAGGAGTGCGGCATTCCAGTCTGCGGTTATCTGCTTGAAAATGAAGATATGAACATGCCTGAGCGCCACCTTGGTCTCGTTCCATCGATTGAGCGAGGTGATCTTGATGGTCAGCTTGAAAAATTGGGGGAAGCAGTTACGGAGACAATTGATATTGACCGGATTTTTAACCTTAGTCAACAGCCCCCTCTGACAATTGCGAATACGCTATTCAAGCAGAAAGATCCTATCGCTGTAAAAGTAGCTGTTGCCTATGATCAGGCATTTAATTTTTATTATCGGGAAAATCTAGAATTAATAGAAGCCTTCGGTGCTGAAGTGATCTATTTTTCACCGGTAAATGGAGACGGGCTCCCGCCTGAAGCGGATGGTCTTTATATAGGTGGCGGTTTTCCGGAACAGTTTTTAGAAGAGCTTTCGCAAAACAGTGAAGGTAAGCAGTCGATTAAAGAGGCAGTTGAAAAAGGACTCCCTGTACTCGCGGAATGCGGCGGCTTAATGTATTTATCTGAATCAATCACGAATCTGAAAGGAAAGACTTATCCGATGATTGGCGTGCTGCCTGGCAAAACGGAGATGCAGGCAAATTTTGCAGCACTCGGCTATCGTAAAATCTCAGGCGCTGAGGGTAATTCTCTTTTTAAAAGTGAAACGATCATACGCGGACATGAATTTCACTATTCGACCTTTATACCCTATAAAAAGATGACGGGTGCTTATCACGTGAGCAGTCATTTCGGTTCAGGAGAAGAAGGGTACTTATATAAAAACGTTGTGGCTGGATATACGCACCTTCATTTTGCATCTAATCCTGAGGTGCTTGAGAATTTTTTAGGTGAATGTAAAAAGAGAAAATCTTAATAAATACTTTTAATATAAGTATAAGAGTCCGGGTATAAGCCCGGGCTTATTTCCTGAGATTAAATCCTGTGGTTATCATAACGGACTGCAATACAAAAAAGTAGATTTTCAGATACCATCATGCTACACTCATGTTAATTAGAGACATCAAGAGTCTTTAATATCTCTTTTAACCCCCGGGAGGTTCATCATGAAGTATTCAAACGCAACGAATTATGCACTGCATACAATGGTTTATCTAACAACTCAGCAGAGAGAAAAGCTTGTAGGTGTGCAGGAACTGGCTGATATGCAGCGGCTTTCTCCAACCTATCTCTCGAAGATTTTAACAAAACTTGCGAAGGCCGGGCTGATTGAATCTACACCTGGCGCGAAGGGAGGCTATAAAATATCAAGAACAAAGCAGGATATTTCTTTTTTGGATGTCATTCATGCAATTGAAGGTGAGACGAGTTTATTTGACTGTACGATTCACCACGAGGGCTGTCTGATTGAAAATGTGATGCGAGAAGCGGAAGAGAATATGAAGTCTGAATTGCAATCGAAGCTTTTAGTTGATATTGCAAAAGAGGCCGAAATGAATCAAAAAAGTTAGTCCATTAAAAGGAGTGGAGCGCATGCTATTAGATTGTGCTGTAATTGGCGGTGGACCTGCCGGACTGAATGCCACTTTAGTGCTTGGCCGGTCCAGACGTAAAACCGTTTTGTTTGATGATAACAAACCGAGAAATGCAGTCACACAGGAATCCCATGGGTTCGTGACGAGGGATGGAATCGATCCGCAGGAATTTAAACGGATTGGGCAGGAGGAATTAAGCAAATATCCTGATGTGCGTATTGAGAAGCAGCGGGTACACGGGATTACGAAAGAGGATGGACAATTCAGAGTGGAAACTGAAAGTGGAGAAGTGTTTCATTCGAAAAAAGTGATTCTCGCTACAGGCTTTAAGGAAATCCTGCCTGATATCCCGTGTGTTCATTAGTTCTACGGTAAGAGCCTGTTCGGCTGTCCCTTCTGTGATGGATGGGAAATGAGAGACCTGCCGCTTGCTGTGATCGCAGAGGATCAAAAAGCAGTCCATATGGCAAAGCTGGTATCTAACTGGACAGATGATTTAATTGTATTTACAAATGGGCATCAGGTGATATCTGCCGAAGAAAAAGGTTTTCTAAACAGCGCAGGAATCACAGTTAATGAAAAGAAAATTGTTTCGTTAACCGGTAAAGGTGGACAGCTTGGAAAAATTCAGCTGGAGGACCAGACTGAAGTGCTGCGTGATGGTGGATTCATCGCTTCAGAATGGATACAGGCAGCAACGTTCGAATCTGATCTTGGCTATCATTTAAATGAACAAGGCGGCATTGAAACGGACAGCATGCAGCGAACGAAAACGCCAGGCGTATTTGCATGTGGAGATACAAGAATTGCCGGTGCATCTCAGCTTATCATGGCAGCAAGTGAAGGCAGTATGGCTGCAATTGCTGTGAATGCAGAGTTGTTAGAGGAGAAATTCAACGGAATGCAGACTTAGAAAGGATGAGGTATATGCATCACGGGAAAGTATCTTATTTAGAAAGCGCTGAACGCAGAAAGGCATTTTCACCGGAGCAGCTGCTTGATATGATTCCGTTAAATGAGTCGGATCACGTGTTAGACTTTGGAGCCGGAACAGGTTACTTCACGATTCCTGCTGCAAAAAGGGTAGAAGGAAAAGTCTATGCGCTGGATATTGATCCATACATGCTTGAGATGATTAATATAAAAGCGGTGAAGGAACAGCTACTCAATATTGTGCCTGTTGAGGGAAGTATTGAAGCACTGCCGTTACCAGCTGAATCAATTGATGTAGTCATTGTCTCTTTGGTATTGCACGAAATTAAGCCACTCGGTCCATTACTGGAACAAATAAAAAATACGCTGAAAAAAGATGGATATCTTGTGTGTCTGGAGCTTGAGCCAAAACAAAGTGCAGGAAATGCTCCACGAGTTACGCTTGAAGGGATGAAGCAAGAAATGATTGAAGCAGGTTTTGATATAAAGGAAGTATTTTTTCCGACAGAATCGTTGTATTTATTGATTGCGCAAAAGACTGAGTAAGTTTTTTATTTAGCTTAATTAGAGATATTAAATGTCTTTGAAGTATTTAATGAAAAACTGCAAGGGGTGGGGGCCTTTGCAGTTTTTTCATCTGGGATTGTTTGTTCGTTGAATATTTGTGCAGGATATGAAATTGTGTATCGCTTTAAATAGCTGCGTTAGTTAAAGTGACATCCTGATCACTTTCTTATAATAAACCACCGACAAAATTCCGAAAATCGAATACAGTCCGGCATATAAGACCATCACAATTATCATCGGTGTCCACAGCTCAGTTCCAAAGAAGAACCAGCCTGATCTGACGGCAAAGTAGCTGTGCAGGAGGCCGACTGTGAGTGGAATCCCGAAGTTGATGATCTGTTTTTGAAGGATGCCCTTCAGAAGGTCCTGACGGGTGAAGCCAAGCTTTCTTAGAACCCTGTAATTCGGCTGTTCTTCATCACCTTCTTCAACCTGCTTAAAGTAAAGGATGCAGCCTGAGGTAATCAGGAAGGTGAGGCCGAGGAAGCCGACGATGAACATGATAAAGCCCATACTCAGTTTTTGCTGCTGTGCCATCGAGTATTGGGACGCGTTGCCAGCCTCATCGCTGAATGGCATGCTGTGAAACAGTTCATCAGCTTTTTCAATGGTTTCCGGATCCTCAAGTGTAAGACCGACATACAAAGAGGCCTCACGCTGGAGTTCCTCATCCATATCTTCAGCCAGCTTGTCATATACTGTTTCATCGACCACTACTGCCGGTAAGCCGCCGGTGAAGATAGAAGGTAATACATAGTCGTCCCTCAATCCGGCATATTCTTTTTCAATCTCATCTGTAGCAGTATAAAGTGTAAGTGTTCCTTCATTCTGCAGGTTCATCAGTGCCTGGATTGCATCACTTGAACCTGAGAATAACATGTCATCTATACTAACATCTATGCCTTCTACCTGCCGATCACTGACGACTGACATATTCATCCGATTGGGATCAAACTGCATGTTTTCAATTTCTGTACTTAGAATTTCCTCCATTCCTATATCTGCCTGGATCACATCAATCTGTTTTTCGCTGTAAGCAATACCGTTTTCACTTAAGACGCTGCCAAATGCTTCTGCGTTCTCTTCAGTAATGAATGTAAAGTCATCAGGAGCAGAAGTTTCAGCCGTCCTTTCAGCAGAGTAATAAGAGATATAGCTTAACGACAGTAGCCCAATTGCCAGTGCTGATACTGTTGTGATAATCGTCAGCAGCATCGCATTTGATTTCATCCGGAACATGATAGAAGAGAGTGACATGACCTGATTAATATTCAGGTAGCCGCCTTTCTTTTTTCTGATCATATTTGCGATAAAGCTGACTGAACCTTTATAGAAAAAGTAAGTCCCGATAATCACACTTCCAAGGATAAAGATCATCGCCAGAAACAGTTGAGTCATCGATGAGAAATCTCCATCAAACAGCTGTGCAGATACATAATAGCCAGTCGCAATGAGAGAGATTCCAAGGATGCCAATCAGTATTTCAAGGAAAGACATTTTTTTGACTCTGCTCTCAGTGTTACTTTTTACATGAAAAAGGGAGAGTATGGTCTGGCGTTTGATATATAAGAAGTTCATCACCATAATCAATACATACACAGCGCTGAAAACCAGTAATGTCTGTATAAAGGCAGCTCCGGAAAAACTGAGTGTTGCCGTTTCATCCACGCCTGTTAATTTGAAAAAGGTCATCGCGACCAATTTTGAAATGGCAAAGCCGAGCGCTGTTCCAACAATAAGAGAGCTGTAATAGAGCAATAAGTTTTCAGCACTGAGAATGGTAAAGATCCGATTTTTAGTCATACCGATCAGCTGAAACAAACCAATTTCTTTACTCCGACGTTTAATAAATAAATTATTTGCATATAGCAAAAAGATCGTTACAATCCCAATTAATAGGACAGAAGCCGCTCTGATGCCTGCTTCACCTTTTACTGATCCTGAGGTTTCATCCATTGATGGATCGAACTGCAGTGTGACGAACGCAAAATAGAGAGCAGCACTGAAGATCAGTGCAAAGACGTACAGGTAGTAGCTTTTCAGATTCTTCCTGAAGCTTCGGAATATCAGTTGATTAATGCTCATATTGAACACCACCAAGCACGCCCTGCGTCTTCATAATATCCTTCAGGAATGAGTTGCGGCTTTCATCACCTTTATTCAGCTGCGTATAAATTTGGCCGTCTTTAATAAAAATCACGCGGCTGCTGTAGCTCGCTGCAACAGGATCGTGACTCACCATTACAATTGTTGACTGGCGTTTTTCATTCAAATGAGTGAGCTTCTCAAGCAGATCAGATGCCGCTTTTGAATCAAGTGCACCGGTCGGCTCATCAGCAAAGATGATGCTGGGCTCATGGATGAATGCTCTTGCAGCGGATGTTCTCTGCTTCTGCCCACCAGAGATTTCGTTTGGATATTTTCCTGCAATATCTTCAATCCCAAGATCTTCTGCAACACTTTGAAACTTAGCCTGCGCTTCTTTTTTAGGAGTGTTTGTGATCGAAAGGGGAAGCAGAATATTTTCTTTTACAGTCAGCGTATCGAGCAGGTTATAGTCCTGAAAAACAAATCCTAAATGGTGCTTTCTGAATTCAGCGAGCTTCTTTTCCTTACTTTTTGTCAGATCCTCATTCTCTATGATCAGGGCGCCATGACTTAGCCGGTCAATCGTTGAAAGCACATTCAAAAGCGTTGTTTTACCTGAGCCTGAGGCGCCCATGATGGTCACAAACTCACCCTTTTTAATGTTGATATCAATGCCCTTTAAGACTTCTTGCTTTGTAAATTTATTTCCGTAGAACTTATGAATTTTTTTCGCTTCAAGAATTGTCATTCTATTTCCTCCAGGTGTTAAGATACATTTATTGTATCGGGTCAGACAGTTGAAGTCCTTCGATTCTCCTGACAAAAAAGCAAAGCGTGTGACATTATTGTCACACGCCTTGTATCTTAAGAAATTCATTTTCCTGTGGGAAGGTAAGTGTTACTGTTGTTCCGTCTCCAGGTGTTGACTGAACGGATATGTTTAGCTCAAGAGGAACAGCAGCTTTTTTTGCTAAGTACAAACCCATCCCTGTCGCCTGCTGATCGTGCTGCCTTGTAGAAGTAAAACCTCTATCAAATATTCTGGGCATATCCCGCGGCTCTATCCCGCGTCCGTGATCAGACAGGGTCAGGATTGTCTGTCCTTTTTGTTCGAATGAGCGGATTATAATATCTGACCCCTCATGGCTGTATTTCACAGCATTTGTTAACAGCTGACGAAGAATAAAGGACAGCCATTTTGCATCTGACAGCACGTGCGTCTCGCCCAGTTCTATGTCAAAGCCGATTTTCTTTTTCAGGCACCAGGAACGCAGCGTATGTATTTCGCTATAGACCAGTGATTCAAGCTCAACCTTTTCAATAAACAGATCATTTTCAATGAACGGGATTCTCTTTTGATGCAGCTGCTGATCAAGCAGGTAGTGAATTCTCAGCCATTCATACATCAGTTCAGACTTTAACTGGGGATCTTTTGTCCGGTCAATGATTAATTTCATTGCAGTTAGCGGCGTTTTCACTTCATGAATCCATGACATAAGCTCGTCCTTTTCCTGTTCGAGCAGCACCTTGTTTGAAGAAGCTTCCTTTTCAAGCTGTTCCAATGAGGAGGTGACCTGCTCATATATGGATGACTCAAACGGACTGTTCGGTTCAGGAAAGCTGGATAGATCCGTTGAAGCATCCCGACTATCAAGTTCTTTGTAAAACGGCGTCTCCTTGAAATAGCGTGCTGTGACAAAGACAGCAGTGATCACCAGGGACAGAAACACATAATACATCATTGAACTGATCGCAAGGGAAGGGTCCAGGTAGGCAATGATCATCGCTAAAAGCAGTAATAGTAAAATCAGCAGAATCCAGCTGATCCTCTCCATTAGAAATTTTTTAATCATTTCTCCACCTGCTCGAGCGCAACATACCCCTGACCAACCTTCGTTTCAATCGCTTCTCCAAGCCCGATCTCAGCGAGTTTCTTCCGCAGTCTATTCACATTCACAGTCAGCGTATTATCACTCACAAACCGGTGATCATCCCACAGAAGATTCATTAAATCCTCTCTGCTAACCACTTTATTTTTTCGCTCAACAAGAAGCTTCAGAATGAAGATTTCATTTTTAGTGAGCTCAATCACACCCTTATCACTTTTCACACGGTTACTTTCCATATCAATCGTTGCGCCCATCCACGTTCTAAGATCTGAAGTTGTTGTGGTGTAATTATAGACTCTTCGCAAAATGGCCTGAACCTTCGCAATCAGCACTTCAAAGTGAAACGGCTTCTGAATAAAATCATCCGCCCCCAGATTCATCGACATCACCATATCAGTCGGGTGATCACGTGATGAAAGGAAGACGATTGGAACATTCGAATGCTCACGGATCATGCGGCACCAGTGGAACCCGTCAAACTTAGGCAGCTGAATATCAATAATGACCAGGTCCGGCTGAACCTCAGCAAAGCTCTCCATGACCTTTTGGAAATCCTTCACTCCGTATACATCATACTGCCAGGCTGTCAGTCGCTCTTTTATCTCTTTAAATAGTGTTTCATCATCTTCGATTAATAGAATCTTAAACAACAGAATCACCTGCGCTTTCAAGTAGAAGTATAGCAAAGAGAAGCAAATGCGTACCAAACTATTAAACTGCATTAACTCCGCTTAATAATCCCTTATCACCTTTCCATCAAAAGCCGCTTCAATATCCTCATACGCGCCAGTGGCTCCAACCAGTCTCGATAACATATTTTCCTCTGCAATGGAGGCCAGGTAGAGGTGTGCGCCATCTTCTGAAACACTCTCACTTTCGATACGGGATTTCATTTGGTAAAAACTCAGTGCTTCTTTAATAAATGTATACAGGTTTTTGTTCCAGTGTTCTGAGGCGTATTGTTCAAAATTCATATGTTTCTCCTTTCTTGTGGGAGTGAAGTCCGGGTCTGTCCCATCATTCGCTATCCCAATTATCGCACAGTTTATATTCCGTTTATATTCAGGATGTAGACTGCATGGTGAAGACTAAAAAGGAAGTGACAGGATGAATAATATTTTACAACGAACCACTGATTTCGTGTCCTCGCGAAAAGGAATGTGGCTCACATTGATTGCATGGGTGGTGCTGGCCGTCGTGTTAAGCGCGGGACCAGCTGCGTCTGAGTACCGGAGTGCAAGTTTTCAATCGCTTCCGGATGACGCGCAGAGTATGATTGCAGATAATAAAGTGAAAGAACTGTTCCCGGATGATCAGGCGACGCCGGGGATCCTGGTGTTTAATGCCAGGGAGGAGATACAGGTTTCTGATGTTCAGACTGTGCTTGATGAGGTCAGAGAAGCAGACCTGACGGATGTTCAGGAGATGATTGACTTATCCGTGCTCCCGCCTCAGGCTTTAGATGGATTTTTCTCAGAGAACCGTCAGACCTATTGATTTTGAAAGTATAAATGGGAAGGGTACAAGAGTGAAAGTGTATCTCCCGAAGTCTGAGGAGGAGTAAGGAATGGAAAAGAAATGGGGATTAAGGTTAATTCAGATTGCTGCAATCTTTGGTTTTATCGGAACGTATCTGGGTTCACATATGGCAGGTGCAATGGATTATGCGCTGCGCCCGATCCATGCTCACATCTTGCTGGTAGGCTGGCTGTCAGTGTTCGCATGGAGGATCTTTTATCAGATTTTTGAAATCAAATATAAAAAGCTTGTGACCGTGCATTGTATAACTGCCATAACAGGTGCAATCGGATTAACATCAGGTATGTGGTTTTACAACCTGAATCCGCTCAACCTCGGTGAAACATTTGTGCTGGTGTACTTTATTGCTGGAGGGACAATTTTGTTGATTGCGTTTTTTCTGTTTGCAGTCATCACATTCTTTACAGTCCCGCAGCCTAAAAGAAATTAATAAAAGGTCCCTGAGAAGGCTTTGTCTTCTCAGGGACCTTTTTGGATTAAACTGATATTTATGACACAAACAGATTTTTCTCCTTGCCGGCACTTGGTTATTATTATATACTTAGTTACATAAAGTTACTTAATGAGAAAAGGAGCGTTTAACATGGGATTTCACTCAAAACCAACGACGTTTATCCGGAACGTTGAAATAAAAGTAGAGGATTTAAAGCGTTCGATCGATTTTTATCAACATAAGCTTGGATTTAGTATCCTGGAGCAGACCGAGTCTTCTGCCAGGCTCACTGCAGATGGGCGCACAAGTTTTTTATCGCTCGTGCAGCCTGAAGATGTGACACCAAAGCAGGGCAGAACGACTGGCCTGTATCACTTTGCAATTTTACTGCCGGAGCGCTCAGACCTGGCAAATATCGTTGTTCATTTTGCTGAAAACGGTGTGCGTATTGGTGCATCCGACCACGATGTAAGTGAAGCGCTGTACCTGAATGACCCTGATGAAAACGGAATTGAGATTTATTATGACCGTGATCCTGCTGAATGGTCGTGGCGCAATGATGAAGTGGCAATGACAGTAGATCCATTGAATTTTGATGAACTATTAACACACGCAACACCGGAGCAACCATGGCAGGGAATGCCTGAAGGAACGGTGATGGGGCATATTCATCTTCATGTCTCTGAACTGCAAAAGACTGAAGAATTTTACGTGAAGGGATTGGGGATGGATCTGGTTAACCGTTTCAGAGGCCAGGCACTGTTCTTATCCTATGGAAATTACCATCATCACGTTGGCGTGAATGTATGGAACGGAGTTGGCGCACCGGCCCCTGAAGCAGAAAGTGTTGGGCTCGAGTCATATGTTCTATCATTTGCGGACGAAGAAGTACTGAGTGAAACCGTTCGTAATCTGAAGTCAATCAATGCAAAGGTTAAAGAAGAAGGGGAGTACTTTGTCACTTTTGACCCTTCCGGAAATCAGATCAAGCTGACGGTATAAGTGCGCAGTCCGGGTCTGTCCCAGACAGCCATGGGTGGCAGTCTCTGGCAGGCTGGGACAGACCCGGACTGCCAAAAATAACAAACAATTAAATCACAGGTGGTGCAGAAAATGGGTATGTTTAGCAATTTATTCAGACAACAATCAAAGGAGGAACAACAAATGACTGTAGAAAAATTAAAGATTGGTATTATTTTAGGTAGTACACGTGAGGGACGTGTAAGCCCTCAGGTAGGAGAATGGGTAAAAGGACTTGCAGATCAGCGCAATGACGCGGAATATGAGATTGTAGATATCGCAGATTACCAGCTTCCGTTCCTTGGAACAACAGATGGTACTGAGCCCGGGATCGCTGCATGGAATGAGAAACTTGCCAGCCTTGATGGATTTGTATTCATCGTTCAGGAATATAACCACAGTATTTCAGCATCTCTGAAAAACGCAATCGATTTTGCGCGTGAAGCCTGGTACAACAAGGCTGCAGGTATCGTGAGTTACGGATCTACCGGTGGCGCACGTGCAGCTGAACATTTAAGAGGCATCATGGCAGAAATCAAAATCGCAGATGTGCGTACGCATCCAACACTTTCTCTATTCACAGATTTTGAAGGTATGAGCAAATTCACACCTCAGGAGTTACACCTTGTGAATGTTAATGCAATGCTTGATGACGTATTAGCATGGAGCGGTGCATTAAAGCCACTTCGTCTGCCGGAAACGGCTTCAGTAAAATAAGCTAATGAAATACGGCAGCCCGGGTCAGGACCGGACTGCCGCTATGTGTATTTCCTGCCCAGTTTTGTCGCCCATGACTCACACCAGAAATCATCATACGGCTTGAGGGAATACCCTTTTTTATGCTGATATTTCCGGAAGTGATAGCGCACCGCGGAAGGAATCGTTACCGCCACAATCATGACCGGTCCTAACAGCAGGTTCTGAAAACTGTGGCCATATTCATGCGATTTAAGTCTGTCAGGGGCATGTTTCTGAACAAAGAAGAATACTCCGAAATTAACACCGCCCCATTTTTCGCCAACCTCAAAATAAATCGCATGGTTGAATCTGTAAGGTTTTAAACCGGCACAAAATAAAATTGCTGCAATACATAAGCCGATTATATTAATCAGCACACCCCAGGTTAATTGGATGAACCAATAAAGATAGATATTCATATTGATCTCCTTAAATATCAGATATTCACTTCTGCAGAAAGTTGATTGAAGTACGTATCTTTATTGTACAGCTGGAAGGATTGAGATGACAAAAAAAGCGAAGTCTGGGTCTGTCCCAAACTTCGCTCTAGTAATCCTGCAGTAACTCAACCGCCTCAACAATTTCCTCATAAGGCACGTCAACTGACATATCATATTTCTCTAAGATCCGGTCGCCCACCATCAGATAAAGTGAGGTGCTATGGACAAACTGATCAGAGCCTTCAACCTGTGCAGCAGGGGAGAGAAATCCTCTGTTGGCAAACAGTTCAGCATCTTCCTGTTCATAACCTGAGACGAAGTCCCAATTGGCATAATCCACTTCGAACTGATCTCCATATGACTTAAGGACGTCAGGGGTATCGCGTTCAGGATCAACGGTGAAGGAGACGAACTGATAGTCGAGGTTCTCAGCATCTAACTGCTTTTGCAGCTCTGACATGTTGTAAGTCATCGGCATACAGACGGTGTCACAATGTGTGAAGATGAAGGCTGCAAGCCAGATTTCACCTTCCATATCATCTGTGTGAAAAAGTTCTTTGTTTTGATTCACTGCCTGCAGGTCGGTTACTTCCCCGTTTAAGGAAAAATGTTCATCCAGGTTAACCCCGGATGAACATCCATGCAGGATCAGCAGTGCGAGACACGCTGTGATCCACTTTTTCATATTTACTGTGCACTTCCTACTTCTGTGCCTTGAGGAACGACTAACTCATCGAATTCAGGCTTTTCTTTCAGGAACTGCAGGTCATGTGAAGAGTCAGCGAATGCCTGAATCACTTCTGCATTGACCTCAGTTGTATACGACACGCGCTCCCATGCGCTTGCAATGATTGACTCATCCATGCGCTGGTTTGTGATTTCTTCAATTGAATCAACTGCAATTGTTTGTGCTTCTTCAGGGTTCTCATTGATAAATGCAACGCTCTTTTCATGAGCTGCTGTGAGCTGATCAACAAGTTCACTTTGTTCTTCAATCAGCTTGCCGCTCGTAACAAGTACTGTATTCGGTAAAGTTGTGCCGTAAGCAATCTCATCAGTATCCACGATGATTTTCGCTCCGTTCGCTACAAGTGTAGAAGCCCATGGCTCAGGTACAGCTGCAAGATCTACTTTACCTGATTCAAACATGGCCTGATATTGAGCCGGGTTACCTGTCACGTGCTTTAATGTTCCACCGATACGGGCTGAAGTGATGCCTTGTTCTTTCAGGAATGTTTCCATCTGAACGTCATGTGTACAGCCGACGCCAGGCGTAATAAATGTATGATCGCCAAGATCTTCTAAGCTTTCAATTCCACTTTGCTCACTTGCCACAACAACCGTACCGCCTGAAGAGGCACCAGCAAGAATTTTCACATCAGCACCATTCGCATAGTTGTTCATAACAGGTCCAGGTCCTACAAACCCTGCGTCAATATCACCGGTTTTCAGTGCAGTCATGAAAGCACCGCCATCCGGGAATGTTTTATAAGTGACTTCTTTGTCTTCACCAAATGCTTCTTCAAAGTACTGCTTTTCTTTTGCCACCATTGCAGGAACGTGGTCAATATTCGGGAAATAACCGATCACGACTTCATCCTTGCTGCCTGATGAGCTGTCTGAGCCACATGCTGATAACACCAGAATGGCCGTTAGAAAGAATAATGCGCTAAGAGTCTTTTTCATTGCTTTCGCCTCCAAATAATTTATGATGTTGCCAGTCCCCATTTTCTAAGAACCTTCTTTTCAATACGCTGGAAAAACAGTAAGTCAACAATAATACCAATCAGCATAATCAGAAGCATGATCGCAATGACGCGGCTCATATCTCCAAAATCTGATGCAAATCTTAATGAATAGCCAAGCCCGGGACCTGTACTGAGCAGTTCACCGGCCATCAGCGCACGCCATGCAAATGCCCATGCAAGTCGCATGCCTGTTACAGCATAAGGGATTGAAGCAGGTATGGTAACTTTGCTGAACAATCTGAATCCCTTGTAATTCATGGTTTTTGCGGCTTTTATAAAAAGCGGGGGAACATTCATGATCCCCGTGCGGACATTGATTGTCATAACAATCGTGGCACCAAGTACCACAATGAAAATAACAGCCATTTCATTCAGGCCAAACCACATAATCGCAAGCGGCAACCAGACAATGCTTGGTACGGACTGCAGTGCAAGAATGAGTGAACCGAGCGTTTCGTCAGCTGTTTTTGATTTCGCTAACAGGACACCGAGTAAAAGTCCTAACACCAGCGCAATCGCAAGCCCGATAAATAATCTTCTGAAGCTGGCTGCAAGGTCATAGACCAGCGTGAGATTACTGAACCCTTCATAAAGTGATGCGAATACATCTGTTGGTGCGGGCAGCAGGGAAGGAGAGACATCGAACACATAAACAGCACCCTGCCAGATCGAAAAAAGCAATACGTAAAAAATAATTCGTTTAACGGCTGGCTGCATGTTTCTGCTCCTTTTCCGTTACCTTATCAATTTCAGATTTCAATAACGCCTGTATTTTTTCTTCATAATATAGAAGCTCTTCTTTTGATTGAGAGCGTGGTCTCGGGAAGTTGAGTTCAATAACTTCTAAGATCGTGCCGGGCTGTGTTCCCATTACAACAATCCGGTCAGACAGCTTTAACGATTCCGCAATACTGTGTGTGACAAAAAGAATCGTTTTCTTCGTTTCAAGAAAGATCTTTTCCACAATCTCATGGAGCCGTGAACGCGTCTGCTCATCGAGTGCACCAAATGGTTCATCCATTAACAGCAGTGCCGGGTCCATCGCAAGTGCCCGTGCGATCGCCACACGCTGCTGCATACCACCGGAGATCTCATGTGGAGAATGCTTTGTGTAGGCGCCAAGCTGCACCATCTGCAAGTAGTGATGAGCTTTTTGCTGCGCTTCTTTTTTGGACATATCCGGTAACAGCGGGAACATCACATTTTCCTCAACCGTCAGCCACGGAAATAAAGCTGCCTGCTGGAACACCATGCCGCGTTCTTTCCCGGGTCCTTTAATCGTCTTGCCTTCAAGCTCAATCGATCCTTCAGTTGCATGAGCGAGCCCGGCAACAATTGATAACAGCGTAGACTTACCACAGCCTGAAGGACCGAGAATCGAAACGAATTCGCCTTCTTTCACATCAAGCTGAATATCTGACAGTACAAGCTCAGTCTTATCATTATTCGTAAAAGACTTATGTACGTTATTCATTGATAAAAACAAACCATCACCTGCTTATCTATTTAATCCTATTTGTTTAATCGGAATTGTATGTAAAGTATATCGGAAGAAAAAAGAAAGTCAATACTTTTTCGTTTAATTCTTTAACGTGGTGGTGGGGTAGAGGGAGGGAGGGAGTGGGTCAGGAAAGTAGAGGCGGGTCTGACACGCATCTACCTTAAGTGCCAGTGTCTGGTATGATATATTATTGAAAGTGTTGTTTATTTTGGAGGTTATAACATTGAAAAAAGCTCGCGTCATTGGAATTGATTATATCAGAGCCATGGCCTGTTTAAGTGTAGTCTTAATACATACAGCTTCCCAGGTTTTAATGAACTTTGATTTGCCGGCATCCACGGTCGAAATTGCCAAGCTGACTCAGATGACATTTATTTTTGCGACACCGATTTTTGTCATGATTTCAGAGTTTCTCCTGAGTTACTCCTATCACAATTCTCCTCCTAAAGGATTTTGGAAAAAGAGAATCTCTTTTATATTTATCCCTTACATGACAATGTCTATCGCCTATGGCTTATTTTATATGATCTTGAATGCTGGAGATTTCAGTTATTTTCTGAGAGTAGTCGAAAATTATATTATTGCGGCACGCTGGCATGGTTATTTTATTCTGATTATCTTTCAATTCTATTTGCTTCATTTTTTATTTAACCGTTATATTCACCGGTTTAATCCATATCTGGTCACTGCATTATCTTTAGCTCTCAATATCGCTTACCTTCATTTTTTCAGAGTAGCTTCTGCTGCTGGCGGGCTGTTAGATGGCATAGAATGGGTGACTAATTCCAGGATCTTCTTCCCGGGCTGGCTGATCTTTTTTGTCATCGCTTATTTTGCGGGAAGATATATTACTGAGTGGATGATATTTTTAAAAAAAGCAGGAAGTGCAATTGTCATATTGGCACTGATGTCTTGGCTGTTTGTCCTCTACAATGTGATTGAGGGACATTATATCGTGATTGTTTCAAGTCGTGTTGATGTTCTTTTCTATACGATCTTTGTGTTTCTCGGAGGGTTATACTTAACTTCTTATTTAAAAGGGGTCCCTGCACCCATTAAGCTGATCAGTAAATATTCTTTTTCAATCTATCTGTTACATATGATGTTTCTGGTCCTGTTTACGAATTTTGTTCCTTTTGATTTAAACGCGTCTATTTTTGCTCCCGCCGCATTTATTTTCTCAGTTGGCGGAAGCATCCTATCTGCCTATCTGATTAAAAGGATACCAGGCTCTGCCTATCTGATTGGCCAGGTGGACCGTAAAACTTCTGGTGCAGGAAATCGCAATATCAGTAAAGTAGAGTAGGGCTGTTTTTCTGACTTGCGCTCACTGATCGTTCATCTTTCCTTAGTATCAGCAAAGGAAATTTTGTCTTGAAAGAAGCGATAATATGAAAGTAATCAATCCTGCCGCTGCCGCGATCGTAATGGCAATGGGCATTTTTCTATTTGGTGCATCAAAAGAATTTACTATAATAAATAAATCAGCAGGCATACTGACTGTTCTATTGCTTCTCCTTTTTTTCATTATTTATGGCAAACTGGCATGGCAGTTGACTGACCGGACTTTTCGGCAGTCTTTTTTCAGGAATCCAGTTAATGTTTTTGTCAGTGGGGCATGGATTGCAGGGATCGCCGTGATGTGTAATGTTCTAATTGAAAAGTTTTCATTCATTGAGCACATGATTAAACCGGTCGCATTCAGCAATTTTGTTTTTTACCTAAGCCTGCTGCCGGTTTATATCATCAGTTTTGTAAAGTTATATCAAAAGCGTATTCCTGTGCATGGAGTGGTACTGTTGTCAGCAGTGGGAATGCAATCACTCGTTATTTTGTGGGTGCAGCTTTTAGGCACTTCTTATTCCTGGATGACTGTACCAATGCAATTGATCGGTCTGGTATTCTATGCCTCAGGAGCATTATTAATTGGAGAAAGATATCTTTTAAGGGAAGATTGGAACCTGATAGATGATTGGACTAATACAAATTGTATTGTGCACGGTGCTTTATCTATTACAGGGGTTGCTGGTGCATATGCAGATACATTGTCTGCCGGTTTAATCGATGCATTCTGGTTGATTGTGCTGATTATATTTATTGGAATAGAAGTTATTGAAATCACTCGTGCAAAAAAACGTGTAGCTGCTTATGGGTTCAGTAAAGGACTGTTTTCCTATCACGTTACTCAGTGGTCGAGAAATTTTACTTTTGGTATGTTTTTTGTCTTTACTGCTGCTGCCATCACAAAGAGTGCTCCTGCCCATACAATTGATACAATTCAGGTAGCACTTCTGCCGATAATTGGATGGGTAGTATTATCTCTTCTGATCATGCAATTTACCATCTGGTTTAGAGCAGGTGCTGTGCTGAAGTAGTTGTGATTTAGAAGTTTTATGACGCTTAATGTCTTATAAATAGAACTGCGGCATCTACTTTTAGACATAAGTAGATGCCGGTTTTTTTAATCTTTCTGTTTTACACTCAGTATTGTAACAGTTGCTAAAATAATCACCATTCCAATCATTTGAACAAGATTTAGATGATCGCCTAACAGCAGCACACCAAACAATGAAGCTGTTACCGGTTCGACCATTGCGACCATTGATGCAGTGGGTGCTGTGGTACGGCGGATACCAATGACATAAACGATAAACGAAATGCCTGCCCCGATCATCCCTAATAATAGAAACCAGCCGATATCACTTGAAGTGGTTGGATCCACAATTTCCTGCTTATCACTAATCGAAAAAAGAATGATACAGAATGCTAAAAAGGCAGTAGTTAAAGCGGTTTGCGGCTTTCCCTTCGAAGAAGCATTCTTAAAACCGAAAATAAAACATGCATATGAAAGGCCGGCAGCAAGCCCGGTGATCGCTCCAATTAGACTTACTGAGAGTGAGTCAATTTGATACGCACCTGTCAGTAACACAATACCGATCAGCACTCCGCCGATACTGCCCCATTTAAACCAAGTGGACCGTTCAATCTTAAAAATAAAAGAAATTAAAAACACAAATACAGGTGCTGTGTACATTAAAGTAGCAGCTATCGCCATACTTGAGTGCTCAATACTGAAAAAGTAAAAAGTGAAGTTCCCGGCTACTCCTACCCCTGCCAGTAATGACCAGATGTAAAACCATCTGGAGGTTGAAAGGTTTTGCTGGCGTGTAAAAGGAACCAAATCAAAAAGCAGACAAAACCGACAGCGCCTCTATAAAAGGAAATGATAATCGGATCCCAGCCTTTTTCCATTAAAATATCTGCAATCCCGCCGCTAATCCCCCAGCATACAGCAGCCAGTAGATCATATCTGCCATAATAAGAGACTGTCTGAATTTCTTATAAAGAAACACAACTGTCAAAAACTCGAGCAGCATGGCTGCAGAGCCGTATACATGCCCCCAGATATAGAAGGTTGCGTACGCAAAAATAATTGAGTGAATCAAAGCTATCCTGAAGCCGAACAACCTGTATAAAAGAAAGGTTAAAAAAGATCCGATTAAAAAATCTATACCAAATAAGGTCGGGATATAATAAAAACTTGCTGCACCTGCCCCGACCAAAATGAGATAAACAATCCATCTGGGTATATTATATTTGGATATCACCGTGACACCTTCTTTTGTCATATTAGATTCAGTATATATTAATACTTTTTTCCTATCAAATTTAACTACTGTGCCAGTTTGCTGTGCAGTTTACCTTTATTGAGGCAAGTGTATAAATTGAGGATGACAGCAAACTTTAAATAAATGACAGGGCAGTTATTTCAGGGAAGGTATGTGGATAAAATGAATATTAAAAAATATTTGGTTGATTGTAATAAAAACGTGTCTTTAAAAGACTTTGCTACAACAGAGAAGGACAATGTTGATGAGAAAGAATTTCTTGAAGAGCATCTGCCAAAAAGTATCGAAAAGCTGAAGGACCTGCACTGGCGCCTTCATGCTGAAGAGAAGAAGGGGATTGTGGTCGTGCTGCAGGCGATGGATGCTGCCGGAAAAGATGAAGCCATCAGCTATATCTTTTCAAATTTAACAGCGCAGGGACTGACGACTGCTTCATTCCAGAAGCCTTCATAGACAGAAATGAACCATGATTACCTGTGGCGGATCCGTGAAGGACTTCCGGCGAGAGGGCAGATTGGTATTTTGAACCGGTCGCACTACGAGGAAGTCATCGCGCCAAGAATTCATGACGATGCACTGAAGGATGAAATGTATCCAGAGGGTATGGATAAAGATGAAGTATGGCCGATGCGCTACAGACAGATTAATGATTTTGAAAAGCATCTGTCTGAAAATGGTTTCAAGGTCATTAAGTTTTTCTTCAATATGTCCAAAGAGGAACAGAGAGAGCGGTTACTTGAACGTATGAAAGATCCTGAAAAGAACTGGGAGTTTTCATTCAATGATGTAAAAGAACGCCGTCACTGGGATCAGTATCAGGAAGTCTTTGAGGATATACTGAGCAATACATCAACCGAATTCGCTCCATGGTATGTGCTTCCGGCCGACGACGAATGGTATTCACGCTATATCATTACAGAGGTAATGGTTGACTGTCTGGAGAAAATAGATCCACAATTCCCGGAGATCTCAGACGAGGACAGAGAGAGGCTGGATGAGGCTATTGAAGAATTGGAGAATGAGAAGAACTAAGGTATAAGGTGAAAAAAGACTGTTAATCGCAGTCATTTTTTATTTGTCAAAAAAATAATAGGGGAAAATTGTATGGTTGTGCTATACTCAATTCGAGTGATCTTACTTTTTCTGTTAGATCTGTATACTGGGGTCATAAATCTTTTAAGTAATTGGTGGGGAGTTCATGATATGAGTAAAAACGCAGAATGCTGGCTTTTATTGTCCTGATCGTTATCGTATGGTTCTTCTTTGTAGGTTTTAGATTAATCGGCTATATGTCTGAGATCAATTCATGAGGATATCGTATGACAGTGTGTGGAACTGATGGCTGCAGTGATGCGATGCTTGTACTGAATAGTGTCTGGACAGCCTCAGTATTTATTTTGATCCCATTAATCATTCCTATTATATTGGCGATATATTTTATCGGTTTCAAAAAAATCAGTGATATACAATCTTAACAGGAAGGGAATGGGAAAATGTCATTTAGTGCGAATCCTTTAATTTTTACATTTGTCGTTATGTTCCTGATTGGGGCCAGTCTTAATATTCTTTTGAAAACTACAAGTAAACTTGATTGGGGAATGACATTGTTAATTAGCATGGGGTTTTCTGCTGTTCTTGTAGGTATATTCGAGTCTAACTAATAGTTTATTAAGCATTAAAAAGCCACTTTGATCACTTTCAAGGCGGCTTTTTTTTATGTCTATCAATCCACAATCACTAACCCAATCAGTGCCGCGAATTGAATCGCCTGATGGGTGGACACTTTACATCCTCTCAGATCTTCAAGTGAGAGAATCAGTGATTCAAACGTAGAAGTATTGATATCAACTGTCTTCAGCGGCGTTCTTTCAAAGTTTGAGCTGTTCAGGTTGCACGTATCAAACTCAACTTTTTTCAGGACACACTCAAAGAAGTCTGAGCTCTCCAGTGAAGATTGCTTGAACAGTACTTTCTCAAGCTTTGAACTGCCAAAAGCAGAAAGGTTCAGAATAGATTCTTCCACTAATACATTACCCAGTCTTGAGTCGGTCAGATCAGTACCAGTGAACTTGCAATTGTTAAAGCTGACTCTGTGAATAGAAGATTTACTCAGGTTGGCATTTGAGAAATCACAGTTTTCAAACTGAACGTCTGTCATACTGATCGAGGTAAAATCTGTGCCATTGAACCGGCAATTTTTAATAACCATCCCAGACAGATTCACACGATGCAGCTCTTCATTTTCAAAATCAGCATCGTTAATCAGACAGCGGTCAAGCTCAGGATAATCTTCATAAAAAATGTCTTCAAATTTTCTTTCAGGAAGTTCGGGATGGATTTTTGGTGTATCCAGTTTCATCGATATGACCTCTTTCAATTGATTAATATGTTCATTGTAGGGAAAGCTGATATGAAAAAACAGGCTATCTTTTTTTAGAGAGTTGTGTGCAATCGGCAAAAGTAAATTTCTTAGAAAATTACATTTCAGCTGGTTACCTTCAAATCAAGGATGGGCGCGGATTCATTCTTTTTGACGAACATGAAACATGTTTACAACAAATTGTGTGAGGAAAAGATTGGTATCTGACTAATAAAGGAGCTGGATGAAATGGATATTCAACATAGACAAAAGGGCGGCCAACCGGGGCAAACGCAGACAGAACAGCCTGGAATTGAGTCGAAAATGGACCCGCGTCCACTCCAGCCGCTTCACTATAAAGGCAGTGAAAAGCTGACTGACCGTGTCGCGCTGATTACCGGCGGAGACAGCGGAATCGGCAGGGCTGTCGCAATTGCTTATGCGCGTGAAGGTGCACATCTTGCAATTAATTATCTCAAAGAAGAGCAGAGTGATGCAGAGGAAACGAAGAAGCTGATCGAGGAAGCGGGAGTGAAGTGTTTATTAATTCCTGGAGATGTGTCTAAAGAAGAAACGTGTAAGGCGTTAGTTGCCCAAACAGTTGAGCACTTCGGACGACTTGATATATTAATTAATAACTCAGCGGTTCAGTATCCAACTTCAAATCTTGAGGATATTTCATTTGAACAGTGGGATAAGACCTTTAAGACAAATATCTATTCAGTCTTCCATATGACGAAGTTTGCATTACGCCACTTAAAAGAGGGTGGTGCGATCATTAATACAACGTCAGTGAATCCATACAAAGGAAATCCGCAGCTGATTGATTACACTTCCACAAAAGGTGCGATTGTCGGCTTCACACGCAGTATGGCAGCGAACCTTGCTGACAGAGGAATCCGGGTAAACATGGTAGCGCCGGGGCCTATCTGGACACCGCTGATTCCATCAACATTTGATGAAGAAAAAGTAGAAGAATTCGGTACAGACACGCTTATGGGCCGTCCAGGGCAGCCGTCAGAGCTTGTCGCACCGTATGTACTGCTTGGATCTGATGACGGTTCTTATATGACGGGGCAGTGTATACATGTGAATGGTGGGCAGGTAATGTCGTCGTAAATAAAATAGACTGAAACAGAAACCCTTTGGTGCAATATTGCCAAAGGGTTTTTTAGTGGAAATTAAAAAGAACTGTTGCATAAAACGGAAGTCGGGCATATACTTATATACATAACTATACAACCATAAAACAAAAGGCGGTGATGTACGATTGAGCCACTCACTTAATGATAGTAAGCCAATCTTTATGCAGATCAAGGATCGGATTGAAGACCAGATTGTGAATGACCAGCTGAAAGTGCATGAGCAGATTCCATCGACTACGCAGCTCGTCACATTTTATAAGATTAATCATTTAACCGTAGCGAAAGGGATTAACTTACTGGTGGACGCGGGTGTGATCTATAAAAAAAGGGGTGTTGGCATGTTTGTTGCAGAGGGGGCAAAAGAAATGCTGATTGAACAGAGGAAGAAGGGATTTGTGGATCAATATATGTTACCTATGCTGCAGGAAGCTGAGAAGCTGGGCATATCTGAGGACGAATTAAATAAACTCATGAAACAAATGAAAGGACGGGGTGAACAGTGACAGCTGACATCGTAATTGATCAGGTTTCTGTTAAATATAAAAAATTTCATGCGCTTGACCATGTATCGCTAAAGCTTGATAGAGAGAAGATCTACGGACTGATTGGCCGCAATGGTGCCGGGAAAACGACGCTTTTGTCACTGCTTGCCTCTTTTGCGGAACCTGATGAAGGGTCTATACAGGTAAACGGAAAGCCGCTTTTTGAAAATGCAGAACTGATGCAGCAAGTGACATTTGTCTATGAAAAGGATCTTAAAGAAGAGTCTGAAAAAGTGAAAGCATACCTTGAAGCGATAGCTGAATATAAGCCGAACTATGATGCTGAGTACGCTATGGAATTGGTGGAACGATTTAACCTTCCTTTAAACAAGCCGGTGTATAAGCTGTCAAAAGGGATGCAGTCAGCCTTGAATGCCGTCATTGGGCTTGCTTCCCGCTCACCCATCACGATGTTCGATGAAACCTATTCCGGCATGGATGCCCCGACCCGAGAACTTTTTTACCAGGAGCTGTTAGAAGATCACGCGCGTTACCCGCGAACGATGATTTTATCCACACACCTCGTTTCTGAAATGGATTATCTGTTTGAAGAAGCAGTAATTTTGCATAAGGGAAAAGTGCTTTTACATGAACCGGTTGATGTTGTGCTTGAAAAAGGCGCATCAGTAACTGGCGCAGCTGACCTGGTAGATGAATTCGTTGCAGGTATGAATCAGATTCACACGCAAAAACTTGGTGGAACGAAGTCAGTCATGGTGATTGACCCGCTTACTGATGAACAGCTGGCTCGGGCCGGACAATCAGGGCTTGAGATCGGACCTGTCTCACTTCAGGATCTGTTTATTCATCTCACTAAGGAGGAGGGGCAGCATGGAGCAAAGTAGCCGTAAAGATTTAAAAATCGCTTTTAATATGACATTTATGCAGCTTGGGTGGTCAACGTGGATGATTGGTATTGTTCTGCTGTTATTTATCAGCTTGCAGGTTTTCGTTGATTTTAAAATTTTATTAAACGATGAAGAAGCAGCTTTTCAGGGCTTCATTCATTTTATAGAGAATCCGTATAAGATTTTCATGCTGGTGGTCGGTATTCTGTCAGTACCAAAATTCCTGAGCTGGTTCGTGAAAACAGGTATTACGCGGAAGGATTATTTCAAAGGCAATGTTATTGCAGCTTTGGCATTATCGGCAATTTTTATGATGATTGCGGTTATCATAGCTGGAATCGAACAGCTGGTTTCACCAGTTAGTTTTGTGACATATCTGGGTGAAGGTGCTTCATGGTTTTTGATCTTTCTGGTCTATACACTCAATCTATTCGTCTATTACTTAGCAGGTTGGCTGATCGGAGCAGGCTATTACCGTTATAGCGGCTGGGGGTTAGTTCTATATATTCCAGGCGCACTTACATTAATTTTTATGATGGACCTCCTATGGTCAGGAGAATTAGAAACACCGTTGCACCGTCTGTTCTCATTACACCAATTGCTCTCGTTAAGTGTACCTGAAAACCTGTCAATATTTATTCCGTTCGGGGTATCATTTGTTTTAATTGCCATTTCATTGTGGACTATTCGTGCGACAATAAAGAGGGTGAGGGTAAAACTATAACGTGCAGCAGTGAACGTAGTAGAGGGTCTGACTCTCTACTGCGCTGTAACAGCAAATCGAGTCACTGCAGCCAACCCCCGTTTCAGTGCAACAAACCCGGGTGTATCCTGCACCCAATCGTCCATATACTACAGCAAAAAGAAAAAACACTACCATAATCAGCCAAAACACTACAACTGGCTTTATATAGCACGACACTGAAGACCCGGGACTGTCCCGGGTCTTCGCTTCGTTTATCCCCTCGCGCAGCGGGTAGATATAGCACATCTACTTTAAAAAGAGGTGTTATAGTATGAAGAATGATTTTTCGATACAGCATAAACTTGGTCTTGGGACTGCACCACTCGGCAATATGTTCAGGGATGTGCCTGAAGAGGAAGCGATAAAGACGATTCAGTCAGCGTGGGATGAAGGCATCCGTTATTTTGATACTGCACCATTTTACGGAGCTGGACTGGCTGAGATCAGACTTGGTGAGGCTCTGTCAGCTTATAACCGTGATGAGTACCTGCTCAGCTCAAAAGTGGGACGGATTGTATTGGATGAAACGGAAGAGAAGGAAGGACTGTTTGAATATGGACGTAAGAATAAAATTCAAACGGATTACACAAAAGACGGTACACTCAGATCGATTGAGGACAGTCTGAAACGTCTGAAGACAGATCGCCTGGATATGGTGTATGTGCATGATATTTCACCGGATTTTTTAGGTGATGAGTGGATTACAAAATTTGATGAGGCTCGTAATGGAGCATTTAAGGTGCTGGATCGCCTGAGAGATGAAGGTGTGATAAAAGCCTGGGGTCTTGGCGTTAATACAACCACGCCGATTGAAGTCGTGCTTGAACTTGAGGAAGCACATCCTGACCTCAGCTTATCGGCTACTCAGTATACGCTATTGCAGCATGAGCGTGCACTTGAGCGGATGATGCCGCTTGCTGAGAAAAGCGGAGGCGGACTTGTGATCGGATCTGCATTTAACTCTGGCGCATTACTTGGCGGCGATTACTTTGATTATCAGGAAATTACGCCTGCAATCAAAGCGCGCGTTGATAAATTCAACGAAGTGGCTTTGAATCATGGGGTGAAGCTGAAGGATGCTGCACTGCAGTTTTCAACCGCACATCCGGCAGTAAAAGCAGTGGTTACCGGTTCAACAAGACCTGACCGGATCAAAGAAGATCTGCAGGCGCTGAAAGCAGAGATTCCGGCAGGCTTCTGGGATGAACTGGTGGAAAAAAAGCTGGTTTCTGCAAGAGCGATCTTACCTGAAAATAAATGATGTACAGAAGGTTCTGGGCTATGAAGCCGGAACCTTTTTGTATGGACGATTTTTTAAAGATAAAAATGAAGGGAGAGCCAATAAAATTATCACAACAGGAAACTGACTTCCAAGAGTAAAAATATATGGTAGACTTAAGTTATATGAGTTTGAATATTCCTACTATTATGTATGTTATCGGGATTTTTAAAAAGGGGAGGTGTCAGGCATCCTGATGAAAACTGATTCTAAAGCCAGAAGCATACAACAGAATTATAGAAAAACAATTGAAAGTAAGAAAAGAATGAGTCAGCACTCAATTTAAGCGATCGCTGTTATTTGCAGCATTCTGATTATTTTAGTTATCCAATCGAACAATCTTAATAAAGGGGTTCAACCTGTGTCTGTCAGTCCAGAGAGACATTGGTTTGAAGTGGCGCCGCAGGTTGAAGAAGTGCTCGGGGGTATGTTTTCTGAGTACAATGGAGTCACACTTGATTTAGACCCTGAGCCAACCAGACTTATTTTGAACACATCGTTTAGTCAATCTACTCAAAACGTTGAAGAAAGCTTAAGTGAATTGATCTATGCTGCGAATCAGACATTAATCAATCTGGGTGACATACCTGAAGATGAATCGTACATCATTGTTGTAAAAGGGGAAAATGAAGAAGAATTACTGCGGCATGTGTTTAATTACGATACAGGTTACTAATAAGAGGAAGGAATCACAATGAGTCAGTTCAGCTTGTTTGGTAAATTCACGGTAGAAGAGGAAAATCGGGACCTGCTGGCAGATATTTTGCTTGAGGCGGCTGAATCAATGAAGGAGCAAGAAGCGTGTGAGGTCTATATTGTGAGTGTTTCTGAAAGCGAAGCAGATGCAGTATATGTCTATGAAACGTGGCGTGATGAAGAAGCTCATCAGGCGTCATTGTCACTTGAAGTAACGCAAAAGCTTATCAGCCGTGCGAAACCCATTATCACCGGAATGGAGAGGATCCAGTCGCTCAAGACGCTTGGTGGTAAGGGGGTATAGATGAACCATAATGACATTAAAAATAATGATTGAAGAATATTCCAATCGTGTTATATTCAAAGTAAGTAGCGGAAAAGGAGTAAAATAAACTGCGATTACATTTGAAAGAGGAGGGTAATCCATGAACGTGAAAACAGAAGGGACAAAACTGATCATTGAGCGCACATATTCTGTGTCACAGGAGCGGCTGTTTGAGGCTTTCACAACTTCATCAGAATTAGAAGCTTGGTGGGGACCAAAGGGATGGAAGACAACGAACAAACGATTTGATTTTGAACCGGGTGGCCACTGGCATTACTGCATGAAATGTGAAGATCAAAATCAGGGCGACTTTTATGGCATGGAATCCTGGGGACTGGCAAAGTTCAAGGAAATTCATGCACCTGAGCGTTTTCTGTATGAGGATATGTTTTCAGATGAGGATGGGAATGTGAACCCTGAACTGCCGGGGATGGATATTGAAGTTGCTTTTGTACAGGTAGAAGGTGGTACGCAGCTGATTACAACAACATTCTTTGATTCTGTTGAGTCACTTGAAAAGCTGAGTGAAATGGGGATGGTTGAGGGGACTGCATCCCAGATGGACCGTCTGGAAGAATATTTGAAGTAAGCGGACTCAGGGATAGAGTGGTTTCTCATGAAAGCTGATCGTTCTATCCCGGGAAGAGCATTCAAATTAAAGGAGAGAATACGATGAGTAAAAGCAAAGCAAAAAAGCAGCGTCAGCATGCAAGAAGAAATGGCGCATTTGACGCAGAGATGAAGCGCGTCACGCAAGCTGATATCAGTACGCATGTCAGAAAAACGAAGACGAAAAAAGAGAAGCTTGATCAGATGAGAAGTAAACATAAACAATCAACATCAGGGTGGAGGGTAGAAAAAGCTGCCTGATGGAATAAGGAAATGATGAAGCAGATTCACTCGGCGCTGAGTGAATCTGCTTTTTGCTTCGCGAAAGCCGCATGGTGTCATGAGGCCAGGCGAAGGTCGCATGCCCGCGAAGGTCACATCCGCCCAATCAGCGCCATTATCATCGCCCACGATCAAAGTGGCACGCCATTCTTCCATCATAATCAAACATTCAAACATTCAAACAATCATTTGAATATATCGTTGACATCCTCTGCTCCCCACGCATACACTATAACTAAACAATCAAACAACTATTTGAATGAGGTGCAAATATGGTTAAATCAGTGAATCAGATATCACAGGATACATGTGACACGTATTGTTATGACGAAGCAGTTGTGAACAGGATACAGCCTAAAATCCCTGAAGCAGAGGGCGTTGAGCTGCTCTTCAAAGCGCTTGCAGATGCAACACGAGTGAAAATTGCTTATGCGCTCACACTAGAAGATGAATTGTGCGTATGTGATATCGCAAATATCATCGGATGTTCCACAGCGACTGCATCGCATCATCTGCGCTTGTTGCGCAATATGAAGCTTGCGAAATACCGTAAAGAAGGCAAACTGGTCTTTTACTCGCTTGCAGATGATCACGTTCACCAGCTTGTATCCATAGCGTTGGTGCACGCACATGAAGAATAGAGGTGAAAGATATGCAAAAAACTGAACAGGAAACTAAGGCCTGCTGTTCCACCGGACATAATGAATCAGAATCATCTATCACACACACATCTGACCATGCCGGTGAGTTAAAAACCTACAGAGTAACCGGAATGGATTGTCCATCGTGCGCAATGACACTTGAAAAAGGTCTGTCAAAGACGAATGGAATTCAGTCAGTAAAAGTCAATTATGCGTCAGGCAAAATGGCGGTAGGCGCTGAAAGTGATGATATGTATGATGCGATTCCGGGCTATGTGAAAAAGTACGGATTTGAGGCTGTTCCTGAAAAGCCTGTAAATGATTCGCATGTGTACAATGTAACAGGGATGGACTGCAGTTCCTGTGCTGCGACACTTGAGAAACATCTTTCCGGAAACCCTGATGTGCAAAGTGTCCGAGTGAACTTTTCCACCGGGAAAATGCATATTGCCCATACGCTGACAGCTGATCAGGTGGTGAAGGAAGTGCAGAAGTCAGGCTTTGATGCAACGCCTGCGACACTTCGTAACCAAAAGAAAGAAGATCAGAAGGCAGAAAGAAAACTTCCCGTTACAACGATTTCCGGTATTCTTTTAGCGCTCGGATTTTTAGGATCTTTCACTGCGATTCCGGAATGGCTGGTGACTGCATTTTACGCTGCGGCAATTGTGATCGGCGGATATAAGCCTGCCCGGAGTGCCTTTTATGCAGTAAAAAGCCGCTCGCTTGATATGAACGTTCTGATGGTCACTGCAGCAATCGGGGCTGCGATTATCGGGGAATGGTTTGAAGGGGCAACGGTTGTCTGGCTCTTTGCGCTTGGTAATGCGCTGCAAAACCGGTCAATTGAGCGAACGAGAGATTCAATCCGGAGCCTGATTAATCTGACACCGTCGGAAGCTGTGATCAAAACAGCAGACGGCCCGGTGAAGAAAGACGTTGAGGACATTACGGTTCATGAGATCATGATTGTTAAACCCGGCGAGAAGATACCGCTTGACGGTGAAATCGTTGCGGGGATGTCGAGTCTGAACCAGGCGCCGATTACAGGTGAGTCCCTGCCGGTTGATAAAGAGCCGGGTGATAAAGTATATGCAGGTACGGTGAATGAAAGCGGCTCGCTTGAAGTGAAAGTGACGAGATTGTCAGAAGATACGACGATTGCGCGAATCATTCATTTAGTAGAAGAGGCGCAGGAGAAAAAAGCACCGACCCAGGCATTTATCGACCGCTTCGCTGCTGTGTATACACCAATCGTCTTTATTCTTGCACTGCTGATTATGATCGTGCCGCCGCTTGCAGGATTTGGTGCGTGGGGCGAATGGTTTTATAGAGGCCTGACGCTGTTAGTGGTTGCCTGTCCGTGTGCGCTCGTGATTTCAACACCCGTTGCCATCGTATCAGCAATTGGCAATGCTGCGAGGAACGGTGTGCTGATCAAAGGAGGCACGTTCCTTGAAAAAGCCGGCGCGATCAGTGCCATCGCTTTTGATAAAACGGGTACGCTGACTGAAGGAAAACCGAAAGTCACGCAGGTTATCGCATTGCAGGATGACAGTGATGCGCTTGTCAGTATTGCAAAAACGATTGAAGAGCATTCAACTCATCCGATTGCCCAGGCTGTCATCAGCTATGCGAATGAAAGAAATATTTCATCTCAAGCAGGAAGTCAATTCAGTGCGATCGCGGGTAAAGGTGCGACTGCAGTGATTGACGGTACTGAATATTTTGCAGGTAAACCGAAACTGTTCAGTGAAATGGGCATTTCAACAGCAGGCATTGATGAACGCATTGACGTTATGCAAAGTGAGGGCAATACTTTGGTAGCGGTTGGTACACGTGATCGCATCCTTGGACTAATTGCAGTAGCTGATACAGTCCGTGACATCACCGTTCGATCAATTGAAAAGCTGAAACAGTCAGGTATTGGTGAAATGGTCATGCTGACAGGTGATAATGAAGGTACAGCGAAGAAAATGGCTGCTGAAACAGGTGTAACCCGCTATTTTGCTGAGCTGATGCCCGAAGATAAAGTAACCGCTGTGAAGAAGCTTCAGAATGAAGGGAAGCAGGTCGCGATGGTGGGGGACGGTATTAACGATGCGCCGGCTCTTGCGACTGCTGATCTTGGAATCGCCATGGGCGGTGCCGGAACTGATACAGCAATGGAAACAGCGGATATCGTCCTGATGGCTGATAACCTTGAAAAGCTGCCGCATACGATCCGCCTGAGCAGAAATGCGATCAAAATTATTAAGCAGAATATCTGGTTTTCACTTATCACAAAGCTTGCAGCACTTGTCCTGATTTTCCCGGGCGTGCTCACACTTTGGATGGCAGTCCTGAGTGATACAGGTGCTGCACTGATTGTGATACTGAATAGTATGAGATTGTTAAGACAGAAATAAGTAGAAGCAGATCCTGAGTGTGGGATCTGCTTTTTTTAGTTAGAGCGTAGAGGCGGGTCAGCGTAGAACCGGGCTGATACTCCTCTACCTAGAACAACACCCTGACCTTCACCAAATCCACAATACTCCCATCTTTAGCGCTTCTTGCATAGACCCACAGTTCCCCCGTTTGAGCGGAAGGGTTACGGTTGAATGTAATCGGGAGCGAGTAAGAACCGAATGAAGGTCCACCGGCAGATGCCTGGATCGGTGATTCACTGGTTACCGTTGTGCCGGCAGCATCCACTATTTTATAGAGAATGGCTCCTTCAAAAGCGCGGGCAAATCTGGAAAAAATCGTTCCCCGGCTGATTCTTGTTCCCGGGAATGGTCTGAAGACAACAATGTTTCTGGATGAAGGAAGTGGGATCAGCAGACGGTATCCCGGAAAAATGACATCCGGTGAAAATCCGGGACGCTGTTCGTTTGCCTGAAGCAGGGCTGACAGTGATAGGCCAAACCAGGCAGCAATCCGGTTAAGTGTATCCCCTGATTCAACCTGATAGACAAATGCAGGCACAAGAAGCCTCTGATTGACATAGATTAATCCCGGGTCAGGCAGCTGCGGGTTAATGCCGAAAAGTAGATCAACAGTGGTGGAATAACGCTGAGCGAGGCGATAGAGGTTATCACCCGTTGCCACGATATGGTTTGTCTGAGTTGTCCCCGGATTAGTCACGAGGAGCAGCTGCCCGGGAAAGATCAGACCCGGATCGGTAAATGGCGGGTACAGTGCATTAGCAGACTCAATATCGGTCACACTGCTCCCCAATCGCAGTGCAATTGAATACAGAGTATCACCGGGCTGGACAGTATAGACATAGTGCATACCATTAACAATCGGCATGTTTTTCACTCCTTAGCAGGGCGGTGACATATTCTATTTAGGGTATTCAGCTGGTTGGGGTGTGGTGATTAGAGAGGAATTCATGGGGAAGAGAAAATAAAAGCCATCATACCACTGATTTTTCACTGGTATGATGGCTTTATAAAATAACCTAACTCTGCTGTGCCTGATACACTTCCTCATAAGGCTGAACAACAACAAATCCGTTACCTGAAAATTTCATCTGTACAGACTCTCCGCTGCCCCGTCCGAAGAAGCTCTTTAACTGAACATCCGTTACGAATTCAGGCTCAAGGTTACCTGACCATGCAACTGTTGCGTTCGGGTCAGTGAATACTGGCTTATCAGGTGTTACGTGTAATGTGAGCGGCTCGTAATGGGAAGTGAAAGCAACAAGACCCTGACCTTCAAGACGTACGTTAAACAATCCGCCAGCCATCATCCCCGCTACGCGGCGCATCAGTTTAATATCCCACTCAAGTCCATCCTGAAATGCAAGCAAATCATTCCCGTTGATGAAAAAACTCTCGCCTTCAAGGTCCAAAACTGTGATCTTTTTACCCATATCAGCTACATAAAGCCTGCCCTGACCATTCGCTTTCATCAACTGAGCACCCTCGCCACTGAAAGCTTTTTTGACAAACTTCCCCAGACCATGCTCAAGCATGCCTTCCCGTTCGAATTTGATATTTCCATCGTACGAAATCATAGAGCCGGCTTTCGCCCAGACCCGACCATTTAAGTTCACTTCAAGCATACGGTCAGTCTCAAGCTCAAAAAAATCACGCGCACTTTCCTCCTGCTGTGTTTCCTGTACAAACTGTCTGATCGAATACTTTGACATTGAAATTCCTCCTTGGTTTGGATAACTATGTATACGGTTGAAAAGGTAATCAGGTTTCGTTTTGTTAGAAACCGTTACCTTCACACCCTAACATACTTACAAATGAAGGAATTCACACCACAAAAAGAGAATATCAAATGAATGACATGAACAGGAGTTGTTTTTATGGAAGTCAAAGATATTTTTAGTGATTTACCACCACTTGAAACTGAGCGGCTGGTATTGAGAAGGTTAACGATAGATGATCTTGAGGATATGTTTCATTATGGATCGAATGATGAAGTGACGAAGTATGTGACGTGGGATACGCATCAGACGAAAGCAGACAGCAAAGCGTTTATTGAGTTTGTTCTGAATCGATATGAAAACGGACAGGTAGCCCCATGGGGAATTGAACATAAAGATAACGGAAAGCTGATTGGCACAGTGGATTACGTGTCCTGGCAGCCTGGAAATCATACTGCTGAAATTGGTTATGTTATTTCACGGGACTATTGGGGACAGGGGATTGCAACGGAGGCTGTGAAGAGGATCATTGCTTTTGGTTTTGAAAAGATGGCACTCGTCCGTATTCAGGCGAGGTGTTTTCCAGAGAACACCTGCTCAGAAAGAGTGATGCAAAAAGCGGGGATGTCGTATGAAGGTACGATGAGAAAAAGTCTGTTTATCAAAGGGAAGCACTGGGATGGGAAGATGTATTCTATTTTGAGAGAAGAATATTAATTGGGAAATCTGTTAGTCAACAGATTTTAAAAAGTGGGGCGGATTTTTTAATGAATATCACTACAACACAGGACTCATTTACAGAGATCACAGCTTATACAGAAAAAATCAGGCAGGACATGCATGCGTCCGGTTCAGCATTACTGATCATGAAAGATAATCGGATCGTACATGAATCGTATGCAGGTGCCCATCATTTTCAGGAAGGGGCTAAAAGCATCAATGCCGCTTCACAATTCAATGTGTATTCAGTCAGAGTGACGTACATAGGTCTGGCAGCAGCGATTGCTGTACACAATGGTGATCTGAACCTTGATGATAAAATCAGCTTTTATCTGGATGATCTTGATGATGAAGTCCTTGGAGAAAGCACGCTCAGGCATTTGTTAACGCAATGCACTGGTCTGAAAATAAAAAACAATGCGGCAAAACGTCTTTTTGAAGCGGGAACGAATATCGAAGGAAAGCAACCCGATATTGTGGCACGTATCATACATAAAGTGACTGGCCGAACAGTACACGGCATTTTGACAGAAAGCGTATTTAAACCGTTGAACATGACTCAGACAGAGTGGGTCACTAACAGCAAGCGTAATCTGGTATGTGACATTCATTCTCCTGAGAGTTTCCCTTCGCTGAGACTGGGGTCAAATGAGGGTGATGAAAGAAACTTATATGTGAGTGCCAGAGAATTGGCATGCTGGGGGAACCTGCATTTACATAAAGGATTCATCGAAGGGAAACAAATCCTGCCGAGAGAAGTATTTGATCTGGCTGTTAAGGTTCAGAGTCCTGATACGATGCCTGATCACTTACCGAAGCATGGTTTTTTCTGGTGGGTGAAGCATGATGAAGTTTCTTATGAGTTTGATGAACTGGGTTCGAATCTGCCGGAAGGTTCTTATCAGATTCTGGGTGCGTCGGGATGTTCCTGTACGGTCATTCCGGATTTAAATGTTGTAGCTGTCAGAATGTATAACAGTTTATATACTGATGAGCTTGAAAAATTTGATTACATCAGGGATATTAAAATATTCGGAGATTTAGTAGTATCGGGTATTAAACACGAAACAACTCAGGTCTAATCATGGGCTACTATAAATGGTCATATATTTTCATAATAGAACCCTACATGTGTGATATGTAGAAAGGAGTCCATTTATGAAAAAAGCTTTCATGATCTTACTCATTTTAGCAGTATTGACAGCCGCAGGTTTTGGATCGGTGAAAGTGGTGCAGGCAAGTGTTGAAAAAAGTGTGATTGAGTATTTAATCAATGAAAAGAATATTCCGGAAGATCAAATCGTCTTCAGTGAATCCTTTATTGCAAATCTGCCTGGTGATAAAAACTGGATGGTCAGTATCAGGCTGAAGGATGATGCTAAAACTTACTATTATTACAGAAGCAGCGGAAAGATTGTGCTGGAATCTTATACGGAAAGCGGCGTTGAGTACGTGCAATAGAATGGGGTTGTCTTATGAAGAAGTGGTCAGGTGCAGCAGCTGTCTGTCTTAATGAACACAATGAAGTGCTAATGGTGAAAAGTATCCATTCCAATGCCTGGGCAGTACCTTCAGGAGGGATCGAATCAGGTGAAACGCCTGAAGCGTGCTGCATAAGAGAAGTGATGGAAGAGACAGGGTATGAAGTGGAAATCATTGATCATCTATTCGTCAAAAAACAGTGATTAAAGAAATAAATGTAGAAACTCATTATTTTAAAGTGAAAAAGATTGGGAACAGCTGTGGGATTGAGGATCCTGACAATCTGATAGAGAAAGCGGAATGGAAGTCTTCTACTGATGTTAAGCGGTTGGAACATATGTATCCTGAAGACGAAGAACTGCTTTTAAAAGAGATGAAAGTATAAAAAAGTGAACACCCTATGTTTCAGGTGTTCATTTGATGAAAGTATATCAATTAAAAGTAGAGTATATAAATAACAGCAGCCAGAATAATTCTGTAAATCGCAAAAGGAATCAGACGGATCCGGTTAATCAGCTTCAAAAAGAATTTGATTGAGATCAGTGCAAAGACGAAAGCGCTGATAAAACCGATTGTGAAAAATGGCAGCATATCGATCGTGAAGTACTCCCATTTACTCATTAACGAAATCGCACTTGCACCCATCATAATCGGGACAGCCATGATAAAAGTGAAATCTGCAGCAGCCCTGTGACTGAGTCCAAGCAACACACCGCCTGAAATGGTTGACCCGGAGCGTGAAAATCCCGGCCATAACGATAAACACTGAATTAACCCAATTGAAAATGCCTGACGATAGGAAATCTGATCAACTGTTTCAATTTTGACTTTCTTTCCGCTGACCAGATCAGCGGCAATCATCAGGAAGGCGCCGATTACCAGACCGATTAGTACGGTCTCAAGTGAAAATAAGTGCTCATCAATATAATCCTCGAACAGCAGCCCGAGTACCCCGGCTGGCAGCAGTCCTATAAACACATGTGACAGTCTCAGCTTGTTCTGCTGGCCTCGCGTGCTTGTATGTAAACCAAGTAAGTCTGCAATACGTTGACGAAAAACGACGACTACGGCGAGAATTGAACCAAGTTGAATCACGATTTTAAAAGTATTTGCCACTGGACTTCCTAAAAATTCAGAAGATCTCAGCCACAAATCATCTACCACAATCATATGCCCTGTCGAGGAAACAGGCGCAAATTCTGTTAACCCTTCAACTAACCCAAGTAAAAAAGCTACAAACAGTTCCCACGCACTCATACTGTGCAATCTCCTTTTTAACATAAAGTGATGTAATGAATTGGAAAAGAAAATCATACTTTATTTTTTATGGATTGGATAGGTGTAATAGACCTGAATGGAAATTTATTTTCTGAATGCAGGGCAGTTCGTGTTTTATAATATGGGGAAAGTTCTACAGTGGATTGTTGAAAATGAAGATAGAAAGTATGAATGGAGCTTGAAGATACCGCATTTTTGTTTCCTGAATAAATAAATGTTCTTTTTTGTGCAATCAAAATCAACAAAAAAGGCATGACTGGTTATGATTAAAACCAGCTGCCTTGTAGTAAAGAAATCGTCAAAATCAATGTAGTGACAGAACCGGCGGACATTAATGTAAACACTTTTTTCTTGTTGTGAATTTTTTTGTCATTAACAGGCTTGATCAGTTCATATGATACTGCACACCAGATCAGAGCTGAAACGATCGCTGTGATTGTGATAAACATACTTTCACTCCTTCTGACGTCAGGTCTCCTGGCGCTTTTTTTTCATAAACGTTAGTCCTACAATGATCAGGCCGACAATATTCAATATCAGCATAATCATGTAATAAGTAGACGCTGAACCCTGAAGTAAATAAGTAAGGTATCTTCCTGCATTCAGGGTTAAAAGAATGATTAGAACAATATCAATTTTGCTCATCAGACCAACATCCTTTTTGAAAAGTAGTAACTATATTTACGTATCGGTGGAGATAAAGTTTCATCTAAATGAATTCACCCTACAATAAGTGTGCTGACTGTTATAGTAACGCTGACCTTATCGATTTTTCTTGTGATGGTTTTAATTATGGGGCGTTTGATGTCGGCTAGGTGAGATGCTGATTTGGATATAGAGCGGAAATGTGCCGAATTAATCATATTTTTCAGCTGTGCGGGTAAAGACATAATATAAATGATTAATTTGGATGGTGATTTGATGAAGAAATATTCATACTTAACAGCAGCTTTTACGATGAGTACGGCAATGATCTTAAGTGGCTGCAGCGGAAGTGACGAAGAAGCTTCCGAAGACGGGGAAGACATTGTAGAGACAGCTGAATCGGGAAATCCTCAGCCTAATGAAGCATTCAGCGACATTGATATTACCGGTGATGGAGAAATTCCTGAGGGGCTTGAAATGGCTGAAGATCCTGCTTTTGCAGAAGGGGATACCGTCACAATTAATGCTTCTCATTTTCCCGGTATGGAAGGTGCTGAAGGGACGGTAGTTGGTGCCTACCAGTCAAATGCATATAGTATTTCTTATGAACCTTCCGATGGTGGTGACATGGTTGAGGACTATCACTGGGTAATTGATGAAGAAACTTTTTCAAGTTCACTTGAAGCACCTTATGAAGAAGGAGCTGAAGTAGAAATCACTGCACAACGAGTTGATGGGATGTATGGTGTCATGGCTGAGATTCAGTCAGTTCAGGAAGATGCAACTGTCTATATGGTAGACTTTTCTCTAACAGATCGTGAAGAGACTGTACTGAATTACAAATGGCTTGCAGAAGATGAATTGTCAGCTCAATAATTTTTTCTGGCGGTATCCTTTTAAAAGGGTACCGTTTTTTAGGTCTTTTGATGAAACTGACAAGTACAGAAACTGATCATTCATTAGGATTAAATAGAAAATAAGGGCAATGAAGTCATTTATTGCATGTTATAGTATAAAGGTTAAATAAATTCTATCACTATAACATGAGAACAATTTATAGATGTAAGAGGAGGCGTCTCTCTATCAAGGCGGAAAATGAACCACTATACATAAGTATCGCCACACAACTAAAAAAGGCACCCGGTTCAATCATGAGCTTTATATTAAAAACAATTGTTATATTAATCAGCATTTGCAGCATTGCTTCTCTGCCTTATCTTGTGGGAAGTTTTAACGCTGCAGGTGACTCTTTCGGAGTTTACCCCATTGAATATATCAAAGAAATCGGTACAACACTGATCGGCTTATTCAATTTCTACATACTGGAAGAAACGACGTTTGATGGTGTTCAGATTAATTTCGATTATCTGCTCGAAGCGTATCAATATTCAATGTCATTATTAATGATCGCACTTTTTATTTCATTTACAGCCGTTCTCGTGATGTTATATGGATATCATTTTCTGAGCGGGAGAATGAAAAAGGCGGTTAATTGGCTGCTTGTTTTGCTGGATTGCATCCCGGACGTTTTATTAATTGTCCTGTTTCAGCTGGGCGTGATTTATTTGTATCAGACGACTGGTTTTAAGCTGTTTCAACTGTATGGGATCGGTGACCCGGTGTACCTGTTACCAATTATTTGTCTCAGTCTCACGCCAACGATTCTGCTGTTAAAAATGTCGTTGACGATTAAGGATGAAGAATCTGAAAAATTGTATGTCGATTTTGCTTATGCTAAAGGGGTAACAAGGTCAAACGTATTTCTGGTTCATATGCTGAGAAATATGATGCTTTCCATTACAAATCATTTCAGCCTCATCTACTGGATGATGCTCTCGAGCTTAATTATCATTGAGTATCTATTTGTTATTCAGGGTTTTACATTAATTTTGTATAAGGTAAATGAGAGTACACTGCTGGCAGTAGCAATTCTTCTTTTCCTCATTCCCTATTTGATCATGAATTGGCTTTTTAACAAGCTTCACAGGAGGTTAGTGATCGATGAGGGTTAAATCTTACATACTGATTTTGATTCCAGTCTCACTGCTGCTTTTGGTAGCTGCAAGCTTTATCTATGAATGGGGCTTTGATGAAAATACTGAAGTTGCATCTTACCAGACTAATGACACAGGAGAAATATTAACTCATCCCTATCCACCTTCATTTGATCATCCGCTTGGAACAGACCGGAAAGGACAGGATCTGCTGCTTAGAATATTGAACGGTGCGAAGTATACGATTTTATTCGTGCTGAGTGTGGGGCTGGTCAGAATACTTGTGGGTATGTTGCTGGGGGCGTTACTGACATTTATGCCGAAACGGATAAAAGATTTCGTGCAGCTGTTTTTAACACCTTACGTCAATGTACCTGCGTTTATCCTGGTATACTTCCTGGCTTATATTTTCTTCGCAGTCCCAACCGATGATGGAGGATTACAGCTTATTTTCATTCAATTCGTGATTCTGACATTTGTCGGCGTCCCCTCATTAGTACTCCTGTTTTCAAATGAATTTCAGGATGGGTTGAAACATGAATATATTCAAGCCTCTTATCAGCTTGGCGCATCCAAAAAGCATATTGTCATCAGGCATTTGCTCCCCGTTCTCAGAAACCGGTTCACGATCGTGTTCCTGCAGCAGATCATCGCCTCATTAATTTTACTGATTCATCTTGGCGTGTTCCGGATTTATATTGGGGGACAGGCAGAAGGATCAGTCAGTATTGACGAGGAAATACTTCTATCAAAATCAGGAGAATGGGCCGGTATGATCGGTCAAAGCGTCTTTGATATCGTAACAGCCCCGTGGATTGTGCTGGCACCGGGCATGGCGTTTGTCTTATTGATTGTCATGCTTAATACGATGATCAGGCTGATTCGGGTGTAGGCTGCTGAGTGTATTAGCATGGGTACTTGCACTTTGGGGACGGAGGTTAGAGTTGCATGAAATGTGCAGGGAGGGGACAGGCTTGACCTTTTTAGTCATCTCTGTCCCTAAGATGCACATCTTATCGCACTTTAACCTTCGTCCCCAGTATGTTCATGACGCTCAAACCTCCCGAAAATCCATTGATAAATCATATAGTAAGGAATCATTATGCCGAGCCCCACCGAAATATAAAGAATGCCCTGTACGACGCCATCTTTAGGCATGAAAATACTATAGTAGTATGATATCAGGGTTCCTGTCACCATTATGTAGAGAAATTTTAATAACCTCAATTGTCTCACCATTCTTTCACAATTACTGATTCTTATTTACCATCATTCTTTTAATTACTCTGATCTGCCCGCGATGGTTGATCTCGTCTTCCATCACGTGGTACCAGAGCCAGTATTTATTATTGGAAACGCCGTTACCCCATATGTCTTCTTCAAATAACCATTCTTCATTCTTGGAGCTTAAAATTGATAACGTCTTTTCTCTCATTTCAGCCAGTAGATTAATATAGTAGTCAACGGGATTTCCGCTGACCTCTTTACTTGCTTCAGGACCAAGAAACAATGCTGTTTTCCACTGGGCCATTTCTCGATCAGTCAGATCTCGATTTTCATGGGTAATCACCTGATGGACAAATTCAACTGAAGTAATATGCATCAGCAGTGAACCGATCGAATTTGAGCCTTCATAAGCGATAAAATCCAGGTCAGACTGACTCAAATCTTTAATGTCCTCAAGCAGAACATCTCTGGAATAGGTCATCATTGAAACAAGTTCACCAATCTTTCCATCAAAACCATTTCTCTGTCTGATTGTAAAATCCATAATCAGCCTCCAAAGATCAATATAGAGACTATCATAACAGTAAAAAAATGGTGAACAAGACTGATATAGCATTTTTTTACATGCTATAATTGATGTGAATTAGCCTTTAACCATGACGTTTTATGTATGGAAGGCGGAGATGTGTGTGGATAGTAAAGGTGCAAAGCTCGATAAGAGGAAAGAAAGCTGGAAGTTTTGGGATGCCGTTTTCACCTCAGGACTCGCATCCTTATTCAAAGATACTCAAGAAGCCCGGAATGATGATGTGCTATTCAGGAGCTGTCTTTTGCAGCTGCTGTTCGGCGTTATTTTTGCGGGGGTTTTGTTTGCAGTGGTGTTCTGGTTGATAAACTGATAATGATAAAAAAACGATGCTGACTATTTTAGGACAGCATCGTTTTTTCTAGTGCTGCTATGTCAATTTGGGGACGGAGTAAAAATGATATGAGATGTGCATATTGAGGACAGTTTATTGTTAAAACATCTTCCAGAAGTGCATATTTCACTGTGCTATAATCTCTGTCCCAACTTGGATATCATACGCCCTCAATATTCCTGTTCATCTTCTCCAAAACCCTTCTGTATACTTCAAGTTCTTCATCAGTAATGGCTTTTAGAATCCGATCTTCATACACATCTTCGAGGAAGGGAAGGAGCTGGTTTTTCAATTCGATTCCTCTTGGTGTGATAAAGACGCTGAATGATCTTCTGTCTGTGTGGTGTTTTTCTTTTCGTGCAAGTTCTTTTTGTTCAAGGATATCCAGAATTCTTGTGATGGATGGACGGTCTTTGTCTGCGAGGACGGCGAGTTCTTTTTGGGTGATGCCATCATTTGCAGCGAGTCTCTTTAGCACGATCCACTGTTCAGGGGTGATGTCGAATTGCTTCAGTTCTGTTGTGAGAAAACGGATGATGGCTTTAATAGTGTGACTGGTATAGATCCCGATATGTTCATCTTTTTCTTTATACATATAATCACCTGCTTGAAATTTTTAAATTAGTTGTTTAGTATATAGTTAGTATAGAAACTATTTTAACAAAGAAGGGTTTGGGTTGAAAGATATTTCGAATGAGGCGATTTGGACAAAGCCTTTTTTTATTGCTTTGATTAATAACTTTTTAGTTTTCATTGTATTTTATTCATTGATGACAGTGCTGCCGGTGTTTGCAGTGGATCGCCTTGAAAGAACTGAAACAGAAGCCGGTCTGATGACGACGATGTTTCTGGTGTCTGCAATTATTATGCGTCCATTTGCAGGTAAAATCATTGAAGCACTTGGTAAGAAGCGGACACTTGTGATAAGCGTGTTCTTTTTCAGTATATCGACCGTGCTTTATCTGGTGGCAACAGATTTCACATCATTATTATTTCTCAGGCTTTTTCACGGCATATGGTTCAGTTTAACAACGACTGTCCTGATGGTCATAGCAGCAGATATTGTCCCGGATCACCGTAAAGGGGAGGGGCTCGGTTACTTTGCGATGTCAATGAATGTTGCTGTTGTCGCAGGACCGTTTTTAGCACTTGGACTGCTTTCGTTTATTGATTATATTGAGTTGTTTGGCGTGCTGGCCGCTGCGATCTTTCTCGCATTCGGAGCTTCATTTTTTGTGAAAAAAGAAGAAAGTTCAGCGGTTACCGTTGATTGGAAAATAAAATGGAGTGACCTGCTTGAACTGCGTGCAATGCCAATTGCAGTCATTGGTTTTTTAACTTCATTTGCGTATGCGTCAATTATGTCGTTCATAACTATCTATGCAAATGCACTTGATCTGTTTGATTATGTCGGCCTGTTTTTTGTTGTATTTGCAGTCGTGATGATTGTTTCAAGACCTTTTACCGGGCGGCTTTTTGACAGCGGAGGACCTGATTACGTGATCTATCCTTCACTGTTTTTATTCGCTGCAGGGTTAATCCTGCTCAGCTTCGTTCAGTCAGCAGTACTTCTGTTAATCGCAGCCGCGTTAATTGGCCTCGGATACGGGGCGTTGCTTCCTGCTTATCAGACATTGGCCATTCAGTCAGCACCGAAAAGCAGAACAAGTCATGCAACATCGACTTTTTTCATTATGTATGACCTTGGGATTGCGACAGGTTCAGTCGTGCTTGGGATCGTTTCCTCAGCACTCGGCTTTGGGGGATTATATATTACTGCAGGAATCGTGATACTCGCAGCTATTATGCTGTACCGGTTTCTCAGAACGAAAAAAAGAGCGGGTCTGTATACTGTACAGGCGAAAAGCAGGGAGAGCTCTTCATAAGAATAGATCCGGTCAATGTGCCGGATCTGTTTTTTGATGAGGGGGGCACACCAGGTACGGAGTTGTGTGTGCTATTTTTATCATCATTCTCATTTCGGCACAGCAAGCTCCGTCTCCCTGTGCCGCCTATAAAAATAGAGCAGGGTCAGACCCCGCTCAACATCAAACACTTCTCCGCTCTACAAGATTCACACCAATCCCCATTGAGATCACGCCAATCAAAATCATCATCATAATCGGCTGTGTCACATCCTGCAGAGTGGCGTTATACATGACGATATCGAGTAGTGCATCCATGGCATGTGAGACTGGAAACAGGTCTCCAATGAATAAAAGAACTGGGTTTGTAATTGTGCCGGGTACCATGTATGCGCCACTGATGATTGGAATCATTGGAATGACTGAAGGGTATATGGCATAGAACAGTTCAGGCTTTTTGACAAGACCGGTCAGTAATGTGGCTACGCTGACCATGCTGAATGTGAAAATAGCGAGAACGATAAGCAGCAGATCAAAGCGATCTCCAAGCTCAACATTCATGAAATATCTGAAGATCAGCATAACGATGAGAATCTGAACGAATCCGATGAAAAATGCATACGTAATATAGGCAGTGTACATTCCCGTTTTCGTAACTGGAGAAAGGATCATGCGGTCCCATAAGCCGTATACTTTGTCTTTCAGGATATTATTTACTCTGAAACCGATCATAAACATGGCGGTCAGTAAGGTAAAAGCAAAGATTAATTGCGTTTTCATATCATAGCCTGACAATTCATCCCCACCGAGTGAGGATACGTTCATTTGCATAACCGGATCACCTATTGCAGATTCGATTTCGGTTCTCAACAGTTCAGGCTGAACTGACTGGGCCAGTGCAGATTCAATGACTGCTTCCTGTTCAAAAACTGATCTGACGTGCTGTTCTGCAACTGCGACATCAGGCATTGTTGAACTTGTGATTACTGTATAATCGGTTTCCGTTAATCTGATGGCCAGGTCAGCCTGACCCTGCTGTACTGATTCCCTGGCATCTTCAGGGTTTGAGACAACAAATTGTAATTCACTATTGTGATTGAGAAGGGTTTCCCATTTTTCCTCAATTGCTTCTGATTGGGTACCTTCACTGAAAATTGCGATCTCAGTAGGAGCCTGGGTGCCTCCTGTGAAAATTACTGTTCCTGCAACACTGGCAGCGATTAAGACAATGAGGATAACCGGATGACGTCTTTCTTTGGCAAGCTGTGCTAGAAATACTGGAATCATGAGACTTCCCCCCTTTTAGGGTATAACATCATGCTGATGATCACTGAAATGACTGTAAATACTGTCAGTACCGTTAAAGGAAGCCATATTAGCGATAAATCCTCAAAATGAAACCATTCAATTAAGACAGACAGCGTCTGACCATTTGGTGTAAACTCACCAATTTTCTGAAGCCAATCCGGCAAAACATATATAGGTACAAAACTTCCGCCAATTGTTCCAAAAAGCATAATAATACCCGTAAAGGCTCCGTTGGCTGTCTCAGGGTTTTTAATCCGTAAAGAAATTGATGTCATCAATGCAGCCAGCCCTGCAACTGCCAGGGAAAAAACGATTGAAATGAGCAACAAACCTGACCAGAACATCATTGTGCGGTCTGAGAAGACATCGAGTATAAGATGCGACCCCATAAATATGAGTATGATTTGCAACATTGCCAGAATAAAGGTCGCGCAAGTTTTACCAAATAGAAAGTGATAAGGCGGTGCATTTGAAAGCGTCACTCTATTAAATGTCTGTTCTCGTTTTTCAAGCGTGATTCTTGTAGCCACTGTACTCGCCATAAACAAAACAAAAAGTACGCCCATTGAAAGTGTAAAATACTGATCGATCCCCATTGTGAAGTCGCGGTCTGCTGCAATACTTTCTGTACTTCCTTCAGGCAATTGAATCTGAGTCATATCCACTTCAGTACCTGAAAGAGACAGGGCATACTGCAGGTTCATCTGATTCAGGATACCCTCGATCGTGTCATGGATGATATCCACTTCAAATGAGGTTTCTTTTGCAGAAAAGGAGAGCTCCGGTTTATTTTCTGTGCCTAAATAAAGATAGCTTAACAGCTGTTCTGTATAGCCGGATGGAATCACGAGCATTGCATCACGACCGCCGTTTTCAACACTGTCAACAGCTTCTTTCTCAGTCAATGTTTTGACAGTCACCCAATCTCCAATACCGGGACTCATGAGTGCATTTGTCAGCAATTCAACGGGTGGAGCCGATTCAATACTGTTGATTAAATTGTCTTTCACATCTTCAGGTATTTTTCCACTCATAGAAATCTGATTACTGATCACCTCAATTGCTTCTTCTGGCTGATCTTCTATCACGAGTCCAAGTGATAGATCAACATTCAGATTTTCATCACCATCAAACATCCCGGACATCGAAATGCTTAACACGACAATAATGAGAAGTGGAAGAATGACTACCAGCAATACTTCTTTGCGGTCACGCCAGAATAAAAGCAGATCCTTCTTTAAAAATGTAAGCATACGATCATCCCCCCTAATCCCTGAGCGTCCGGCCGGTCAGATGAAGAAAGACATCTTCAAGACTCGGATTCACCATTTGAAAGTTGATGATCTTTACCTGATGCTGATCGGCCAGTCTGACAAGGTCGCTGATAATATTAGATGATTTTTTTGAAATGATTTTTAGTGTATCCCCGTCTTCTTCGACCTGTCTGACAGGTTCGAGGGCAAGCACCTCTTTTGCCAGCGGAGGGCTCATTTTGCTTAATTGAACGCTGATTGTATCTTCATTGGACAGGATGCTGAGAAGCTCTGACTGACTGCCTGAAGCAATGACTTTTCCGTGGTCCATGATATAGACCCTGTCACATAGCTGCTCGACTTCTTCCATGTAATGACTCGTATACAGAATGGTTGTGCCGTTCTGCACTTTCAATCGGCGGATCATCTCGAGGATGTAGTTTCTTGATTGTGGATCGATTCCGACTGTCGGTTCATCAAGGATCAGGATATTTGGCTGATGGAGAAGGGCAGAGGCAATATTAATTCTGCGCTTCATCCCGCCTGAAAAAGTCTTGATGAGGTCTTTTTGTCGGTCTTTCAGTCCAACGAGTTCAAGTGTATGCTGTATCCGGTCTTCAAGCTGATCTTTTGGTACGCGGTAGATACGTCCGAAAAACTTCAGGTTTTCATAAGCCGTCAGTTCCTGATAAAGGGCAATATCCTGCGGAACGACGCCGAGCACTTTCCGGATGTCGGAAGGATTCTTAATGATACTCTCACCGTTCAGTTTTACATCGCCTGACGAAGGTTTGAGGAGGGATGAGATCATTGAAATTGTCGTTGATTTTCCGGCACCGTTTGGACCCAGCAGTCCGACTGATTCTCCCTGATCAAGATACATGTCAACATCCTGCACGACTGTTTTATCTTTGAATTTTTTACTTAATTGAATGGTTTCGATCAATGTGAGTGCCTCCTTACTTAGTGTTCTTACTGTCTGAAGTAAGAATAAATGAAAAAAACCGGAGCCGATACTGACTCCGGTCATTCAGTCACATGAAACAGTGACTTCAGTCATTTTATTTAAACCAGATTGTGCCGGATTGCATAAATAGCCAGTTGAGTGCGGTCGCGGAGTTCGAGTTTATCAAGAATCTGACTTGTGTTGTTTTTGATCGTGCCTACAGATAGTCCCAGGCGTGTGGCGATTTCCTGGTTGCTGAGGCCTTCTCCGATACAGGTCAGGATCGCGCGCTCACGCGGGGTCAGGCTTGGATCAGCCGTTTCAGCTGGAGTCTGGTGCTGAAGCAGAGAAGGCATTACTTTGGCTGCTACCTGATCTTCAATCGATAATCCGCCTGAAATTGCGCTTTTTATGGATCTGATCAGCGATTCTGTATCCCCGTTTTTCAGCATATAACCGTTCACTCCGAGTTTCAGGGAATCCATCACGTACTGATCATCATCAAAAGTTGTCAGGATAAGTAATTTTATCTGAGGCCAGCGCGCTTTTATTTGGCGGGCCGCTTCGATTCCATCCATCACAGGCATACGGATATCAAGTACAGCAATATCAAAGGTCTGTTTTTCACATAAGTCAACGGCAGCTTTACCGTCGCCTGCTTCTCCGGTGACGGTAATGTCGGGATTAGACTCGATCATCACTTTTAATCCCTGTCTGACCATCACCTGGTCTTCAGCAAGTAGTACCCTGATCATCAGCTTTCACTTCCTTTCAATGGAACCCAGCCGCACAAAATGAATTCCTGATCATTCATCTTTGCTTCAAGGCCGCCTCCCGAATGTTCAAGGCGCTCACGCATTGAGGTGAGGCCGAAATCTTCTGTAAATGGACGATATTCATTCACGGGATTAATCATTTCAAATCTGAAAATACTTTTACCCGGGGCTTCAAACGTGATCTGTGCTTCCCTTGAATGCCCGTGCTTCATAATATTGGTCAGGCCTTCCTGAACAGCACGGTAAATCGCGAAGGATTGTTCACCGGTCAGCGGAGCGGCAAAAGCACCGGGGTGAACAGAGAACTGAATACGGATAAAGTTCTCGATTTCAAGCTTCCTGATCAGTCTCATCACACCCTGAAGACCGCCGATCTCAGTCTGCCTGAATACTTTCACTGCACGCCTCGTCTCCTCAAGACTTTCCCCAGCCAGTGTTTTCAGTTGATTAACATGCGGATCATTGCCGGAGCCTGACTGTATTCTGTATGCTTCAAGCTGCATAATCAGAGAGGTGAGCTTATGTCCGACTGAATCATGAATTTCTTTGCCGATCAGATGACGCTCTTCCTGCCTGGCTGCTTCCTCATCCTGAACGATACGTCTTTTCACCATGCGGTATTCCTGATGCAAGTCCTCATAATCTGCTGAGAGCGTCTGATAGCGGTCTGCACTCAACTTATAATAGACAAAACCAGGGAAAATCACGATGATCATAAGAATGATAAACGCTATTTCATCACTTGATAACTGTCCGATAAATAAATAGGAAGCCAGAATGGTCAGTGAAACAAAGTACGAAACAATCATTTGTCTGAAAGGCAGTTTTTCAGCTGACTCTGCTATCAGCAATATGTAGGCAAATGATAGGGTGAGAGTAAACTGATATGGTTCTGCCGGAAAAAAAGTGATATAGATCAGGACAGCTCTTAAGCAAAACAGTGCTGTCAGAACTTTTGTGTTCTTATGTAAAAGAGGTGTCAGGAAAAATAAAGTGAAATAGCATGCAACTCCTGCAAGACGCCAAAGGTTCACGTCAAGGTTGCTGAATAACGGTGTGATTAAGGTACCCCAAACCGCAAGAAGGAGACCCATCCAGATTAAAAAAGATTTCATGCTGCACCACGCCTTCCTGTAGTCTAGGTCTATTATAACGAGTGGGGACAGCAGGGGGAAGGTGTGGTGGAGGAAATATACTGGATATGAAAAGAATATAAAAGAGTGGATGAAACTTACTGACTCTTGGTACGTAGTAAATATATAACAAATACTTTATTGAAAAATTGTTATGTATTTGGGAGGAGACACCATGACTTTTCGATCGAAAATTGATCAATCTTATAAAGTACTCATGTTGATAGCAGTTGTCATCACAGGTATAGCGACAATGTTTCCAATATTCATTGATGATCAGATTGATCTGATCGGTGTCATCGTATTGACTTCAATATTTGCAGGCACTGTCTGCTTCCTGTTATGGACATTATTTTCTATTAAATATATTTTCTTTGAAGACGATCTGCTGGTGAAAGGCGGTCCGTTCCGCAGCAGAATCCGTTATGAAGATATTACCAGGGTCGCCCACACACATGATTTAATGACAGGGTATCGTCTGACAATGTCTTCGGATAGTATTCAAATTTTTTACCGGACCGGGACTTTTGGCAGTGTGAAAGTTTCACCTGAAGCATTAGATGATTTTGTGGAGGAAATCAGAAAGCGTTGCCCGAATGTCAGAATAGACATGTAATAATTGGATTTTTATAAAGTTTTATAGAAGTGATCATGAAGGAGAAAATAATGGTTTTATTTGCAATGATAGCGATTGTACTGATTCTGTTCATCAGTTCAATCACAATTGAAAGATATCTAAAGGAAAATAATCGTCAAAATGAAGAGATGATAAAACTTCTAAATGAATTAAATAATAAGTCAGATGAAAGTAAATAGGTTACTTGATCAGTAATAGGCAGAAGCGGAGTGGTGGTATGGTTTTTGCTCTGATTTTAATGTGAATGAAAGTGATGTGAATTCTGGTATGAAAAGAATTGTAGCGCTGTTATGTGGATGTCTGTTATTAACCGGCTGTACATTCGGTGATCCGGATTACTATACCCTCTTTATTTTTCAGGGAGAAGGTGACAGCTGGAGAGCTGAACTCGAATACGTTGCTGATCATGAAGGTGATCATCCTCAGGATCAGCTGCTGATGACATACATTGGGGAAGAAACTGAAGGAGAGGCTGAGATCTCTATCGTTGATACTGATATCCGGGAGCACATTAATTTTCAGCCGCATGCAGAAACTGTACAGGTGCTTGAAAGCAGTAAATTAAAAGAATTGATCATTGCTAAAACAGATCAGGATGACCGGATCACTGAAGAGATTGAACTGATTGTCATATGGGGCGGGAATGAGGAGACGATTGCACTGAGCTATCATACAACAGTGAAAGAAGATGAAGGGATTACATGGTTTGATGGTCTGTTTGATTAGCCTGATGCTATTCATTACATAGGATTGAACTTTGAGGAGGTAGACATTTGAAAATTGTCGGATCAGCTGCTCTTTTTGTTATTCTCTTTTTATCCGCCTGCCAGCAGGAGTCCACACTCAGTATCAGCGAGGTAGAATCCGTACCTGATCATATTCAGGAGGCTGTACAGTCTGATGAAAGAATACAGTTTGTGCAGGAGGAGGCTTACGCGTATTACATTGCTTTCAGATCTGCTGGTTCAGTAGAAGCCGGACTTGAAACAGAAGATAATACGCTTTTCATTCAGTTTGAAGAGACAGAATCAGCAAGCGAGGCTGAACAGCAGTACGTGTACTTCCTGACGACAGAGCCTGAGCATGAAGTGCTTGATGTGCAGGTGAACGGTGAGTCTGTGCCGATTGATCAGATAATCGTAACAGAGGATTCGTATGAGGAGTAAGCAGGTGATTCATCAATTATATTTTGCAGAATGGCATGTAGATACAGAAAAATGGCACATCATATAATCGCTGTGCTGTTTTTCTATCTGAAGGAAAAACCCCGCTCAACCACCGTGGTCAGCAGCGCCCCCATATGCAACCCAACATTAATCTCCGTTATCCCCATAAAAAACAGACCCGGTTAACCCGGGTCTGCTCCTTAATGCGCCATCATCTCATGCGCAATCTCTTCACCGTCCATCTCAGTTGGGTAATACGTAGGCCAGTTCACAACTTCTTCAAGCAGTGCCGAGCGGTCATCACCCCAGTAAAGGTGATAGTGGTGGGCATCTGTAGGTGAGATGCCATGGTCACTGAACTGAATATAGACTGGCATGGTGCCGGATTTTTCTTCTTCGAGCTTAAAGACATAACGTACGCCGCGGTTTCCTGCTTCATATGTCAGTACTTCATAGCCATCATATGTGAATAGCCCTGAAGACTCTTCACCGTTCTCATAAAAAGTAAATGTATCATCTTTAATCACGATACGATCTACACCAGTTGCATAACCTTCTGTGTAATACTCTTTATATTCTTCCGCAGTTTTGTCGCCTTCTTCAGCTTTGTGTTCGAAGACTTCATCCAGTGTCCCATCCTGAAGGTACGGATATACTGATTGCCAGTCACCTTCCCAGTCAGAAAGCGGGCGATCTTCAATCTGATCATCTTCAAAGTAACCGTTGTAAATCTCTTGTGCTTCCTCATCCAACTCGAGGCTGTGACCATGGTCGTGATCATGCGCTTCATGTCCCACTGCCGGAGCAACTGAGAGGGCGATCGTCAGCTGTTCAAGATTATGTCTCATCAGAGTGAAATAATCTTCATTATTTTCAATATCATCTTCTGTTAAGACAGAAAGATTATGCAGTCTGAGTGTTTCAGCACCGATTTCATCTTTAACGACCTCAGTAATTTTTGACGAGATGTTCTGTTCGAAAAATATATGCTGCAGTCCATACTCTTCAGCTGTCTCAACGATTGACTGAAGCTCACGCTGGGATGGTTCCTGGGTAGGACTGAGTCCTGTCACAGCAATTTGATGGACCCCGTAAGCTTCTTCCCAATAGCCATAAGCTGCGTGAGACACAATAAAGTGATTGCCGGGAGCAGCACTAAGCTCAGAAGAGAATTCCTGATCCAGCGCTTCAAGGTCAGTTTTAAGTGCTTCGAAGTTGTCATTAAACAGATCTTTTTCTTCCGGCTTCATTTCAGTCAGTACATTTTTAATATTTTCAGCAACCTCAATTGAGCGGACTGGATCCAGCCATACGTGTGGGTCATAGTCCCCGTGGTCATGGCTGTGGTCATGATCATCACCGTGATCGTGATCATGAGAGCCTTCACTTAATTCAATTCCTTCAGTCGCCTCTACAATGGTCACATCTTCAGACTCAACTGCTTCCACAATACTATCAGCATATCCTTCAAGACCAGCACCATTCATAATAAATGCATCTGCTTCAGCGATCGCAATCATATCCTTTGAGGTTGTTTCGTATGTATGGGAATCAGATCCAGGTGGTAGGATGGATTGAACTTCTGCCGCATCACCCGCTATACGCTCTGCAAAAAATTGTAACGGATATACAGTTGTGTAAAGTGTTAAGGGATCAGATGAATCCGTTGACGCACTTTGATCCTCATTACTGTTGTCATTTCCGCATGCAGCAAGAGCCAGCACGCTTAATAAACTTAATGTAGTAAACCAATTTTTATTCATTGTTCTCCTCCTTCATAAAGTATAATGAATAATATATCGTAACGATTACGATTTGTAAATAGGAATGATTCTTTTTTATCGAAAAACTTTATATTTAAAAGGTAAAGATATCTTTACTTTTTGGTTTTGATCTTTTATGATAAATGTAAAGATATATTTACATTTTTATCCCGGGAGGTCGTGATCAGAGGTGCCTGTCAAAAATAACATCCAACAGATCCGTAAAGAAAAAGGGATTAAGCAAATTAAAATGGCTGAAGACTTACAGGTTACAAGACAGACTTTTACAGCCATTGAGAAAAATAAATATAATCCCAGTCTGGAACTGGCATTAAAGATTGTGCAGTATTTTGATCTGCCGATAGAAGAAGTATTTATTTTAGAAGAGGAGGAGTCAGAATGAAAAAGAAGAAGTTGCAAAAGTGGAATTTTACAATTGCTGCATTGGGTGGATTAGCCGGGATGATTCTTGGAACATTCATCTTCAGTGTTGCGGACTGGTCAGCCATTCTTGGTGCCTTCACTGCATTTGTAATCATATTTATTATTAATCTTGTTTATGTAAAATCCAAAAAAGATCAGACGCCGGAAGTGGATGAGCGTATCAGGCTGAACATGCGCAAGTATTATGCAGTCATTGCGAATGTGTTCATAGGCATTCTGTTTGTTGCTCTGGCGGTACTGACTTACATGGGGTATGAACAGGTTTCTCTTATGTACCTTTGGATGTCTGTGGTGGTTTATATGGTGGTGAGTGGTATTGGGGCACTTGTTGTCATCAAAAGATAACTGTGACAGGATACATAGAAAAAGAGTACTGAATCGTAACATATTCAGTACTCATTTAGATTAAACACTCATTTTTAACCTGTTAGCATATTCATCAATTTTTGCAGCTGTTTCAGTCAACTGATGAAAATCGCTGGTTGTTTCTCGGATCTGTTCAGAGCCTTCCTGAATGACTTTCTCCACTTTTTCAGTCCCGGCACTGATTTCTTTCACTCCTGAACTGATTCCTTCTGCTGAGTCTCTTACAGTTAATATTGATTCTTCTACTTTCGCAGCGAGTTTTTTCACTTCTTTGGCGACAACATCAAAGCCGCGTCCATGCTCGCCTGCTCGTGCAGCTTCAATCGCTGCATTCAGTGCCAGCAGATTTGTCTGAGAGGCGATTTCTTTAATCGCAAATGTCAGCTGCTGAATGTTTTCCGCCTGCTCCATCAACTCTGTCAGTGTTTCAAGATTTTGCTTAGAGTAAGCAAGTGTATGATCAATGCTTTCACGTAATTCTTCACTGCGCTTCACGCCATATTCAGCTTTCTCAGTCATATCACCGGAAACGTCTGACAGGGAAGACACAAGCTCAGATACGCCAAGCTGTCTGTTTGTAATATCAGTTGCCACTTTTACAACCCCAATGACAGTCCGGTCTTCAAAGATTGGCATATAAGTTGCTTCAAGCCAGATGACTGAACCATCCCGCTTTTTGCGCTTGATTTTATCCTGAAACTGAATCCCAGCGGATAAATCTCCCCAAAAGCGCTCATAATCAGGCGAATTTGAAAATTCGTCATAACAAAATACCTGATGATGACGGCCAATTAATTCATCAGGCAGATAACCAACGGCTCCTGCGAAAAGATCATTTACATACGTTACTTTACGGTCAAGGTCAAACTGAATCATCGCCAGATTTTTCTTGAACGCTCCCATGACATTGTTTTCTGATAGCATACTTAATTTACCCATACATACCCCTCATGTTCTTTATATTGTGATATAAGTCTTATTGCCTAAAAAATAGTTTTTAAACGTTCACCAAAATCTAAAATCAGCACTTTTATCATTCGAAATAAATCTATCTTTCCATTCAAGAAACTACTAATAGTTATAGTTTAAATCTTTTTGAATCAAAAGTCCTGTATTAAAGATTTATTTTAAAAAACATGATTAAAAGTTTGAGGGGGACATGATCAGGGGGGGCAAATGAATTCAATGACGAGGCAGGATTAATCAATCATTTTTAAAAGGGTGCCTGCTTCAAAAAACTCTCATTAGAATTCTTTCATCCGTGTATGAGAGATATATCTTTCACAGGGACAGAAGGTATCTAGCAAATGAAAAATTTTTGCAGTTTCATATACTGGAGAATCAGCCATGCGTGGCGGCCTACTTTTGTGTAAGGTGTCTGGATGGAGGAGAGTTTCTCAATAAATGCCCGGTCGCAATCACAATAATTTCCAGTGTCTCTGTAACATTCGTCATGGGCTTTGCATGCAGCGTCCGTTGCATTAATTGGAGCGCCCGGCCCACTGCAGCCTGGTCCGCACCACCGATAGCCTGGGAGTACACAAAACTTAAGCCATCTGTATTTTCTTCTGCGGGACACAAACAATCACCTCCTTCACTATAGAGTGATTTATAACAGGGCGAAATTCTTCTTCGCTCAGGTTATGTATCTTAATGGTTCAAATCAGGATATCAAGCCGATTTGAGAACGCATCACTCTCTATACTAATAAGGTATGATAATGTGAGAAATATGCATGGTTGAGTGTCAAGGTGACGCGACAAATTTCTACTTAGCGCGAGGAGATGAACTCAAGAGGAGAGGGGGGATTGACTGTACTTAATGACTTATTTAAAGAGGTCTATGTAACTGTGGCAGATGAATTAAAATAAACCGAATTCACTCACCAAAGGAGAGAAATCCGGTTTATTTATTCAAAGTCAGTTTTTCACATCCACCAGCTCAAAACGCTCACATACAAGCATCATATCTTCTGTATACTCAAGTCCAACCTCACTCAATTCCTTCTTGAAAAAGCGCTCATGAGCTTCTTTCCAATAACGATAGGTTCTGTCGCCTTCACCTTCAGCAATCGCAAACTCTTCAGGCACTTCATTCATTGGCATAATATCAACCTGAGCTGTCCGGATGATTGCTAACGGCTCGTCTTTACTGCTTAAAACGATGCTATAATCATCTACTGCAGGAAGCGGCTCATTCTCAAGTTCGTAAAAAATGAGTCCTGAGCAGGTAGCTGTTTTAACACCGTCGATTACTAATTGAGCCAATTGATCGGGTACTGCACCGAACTGCCATGCTGTCACGGATGAAGGTTTGGCTTTACCCTGATTCTGCCAAAATACTTCCCAATATTTCTTTGATTGTTCGTTCATCGTAACCTCCTATAAAATAAGCAAGACATAACCCTGCAAATATACCTGTACCATCAGGTAAAACGCAATGGCAAATTTGTAGTTAAATAGAAAGCTGTTTTTCACAATACTGATCCCATTCACTGCACTCAGTACAATTGCAGGCAAAATCAGTGGAGAGATCATGATTGATATGACGCTTCCTGAAGTGATGCCAAGTAAGACAATTTCGGGCGGATAAGGCACTTCAACCCCCTGCAAAATTCCTGATACCAGTACAATAACTGTCAGCGGACCAAGGCCAATAAAGCCAAGAATAATGACAACAAACGGCAGCACCCACAGGAAGTTCAGGAATGGAATAGCATCCGATACTAAAAAAAGACCATCTACAATATATTCCCCGTATCCCGACTGATTGATTGCATCAATCAAAAATCCTGCAGCGAGAAGAATTGAAAATTGCTGTGCTTTATTTGGAATGCCAGTCTTTGCATAGTGCTGTCCATGTCTAACCATGCGATAAGGCTTTTTACGAATGATAAAGTTCAGGACTACCCAGACGATAATGACGATCGGGATAATGAGGAGAAGACTGGCCTCCCAGAGTGAGTTAATCAGAAAAATTGAGCCGAACAGTGTGATGAAAAGAAAAACAAATTCAATCACTTCTTTATTTCCACCCGGCTTCTGATCTCCTGCAATTTTAGCAAGCTGTTCTTGAATACCTGCTGTCAGGTCTACGCCGTATTTTCGTTCTCGGAAATAGGATAAGCCTACCGCGAGCAGCACACCTGCAAATGAGATCACAAACCCCTGCAGGATTGACAGCCCAAAAGAGGCGTCAAGTGTATCGACTGCAAATATAAAGCTTGGGATACTGACAACCCACATGGTGGTTAATGCAAAAGCGCGTAACAGGGCAGTGCCCTTATAATTTTCCCATGCTTCACCCCGCTGCTCACTCAGGAAATTGTTAACCATCCCATAGACCATTGGAATCGCGCCAAATAATAAGAAGTATGAAATCACCTGTGTAATCATCATCATGCCAAAATAAAATTTCCTGCTTGTATTCAGCAGCCTCTGAGCAAAATGAATAACTGACTCTATATACGGTTTCTCCTCAAGCACCCAGCTGATCACGGGTACAATGAGTAAAAGCGCAATCAGTCCACTCATCACTGTAAAGCCTGAAACGCTTGATTCTATCAGAGACGTACCGGAAGTCAGATGAATCGTAATGGCAATCACTAAAAGAAAAAGTGAGATTGATGCCTGTTTGACCGGCAGAAAGAAATAACCGGTTGCAAATGCCGCAAGACCGAATAACGAAAGCGGTGTTGAGAGCGAATCTGCCTGGGTCAATGAAACAATAAAATGCATGATAACATATAAAAGAATAAAGAGGGTATATCCCCGTTTGGCTGTTTCTTTCATGTCAGATACCCCTGTCTGTGTCAAAATTTATCCACAGATATCGTATCACAGCAGGCAAAGATAATCTTTCAGCTTGCATTCACATCAAGAATGGATGGAAATGGTAGTATATGAATGATCAACTTTTAAAGGAATGAGTAAATAATGGAGGATTTGATTGCACCTGTTTTGATTATTGCATTGATTTTGATCTTAATTAAGACAAATGTGCTGCAGTTAAAAACTGTAGCGAAGGCCTATAAGCAGACGGGACGCAGCCTTACAGTAAACTATAAGTTGCTGCGCGGCACTGAAATCTACGGATTTTTTCTGAAGAAAAATGAAATGTATACGGTTCATTATGACGTGGAAATGAAAGAGGGCTCACTCGAACTGATCTTCAGAGGAAAAAAGAAAGAAGAATTTTTCCGCGAGGTCTTTGAACAAAGTGAATCAGGGTCATTCGAATTTGAAACAGCAAAACGTATACATACACTCGAGGTTTGCGGACAGAAAGCAAAAGGGAAATGTAAAGTTAAATTAGACAAACATGAGAGGTGATGAGCAAATAAAGTCCTTGTGAAGGTGAAAGCCTGTGCCATCAATAATACAGAGATCTGGATGAGAGAAGATCAGGCCAGTGTGATTGATAGACGTTTTCCGCTTGAACAAGCCAGGGAAGCACAAGTCTATTTAAAGAATAAAGGTAAGCTTGGGACAAGCCCGTTGCTTCCCTGACCTGCTGTCACATTTAAAAAACCGTATTCTCACTGAGAGTACGGTTTTTTGATGATGAAATCTAAAATACTTTCTTCTGTTCACGGTCTTCTGTAATCAACATCACAGCTTCCTTGAACCGCTGGGCGTGAATGATTTCACGCTCCCTTAAGAACCTGAGCCCATCATTCAAATCCGGATCATCTGATTGATCAATAATCCACTGATAAGTTGCCCGCGCTTTTTCTTCCGCTGCGATATCTTCATAAAGATCAGCAATCGGATCACCTTTTGCCTGAATATAGCTCGCGGTGAATGGGACACCTGCAGCATTATTGTAAAAGAGGGCACTGTCATGGCTCACGTAGTGTTCAGCAAGACCGGCTGCCCGGAGCTGATCGGGTGTGGCGTCTTTTGTGAGCTTGTAAATCATAGTGGCAATCATCTCAAGGTGTGCAAATTCTTCAGTACCAATATCATTTAACACACCAATCACTTTATCAGGAATTGTATAACGCTGGTTCAGATAGCGCAGTGCAGCAGCGAGTTCTCCGTCTGCGCCGCCGTATTGCTCCATCAGATACTTTGCAAGCGTAGGATTACACGTGCTGACTTTTACGGGGTACATCAGCTTTTTTTCATAGCTCCACAAATCGCATTCCTCCTTAAATTAAAGCGGAAGGCGCTTGGTCAGTTGCGACAAGCATAAGACGCGGAACGAAAAAGGGCGATCTTTCCCTTTATCGTTCAGTGGCTTATGACTCGAGCAGCTAGCGCCAGAAGCTGGATAGAGTAAAAGCGGAAGCAGGCGTTCAGGTCCGACAAGCATAAGGCGGCTTGAGAGAAATGGGTGCCCTTTCCCATTTTCTCAAGATGTCTTATGACTCGAGGACCTGCCTGCTGAAGCTGGATAAAGTGCTTAGACCTGCCACGGCCATGGTGCTTCAGCCCACTCCCATTCCTGGTGGTTTTGCACAGGCATACCGAATCGCAGTGGTCCATAACACGCTTCAAAATCGGTTTTCAGTCTGCTGCTGTAGGCTGCATAGTAATTGTACTGCTGAATTGCCTGGGCATCATCGGGATGCGTATTGAGATACAACACCAGATCGTAAATAACAAAATCAATGGCTTGAATCGCTTCAAGCTTCGCGTAATATTCTTTTGGTAGCTGTTTTTCCATTGGGTGAACCTCCTTTATTTACGGTAGGGGCTCTCATAATAATCGAAAAACGGTTCCCACAATGTGCCCTTTCTCAGCGCTTCTAAAGGTGGGAACTGAGGGTAATCAGGCGGCTGGAATCCGGTGAGTACATTAGGTGGTACAACATAGACTTTCGGACCGATCGGCGGACATGGATCAAACATTCCTCTGAAAGGAAGGTAATAACGTCTGAACGGGGTATTCGGTTGAGACATAGCTGTCCCTCCTGTGAATTCAGATTACCTGAAGAGTATATGCAGCAGGGGCGAGGAGTAGAAGGATTGCATGCAAAAAGCGTGCTGCACCTGCAGCACGCTCTCACCTTAACTGCTGAATCGAAGCAAAATCCCATCAATCGCTACATAAATAACGAATAGAAAAATTACAATATATGTATATCCAACTCTGCTCTTTTTATTTTGTCTGAGCTCAATCAGACCATTAATAAAAACAATCAAACCCAGTAGCAGGAGGGTGAAAGGCAGCCATTGATGGTCATCTGTAATGATGATATAAATCGAAAGGATAAGTAGAATAACCCCTAAGATCAATTTGCTGTTGTTCAAATCAACATCACGCTCCTTTTACATTCCGTCGTCTCGTTATAGTACAAAAAATCCGATAGCAAAAAGCACAACTGCAACGATTGCCCAGAAAAGTGCCTGTTTGTTCTTTTTCTGCATGAGAAGATGTCCTCCTTTTTAATTTTCGTATCTATATTTTACCATAGATGGAAGCGGAGTGAGGGATGGATTGGCAGATTGTGAGGTGGTTCTTATCAAGAGACTTAAGATTGACGAAATAAAAATTCGTCCTGAAGGAATACCAGCTGTACCTTGCCTACACAAAAAAACTGCCGTATAGGCAGTTTTCAGTCCAGCAGTCACCGCTGTTCCAAACGCGCAATCCGTTCATCAAGGTCAGGGTGAGTAGAAAATAGTTTCATGACGTTACGTTTACCGCTGATTTTCATTTGCACTGACTGCTCCGTATACAGCACTCGTTACAATGCAGGCAGCAGTTGAAAATGTGCTGATTGTTACACTCGGCAATATTGTCGGAGGGGCTTTCTTTGTTGGGGTTCTGTATACGTATTTGAATTCTACAAAGAAGGAAAAGGAATTAACTGCAAAAGCGAAAGCAGCTTCTACCAGGGCTGCTTTGGAGAGATAATTGAAGTATAGCCATGCTTTTCGCGTAAAGGTGAAAAGTGTGGCTATTTTTTTATTCATCTTTAAGTTTGCCCAGATCCAACATATTTCCCCGTCTATTACTTCATTTATCAATTCTAAAACTCGTGACATACTATAAAAAGGTTTGTATAGACCCACTCGTGGGCAGTCTGGTAGGATAATGAAGCTGCAACAAAATTGCACAGGTGGTGTTGAAGAATGAACAATCGATTTAAAGAAGCTGAGTTTGCCACATGGGTTGGCATCGTGGCAAATACGCTGTTAACGATATTAAAAGGGGTTTTTGGCTACATTTCAGGCAGCCGGGCCCTTGTCGCTGATGCTGCCCATTCAGCGTCAGACGTGGCGGGATCAGTGGCAGTGCTTGCGGGGCTGCGCACGGCGAAGAAGCCGCCTGATGAAGACCATCCGTATGGTCACGGGAAAGCTGAGAACATTGCAACGATTATTGTCGCGATTCTGCTTGTCGTCGTTGGCGTGGAGATCGCTTCAACTTCAGCAGGCGTCTTTTTTGGTGAAATCCCTCAGGCGCCAGGCAGCATTGCACTTGCTGTCATTGTATTCTCCATTTTGATAAAAGAAATCCTGTTTCATTATAAAAAGCGTATTGCAAAAAGAATCGACAGCTCTGCTTTGATGGCAGAAGCCTGGCATCACCGGTCAGATGCATTGTCTTCAATCGCTGCATTCTTCGGTGTGCTTGGTGCGATCATCGGTGAGCGGTTTGACCTGAGCTTTTTACTTTATGCCGATCCTGTGGCTGGTTTAGTAGTGTCACTGATTGTAGTGAAAATCGGTTTCTCTCTCGCAAAAGAAGCAGGTTCTGTCATGATGGAGCAGGTACTTGATGCAGAAAAATCAAACCCATTTATCGAAACGGTCATGATGATTCCAGGTGTTGAAAGAGTAGATGAACTGCTTGCAAGAACACATGGTCATTATATTGTGGTTGATATTAAAGTGAGTGTGGATCCGTATATTACAGTAGAAGAAGGGCACCGGATCGGTAAGAATGTAAAGCGCAGATTGCTTGAGCGTCATGAAGATGTGAAGCAGGTGCTTGTGCATATCAATCCATATAATGAAGATTCCTGATGCATGATGACGCTGAATAAGGGTATCGGTATGATAGGAGCCATTCCGTATTTAAAATGGTGAAGCATACTGATGATGTGCTAACTTTAGAGAAAGATCAGCACAGGTTGAACGAAAGGAGTTAGTCTCATGGCTGTGATCGAAACGGATGTATTGATTATCGGAGCAGGACCCGCAGGACTCATGGCTGCAAATGTCATGACAAAACGCGGAGTAGACTATATCTGCCTAGAAAAAAAACCGGGGCGTTCAGTGTTATCAAAAGCATTAGGTATACAGGCAAGATCTCTTGAATTATTCGAATTTCTCGGAGTGAACAAACCCTTTCTGAAAAGAGGATACCCCGGACCGGGTGCAAAGATTCATCTCGCAGGAAAGCATCCTTCATACGTTGAGATGTACCATATTAAAAGCAGATATCCATACTTACTTATTATCCCTCAGGATGAGATTGAAGAAATTCTTGAGAATCATCTGAATGAAAGAGGCGGACAAATTTTCAGAGAGCATGAAGTGCTTGATGTGACGCAAAAAGATAACGGAGTCTATGTAACAGCCGTACATCACGGCATCACAAAGACTTATTTTGCAAAATACCTTCTTGCCTGTGACGGTGCCCACAGTAAAATCAGAAAAGAACTCGATGTGCCATTCATCGGTGAAGATGAGGGGATTACGTTCTTCACGGGAGATGTTGAAGTTCCTGAGATGAAGGAGATTCATATTAATCTCCATCTGAATGACAGAGGAGCTGCCGCGTTCTTTCCTTATAAAGATGGCACCTACCGCGTTGTCGGATTTGATCGGACAAGACAGGGCGGACCGCGTAGAAAAGAGATGAAGCTCTATGAATTGCAGGAAACGCTCGATACAATTCTTGATAGATCCTACCGCGTGCAGCACCCCAAGTGGCTTGCTTATTTTGGCACAGCTCACAGGCAGGTTCCGAATTATCGCGTAGGAAACGTTTTTTTTGTCGGCGATGCAGCACATGTCAATAACCCGTTAGGCGGTCAGGGCATGAATATCGGCCTTGAGGATGTCGGAAATCTCTGCTGGAAGATCGATACCGTTTTAAAAGGCTACGCAGGAAATTCATTTCTGGATACGTACCATGAAGAACGTGCACCTGTGGCAAAAGAAGTTATACGAAATACCACACTGGAGCTTAAAATGATTCATATGAAAGGACTGCTCGGCCAGGCGAGAAACTGGTCAGGAAAAGCAGCGCTTACACAGGGCTGGGTCCAGTCCATATTTGCAAATGAGCTTTCGCATGTGCACAGCGATTATGATAAAACGCCGATTAACCGTTCATTTAGAGATAAATCTCTGTCCCGCAAAGCGATACAGGCTGGTGAACGTGTGCCGGATCAGATATTATTCAATGAAGGCACCACAGATGAAAGGCTTTATCCGCTCATTCAGCGGCTCGGATATGTCTGTCTGATCTATATCGACTGTTACGAGCAGGATCTGATTGATTTTGCTTATAACTTTGCTGAACAGGCGAATCAGGCTTTTCCGGATATGCTGAAAGTGTATCTCGTGGCCCGTGGCGGTACAGTCATTACAGAGCGGGACGAACTTCCAATTATCTATGACGTGCACCGTGATCTCGACAAAAACCTGGGGATGAGTAAAGGGAGTACCCTTTTCATTCGTCCTGATGGCCATGTAGGTTTCCACGACGGGTCAGCTGATGTGAGGAAAGTGATGGCGAAGTTAAAAAGGTATTTTATATGAAGGAAATTTAAGAAGCCTCGAAAAGGGCTTCTTTTTTTATGGATGATGCAAAAGGGCGTGGTGCCTGTCCTGACAGGAATACCGGTGTGAAAAATCATTGTATGGAATCGCAGCCTTCCATATAAAGAAACAGTAGTATTAAAAAATAAAAAAACTTTTTTTTAAAAAAATGATCCAATACTAAACTCTCTTCGTTAGCTGTTTGAAATCAAATAAATCACAATGAAGAGGAGAGTTATTTATGCAAAAGAAAAAACTACTTAAGAGAATTGCAGCACCAGTTTTAGGACTTTCATTAATCGCACCAACAACAGGACTTGCAGCAACAGGGGAGGCGACAGCGGTCACACCGGCCTCAGATCTTCGTTCAACACTTGATCAGCTGCTGTCAGAGCACTATGTACTGGCAGTGAACGCAATGGTGAAAGATTATAACGATGCACCTGATGAAGAGCAGGCTTATGCAGCACTTAATCAAAATGCACTCGATATGACACCGGCAATTGAATCAATCTACGGTGCAGAGGGTGCACAACAGTTTGAAGAAATATTCGTTAATCACAATGACTACTCACCAGACTTTGTGGAAGCAGCAAAATCTGATGATGCTGATATGAGAGCTGCAGCAGAAGCAGAGGTTGAAGAATTCACAAATGAGTTTGGTGCTTTCCTAGCAACAGCAACTGAAGGTAATCTTCCTGAAGAAGCAGCAGTGGAAGTTTTAACTGCACATGAAATGGATGTTATCAGTGCATTTGACAGCTATGTTGAGGGTGACTACGAAGCATATTTCACTCACTTCATGGAAGGTTATGACAGAATGTTTGACATTAGTAAAGCATTATCAGTCGCAATCGTAACGCAAATGCCGGATAACTTTGAAGGATCTACAGCAGATTCACCTGCAGCTGATTTGAGATCTACGCTGAATAACCTTGCAGCTGAACACTTTGCACTTGCAACAATGAGCATGCAAAACGGTGTAACAGGCGCACCTGAGTATGATTTTGCTACTTGGGCAGAGGATATGAATACTGATGAATTTACTGCAGCAATCGGTTCAATCTATGGTGACGAAGGTGCAGCACAGTTCAAGGAAGTATGGACAAGCGAACACATTAATGCACAAGCTGACCTTGTGAGCGCAACAGTAGCTGGAGATGAAGAAGGAATTGCAGCAGCTAAAGAAAGTCTGTCTATGTTCACTCAGGAATTCGGTATGTTCCTTGCAACAGCAACTGAAGGAAACCTCCCTGAAGATGCAGCAATCTCTTCACTTAAGACACACGAAGATCAGGTTGTCGCAGCATTTGACGCTTATGTAGCTGAAGATTATCAGACGAGCACTGATACATTCCGTGAAGGTTATGCGTTCATGTTTGGTGTAGGCCAGGCACTTGGTGACGCAATCGTGAAGCAAATGCCTGATCAATTTGCAGCTGATATGCCTGCAGATATGCCAAATACAGGTCTTGGCGGAGCAGCTGAACAGCAGACACCAGTAGCTGTATGGGTTGCACTTGCAACAGCGGTTCTTGCAGCAGCAGGATTCGCAATTAAAAAGAAAACAGCTGACCAGCAATAACATAGTCATTGAATAAGCAGAAGAGTGGTTCAGGCCACTCTTCTTTATTCACATAAATGGAGGGATCAGGCCATGAAGAAAAAGTTTTTTGTTTTTTTAACGGCGGTAGTACTTCTGAGCGTGATCAGTTATCAGGCGATCGCTATGAACCAGCCGAAAGAACAATCCGCCCCTGAAAATGAAACACAGGATCTGAAACAGGAAATTGAAGAAGAAACAGCAAAGTTAACAAAAGCAGTCGCTCACAAAGGAGACGAGTTTGTTCTTCTTGACTCTTTAAAAAAACGTCAGGCAGAGCTTGAAGAACAGCTAAAGATTCAAGAAGAGGGAATTAAACCTGCGCGAATCCAGATTCCAAGTCTTGATATTGATACCGGGGTTATTCCGGTAGGGCTTTTGGATAATGGGGAAATGGAAGTGCCTGAATCGACGGAGGTAACCGGTTGGTACGATCGCGGCGTGCAGCCTGGCGCAGTCGGGAATTCAGTCATAGCCGGTCATGTGGACAGTAAAGAAGGTCCCGCGATTTTCTTTTATTTGAAAGACGTTGAAGTTGGCGAACAAATTATTGTAACAGATGAAAACGGCACTGAATTGACTTTTGAGGTAAAAAGAAAAGAAAGTTACGCAACAAATGAGTCACCAATTGCAGAAATCTTCGGCCCATCTGATAAAAGAAACCTGAACATCATCACGTGTACAGGAACGTTTGATCGTGAGCAGCACTTGTATCCGGACAGACTGGTTGTCTATACAGAACTTGTCTCTGAAGATGAACCGTCAGATCCGCTAAAAGTGACATCAGCTCCTGATAATGTAGCTTATGAAGCAGGCTCCGTCACATGGCATGCAGTACGTAATGACACCGTAATCGGCTACCGCGTCTACAAAAAGTCTGAGCAGGATCCACGCTTTGTCCACGTAGCAAGTGTGTCAGCGCATGAACGGAAGAGCTACTATGATCCAGATTCTGCCGCCGGTGACCAGTATTATGTCACGGCTGTTAATCTTAAAAAGAAGGAATCTGCACCATCTGAGAAGGTGACGGGGAATTGATTAGGCCGCAAAGCGCTGTTGGGTGCTTTGCGTTTTTTTGGGGTAGAGGTGGCGCCGGCGGACGGGTACAAAGTCCCGAAGCGTCGAACATCAGCTGATAAGTGTCGAACAGTACAGTGTGAGTGTCGAACATCCAGGCTCAAACGCCGAACCCGCACCACTAAAGAGCGAACCCGACCCCGTGAACGTCGAACGCCGGTGAACCACACCGGCCCGACACACAAACCACCGCCATCAGTCACCCCTTCTCCAAATAAGACAGCCCCTCATTCACAAAGCTGTTAATCAGCACAGCGAGTTTCTCTGGCGGCTGGTCCATGTCGTTTGAGATCCATTCTTTGATCACATGGATCGCGCCGCTGACGACGAATGTACTTAAGTAAGTCGACTCTGCCTGACGGACGCCGTTATCATTCATCAGGTTGTTCATCATATAACGGCGCGTGAGTTCCATCACTTTTTTCTCAAACGCAGTTGAACCATGATTGCTGAGCAATGCCCGGATCACCGCATTATGTTCAATCATATATTCCAGAATTTTTTCAGTAATTTTAAGTGCTTCTTCATTCAGCTCAGTCCTATATCGCTGAAGGTAGCGATTCATATCCTCCACGATTTCATCTTCAATCTGACCGAGCAGATCAAAATGATCCTGATAATGTGTATAAAAGGTCGAACGGTTAATATCTGCCAGTTCACAAATTTCTTTTACGGTTACTGAAGAAATAGGCTTATGACTAAGCAGGCTGATCAGACTTTCCTTCAGCACCATGCGTGTGTATTTCTTCCGCTGATCCAGTTTTTCACTCATATCATCTAAACTCCTTATGTTAAATGTTTGTGAAAATCCAACATATAATAGACGTCGTGTTGGATAACTGACAGAACGAAACAGACTGTCTGTTGAATATCCAACACTGTGTCAATATAATATTAGAGTGTATGAAAGTGCTATGCAAGAGAGGATGACGCTTTATCGACTGGACGTCACGGGTTATTAAACATAAGAAAAGTATCGTACTTACATTTATGATCATAACGATTATTAGCGTTGCCGCGCAATTTGCGGTTTCAGTTAATTACAATATGGCAGATTACCTGCCGGATGATGCGCCGTCCATCGAAGCGGTGGATGTGATGCAGGAAGAATTTGATGAGCCTGTACCAAACGCGAAGGTGATGGTTCAGGATGTCACAATTGCTGAAGCGCTTGATTATAAAGAACAGCTTGAAGCAATTGATGGTATCAGCAGCGTCACATGGCTAGATGATGTGATGGATCTGACGGTTCCGCTGGAGATGGCCGATCAGGAGATGTTGTCATCTTATTACCAGGATGATGCAGCGCTCATATCGATTACGATTGAAGAAGAGCAGGAAGTTGCAGTAACGAATGAGATTTATGACCTGATTGGCGATGAAAATGCTTTGACAGGTGAAGCGGTCACAACTGCTGTATCACAGCAAATGGCCGGAGATGAGTCCATGTATGCAGCCCTGCTGCTGGTTCCGATTATTATCATTATTTTAATTTTATCGACAAACTCATGGATTGAGCCGGTGTTCTTTTTAACGGCGATTGGCGTGTCGATTCTGATTAATCTGGGGACGAATATTTTCCTCGGAGAAGTGTCATTTATTACACAGTCCGTTGCACCGATTTTGCAGCTGGCGGTTTCGCTCGATTATGCGATCTTTTTACTTCACAGCTTCTCAGATTACCGTAAAAAGGTCGATGATCCAACAACTGCAATGAAGCTTGCGATGAAGCGCTCTTTCCCGGCAATCATTGCCAGTGCTTCAACGACATTCTTCGGTTTTATGGCACTGACATTTATGGAGTTTGGCATTGGTTCAGACCTTGGACTTAATCTTGTAAAAGGGATTCTGCTCAGCTTTATCAGTGTGATTGTCTTTTTACCTGCATTAACACTCATGTTTTATAAATGGATTGATAAGACAAAACATCGTCAGTTCATTCCTGATTTTAAAGGTGTCGGCAAGCGTGTGATTAAACTGAGAGTACCGAGTCTGATTCTTGTATTACTGTTGATTGTGCCGGCCTTTTTAGCACAGAGCAATACGACATTTATCTATGGAGCTGGTGAGCATCCTGAAAACACACGCGCAGGACAGGATGCGGTGGCAACTGAAGAAATTTTTGGCAAGGAAACGCCGATGGTTCTGCTGGTCCCTGCTGAAGACCGGGGAACCGAAGAAGAACTTGTGCGGGAGCTTGAAACACTAGACAACGTATCAAGCGTTATGTCCTATATAAACGTTGCAGGCGCGGCGATTCCGCCTGAATATCTTGATGAAACAGTGACAGACCAATTCTACTCAGAGCATTATGCGAGAATCACCATTTTCGCTGAAACAGAGACAGAAGGGGAAGCAGCGTTCTCTCTGATTGAAGAAGTGAAGGAGACAGCTGACAGTTACTATGATGATGCTCATCTTCTTGGTGAGAGTGTCACGCTCTATGACATGAGAGAGATTGTACAAAAAGATAATACGTTTGTGAATGTGATGACTGTTGTAACAGTCGCCCTCGTATTACTGCTGACATTCCGTTCACTGTCAATTCCGGTCGTTTTACTTATTACAATTCAGGCATCAGTCTGGATTAACCTGGCGATTCCGTACTTTACGGATGCACCGCTTGTCTATATCGGTTATCTGCTGATCAGTACGATTCAGCTCGCTGCAACAGTAGATTACGGGATATTATTCACGGAAAACTACTACAAGCTCAGACAGGAAATGTCTGCACTTGATGCCATTAAAAAGACGATAGATGAAAAGCTGTTTGCGATCTTTGTATCAGCTTCTATTCTTTCAAGTGTCGGATTTATCTTATGGATCACCTCAACAAACCCGGTTGTTTCTTCAATTGGCCTATTACTTGGGCGCGGGGCGCTGCTTGCTTTTATCATGGTGGTATTCGTACTGCCTGCGCTGCTTGTCATCTTTGATAAAGTCATTGAAAAAACAACGTGGAAAGCAAATTTTTTTAAGGGGAAATGAATATGACATTTAAACGTACAAGTGCCGCCTCTGCAGCGATCCTGCTTGCTATGCCCACACTTCTGGTCTCAGCGGAAACGGACACTTCCACTGATACGCCGTCTGCTGAAGGTGAAGGCACGTTTGATCAGAAAACAGAAGTCGTCTATGCAACGCTTGATGCAGCCGGGGAGCAGGAAAATCTTTATGTGGTAAATCAGTTCACAGTGAATGATTTTGGTGAAATGACTGATTTCGGTGACTACACAAGCGTGCAGAACCTGACTGACCTGACGCCGCTTGAACAGGACGGGGAACAGATCACATTTACTGCGCAGGAAGAAGAGTTTTACTATCAAGGCAATATGGACGATAGAGCACTGCCGTGGGATTTTGATATCAGTTATTCTTTAAACGGTGAAAACACTGATGTCAAATCACTGATTGGTGAAAATGGACAGCTTGAAATCCAGGTTGATACTTCGAGAAATACTGAAGGCGAAGAAAGATTCTTCAACAATTATATGGTTCAGATCACGATGACTTTTGATGCTGACCGTTTTAAAAATATTGAAGCGCCGGATGGAACCATCGCATCTGCCGGTAAAAACAGACAGGTGACATTCACCGTCATGCCTGAAAAAGAAGAAAGCTTTACTGTGAATGCAGATGTGACTGACCTTGAAATGGAAGCGATTGAAATGGCAGCTGTCCCATCATCTGTTTCAATTGAAGCGCCAGATACAGGTGAAGTAAAAGAAGAAATGACGTCACTGTCTGATGCAACTGCTGAAGTAAACAATGGTGTAGGCGCACTGCAGACAGGAATTGCTGAATTGAACAATGGAACTGCCAGTCTCTACGACGGCTCAGCACAGTTCCAAAATGGGCTCAGTCAACTCTCAGGTAACGCAGGCGGTCTGATCGAAGGTTCATCATCCATTCAGCAGGCGCTGAATCAGATGAGCGAATCTGTCGGTGCGGGAATCGGTGAAGTGGATACAAGCCAGTTCAGTGAGCTTCCTGGCGCTTTTAGACAGATTGCCGGAGGTCTTGAAGAAGTAGGGAATGGCCTTACAACATTAAGTACCAACTATGAACAGGTTTACCACGCGCTTGATCAGGCGATCGCAGCAGTACCTGAACATCAGATCACAGAAGCTGAGATCGCAGCACTTTATGAAAGTGAAGCGGATGAAGCGACAGTTAATAAGCTTGTTGAAAGCTACAAGTCTTCACTTGCAGTGAAAGAAACCTACAGACAGACACAGGAAGCATTTGCTGCTGTGCCAGGTGCTCTTGGCTCAAGTACGGGAGCAATCAGCGAAATGAGCAGCACGCTTCATACAGTTGCGAATCAGCTTGAAAGCGGGCTCGCAGCAACCAATATGGATGAGTCACTCGGGCAGCTGCAGCAGGGTCTGCGGACACTTGCGGCTAACTACAGCGAATTTCATGCCGGATTAACTGAGTATACTGGCGGAGTTGCATCTCTTGAAGGCTCATATGGTGAACTTCACAGCGGTATCGGCGGTCTGACAGGCGGCACAGCTGAACTTGAAAGTGGAGCAGGTGCGCTTTACGATGGCACATCTGAGCTTGCTTCAGCAACAAGCGAACTGCCTGACCAGCTGCAGGAAGAAATTGATGCCATGATCAGCGAATTTGATAAATCAGACTTTGAACCAGTGTCATTTGTCTCCGAACAAAATGATAAGGTAGAAGCTGTACAGTTTGTGATTAAAACGGATAGTCTGAAAAAAGATGATACAGAAGAAGCAGAGGGTGAAGCCGTTAAAGAGAAGAGCTTCTGGGACCGGCTGATAGAACTCTTTAAATAAAATCCAATAAAAAAAGGTCTATCTGAGAAAATTCAGATAGGCTTTTTTTATTGTACATGCTTATTAATAAATTGCAGCGCAGCTTTTACATGACTGAAAGTGGTCAGGGATTTTATATCTGTCTGTAATGACGTCAATTTCTGTGCAAGTGACGGCTGGATGCCGGTGAAAATGGCGTTCGTACCTGTAAGTGTGATTAGTTTTTGAAGATCGAACAGGTGGCTGACTGCAATTTCATTCATCTCCACCAGGCCGGATAGATCAATGATCAGATAATGATCGTCAGTCTTCTGGAGATAATTCATGACATTATTGATCACCATCTCATAACGGTGCTCATTCAATTGTCCAATGATCGGCAAAACTGAGGCAGAATCATTAACCGGGACGATGGGTGTAGACATTTGTTCCATTTCCTCAAAGTATGTATCAAGCTGGTCTTTTTGCTTCATATTTTCAGTAATATCTTTCTGAACACCAACAAAATACACTTTATCATCTAAATATAATGGATCTATAAATAACTCATTCCAGAAAATTTCATTGTCTTTTGTATAATTTAAAATCTGCACATTCACTGATTCAGCCGCTCTTATGCTATCTCTCAACTGATTGACTGTTGCGGGATCTGTTTTTTTTCCCTGCAGAAAGCGGCAGTTACGACCGAGCACTTCTTCTTCACAGTAACCTGTCATATCAAGAAATCCTTTATTCGTATAAATAATCGGGTTATCAGGAAGAGAGGAGTCCGTTATAATCAATCCTGCTCTTGTATAATCAAGCGCTTTTTCTATAAATTTTGCGAGTTCTTTATTGTTTTCAGATAATATCAACTATGTCACCTGCTTTATTATTCTTACTTTCTATCTTACCAAACCGACGGGAAATGAATAAGTAATATGATAATTTTTACCCATAATACTTTAACTCTAATCCTTCGTAAAAATATATAAATTTATCATGTGTTCTAATTTTATTTATATTCACCCTCTTCAACCAGCGTTTTATGATTTACTTTTAGAACATTTGTTCGTATAATAAAAGTAAGAGGAGGAGTGGTCATGAAAGAAAAATTATCCCTTTACCGGCAGAGCGGCCTTACTGTTAAAATGATCTATATGAAAAATGATGGTGTCTGTTCTGAGAGACGCGTGTTGATCAGAAAGCTCGGTGAAACTTCTTTTACAGCATACTGCCTGAAAAGAAAGGCTGTACGTACTTTTCACTATGACCGGATCTTATCAATTAAACCCATCATCAAAAGAGAAAAACTGATTATCTGACCATATAAAAGAGTCCTCCCGGAAGCGAATGCTTCGAAAGGACTCTGACATACATATTATGATTCTCTCTTTTCCTCCATCCTTCTGATCTCCTCATACCGCTGGCGCTGCCTGTACCCGTACGTAGAAGATAACACGACCTCCTCATCCTCAAGTGCTGAACCAAGCGCGCCGATAATTGTAGCAATACTTGTTGCTGTCCAGGCGATAAAAAAGTAATTTACGTATCCAACCTCCGGAGACACTTCTGACTGCAGCAGACCCATCGGAATAAATAACACTACTGCACATGAAAATAATATAAACAGTAATACGTAATACAGACAGACTGCTACTAAAAGTGTGAGGAAGGTTGTGGCATTATAAAGTTTTCTGAGATGAGATGCTTTTTCTGTCTCACGTCTTCTCTCCCACAGCTTGTGTGCAGAAATAACCCAGAATACCATCGCCAGAATTGACACAATGGAGAGTAAAAACATTCGCCAGACGCTGTATTCATGACTTAGCATCCAGAGTGTTGGAAACACTAACGCATAAGCGCCTGTTGTAAAGGCCAGCATGATGACTTTTTTAAAGGACAAAAACATAACCCATGGTTTATTTGCGCGCACCATTCCAGTCAAAAGACGCAAAGCGCTGCCTGAATAAGAATTCACTTTAAATCTTACATCAATATTCTCAGTATTTTCAGGAGTTTCTCTTCTAATCCGTGAGATTTTATCAAAGCCTTCTCTTCCAACTAACCTTTTCGGATTTCTCGTTTTCAGGTTTTTATCTTCAGTCTGATCCTTTTTTTTCAGTTGCTGTTCAGCTTTTTGACGGCCTTCTTCAGAAGACGTGTAGAACATTTCATTTACCAGCTGCAGAATTGAATCCCTAACTCTGCGTGCGAGAGGAACAGCACCCAGGCCGGGAAGGCTGATTAATGCAATATCCGCTTCTTCATACGCTTCTGCAACAATTGCTTTTTTGTTGTGAAGCAGTGGCAGGTCTGTAATGGCTACAGTGAAATCCCATTTATTTTCGCCACTCTTTGTCAGAATCGCTTTCATGACTTCATCAGACTGATCAGTCCCTCCGGTCAGGGAATCAATTGAGCAGTCAATCCTCCATTTATGTTGATCATCAACATAATATTCGAGCAGTTCCGGAAGGTCAGCTTTCAGCGAATCAATTAATTCCTTCGGGTATCCCGGTGCTGCGATTAAGCCTAATGTATAATCCGATCCGCTCATCTTCTCACCCCGCTATTTTATTGATGTCTTACTTCTTTATCCTAAAATACAGGATTTAAAAACTCTCATTTTCGATTAATTTTTATAATGTCATTTAAAGTGTTGACCTTTACGCTACGTAAAGCCTTATGCTGTATTTGTCAGGAGGGGATTTGATGGAATATACAGTTCAGCAGCTTGCAAAGCTGTCAGGTGTGAGTAGCCGCACATTGAGGTATTATGATGAAATTGGTCTGTTAAAGCCGGCAAGACTCAGTTCATCAGGTTATCGGATATACGGTCAGAAAGAAGTGGATCTGCTGCAGCAGATTCTCTTTTACCGGGAGCTTGAGGTGAGTCTTGAGGATATCACCGGCATCATTCATCACCTGGACTTTGATCTGATTACAGCTTTGCAGCAGCATGTCCAGAAGCTGCAGGAAAAACATGACCGTCTTGAACAGATTATCTCAAATGTTCAAAAAACAATTGCAAGTAAAGAAGGAGGTACTCCGATGGCAGATCAGGAGAAGTTTGAAGGATTTAAAAAGAAAATGATTGACGAAAATGAACAGAAGTATGGAAGAGAAGTACGTGAGCAGTATGGAAATCAGGTTGCAGATGACAGCAATGCAAAAATGATGGGACTGTCTGAAGCTGACTTCAAACGGATGAATGAAGTAGAAAAAGAGTTCCTTGAAGAGCTGAAGAAGGCTTATGAAACGGGCGACCCGGCTTCACCTGAAGCACAAAAAGCAGTCGGTTTGCATAAAGAATGGCTCAGTTTTACATGGCCGCAGTATTCAAAAGAAGCGCATGCCGGCCTTGGTGATATGTACGTGAGCGATGAGCGGTTTACTGCTTATTACGATCGACACATTGCAGGCGGAACGGTGTTTTTACGTGATGCGATTCATATTTACGCAGCAAAATAATAGTTATTCAAATAGTCATTTACGGATTTGATAAACGATCCTGTAAATGACTTTTTTACTGTTAGTTGACCATGCAGTGCACCCCATCGTTTAAAATATGTATAAGGAGCTGATGAATCATGTACAGAGTCAGTGAATTTGCTGAGATAACAGGTCTGAGTAAAGAAACGCTCCGCTACTATGCAGAAGTGGGTCTTCTTGAGCCGGCTTATACTGATCCTGCTAACCGTTACCGATACTATGATGACGGAAGCTACTTTTTAGCAATACTTCTGACTAAGCTAAGACATTTTGGTTTCACCATACAAGAAATGACTGAAGTGATGAGGGATGAATCATTTGAAAATCTTGAAGTATTACTTTGGCAAAAGCGGAGAAAAATAGTGAATGAAATAGAAAACTTGAAAGGTAAGATTAAAGAAATTGACCAATTTATTGATTCAGGAAAGGATGAATGAGTATGATCACATGGAAAGAAGAAACGATGATTAATGCGAATATTGAGCAGGTATGGGAGTTATTTAAGGATAGAAACATCAAAAGAATCATGCCAAAAGTGATCTCCCACGAACTTGTGGAGGGAGAAGAAACCATTGCAGGTGCAAAGCATCAGCAAACGTACGGCGAAGGAAAACGCGTGGAGACCTATATAGTACATACCCTTGCTTATGAAGATCATGAGGATGAGAAATATAAGAAGGTGAACTTCATTCTTGGAAAAGCCTTTGACACAACGTTTTCTTTTAAGCTGTTAAAAGAAAGTGAGCAGCAGACCAAACTGATCTATGAGGGTCAGAATAAGGGGGCCAATTTTGTTGGGAAAGCTATGCTGAAGCTTGCCGGCAAAAAGCAGGATAACAAAGTTGTACTCGAATTTCTTGAAAGAGTCAAAAAAGAAGCGGAAAGTTCCTGAAGTGTGATTGAATATTCTTATTTTAAATGAATGTATTGACTTATCCGGTTGAATCACTTATATTTCAACAATCATTAAAATTTCATAACCATCTTCTTATGATGAGAGGCGGAGGGACTGGCCCTTTGAAGCCTCGGCAGCGGACTCAGATGATGAGTACTGTGCCAATTCCAGCAGGCGTTTGCCTGAGAGATAAGAAAAGTTGTTTGCTTATTCAAGCCTCTTCTTTTTCTTATTGGAGAGGTTTTTTTGTGTCCGGAAAATATTTCCTTTATACAGTGACTAATTAATTCGCTCTGTTAAATCTGGCTGTTGATTTCCGCTCCAATCACCAGCTGTGCTGAAACAATATTGGTCTTTAACAAAGCTAATTAATTATTACAGGATACGAATTTAAAACAGGAGGCAATGGATCATGAATGAGGAAAACATTAAAAGCAATCCGCTCGCGCTGATCCCGTTTGGCGTATTTATCTTACTTTTTATCGGATCAGGAATTTTAACAGGCGACTTTTATTTCATGCCTGTATTAGTTGCATTGTTCACAGCAATTTTAGTAGCAATGCTGATGAATCGGAAAACAGATTTTCAGACGAAAACGATGCAGCTGGCCAAAGGAGGCGGCCATCCAAATATTATTTTAATGGTTGTGATCTTCCTTTTAGCCGGGGCATTCGCTTCAGTCGCTGAAGGTGCCGGGGCAGTTGATTCCACAGTGAATCTTGGACTGTCACTGCTACCGCAGAATCTGCTGATTGTTGGGTTATTCGTTATCGCGTGCTTTATTTCCATTTCAATGGGGACATCAGTTGGAACAATTGTTGCACTTGCACCAATCGGGCTTGGTCTGTCAGAACAGACAGATATCGGTGTGGCACTCGCTATGGGTGCGATCGTCAGTGGGGCAATGTTTGGTGATAACTTATCGATTATTTCCGATACAACGATTGCAGCAGTCCGTACGCAGGGTACAAAAATGAAGGATAAGTTTAAAGCGAATATTTTTATTGTTTTGCCAGCAGCCATTATTACAGCGATTATCTTCGGGGTGCTGACAACAGGTAACAGCGCTTCCATCGATGGAGACAATCCTTACAATCTGATTCAGGTGTTACCGTATCTCGGCGTACTGATTTTTGCTGTTGCCGGTGCAAATGTAATTCTTGTTTTACTCGGTGGTATTATCTTTGCAGGTGTTGTCGGCTTAGCGCTCGGTCAGTACAGCTTTATGGACTTGATCGGTCTGATTGGAACAGGTTTTTCAAATATGCAGGAGCTTGCGATGATCGCGATTCTACTTGGAGGCCTCGTTGAACTGATCAGAGCGAATGGCGGAATTGAATTCCTCCTACAGGCTGTAACAACTCGTGTGAAGTCGAAAAAAGGTGGTGAAGCCGGTATTGCGGGGCTTGTCAGTACTGTAAATCTTGCAACAGCCAATAACACAATTTCTATTATTACTGCAGGTCCGCTGGCTAAGCAGATCGCAGATGAGTATGATATTGATAAACGCAGATCAGCCAGCCTGCTCGATATTTTCTCAAGCTCTGTGCAGGGGATCATTCCTTATGGTGCCCAGCTGCTGGCAGTCGCAGGAGTTGCAGGGATCTCGCCTGCTGAAATTGTTCCATACTGTATCTATCCGATTCTGATTGCATTGTCAGGTGCGATTGCAATAGGGCTTCAATTTCCGAGGTTTAAAAATAAGGCCGCGTGATCAGTAAAATATGAAGGGCTGCACGAAAAGTTATGATCTCATGAACCATTGGTGTAATCTTGTGAACAACCAGCATAATCTCATAAACACCTCAACTCAAAAAATTTCTCATCTTTCTCCTTGCACAAAAAATCCGAATCATGTATCATACCCATATACAATATATAGTAATTGAATTTGATAAACATACAACATATAGTGTTGCCAAAAGATAAGATGCGAGAGATCGCTTAAAAGGGAATCCGGTGAGAAACCGTAACTGCCCCCGCAACTGTATGTGCTGACGAAATGAACAGTCCACTGTATCAGAGAGCTCTTGTAAAAGGGTGCTGATACGGGAAGGGTTCAAAGTAGAGTGACGCACAAGTCAGGAGACCTGTCTTATTTTTTGTTTTCATTTCTTCGGGGTGTGAGGAAAGAAACGATGGCTTTATCAGACAGGTCCCAACCAGGGACTGTGTTCTTATAATGCGAATCGTTTGCTGACCGCCTATCCTGGATAGGCGGTCTTTTCGTATTCACTTACTTAGGTAAACCTGTTCAGGTGTACTGGCAGAATTCAGCTGATCCCTTGGAGCGGAAGGCGCAGACTCCCACGGAAAGGGTCAGCGGTTCTTGGAAAGATTATTAACATACTTAAAATCGGAGGGATCAATCATGACCGTAACTAAAAAACACAATCTCCAACAAACGCTGCAGACAATTAAAGACGCAGCAGTCACTCATCAGCTCAATGCAACTGAACTCATGCATCAGCTTACACAAAGAGAGGATAATGCCCGTGACTTTGCTATGCATTATGCACTGAACCGTGTTGCGATGGACGCACCGGACTGGACGTTCCTTGCAGCACGACTCTATCTGGATGGCTTATACGAACAGGCAGCTGCGAACAGACAATACAACCCTGCACAAAAGTACGGCAGTTTCCATCACCTGATCCAGACGCTGATACATAAAGACATCTACTCCGAAGAACTGAACGTATATTCAAAAGCAGAAATCGATGAACTGAACCTTGAGATTGCACCTGAAAAAGATCACCTGTTCAACTATATCGGACTCTTTCTGTTAGCAGACCGCTATCTTGCACGCGATCATGACCGCAGCCTGTATGAACTGCCCCAGGAGCGGCTGATGATTATTGCCATGCTGCTAATGAAGGATGAATCGCGCGATAAGCGGTTGAAGCTTGTCAAAGAAGCCTACTGGGCTATGAGCAATCTTTATATGACTGTTGCAACGCCTACCTTATCCAATGCCGGTAAAAAGACAGGGCAGCTCGCCTCATGCTTTATTGATACAGTGGAGGATTCTCTCGATGGTATTTATACAAACAACTGGGATATCGCACGGCTAAGTAAGGACGGAGGCGGAATCGGCGTTTACTACGGGAAGGTAAGGGCGCTTGGTTCTGATATTAAGAAGTTCAAAGGGAATTCATCCGGGGTGATTCCGTGGATCCGCCTTTTGAATAATACAGCTGTCAGTGTTGATCAGCTTGGGCAGCGCCAGGGTGCGGTTGCCGTTTATCTGGATGTGTTTCATAAAGATATGATGAACGGTTTCCTGGATCTGAAGACAAATAACGGAGATGAGCGAAGAAAAGCGCATGATATTTTTACGGGCGTGTCAATCCCTGATCTGTTTATGAAAAAGCTGGAGGAGACTGATGAAACGGGCCGCAGTATCGGCGAGTGGCATACGTTTTGTCCGCATGAAGTGAAAACAATCATGGGCTGGAAAGACGCTGAAGGTCAGCCGCTCGGACTTGAAGACTTCTACGATGAAACGGATCATCATTATTTCACTGAGAAATATGAAGAAGCGGTCAAGCATCCACTTTTGCCGAGAAAGACATACCGCGCAATGGATATGATGGCGCGGATCATGGTATCTCAGCTTGAAACAGGGACTCCATATATGTTTTATCGCGATGAAGTGAACCGTCAGAACCCGAATAAGCTGGAAGAAGGCAGAACGTCGATATACTGCAGCAACCTGTGTACGGAAATTGCACAGAATATGTCTGCTACAACGATTACGAAAGAGTACGAGGATGAGGAAGGGAATATAGTCATTGTCCGTAAACCGGGTGATTTTGTGGTGTGTAACCTTTCATCTATTAATCTGGCACGCGCTGTGAAAGGTGATGTGCTTAAGAGGCTGATTCCGATTCAGGTCAGAATGCTGGATAATGTGATTGATCTGAATCAGATTACAGTCGGTCAGGCACAGCGGACGAATAAGAAATACCGGGCGATCGGCCTTGGCACATTCGGCTGGCACCACCTGCTGGCACTTGAATATATTCACTGGGAGTCAGATGAAGCTGTTCAATATGCAGACAGATTGTATGAAACAATTGCTTTTGAAACAATTAAAGCTTCCAGCAGTCTTGCTCGGGAAAAGGGCGTATACAGTCAGTTCGAAGGATCGGAATGGCAGAGCGGACGATATTTTGAACGAAAAGGCTATCAAAGTGAAAAGTGGCTCACCTTACAAAAGCAGGTCAGCGAACAAGGAATCCGCAACGGCTGGTTAATGGCTGTCGCGCCGAATTCATCGACCGCTAAAATCGGCGGATCAACAGATGGCATTGATCCGATCTATGCGGTTGAGTACGCAGAGGAAAAGAAGAACTTCAAATTCAAAGTAACGGTTCCGGATCTTGATCACGAGACCTATGAATACTATAGAAAAAGCCGTCATGAGCTTGATCAGCTCTGGAGTATCCGTCAGAATGCTGCGCGTCAGAAACATGTGGATCAGGGGATCAGCTTTAACTTTTATGTGAAGCATACGATCAAAGCAAAGGAACTCCTGAATATGCATATGGCAGCCTGGAAGAACGGGCTGAAAACAACGTATTACGTCAGAAGTACATCACAGGCAGAAATTGAAGAATGCGAAGCGTGCCACAGCTGAGGAGGAATAATGATGACATTAACAAAAATGAAGCTGTTGAATCCGGAACATCCGAATAAATCGACAGGTATTATTAATGGGGAAAATTCAGGTCTGCTGAACTGGAATGATATTGCCCACCCGCAGATGTATGACCTTTATCAGACGCTGCTGTCAAACTTCTGGAAAGCACAGGAGATTAATATGCAGGATGATATTAAACAGTGGGATCACTTGAGTGAAAAGGAGAAGGATATCTTCCTTCGCATTAATACACAGCTGGCCTCACTCGACAGTCTGCAAACACCAACAATGAACCAGGTGATGGATTATGTAACGGACTCGAGCTTTAAAGCGATTTTTGCGGTAATCTCACAGCAGGAAGCGGTACACAATGAATCCTATTCCTATATTTTAAGCTCGCTTGTGCCGCTGAGTGAACAGAATCAGCGTTTTAACGAGGCAAAATCAGATCCGATTGTGAGAAAACGCAATGAATACATTTTAGAAGCTTATGAGCAGTTTAGAGAGCAGCCAACTGCAGAAAACCTCTTTAAGCTTGCGGTCAACTCTATCAATCTCGAAGGCATTTATTTTTATGCGGGCTTTGCATTCTTTTATCACCTTGCGCGCAATCAGAAGATGCTGAAGACGAGTACGATGATCAGTTATATTCAGCGTGATGAGATGCAGCACGCATATTTCATGTCACAGTTTATCAGAATTCTTTTAGCGGAAAATCCTGAACTGAATACTGCTGAAAACATTGATTATATCTATCAGTCTATTGGCAGGGCGGTTGAACTGGAAAAAGAGTGGTCCCGTGAGATCTTAGCTGGCATTGATGGGATTGATCTTAATGAATTTGAGCAATATGTAGAATATCTGGCGAACAAACGTCTGAGACAGCTTGGCCTTGAAAACTCCTTTGAAGAGATACAGAATCCGATGCCGTGGATTCAGGTGTTCAGTGATGAAATGATGAATGAAACAAAATCTGATTTCTTTGAGCAGAAGTCGAGAACGTATACAAAGGTGTCCTCTTCAAATGGATTTGATGAGCTGTGAAAACGCTGATTGTGTATGCAAGCAGAACCGGTAATACAGAACGGCTTGCGAACATCCTGTATGAAAAAAGCCTTGAGGCTGGTAATGAGACAGATTATGTTGAGGTTGGGGACGTTCATGTGCAAAAGTTGTCCTCCTATGAAGCATGTATAGTCGTAACTTATACATGGGGCAGCGGTGATTTGCCGAGGGAAATGATTCCTTTATTTAAAGCATTTGAACGTGCTGATTTGTGGCGTCTGGTCACTGGAGTCGCTGGAACGGGGGATCAGTGTTATCCGCATTATTGCGGAGCAGTCGACCGTTTCAGGGATATGCTGCATGCAAAGACTGATCTTGCGGTGACATTAAAAGTTGAACTGGCACCGCAGCAGTCAGACGTTGAAAAATGCAGTTTATTTATAGATAAGCTGATCGCTCGAAAACGTATACTTTTAAGTGCACATTAAAACCGTTGGGGATAAACGATTCCCAACGGTTTTAATTTAGCTGCCAGGCCAGTTGCTTTTATTGTCTTCGATCAGTCCAAGCAGCTTTTTTCTGCGTGATGATAATTGTTCTACGGCAGCTTGAAATTCATTTTCTCCTACCACTGGGATACCCTCTTTATTCAGTTCCGCAAGGTCAGGTACAGGAGGCGCATGTTTTGACGACCTGATGAATGTCCCGTTAAGCGTATTCAGGTAATCTTCAACAGAAGATCTGGTTTCTTTTAACAGCAGCGCATTGGGCCATGCCTTTTTATGAACGCCTTTCTCTATCAGCGTCAATGCTTCATCCAGTGTACTGACGGCAACTACGCCTTCAGTCTCTGAATTGATACTGTGATAATGATGGAGAATCGGATATGCCTGATGCTGCGCAGTTAATTTGCTGAGCTCGGTTGAAAAAGAATTCAGCAGCAGGTCAAGATTGTGAAGGTCTCTGCCATTCCAGGCGGAGGTCACAATATCCGTTCCACTTTTGCCGACTCCGCTCACACTTTGCGCAAAAGCTCTTTTTTGTGTGACCGCACTTAAAACTGACAATAGATAGGTCACAGCAAATGTAATCGAGAACATCCCTGTCCCTGTAGCTAGGGTCGTCAGTATTTTCCAGTTATCACCGTTTGGAACAATCTCGCCATTACCCAGTGTGAAGAAAACATAGCCTGTAAAATAAATATGGTCCATAAAGTCTGCGGGCAGTCCATTTTGTGTATTAAACAGTGAACCAAATTGACTTGCAAAGATCAACGTCCAGCCTGCCCAGAACATGATGACCCAGATGATAATAGTCATGACAAGGATAAGCGGGCCGGCAAGACTCAGTATGCTGGAGTTTCCCATGCTGATTCCTTTCATCACACGCCAAACCCCATTTGAAAAGGTGTTTGTCACAGGACCAGCCCCGCCTTCAACCCACAGCGTCGTCCAGATAAAATCAATGAGTGCGATCGCTAAAAGGGCTATGCCAATCCACATATACAGTTCATTCATCTTGCAGCCCTCCTCTGTTAAACCTTATAGTCTGCTATTTCCCTAATCGTTGTTTTTAAACAGGTGTGAAACCGGGAAGGATATACATACGTACAGTTATCATAAGGATGGTGGAGTGATCGATGGAATCGAGAATCGTATTGGAAAATGAATTAGCAGGCATTCAGAAATGGGAAAAAGATCAAGGTGGCGGATGGTTTTGGGATAAACTGATGCGACTGCCTTTTAAATTACTTGATAAGTTAACACCAAAATTTATTCAGAAAAAAATCGGGATGCTGCTTGATGAGATCGGCAGCTTTATTCAGACAGGCGGCAGATATCTCGCCAGTGAAAAAAGAGTGTACCGCTTTTTTGAAAAAACAACCGGTCATACAGTCCATGCGAAAGAAGATTTTCAGCACGTACCGCTCGAAGATATGAAAAAAGCATCGCTGAAAGTTGCCGCACGTATGAAAAATACTGCCACTGCACAGGGAGCCAGTACAGGAGTAGGCGGGATCTTCACACTCGCGATTGATATTCCTGCTATTTTGACACTTTCATTAACAACGCTTCAGGAAATTGCACTGATGCACGGCTATGATCCTGATGACAAAAAAGAGCGGGTGTTCATCATTAAGTGTCTGCAGTTTTCAACCTCTGATGTAGTTGGCAAAGAAGCGATTCTAAAAGAGCTGTCAAACTATCATCAGGGCTCAAAATCAAATGATGTGATTTCGCAAATCCAGGGCTGGCGTGAAGTAACGCTTACCTTTACTGAACAGTTCGGATTGAAAAAGCTGCTGCAGATTGTGCCGATCGCAGGCATTCTGATTGGTGCACTCATCAACAGAACGATGATAGATGAGCTGGCTGAAACCGGTACGATGCTCTATCAGAAGCGGAAGATTATGGAGCGGCTGGAGACAGCGGAGTAGGGGACAGAACTCCCTCAGACTGTTAAACTGTATCTATAACCTAAATACTGGGGGACATATGAAATGAAATCTGTGCATAGCGACATTCTGCAATTCAGGGGAACGCACTATGACTTTGGTTTTTTTCAGGGTGAGAAGCTGAGAGATTCACTGACTGTTAAAAACCGTGAAAAACAGTGGAAAGTAAGGATTCCGAGATTTAAAGTGGAGGAGCATGAGGTGAAGGATGCCATTACAAGAGTAGCTCCTGGTGTCTGGGAAGAGTTGCTTGGACTCCGTGATGCACTTGAGTGGCCGATGGAGCGGGTAATGATGGAGTTTGGCGGTTACAGAACCGATTACAAACGTTCCGGATGCTCGATCTTAACGGGAGATAATTATCTGATCAGAAACTATGATTACATGCCAAAAACCTATGAAGGACGCTACAGCTTTTATCAGCCGACTGATACGGGTTATGCCATTGCAGGTCCAACGCAGCGTATTACAGGACGGATGGATGGGATGAATGAGCATGGGTTGACGATGGGGTATAACTTCATGCATCGCAAAAAGCCTGGTGACGGGTTCATCTGCTGCACGATCGGACGTTTGATTTTAGAAGCGTGCGCCAATGTGGATGAGGCAGTGGCAATGCTAAAAGAGATTCCGCACCGGCATTCGTTCAGCTATACCGTTCATGACCGAAGCAACCGTACATATGTAATTGAGACATCTCCGCGCGGGGTGGCTGTACGCGAGTCAAAAGTGTGTACGAATCATTTTGAAATTATGAAAGAAGAAAATAGAAATCATCTTGTTGATTCAAAAAAGCGGCTCGATGCGATGAACAATAACCGCGCCAGGTTGAAGACGGCTTATGATGCATTCCGTCTGATGAACGATACAGATAAGGGCGTCTTTTCAGATCTTTACAGTCAGTGGGCCGGAACCATTCATACGTCAGGTTACCTGCCTGAAGAAATGAAAACGTGGTTCGCACTCGGCGGAGATCAGGAGCCGGTTGAATTTGATTTTGCAAAATGGCTTGATGGAGAAGACGTTCAGCTTGAGAAAATTACAGGTCTTGTAGATACAGATATTCCTTTCGTTCATATGGATGAAGGGGCGTATTGGAGTGCCGGAAAAAGTAAAGTGGGGAAATAAAACGGATAAGCCTGAGGGCTTATCCGTTTTATTTCTGTTGAGACGCTTTTTACTCAAGGGACTTTTCCAATCCGGCAAGCGCCCACCTCAGCACGTCTTTATCATCCGTATCCTTTGAATAGCGCAAAAGAACAGTCATCACAAAAGCAGCTTTGAAGCGCGCGAGCTCACGCGTCCGTTCATCTACTCCGCCATATGCATCGAAAAGGATTTCGCGTACATCGGCTGTCATACAGGCATACCCGATAGACAGATCAATGGCAGGGTGACCAATATGCGCATCACCCCAGTCGATCAATCCTGTGAGTACGCCTTGTTGAACAATCATATTCTTGGGGTGCAGATCTCCATGGACAGGCACTGAGCCCTCAGGATTCTCCCATTCGTTCAGGTCAATGATATAATTTTCAAGCTTTTCATAGAGTGCCTGGGGTATTACTGATCCAGCTTCCTCTGCAATCTTATAAAAATGCTTTTTACGCAGCTTAGTGGATAACCGCAGCAGATGATCAGGATCTGCATCCACGTAGTTTGCAGGCAGTGCATGCAATTTTTTAAGAAACTGTCCGATCCTTGCTGCTTCCTGATGAAGAAGATCTGTATCAGACGCTTCAGTCAGTACATGGCCCTTTATATGAGTAAATCCCACATAAGGATAATCCTCTCCTTCCGATTCCCTGAAGAAAACGGCTTTTGGATAGTCATAGCCGCCGTCAAACGCCAATGCTTCCAGACTGATGAGCATTCTTCTTTCAATCTCCATAGCCTCATAGCCCAGCTGTCTCCGCGGGAATCTGAATACCCATTCCTGATTGACTTCGTATACTGTATGATCAAAACCGGTACCGCACGGCTCCACCTGAACAGGCTTTAGTTGAGGAAATGCACGCTCAATTTTTTCTTTTGCCTTTTCAATTGGCACAGGGTGTGTTGCATCCCATGGATTCACATGTCATTCCCCCTTTTCTCACCATCCATCATACATCCCCGCAGAGAAAATTTGAACAGAATGATTTCCAATTATCAACGATTTAGTCTTTTGACCCAACATGCATATCTTTTGTCGTGAAATGACTCCTGTTATTGTGATAGTACAGAAATTTATGTAACAGATGTGAAAATATTTTTTGCTTTAATGAAAGCGTTGAATGCGATTACAATGGAATTCTAAAAGGGCTGTATTAGTATGAAACAGTTTCTGTAACACAAAAACAGCTTTGCTTTATTAAAGCGACTGTGATACTCTTTAACTGACAATTTCATTAATTTAATTTACTGGGGGAGCCAACCGGCTGAGACAGGCTTTTGCCGAACCCTTTGTACCTGATCTGGATGATGCCAGCGGAGGGAAGTATGCTTACATAACGTTATTTACATGTAAAAGCCACTTCCTTTAATAGGAAGTGGTGTTTTTTTGTGTAAAAGAAGAAGGGAGGCAGACGATGAGAGAGACATGGTATTTTCTTGATTCCGGTTACGGCACGCCATCTTTTAATATGGCAATGGATGAAGTGCTGATGAATTGGCATAGTGAAGGTAAGATTCCACCAGTGCTAAGGTTTTATGGATGGAAGCCGGCGGGTATTTCAGTCGGATTCTTTCAGAAAGTCGGCGGCAGTATAGATCTTGAAAATGCTGATAAGTACGGAGTTGAACTTGTACGCAGGCAAACCGGTGGCAGAGCAGTTCTTCACGATGATGAGCTGACTTACAGCGTGCTTGTGTCTGAAGACCATCCTGCAATGCCTAAGTCGATTAAAGAGGCTTATCTTGTGTTATCAAAAGGGATTCTTGAGGGCTACAGAGCGCTTGGGATACCGGCTGAATTCTCAATTCCTGAAGAAAAAAAGAAGCAGGCAGGATCAGCAGTCTGCTTTGAAGAGCCATCGTGGTATGAGCTGATGGTTGATGGTAAAAAAGCAGCCGGCAGTGCGCAGACGCGTAAAAAAGGCGTGATTCTGCAGCACGGCTCTATACCGATTTCTATGGATATTGAGAAATTATTTGATTTATTCATTTATCCTAATGAAAAAGTGAAGGAGCGGGCACGGCGTGCATTTACAAATAGAGCTGTTGCTATTAATGATGTACTTGAGCAGCCAGTTACATTTGATGAAGTGAAGCATGCATTCAAAGAAGGGTTCTTAAAAGGACTGGATATAGACCTGGAACCTTTTACACCACCAGAAGAGATGTTAAGAGAAGCAGCAGAGCTTGAGGAGAAGTATAAGAGTGAAGAATGGAGCTATAAGCGGGAAGGGAGACAGAAAGTATGACAAATGCAAAAGAACATGTGCGTAAACCAGAATGGCTGAAGGTGAAGCTGAATACGAATGATTCCTATAAAAAGCTGAAGAAAATGATGCGTGAGAAAAAGCTGAACACAGTTTGTGAAGAGGCGAAGTGCCCGAACATTCACGAGTGCTGGAGTGAACGTAAGACAGCCACATTTATGATTCTTGGGGATACGTGTACGAGAGCGTGCCGATTCTGTGCGGTTAAGACTGGACTCCCGAATGAGCTTGATTGGGGAGAGCCTGAACGTGTGGCAGAATCCACTGAAATGATGGGCTTAAAGCACGTCGTTGTCACAGCGGTTGCGCGTGATGATTTGAATGACGGAGGGGCTGCAGTGTTTGCTGAGACAGTGCGCGCGATTCACCGCCGCCTGCCGAGCTGTACGGTTGAAGTGCTGCCTTCAGATATGAAAGGTGATTACGAAAGCCTTCATACACTGATGGATGCTGAGCCGGATATTTTCAATCACAATATTGAAACGGTCCGCCGCCTGACGAAAAGAGTGCGGGCACGTGCAATGTATGACCGTTCACTTGAACTGCTTGCACGTGTAAAGGAAATTGCACCGAATATCCCGACCAAATCAAGTATCATGGTTGGTCTTGGTGAGACAAAAGAAGAGTTGATTGAAGCAATGGATGATCTGCGTGCACACAATGTAGATATCCTGACGCTCGGTCAGTACCTGCAGCCAACGAAAAAGCATCTGGATGTAGTACGTTACTATCACCCTGATGAATTCGCTGAGCTGAAGGAAATCGCACTTTCAAAAGGCTTTAAGCATTGTGAAGCAGGGCCGATGGTGCGTTCTTCTTACCACGCAGATGAGCAGGTAAGTGAAACATCTGCCCAGCGCCGCATTAAGTATTTAAAAGGCGTTGAAGCAGATGGCAGAACAGTAGACAATCTGCAGTAAAAATTGAATACAGTTAACCCACTGGGGGAGCCGGTTGAACCGGCTGAGACGGACTTAAAGTCCGGACCCTTTGAACCTGATCTGGATCATACCAGCGTAGGGAAGTGGACGTATGAACCTATTTGTATACGTCGCTTCCTATTTTGGGAAGCGGCGTTTTTTATTGAGGCACAGGGGGGACGGAGTTAACTGTGCCACTTTTAGAATCATTATAAAAATGACTCACTAAGCTCCGTCCCTGCTGTGCCACCTAAATTGGTCAATATAAATTTGAGGAGTGACACGAATGACATTTTGTACTGAGGTAAGAGAAGAATGTAATCAGCTTTGGGAAGCAAGCTTTGAGCACCCTTTTGTAAAAGGGATTGCTGATGGAACACTGCCACTGGATGTTTTTAAGTTTTATGTGATGCAGGATGCGTATTATTTAACGCATTTTGCAAAAGTACAGGCGATTGGGGCTGTGAAAGCCATGGATCTGGAGACAACGAAAAGCTTTGCGCATCATTCAGAGCAGACGTGTGCTGCAGAATTGGCACTGCATGAATCTTTTATGGAGCTGCTTGGTGTGACTGATGAAGACTGGAAAGCCTTTGAACCTTCGCCGACTGCTTATGCCTATGTTTCTCACATGTACCGTTCAGCTGAAGGGGATCTGGCAGATGTACTTGCAGCAATCCTGCCCTGTTACTGGCTCTATTATGAGATAGGAGAAAGATTAAAAGGTGCCAACCCTGACCACCCGATCTATCAGAAATGGATCGGAACTTACGGTTCTGAATGGTTTGGAGAACTGGTAAAAGAGCAGATGAACAGAATGAATGAGCTGGCTGAAGGTCTTCCTGATGAAAGAATTAAAGAGTTGAAAACTCACTTCAGAAGAAGCAGTTATTATGAATGGAACTTCTGGGAGCAGGCCTGGACGATGGAATTCTGGACAATTCAAACAAAGGAGCGTGTGTAAGATGATTCAACAGGTGAGAGAAAAGAAACCGCTGATTCACTGTATCACTAACTATGTGGTGGCTAATTTCCAGGCGAATGGACTGCTTTCACTCGGGGCCTCTCCAGTGATGGGTGATGAGATTGAAGAAGTGAAGGAGCTGGCTGCTGTTGCAGACGCATTGTCACTCAATATAGGTACTCTTAATCAGCGTTCAGTTGAAAGTATGATTGCTGCCGGACAATCTGCTAATGAAAAGGGTGTTCCTGTTGTGCTTGACCCGGTTGGAGCTGGTGCGACAGCTTACCGATTGTCAGTCATAGATAAAATCTTAAAAGAAGTAAACGTAACAGCGCTCAGATGTAATGCCGGTGAACTCGCAGCAATGATGCGTAAAGGTTGGTCTGCAAAAGGTGTTGATGCAGGTGAAGGAGACGCTGACCTGACTGCACTTGCAGTGGACGCGGCCAGGAAGTACGGCTTCATTGTGGCTGTGACTGGAGAAACAGATATCGTAACAGACGGAGACATTATACATCAGATACATGCCGGTCATCCGGTCATGGCATCAGTCACTGGTATGGGCTGTTTACTGTCAAGCGTGACAGGTGCTTTCCTGAGTGTGGAGAAATCAGCAGATGCCGTGGCGGAAGCTGTTCAATTCTACGGGGAAGCTGGTGAAAGAGCGGCTGCTATTTCCGAGAAGCCGGGAAGCTTTCAGATCGCTTTTATCAACGCGATCTCTACAATCAATGAAAGCAAATATCAAATAGGGGGAAGAGCGTGATGAAGCAGGTACTGACGATTGCAGGTTCAGATTCTGGAGGCGGAGCAGGTATTCAGGCAGATATTAAAACCTTTCAGGAACTTTCTGTGTTCGGGACCTCTGTGGTCACAGCAGTGACAGCCCAGAACACACTTGGTGTGACAGACGTCGCACCTGTACCGGTTCAAAATATTGAAAAACAGCTGCAGGCAGTTGGTGAGGATTTTCAGATTGCAGCGCTGAAAACCGGCATGCTCTTTGACGCTGAAACAATTCAGACAGTGACAGCCTGGATCAGACATTATAACTGGCGGAATCTGATTGTCGACCCTGTCATGATTGCTAAAGGGGGAGCCAGCCTGCTGCAGGAGGAGGCAAAAGATGCGCTTCTTCAGGATCTTCTTCCCCTCGCAGCCGTTGTAACACCAAATATTCCTGAAGCTGAATCATTAAGCGGTATTCGTATCCACGATGCCCGCACAAGGCGTAATGCTGCTGAGAAAATTCTTCAAAGCGGTGCGAAGGGTGTATTAATCAAAGGGGGACATGGAAAAAACCCTGACTTTACAGAAGACTTTTATCTGGATCAGTTCGGTGGCACCCTTGTATTAAAGTCACCGCGGATTCAGACGAAGCATACACATGGCACAGGATGTACATTCTCAGCTGCACTCACTGCTGAATTGGCAAAAGGACGTTCATTTCCGGATGCCTTCCTGACAGCAAAGCAGTTCATTCAAAGTGCAATTGAACACGCTTTAAATATTGGTGCCGGTCATGGACCGACTAATCACGGCGCTTACAGACATCATACGCAAAAGGAGGCGATCCGCTATGTTCAGTAAGCCATCCGTTTATTTCATTCTTGGTACCGCAGATGCAGGACGCAAGGACCCGCTGCACATACTTGAAAAGGCGCTTGAAGGGGGGATCACTCATTTTCAATTAAGAGAAAAAGGCCCGGGTGCACTTACAGGACAGTCACTAACAGAATTTGCCATCCAGTGTCAGAAACTATGCGGGACATGGAAGGTTCCATTCATTGTGAATGATGATGTAGAACTTGCCTGTGCCATCAGCGCTGATGGTATTCATGTGGGTCAGGAGGATGCTGATGCATTAACTGTTAAAGAGAGAATGGGAAAAGGGATGATCCTTGGTGTGTCTGTGCATTCAATTGAAGAAGCTGAAAAAGCAATCAGAAGCGGTGCTGATTATCTCGGAATGGGGCCGGTCTATGGCACGAAAAGTAAACCGGATGCTAAAGAACCTTCAGGTGTCACAAAAATTCTCAAAGTCAGAGAACGCTTTCCTGAAATGCCGGTGGTGGGAATCGGCGGAATTACTGCGCTGAATGCAGGACCTGTCTGGGATGCAGGTGCAAAAGGAGTCGCAGTGATCTCAGCAATTGCTGGAGCAAACGATGTACAAATGGAAGTGAAGCGGATCATGAATTCATACAAAGGAGAGCGCTTATGAGCACAAAAAAATTGACCATCATGGCGATGTTAGTCGCCATTGCAGTTGCCGGATCAGCGTTTGTGTCATTTCCGGCCGGTGTAGCAAGAGCTTATCCGGTTCAGCACGCCGTGAATGTCATCGCAGCAGTTTTATTTGGTCCGGGCCCTGCAATTGTGATTGCTTTTGTGACGGGTCTGGTTCGGATATTGACAGGTACAGGCTCACTGCTTGCGTTCCCGGGAGGTATGATTGGGGCAGCACTTGCGGGACTGTTCTATATGTGGAGCGGCCGGGTGTGGGCAGCAGCAGTCGGTGAAATGATCGGAACCGGTATTCTCGCGTCATTGATTGCTGTTCCATATGCAGCTGTTTTAATGGGAACAGAAGCGGGTGCGTTCTTTTTTATGCCGGCGTTTCTGGTGTCGAGTATCAGTGGTGCAACGATTGGTTTTATTTTATCTGAGCGGTTAAAAAGAGTAGGGAATCCTATTCAAATTTAAAGAAATATAATAGATGTATGTTTTCCGTTGGTATGACTGGGATAGAGAGAGTATGGTAACATTTTTTTATAAAATATTGTCAATTTACCCTTTTCAAATATACCCATTGATCGTATTATTATTAGTAAAAAAGGAACGAGCTAATGCCCTACTCAGATTCTTTATCGATCGAAAATATTATAACTGCTGTCGACCATCATTTGATTGTTGCTTTCATAGATCTTAGTGGACATTTTGAATATGTAAATAAAAATTTCTGCCGTGTGACTCAGTATACTTCTGATGAAATCATTAACGCTCATTTTTCAAAGCTGCTCCATGAGTCCCATGATGCACAGAAATTAGCAGAAGCGATGAATCAGGTCAGGCAGGGGAATATCTTTCAGGTAGAACTCCTGAACCGTAAGAAAGACGGTTCACCTTACTGGATAAACTCAACGATTGTTCCGGTTCTGGATAAAGAGGGGAAGCCATATCGATATTTCACTTACAAAGTGGATGTAACAGAGCGTGTGGAAGTCGAAGAAAAGCTGAAAGAAACTGAAAAGAAGCTTAAACTTTCTGTCAGCGAACTGAATTACCTGAAGCACGTACTTGATCAGTCTTCAATTGTCACGCTCATTGACCGCGATCGAAATATTCTATATGCAAACGAACAGTTTGGGAAGCTGATGAAGCATAAGCCAAGTGATGTAATCGGTAAAAGTCTGGATGTCCTGAATGCCAGGTGCCATCCGGATTCATTTTATGATGCGATGTGGGAGACAGTGTATAAGGGTGAGGTCTGGTCCGGAGAGGTGCAGCTAAAAAACATAGATGGAGAAATCAAATGGGTGAACGCGCAAGTTTTCCCATTTGTTAATGATGCAGGACAATCGACATTCATTTTTGTCAGTCATGATATTACGCAGGCGAAAGAAGCTGAACAACTCGTTCTCAGGTCAGAGAAGTTATCTGTTTTAGGAGAGCTTGCTGCAGGGATTGCCCATGAGATCCGTAACCCGCTTACTTCTCTGAAAGGTTTCACTGCCCTGCTTGAAGAAGGGGAAACTGAGCCGAATAAGAAAACATATATTTCTGTTATCAAATCAGAAATTGACCGGATCGAATATACTGTCAATGAATTAATGATGCTCGCAAAGCCAAAAAAAGCTGAAATGATGCCTTATAAAATTGAGGAACTCGTGCACAGTGTATGTGAATTCCTCAAGCCGGAATTTACAATGAAAAATGTCGAGTTGAGCTGCAATAGTCATCATCCTTCTGCAGAAGTGTTATGTGAGGGAAATCAGATCAAACAGGTCGTTATGAATGTGTTAAAGAATGCAGTTGAAGCGATGGATCGCGGTGGCCGGATTCATATATCATATCTTTATGAAGAAAAGAAGATGGCGATTATTGTGAAAGATGATGGGCCAGGCATGAGTGAAGAGGTACTGAAAAAAATTGATACACCATTCTTTACAACTAAGCAAACAGGCAACGGACTCGGTATTCCGATGTGCCATAATATTATGAAGCTTCATCATGGCGAGATGAAGATCTCAAGTGTGCTCGGAGCAGGTACAACAGTGGAACTGGTTTTGCCATATTAAAAAAACGTTCAGTCATGAGGCTGAACGTTTTTTCAGGATTGTCTGATAAAGCTGATGGTCTCTATAAAGAGCTTCTGCAGATCGGCAGGATCCGTAACTGCGCGTATCATTGCCTGAATATATTCAGTTCTGTCAAGCTGGTCATACTGCCATTCAATGCTTTTTGAGCGGGCATATTCATGCAGAAAGGAGCGGATTGTCCTGCCGTTGCCTTCACGGAAAGGGTGAAGCATATTCAGCTCTGACTTAAAATATGCGAGTCTTTCAGCTGCTTCTTCAAGCGTATGCCACTCCTTCTCAGCTGCAAGAGCTTTAAATATCCGGTCGGCATAACTGTCTAAGTATTGTGCCTGACAAAAACGTGTATTGCCTTTCATCAGCTGCACGGTTCGGAACTTTCCCGCAAACGGGTAAATATCCTGAAAAAAGTGCCTGTGCAAATCTTTAAAGCTCTGTACATCAAAGGAAGAAACCTCATATTGCTTTCTCACAAATTCTGCTGCGCGCAGAGAAAATGTAAGTGCTTCAGCTTCCATGAGAGATTCTTCATCCGTGACGCCAAGGAGGTTATGCTTCAGCAGAAAATCATCATTTTCACTGCTGATGTACTTATCCACGCGACAGCAAATCCTTGATCACAGCCGGTGTAATCGGCTTATCTGCGTTCACTGTTTCAAGCACTTTCTCCTGCAGTCCTTCATTTAAAGACAGGTTTTCCAAATGCAGATTTTTCATAATCCGTTTAAACTCCGGTGATTCGATTTTCACGTCTTTCATTCAGCGGTTCCCACCTTTAAATGAGTTCATTGATCTGTTTTTATTATACCACGAAAAGCAGTGGAAGGACTGATTTCATTAGCTCAGACGGCTTATAATCCGGTTAATAATGAGCAGGCTGATAAAGGTCGCGACAACACCTGTTATTATGCCGGCGAGTTGAGCAGTATCGGCAGCTATACCCATATTGCTGAGCAGATCTTCACTGAACCGGTATAAGAAAAATCCGGCCATTAAAGAGATAATCAGATTGATTACACTGAATCCCACTTTATATGAGAGCGGCTTTGAATCGAAAGCACCCATATGCTCCTTCAAATAACTTTGTGCCCCATCAAGCGAATCATATTCCCCCACGATTTCTTCATCACTGTAATGATGGCTGTTTTGGGATTTTGAACTGAAAAATACATAATATGTTTCATTCTCTTTGCGGATGTCGTATTTCTGAATCCCGACAACCCCTTTTTTAGTCACTCGTTTTGTTCTTGTTCTGATATGTTCCATACCGATCCTCTTTTCAAACCTGATGAGTATATCCTATCACATATAGAAGATTGATTTGAATCCGGACGGGTGATTCAGCCTGTTACCCTATTTTTGTATTGTATTTTTAAAGGGGATCAGCTAATATTTAGAAATGCTTGTCAATATCATACATATACGGGAGGAAGAACATTGAATCAACAAAGGATTAAATCAGAAAGAGAGACTGTCTATTTTATCTTGTCTATTATTTTCAGTGTCATGGTATACATTGCAGCAGCAGTCTCCATTGTAGGAATAGGGATTGCGCTTGCTGTACTTGCGGTGGTGCTGTTTATGAACGCGCTGATGCTTGGGTCAATCCGGGGCAACGGTGTAAGAGTTAGTGAAAGGCAGTTTGCAGACGTATATGAGCGCGCGGCTGTTTTATCAAGGGAGATGGGGCTGAAGAAAGTGCCTGACTTCTTTGTGATTCAGTCTGAGGGTGCATTGAATGCTTTTGCAACAAGGTTTTTCGGCCGTAATATGATTGTGGTATATTCGGAAGTGTTTGAACTGGCAAGACAAAACGGTCAGGAAGAGCTGGACTTTATTATTGCCCATGAACTTGCACATATCAAACGCAATCACGTATGGAAAAATATCCTGACATTACCTGCTCAGTTTATTCCGTTTCTATCGCAGGCTTATAGCCGTTCATGCGAGTATACGTGTGATAGAGAGGCAGCTTATCAGATCAGGGATGCTGAAGCGGCAAAGAGAGCACTGACGCTTTTAGGCGTTGGGAAGGTCATGTACCGCGAAGTGAATGAGGATGCTTACCTGGAGCAGATCCATTCGGAATCCAATGGTGCAGTCTGGCTGAGTGAAATCCTGTCGACTCATCCGCTGCTGCCAAAAAGAATCTTATCAGTCGAGCGTTTTATGAACCCTGATACTGGCTATACGTACAGTCAGCAGCCTGGGAGGATCGTTCTTGGAGCCGGGTTGTTATTTGGTGGACTTGCAGGGGCTTATATCGCGGTGATTGTGACCCTGACGCTTGCCGGCGTTGTGTTTGCTTCATTGCTGCCGGACGATGTGACGTCTGCAGAGAATACAATGTATGAGGAGTTCGAGGACACAGATATTGGTGCAACTCCTTTAATGAATGCTGCAGCAATTGGTGATATTGATGAGGCAGCATCACTGATCAATGCAGGTGCTGACCTTGAAGAAACAGATGATGAAGGGACAACTGCACTGCTGTATGCAGCTTATAACGGGGATGCTCAGATGCTCTCACTTTTACTTGAAGCAGGAGCAGATCCAAACCACAGTGATGATTACTCAACGCCGCTTATGGCTGCTGTCAGTTATGATGACCGTGAATTAGCAGCATTGCTGACAACCTACGGGGCAGACCCGGCTATGGCGGATCCATACGGTGAGACACCGATGGATTATGTTGGCGCAGCGGATGAAGAAGAGTTTTTTGACTGGGTGAAAGAGTAGGAAGCGTAGACCGGGATATATGTCCCGGTTTTTTTATGCCTTTAGGCGGGAAGCCGCTTTCCGCGTATGTCGACCCCGCATTCATCAACACTTTTTGACGTTTAGTATTTTTAAAAAGGAACTTTATGATAAAATGAGTGAATAGTCATTCAATTCACAAAAGGGGATGGAAAGATGTCAGAGATATGGTCAAGAATTACGACGGCAATGAATGCAAATCCGGAGCCGATTCAGGATGAAAACGTCCGCTATGAGTTTCAGCTGAAAGATGGGGAGGCGAAGCAGCTGGTCCTGAAGCATGGGGAAGCTTATATTGAAGAAGCAGGCACTGCGCAGCCGAGTTGTACGCTGAAGCTGAGTGAAAAAGATCTCGTAAAGATGATAGAAGGGGACCTGAGCGCTTCAGGTGCTTTCATGTTTGGAAAGCTGAAAGTAGATGGTAAGATGGGGTATGCTTTGAAGCTTGAGTCTTTGCTGAGTGAATATACTTTTTAAAAGAGTGTTTTTTATATCAAAAACCGGCCCGCCAAAGCGGACCGGTTTTTTTCAGCAGACCTCCAGACCGATTACCTGATCAAAAGGAATGGTCTTTTTCATATGCCCGCTCGTTGTCATTAATAAGTAACGCTGCTGGTAGTTAACCAAAGTAATGATGCCCTTCACACTATCACGTCTGTTGTGTTCAAAGATTTTGAGGTCAACCTGCTGTTTGAATTCAAGTGCTTCCTGGATCCCGAGAAAAATCATATCAAACATCTGCTCATCAAGTTCAGGCTTAGTCTCATGCTCCATCTCTTCATAGAAATCCTTCAGCATCTTCACATGTTCAGGCAGCATCATCGAAGTCCACTTAATTGTGCCGCGGTCTTTATTCATGTCTGTCACGCCCCTTTTCAATCATTATAGGAACGTTTGTTCTGTTTTGTAAATAGGTAAGTGATGGATTTTCACAATTAATCGCTAAAAAATAACGACGTCAAAGAAATTTCTGTAGCTTTTAAGATGAAAATCGGCCGGTTTATCATTTTGAAATAAGCAGGTATACATGCCGAGCTGTTTTGCCGGAATGATATCAAGCTCTCGGTCACCGACTGCAAGATCGATCCGGTACTTGTTGTGAAGATATTCATATGCAGCAGGGTCAGGTTTACGCGGGAAGCCATGATCTGCAGTCACAATCTCACGGAAATAGGTTGTGAAGCCGTAGTAATCAAGCACCTTATGTGCACCTTCCTGATCCTTATGGGTCATAATCACATTATAGTCTGCCTGCTTCAGTACATCCTCCACATGATCAAACGGCGGCATCTCCTCGGGGCTGATCCTGCTGATGAGCAGGTTGTATTCATTGATCTGCGCCTCAGTCATTCGAAAATGATTGATTGCATGCGTTGCAGATACTTTTAACTGTGTGTAGCAGTCTTCCTCTGATACGCCATTCAGCACTAGGCTCATCCTTTTTGCGTAGGCAGGGTAGGTATCAAAAAGTGTTCCATCATAATCCCAAAGTATATTCATCCAATACCCCTTTCAATTACGCTTTATTAAATTTGCTTATTGTTTTAGCACAGCTGTTGATCCTCGCTGCAGGGGACGACTCAAGCAGCAGAAGCGTGACAGGTGAGACCCCGCAGGCGAAGCTGAGGAGGCTCGATTGAACCGGAGCCAAAAACCGGCTCATGCGGAAAGCGTTCCCCTGGAGCGGAAATCAACAGCCAAATTCAACAGAGCTTTCATTTAAAAAATGATCTTTCTTTTCGTTATACCTGATCTCTTATTCCAAAGCCAATAATTAAACTGTAATAAAATTTTGAAAAGTGAATATATTTTCATGTTTTTTAATAATCTATGAAGGACTTAAGTCTCTATTTGTCGAATAAATTTAAAATGGAGGTGCATTGTATTCATGAAAGAATCGATCATTATTTTATTTATCGGACTCGTATTTTTCCTAACTGCATGTGCCCCGGAAGAAAGTGCTGTAGCGGATATAGAGATGAAAAGTCAGGAAGAACTATCTAATATGACGGACTCTTATGCCCGTGAAGATTATCGTCAGGTTATGAGTCATATTACGCAGGAAGCTAAAAGTTTTGAAGCAGGCGTTGTGCTTGAAAAGTGGATTATCAGGACGCTTGCTGAAGAAGCACTGTATTATGAAGAAGATCTGTCAGAGGAAGAAGTACTTGAAATCTCCAGGGAGCGGCTTGCTGAAGACCTGGCATGGAAAAACATTGCCTCAACAAAGTATGGGATCATTATCAGCCGGGATGAACTCGATGAATACATTAATAATATTACCAACCTGTATGAATCACCTCTCCAACTGGCTTATGCTGATATTCTTGGGTTAACGGTCGAGCAGCTGAACCATGAATTTGATGAGGATGTATATGAGAAAAATCTGATGTGGGAAAAGCTGAAGCCGGAGCTGGAAAAAGCATATGAGACAAGCGATCAGAGTGAGCTTGTTGAGCGGTTTAATAAAGAAGTCAATCATGAGATAAACCGTTGAAACACTGTCCAGTAAATTGATGGGGCAGTGTTTTTTTGTTTGTATAGAGGCGAGAGGAGGTTTTCAGGTCATATTCCTCGGGATACGGGTCATCATTGGTGATTTACCGGTCACAACCGTTCATCATAGTGGAAGCCATCATATTTTATTAAATAGCTTTGTTAAAGACCAATGTTGTTTTAGCACAGCTGGTGATTGCAGCGGAAGGGGGACGACTCCAGCAGGAGAAGCGTGACAGGTGAGACCCCGCAAGCGCCCCGCGCTGAGGAGGCTCGATTGAACCGGAGCCAAAATGACGGCTCATGCGGAAAGCGTTCCCCCTGCAGCGGAAATCAACAGCCAGATTTAACGGAGTCTATCAAATAGAAATTTTTCTCAAATCCGATTATTTTTGAAACGATTCAGGTTATCTGAACGTAAAAAGAAAAAAGGCTTGGAGAGGTGGAGCTGATGAAAAGATGGCGTGAGAAGAAAGCTGCACGATCGCAGAAACGTAAAGATGAAGGAAGATATAACTTTTTGGACGTTTTGACAGACGTTCTGATCTGGGTTCCTGAGTTAGTGATCCTGCCATTCCGTCTGATATACTTGCTGTTCAGACTATTCGGGCGAGTGTTCAAAGATGGGTTTGATTCGATTTAATAGGCAGGTGTAATCAATTGTGCAATGGTTTGAAAGACTGTATAAATTTTTCATTTTAGGTGCTGTCGGGGCAGGACTTATCTTAAGTCAGTTGGATAGAGCCGGTCCTTTTGCCGAGAATCTGATTCTGCCGCTGCTTGCTTTGATGATTTATCTGACGTTCTTACAGATTCCGTTTAAAGATGTAAAGGCATCGTTTCAAAATAAAACATTCAGTATCAGTTCTCTATTGATCAATTTCGTATGGACACCATTTTTTGCATGGCTGCTGACGATTATTTTTCTTCCGGATCAGCCAGCGCTTGCGATCGGACTGATTATGCTGCTTGTGACACCATGTACTGACTGGTATTTAATATTTACTGGCGTCGCCAAAGGAAATACAGCACTGTCAGCAGCAATTCTGCCACTCAATCTGATTTTGCAGATTGTCCTGCTTCCGGTCTATTTGTTTATCTTTTTTGGATCGGGTGAGACAGTAGAAGCTGCGTATCTGGTTGAAGGGATTGTGTGGGTGTTACTGGTTCCGCTCGTGTTCGCGATGCTGACAAAAAAACTGTTAAAAGATAAGCCGTTGGGCGAATCAGATCTGCTGCAAAATCTGCCGACTGCTTTTCTGGTATTTGCAATCATCGCAATGTTTGCGGCACAGGGGAATATGCTTTTTGCAAACACCGGGATCTTCCTGCAGATCCTCTGGCCGCTCGCTGTCTTTTTTATTGTGAATTTTTTGATCAGCCAAAAGACGGGACAGTTTTGCAGGCTGCCGGCAGAAGACCGTGTCAGTCTGACAATGACAACACTCGCAAGAAATTCACCGCTTGCACTTGCAATTGCTGTAGCGGCCTTTCCAAATGAACCACTGATTCCATTAATACTGGTGATAGGACCGCTGATTGAACTGCCGGTTCTGGCACTTGTATCCAGAATCATGCTGAAGCTAAGCAGCACCTGAAATATTGAAAATGCTCCCGGTGATCATTGATCGCCGGGAGCATTTTGCTTAACATAATGTATCTTTTGGTTTCGGGTTCTTTAATCCGAAGATCGGTCTGATGAATAGGGCAAGTCCTGTTCCAAGCATTGCCATAACAGCCCATACCCAGCCGTGAAGACTGAAGGATGCGATTCCGCCGAAGTATGCGCCGATGTTACAGCCAAAAGCAAGTCTGGCACCATAACCCATCAGCAGTCCGCCGATGATCGAGCCGGCAGCAATACCAGGCTTGATTTTTTTAGGTTTGAACGCACCTGTCGCAGCGGCTGCAATAAATGCGCCGATGATAATACCAAAATTCATGACACTCGTTGAATCAGCAAGAATGGAATTTTGCAGCTGTTCAGCATTTCCCTGCCAGTAACCCCATGAAGCGACATCTACACCAAACAGCTCAAGGAACTTTGATCCCCACAGCGCAAATGCAGAAGTAATTCCCCATGGATTTCCTCTGAGTGTCAGCGTTAAAGCATTCAGCAGCGCTAAAATAATCGCAGCTGTAAATAGAGGCCATGCTCCGCGGAATACTTTTTTGAATCCGGTTGTTGTTGGCAATGGCTTCATTGCAGGTGCATTCTTCTTAACTGCAATGAACTTCAGTCCATAATAAATGGCTGCAAACAGCGCCATCTGAACAAGCCATGCGCCAAAGAATCCAAGATTAGTAGATTCAGCTAAAGAAAACGGTTCAAGTGCCCACGTTTCTTCCATCCAGAATGTGAAGTGATAGGCACCAATCACAGACCCTGCGATAAATCCAAGCAGTGTCAGAATCATTGATGAAGATCCGCCGCCAACAGAATACAGCGTACCTGATGCACAGCCGCTACCAAGCTGCATCCCGATACCAAAAATGAATGCCCCGAATAATACGCTGACCCCGACTGGAGACACGTAGCCGGCAGGTGTCACGCCCGTAAAGCTGAAGCCGGTACTCAGAATAATGGCAAAGAGAGTCGAAGCCACAGCAAGCATAACCATATGTGCCTGTATACCCTGTGCATTTCCAACAGCCATTAATCTTCTGAAAGCTGATGTGAAGCCAAAGCGTGCATATAATAAAGTAAGTCCAAGTGCAAGGCCCACAATGAATAATATGCCCTGAACCGCATCAGTTGTAAAAACGATGAGTGCAAATAATGCAAGAGCAGCTGCAATACCGAGTAAGACAAACGGTTTTTGCATAGGAGCGAGATCTGTAACGACCGTTGTACGCCCGCGTTTCCACCCTTTTAGTGTTTCCTGAACCTGTTGTGCCAAAGTGAAAACCTCCAATTCCTATTTGTTTGATAAGGATTAATTTAGCACGGGGTTTCTATAGATGTAAATTTATAAGTTTTGGATGAAAGAAAAAAGGATTGGAAAAAAATGATTGATAAATACCTTGCATTACAAGATACTAAAAAGTATAGTAATCATATACCTTGTAATACAAGATAAAGAAATGGCGGGATGCTGATGTCTCAGACACAAATGATGAAAGGCATACTTGACGGCTGCCTGCTGGCTATTATCCGTGGTAAAGAAGTGTACGGATATGAGATGGCAGAGCGGCTCAGTGAGTACGGATTTGGTGAAGTGAGTGAGGGAACCATTTATCCGCTTCTCATGAGAATGCAGCGTGAAGGCCTTGTGACGTCTGTAAAAAAGGCATCAACCGCGGGCCCGAAACGGAAGTACTATTCCCTTACAGATAAAGGCCGCCAGGAGCTTGAAGCGTTTCTTGAGAGATGGAAAAGATTAGAGAGAAGTGTGAATGAAGCAATCAGGCAGGAAACCAATGAGGGGAGTGAAGGCAGTGCCTGAATTATCGAAGGAAAGCCGCAGGTTTATTGATGACCTTAGATTGTACCTGTTCTCATCTGGAAAGAAGGAAGAAGAGATCAGAGAAATTGCTGAAGAGCTTGAGGCTCACTTAGAAGAAGCGGAGAGAAACGGGAAGCCGATTGAACAGGTGGTTGGAGCGTCTCCTAAGGAATATATGGAGATGATTTCAAATGAGATGGAGTTTGATAAGAAGGCGTGGATGAAGTATATCCCAGTAATTATATTCGGTGCCATTTCCTTTACCATCATTGGTCAGCTGGTTGAAGATATGAGGCTCAGTTACAGTTATGCAATATTAGGCGGATCAGCTTTAGTCAGTATTTTGTTTGTCATCATGATTTTTGGTGCATTTAAATATATGGCTGCCCGTCAAATGTCGCGTGTAAAAGAATTTCTAATTATTTTGCCACCTGTCTTTATCATGATGACATTATTTGGCGCACTGGTCTTTTGGGATATGACTACGGATCTTCCGGGTTTTGAATTGGGTGTAATGCCAAGCATGATTGTAGGTGCAGTCACGGTTGCCATTTTAATGTGGGTATCAATCTGGGCCAAAACAGCCGTTCTACTGGTCATGTTATCAGCCATCCATGTCCCTGAATTGCTGTTAAAGCTGACTACGCTTGATGTGACGATAAGCTTAATCATCAATCTTGTGGCGATGTATCTGATTATTGGAATCTATATGTATTTTTCATTTAAGAAAATGAAGAAAGCTGATGCTGCTGCCGGCTGAGCCATGATCAGTTAATTTTTAATAAAGCACTGTTAAAGTGGGCTGGTGATTGCAGCTGCAATCACCAGCTGTGCTAAAACAATATTTGGCTTTAACATAGCATTTATTAAAAAAGTTCTCACCCGGCTAAGGTGAGAACTTTTTTATTTTTTCTCAAGATGAAACCCAAGTTTGGTTAAGGCACGCTCAAGATTTGTTTCAACATCAAACTTTGTAAAATCAACCTGTGACTGGTTCGCCTGCAGTGCTGTCTCCGGGCGGATGCCGGTCAAAACAGCATGAACACCAATCAGATTCAGCAGCTTGACGATTTTCAGCAATGATCCGATCACTAAATCGTCCACCTCAATGATACCTGACAGATCGATAATTAAATGATCAAGCTCAAGCTCTTGACTTCTTGTAAGTGTCAATTCAATAATCCGCTGCACCCTGATCTCATTAATACTGCCGATAACAGGAAGGATTGCAACGCCTGCTGTAATCGGCACAATTGGAACAGAAAGTGTGTCAATCTGCTTTTGTGCACCGTCGAGTTCAAGCACGTAGGAAAGAAGGGAACTCATCGTTTCAAGTATCCCCATCTGCTCTTCAGTCAGATCAAAAGGTTTTGTATCAAGACCGCAGATCGTTCCGTAATTTTTCCCATCTTCAAAATAAATCGGAATACCGACAAAGCTCCCGCTGCCAAGGTTCTGTGTAACAGCAAGCCCCTTTGTATTTTCATCTTCAGTAATATCAGGAATCAGGAGTAATTCATTTCCGTGATCTACACTCACTTTGCAATATGTATCCTTAAAAGGAAGCTTTTCCCCGGTCCGTAGTAGCTGCTCGTCCTTATTAATCACTTTGACAATCTCGTTAACCTGCTGGTCATTTTTTGCGATAAACAGTGTATTAATATCAAGTATGCCGGCCATCATTTTTAAAGTCGAATCTGCCGCTTCATCAAAATTTTTGAATTTGACAGTGTTTACTTTATTCATATAAAGATCCTTTCTTATTGTAAAAAGTCTGAGGCTTAAAGTACTCAGTTCCCTTTAGGTTAACAGCCTAAACCGGAATATAAAAAAATCCGGAAATGATGGCAAAGCAATCATTTCCGGAAGCGTCTGTTATCCCTGATGTGCCATTTCTTTGATCTGATAAAGAGGAGGCGGGATCAGCCATCCTTTTTCCTTGCTGAGACGAAGCGTTTTTGCTGCGAACGCCACTTTTTGAGTGTGGAATTGCGCAAACATGAGTCCCACGTCTTCGCGGACACATTGAGCAATCATCTGACTGTCAGCTGTCATAGCTGTCCCTGTACTTGCTGCGATTGAAGCGGCAATTTCAGGGTCCTGAAAGCGTGCACCGTCCGGAATCTGATCAATGCCTGCCTTCGCGCGGGCCGGCGGTGATGGAGGGACCTGAATCTGATGTTCGATAAGCAGCTCTTCAAGCTGACGGCTCTCATCCTGCCCCATCTTGATCGCTTCCTCAATCAGTTCTCTCAGTTCTCGGTCTCCGGCATGGTTTAAAAGCGTCTGGTTAGCGGCAATTGATGATTTCGCTTTTAAGAGCGCAGACCATACCCCATAAATTTCTCCATAATGTAATGGTTCATTTTTTGGTGCTCCACTTAAGATTCCCATGATGCTCCCCCTTTTGCGAAATTGACTGAATCAGTCACATGCTAGTATGCACTTCTGAGGTTTAACTATTCTGTATGGGGTAGTTACATAAGACAGTTAAATTTTGGAGGGATACGATGGAGAAGATTAAGGCATTAATACTTAACGCAACACTGAAATCATCTGAAGAGGAATCAAATACAGGATATATGGCAAAGGAAGTGGCTGAGATTTTAACAAGCGAAGATGCTGAGGTGGAAATCATCAGGCTTGCTGATTACCGGATTTCATATGGTATTGATACGGATATGGGAGACGGTGATGAATGGCCGGAGATTTACGAGAAAGTAAAAGAAGCTGACATTGTGATGATCGGAACACCGCTCTGGATCGGGGAAAAAAGCAGTCTTGCCACAGTAGCAATGGAAAGGCTCTATGGCGGCAGCAGTGATACAAATGAAAAAGGACAGGCGATCTATTATAACAAAGTTGGAGGCGTACTGATTACGGGTAACGAGGATGGTGCTAAGCAGGCCGCTGCATCTGTACTGTATGGACTTTCACATATCGGATTTACCGTACCGCCGAACGTTGATGCTTACTGGGTAGGAGAAGCAGGTCCGGGCCCATCTTATATTGAAGCAGAAGGCTATAAGAGTGAATTTACACAGTCCCATATCCAGATGCTTGCTTATAATACACTGCACATCGCAAAAATATTAAAAGAAAATCCGATTCCTGCTAAAGGAAATACGATGTAACAGGAGCGGCTCTTAAGAAAAGAGCCGCTTTAACTTGTGGTAATTGCTTCTTTCACAATCAAAATTCCTGTAAAATGCACATAAGGTAAGAAGCAGCCATGTGCTGCAGAATGAGAGGCGTTTTGTGTGGGTGATTACAGCGAATTAGCCAGGAGTATACAGTTCAACAGGGATATGAATACAGTATCTTCTTCAGACCCCGGCTGTTTATTAATTGGCGTTGGCAGAAGTGCCGCTGTCTTTAAAATTGCAGGGGAACAAAAAGTCATTAAAGTATTCTTTCCCGGATTTGAGGAAGTAGCGGCTGAGGAAGCTCATATATACGGGCTATTATCAGACAGTGAGTTTTATCCGCGACTGTATGATTCAGGTATGAATTATCTTGTGATAGATTTTATAGAGGGAAAAACTTTTTTCCAATGTCTGACTGCAGGGGTTCCGATTAAGAAAAAGTATCTGGATGAAGTGGATGAGGCACTTGGTGTTGCCCGTAATGCAGGGTTGAACCCATCAGATGTCCACCTGCGGAATATTATATTAAAACCGGACGGTCACATTATGATGATTGATCTTGCACGCTTCCGTCAGGTAAAAGATCATGATCAGCAATGGGAAGATTTGAAAAAAGTCTGGCGATATTACGATCACAGATACTTTCCGAAGAAGTTACCCGGAAGTCTGTTAAACATTGCAGCTTTTATATATAAGAAAACCTGGGAACCATTTCTGGAAAGGAGAAAAGGAAAGTCATGAATAAATACGAACTGACTGCCTGGCTCTGTCTTGCCGGTGGTATGCTTGTCTGGATATTGATCCTTGTGATAGAGCGGAATTCACCAATCAGCTTTCTCCTTCCTGTATTCGGCTTAATCGGTACAGTCAGTGCGGCGGCAGACAGAAGAATATGGCTGGCAATTGCAAACGCTCTTATGATGATCAGCCCGCTTGCCGTGCTGTTCATCAATGAATTAGTCCGGGTGTAGCAGGTATTTTAAAAAATTAGTGAATCCGTTAGAACTTTGGTAGTATGAAAATACAGGATTAAATACATAACATAAAAGGTGGTTGCATGAGGAACTATAATCACAGTATCAGTATTAGCGGTCTGCAGTTGGATTGGGATCTATCAAAGGGAGAATTCTTATTTGACCAGGAGGACGCAGTTTTATTCTGGATTACAAGTGCGATGAAAGAATTTTTCGATACAATTGAGGAAATTTCTGGAGAAGAGGCATCTACGCTTGTATTTGAAACTGCGGGGTTTCGTCAGGGCACAGTAGTGGGGAAATATTTTGAGGACTTGAAACACCTGAAAGTGGACGAAGCTGCTGAAATGATCACTTCTACATATGCAGCAGCCGGCTGGGGTCATGCACACATGGAGAACCTGAATGTAGAGTCTAAAACAGTAACAGTCAGACTGAAAGACAGCTGGGAATATAAAATTAATAAAGCCCAGGGGAAAAAACATCGCGGGAATTTCCTGCCGGCTCATTATGCAGGCATTTTCAGTGTGTTCTTCGGTGAAAACGTCTGGTTCAAAATAAAAGAAGATCAGCTTGCAGGTGCAGAGACATCAGTGATTGAATATTTTCCATCTGATATTACAGTGAGTGAAAATATCCATGCGCTTTCACGAAAGAAGGAATCGCAGCAGATCATGCAGCTTGAAGCAATGGTAGAAGATAAAACACGTGATCTGAAGGATCTGATTAAACAGATCTCCTCACCGATTATTCCTGTACTTGATGGCGTAGTGGTAGTGCCGCTGCTTGGAAAGTATGATCAGGAGCGGGCAGAAGAGCTTGTATTTAATACGCTGAATAAATTACCATCGTATAAAGCGAGCTATTTAGTACTTGATCTGACAGGGCTTGATGATGATATTGATCAGCTTACTACAAGCCTGCTTGAAAAGATCAGCGGGGCTGCAGCACTCATTGGAACGGAGACTGTGCTTGTCGGCTTATCAGCCAAATTAAGTATCACAATCGCTGAATCGGGCATTGATATTTCAAATTTTCATTGTTTCCAGACTTTACAGCACGGTATTTATTACGCTCTCAGCCAGCAGGGAAAACAGATTATCTAATGAAAAGCTTCAGCTTATGCTGGAGCTTTTTAGTTTGCAGTGCTCTCTTTAACTTGTGTCTTGACACGTGTAAATATAAAATGACAGTATCTGCAGAAAAAGGAGACGAATGAAATGACAAACCGTGCACTGATACATATTGATTACACAAATGATTTTGTAGCTGATAACGGCGCTTTGACGTGTGGTGAACCGGGACAGCTGATTGAAAATGAAGTAGTACGCCTGACAAAAGAATTTCATGAAAATAAAGATCATATTATATTTGCGATCGATCTGCATGAAGAAAATGACCCGCATCATCCTGAAACAAAGCTTTTTCCGCCGCATAATATACGCGGTACCGAAGGCAGAAATCTGTATGGGTCGCTGCAAAGGTTATATAATATGATTCAAGATGATGAAAATGTGATATATATAGATAAAACGCGTTACAGTGCTTTCGCCGGCACAAACCTTGAACAGCTGCTGAGAGAGCGTGGTATTACAGAGCTGCACCTGATTGGTGTATGTACGGATATCTGTGTGCTGCACACAGCAGTCGATGCCTATAACAAAGGCTTTCAGCTAGTGATACACAAAAAAGCGACAGCAAGCTTTAACCAGGCGGGCCATGAGTGGGCGCTGGGTCATTTTGCATTATCGCTCGGGGCGGAAGTAAGGTAACGGTAAGGAGATAATCGGTGATGAATACTTTGGGTAATTATACAGATGACAGTCTGATGCTGCATACAGACCTTTATCAGATCAACATGGCAAAAACATATTGGGAGGACGGCATGCATGAGCGCACTGCCGTTTTTGATCTTTATTTCAGATCGCTTCCTTTTGGTAACGGGTATGCGGTCTTTGCCGGTCTTGAAAGAGCACTGGATTACTTAACAAATTTCCAATTTACTGAATCAGACCTGACGTATTTAAAAAATGAAGTCGGCTATGATGAGGATTTTATTGCCTTTTTAAGAGACTTGAAATTTACCGGGACAGTCCGTTCCATGGTTGAAGGTGAACTTGTATTCGGTAATGAGCCGATTATGAGAGTTGAGGCGCCGCTTGTAGAAGCGCAGCTGGTTGAAACAGCACTGCTCAACATTGTGAACTATCAAACTCTGATCGCGACAAAAGCATCGAGAATTAAACAGGTAGTCGGTGATGAAGTATTAATGGAATTCGGTACGCGCCGCGGACATGAACTTGATGCAGCAGTATGGGGTACGAGAGCTGCCTATCTTGGTGGATTTTCCGCAACAAGTAATGTCCGTGCTGGTAAAATGTTCGGTCTTCCTGTTGCAGGGACCCACTCACATGCCATGATTCAGGCTTACCGCGATGAGTACACAGCGTTCAAAAAATATGCTGAGACCCATACAGACTGCGTTTTTCTTGTAGATACGTATAATACGCTGAAGTCGGGTGTTCCTGCAGCAATTGCTGTCGCCAAAGAAATGGGGGACAGCATCAACTTCAAGGGCATCCGTCTGGATAGCGGTGATATTGCGTATTTATCAAAAGAAGCTCGAAAGCTGCTGGATGAAGCAGGTTTTACAGAAGCAAAAATTATTGCTTCAAATGACCTTGATGAATATACAATACTGAACCTGAAGGCACAGGGCGCGGTTGTTGATATGTGGGGGATCGGGACGAAGCTGATCACCGCATACGACCAGCCGGCGCTTGGAGGCGTGTACAAGCTTGTATCAATCGAAGATGAAAATGGTGAAATGACTGATACGATTAAAATTTCAAGTAATGCTGAAAAAGTGACAACGCCTGGTATGAAACGGGTGTACCGGATTATAAACAGGGTAAATAATAAATCAGAGGGTGATTACATCACACTTGAAGGGGAAGATCCGCAATCTGAGGATCACCTGAAAATGTTCCATCCGGTGCATACATTCGTCACGAAATTTGTCACAAACTTTGAAGCAAAAGATCTTCATCAGACAGTGATTGAAAATGGCCGTCTTCAATATGAATTACCATCCCCTGATCAGATCAGGGGGTACTTAACTGAAAACCTTGAGCTGCTGTGGGATGAATACAAGCGCTCTATGAATCCCGAAGAATATCCGGTGGATCTCAGCCAGAAATGCTGGGATAACAAAATGAGAAACATTCAGGAAGTAAAGCAGGCTGTTAGAAATGCGCATACCGCTCAATAAATAAATGAGGTGATTTTTGTGGCAACATTGCAGGAACAGATTGTAGAAGAAATGGGTGTAGCTCCTGAGATCAACCCACAGGATGAAATCAGACGCAGTATCGATTTTTTAAAGGAATATGCTAAAAGACATACATTCCTGACTTCTTTCGTACTTGGTATTTCAGGCGGGCAGGATTCCACTCTTGCAGGGACACTTGCACAATTCGCTGTTAATGAATTAAATGAAGAAGCCGGGGAGAAGAAATATACGTTTGTTGCACTCAGACTGCCTTATGGTGAACAGGCTGACGAGCAGGATGCAAAGGATGCAATCGAATTCATGAAAGTGGATGAAACAGTCCGCATTAATATTAAGCCTGCAGTTGATGCCAGCGTGAATGCATTGAAAGAAGCTGGTGTTACCCTGAGTGATTTTGTTAAAGGAAATGAAAAAGCAAGAGAGCGTATGAAGGCTCAGTATGCAGTTGCTGCTATGCGAAACGGTGTCGTCATCGGTACCGACCACCCCGCAGAAGCAATTACAGGCTTCTATACAAAGCACGGCGACGGTGGAGCGGATATTCTTCCATTGTTCAGGCTGAATAAGCGTCAGGGGAAACAGCTTCTAAAAGAACTCGGGGCACCGGATCATCTGTATACAAAAGCACCGACAGCAGACCTTGAAGATGACCGTCCGCAGGTTTCTGATGAGGAAGCCCTTGGTGTATCATATGATGAGATTGATGATTATCTCGAAGGAAAAAAAGTCAGTGAACAGGCACAAAAGACAATCGAAAATCATTATCTGAAAACGCAGCATAAGCGTCATTTGCCGATTACAGTGTTTGATGATTTTTGGAAATAATGGTTAGTTTCAGCAAGGCTGGTCCATAATGGTAGTAGCCTCTTCCTGCCCTGCTGATTCTATCGACCGGGCTGAAGAAGCAAACTTCAGCCCGGTTTCTTTATGGGCGGAATATTCATCACCTGCCTTTAGTTGTAAGTAACACTTATTTCTATTATTCTAAATAGAGTGTCTATTGTAAGTGTGACCAGTTAAATAAGCTCATATAAATAAGAGATGTTAAACTTCATGTTTTTTAACTCAGCCGGAGCAGAAATCACCAGCCGGCTGCAACATAGACGATAGATGAAATGAACAGAAAATGGGAGGGAATACTATGTATCACCAGAAGCTGGAACAGGTCCTTGAAAACATCGAAAGAGTCATGATTGGTAAAAGAACAGTAGCAGAACTGAGCATCGTATCACTGCTGGCCCAGGGGCATGTGCTGCTTGAAGATGTGCCAGGTGTCGGAAAAACAATGATGGTGCGTGCACTTGCGAAGTCAGTAGGGGCAAAGTTTACCCGTATTCAATTCACTCCGGACTTACTTCCCTCAGATGTAATCGGTGTATCAATTTATAACCCAAAGGAAATGTCATTTGAATTCCGCCCTGGTCCAATCATGGGCAATATTGTGCTGGCTGATGAAATCAACCGAACCTCACCGAAAACACAGTCGTCACTTCTTGAAAGTATGGAAGAAGGCAGTGTTACAGTAGACGGCTTCACTCATAAACTTTCGAAACCATTCTTTGTAATGGCTACTCAAAACCCGATTGAATATGAAGGTACTTATCCGCTCCCGGAAGCGCAGCTTGACCGCTTCCTGCTGAAAATGCAAATGGGCTATCCTGATGCGAAGGAAGAAATGGAAGTATTAAACCGTCTTCAATATGCTCCCCCGATAGATGAGTTGCAGCCTGCGATCACACTTGAAGAACTACAGCATCTTCAGCATGAAGTTAAACAGGTAATTGTAGATGAAAAAATTAAAGAATATATCGTTGACCTTGCCGGTAAGACACGGGATCACGCGAATGTCTACCTTGGTGTCAGTCCGCGTGGCTCAATTGCACTGATGAAAGCCGCACAGGCTTACGCGCTGCTGCATGGCAGAGATTATGTTCTTCCTGATGATATTCAGTTCCTGGTACCGTATGTATTCTCACACCGTATGATTCTAAAATCAGAAGCGAGATATGAAGGAATTGAACCTGAAGAAGTGATTGAGCGCATTCTTGCGCGTACAAGAGTGCCGGTTCAACGGATGGCGAAGTGATGAAAATTCAGTTCCTGATTAATGCGGCAAAGGTATTATTGATCATCGTACTTCTGGTTGGTACATTTTCATATGCGATGTTTCAGGGCGGATTTGTCAGCTGGTTTTTATTTTACAGTTTTCTTCCTTTCGGACTGTATTCTTTAATGATGATGGTTTACCCGTTGAACGACTTTAACGTGACACGCACGATCAAATCAAAAGATTTAAAAGCAGGGTCAAATGTAACAGTAAAGATCCATTTAAAAAGGGCTTTGCCGTTCCCGCTCTTTTATTTAGTAGCAGAGGAGCATATAAGAGGAGAGGCCTTTTATCAGAGAGGCACCGCAAAAAAACTGATTCATCCATGGTTCAAACGTGAGATCGTCTTAGAGTATGAGATTCATGATCTGCCAAGAGGTGAACATACGTTTGACAGTGTTGAATTAAAAACAGGAGATTTTCTCGGCCTGGTTCAAAAATCAGCGTATATTGAAAAAACGCAAACCATGCTAGTCTATCCATCTTATATCGCGCTTGATTATCAGCCGCTGCAGGCAAGATTTGACCAGGGTGTGTCATCTTCCAATGTAAGAATTCAGCAGGACACCACGATGGCAACGGGGGTAAGAGATTACGAGACAGGGGACCGCGTTTCCTGGATTCACTGGAAATCATTTGCCCGTACGAATGACCTGAAAACCAAAGAATTTGAAGAGCGTAAGTCACATGATGTCATGGTTGTACTTGACCGTACGCCGAGCCAGACGTTTGAAGATATGGTCGTGCTGACAGCTTCTGTAATCAGAGGTGTGATCAGAAAAGGCGCCCAGGCAGGCTATTTTTCACAGGGTGATACGGTACAGTACGCCCCGCTGAAAAGTGGTGAAAGTCATCAGAAGCAAATTGATTATTACCTGGCTAAAGTAAAACCTGATCAGGAATCAAAGTTTGAAACAGTGCTCAAACAAAATGCATCTGCAATCTCGAAGACGTCAGCGCTGATTCTGATTACATCCCAGCTGACAAGAGAAGGGATAGATGAAATCAGCAAGGTATCAAAAAACAGTCAGGCTCCGATGATCCTGTTTGTTAAGCATCCTTCTGCCAGATTGAATCAGGAACACAGACAGCTTGCAGGATTAGCTGCATCCAAAGGCATTGTGCTGAAGGAATGTGACAAGCGTCAGTTTGCATCTGTCTTTAAGGAGGTGAAGCAGGCGTGAAAACCGAATACAGCTGGGGAGATATCTCCACGTTGATTTTGTATGTGCTGAGTTTCTTTCTTTTATGGGAGTGGCTCAGGCCGGTTGAGCAGATTACTGAAACTGCTAATGTTCACTTCTTTATCATTTTCGCAGGGTTATCATTATTGCTTTACTACTTTGAAATAAACTGGATTATTTCCGGGGCAATAAAAACACTATTTATTTTAATCGTATTACAATACCTGTATTTTGATGTCCCTTTCATTGGAGAAGGGGAATGGTTTGGTGAATTTACATCTTTAATTGGTGAAAGTGTCGTGCTCACCGTTCAGCAGAACTGGGGCGGTGTGTCAGATCTGTTCAGAAGCCTGCTTTTCTTCGTCTTATTGTGGCTGACTGCCTACCTGATGCATTACTGGCTGGCTGTAAGAAAACAGATGTTTCTCTTTTATCTATTCACGGTGATCTATATTACGATTCTGGATACCTTCAGCCCATATGACGGAAGCATGGCCATCGTCAGAGTGATTTTATTCGGCTTCTTGCTGCTCGGGTTACTTGGGCTGCAGAGAATGGCTGATAATGAACGGATTGCTTTATCGATGGGACAGGTGCAAAGATGGCTGATTCCGCTGGCTTTATTAATTGCCTTCAGTTCTGCAGCTGCATATGCTGCACCAAAATCCGAGCCGATCTGGCCGGATCCTGTTCCTTTTATCACTTCATTCAATGAGGGGGCAGGTCAGGGTCCGGGTGGAGTAAACCGTCTAGGATACGGAGTGGACGATTCTGAACTGGGAGGCTCCTTTATTGGTGATGACACAGAAGTGTTTGAAGCAACAGTGCAGGGTGACCAGTACTGGCGTATTGAAACGAAAGACACTTATACAGGGAAAGGCTGGGAGCAATCAAGAGAAGCTGACAGTTTAACGCCTTTTATATTAAATGAACCGACTCCGCTGACTTTATCGGAAATTAATGAGGAGTCTGAAACACAGACAGTTTCAATTGATGTAAGTCTCGGCTATAATCACGTCGTTTATCCGTATGCACCCGATCAATTGATACAGGGGGATGCAGAAGAGTTTCGATATAATCCTGTAAGCGATAAGATTACATCCTATCGAAACGATGAATTAGTTGAACTCGACGAATATGAATGGGAGTTCCGGGAGCCGAGATACAGTCTTCAGGCTCTCAGAAATACAACAGGTCTTGGGGATAGCGGCACTGATATGTCCCAGTACTTACAACTCCCTGAAAATCTTCCGGAAAGAATACGTGATCTGACACTTGAGATTACAGAACCTGAAGATAACTGGTATGACAAGGCAAAAGCTGTTGAAGATTATTTCTCCAGAAATGATTTTGTCTATGAGCAGGAAGATGTGCCTGTTCCTGAGGATGATGAAGACTATGTTGATCAGTTTCTTTTTGAGACGCAGCGGGGATACTGTGACAACTATTCAACCTCTATGGTCGTCATGCTGAGATCCATTGATATTCCTGCACGATGGGTAAAGGGTTATACCGGCGGGGAGATCATTGATAATCTCGGAGATGGACGTTCAGTCTATGAAGTAACGAATAACAATGCCCATTCCTGGGTGGAAGTATTTTTCCCTGAAATCGGGTGGGTCCCATTTGAACCGACTGTTTCTTTTTCCAATAATGTTTCTTTAAGTTACGACCTAGATATTGAGTCAGGGGAAACTGAAACGCCGGAAACACCTGAACCTGCTGAAACACCTGATCCGGCAGCTCCTACACCGCTTGAAGAGGAGACAGGATTAACTGGTCAGGTGGGTGATGATGGATCAAACGGAACGGGTGGCTGGACAGCCTTTAAAACATTTGTAAGCGAAAACCGCTTTACATTGATTTTGATCACGCTGGTTGTAGCTGGTGCCGGATATCTCCTTTACCGCACCAGAAACCGCTGGATGCCGTATGTATTGATCCGGTATTACCGTTCAAGAAAAGGCAGTGATGTATATCCAAAAGCATACAGTTCGCTCCTTAGACAGCTTGGAAGGTATGGTCTCAGACGTAAAGAAACCCAGACGCTGCGCTCATATGCAAAAGAAGTGGATAACTTCTTTGGTACACACGAAATGAGCAGACTGACTGATCAATACGAGCGTATTTTGTACCGCAGTGAGGCTGCTGATGACAAGTGGTCGAATATGCGTGAATTGTGGGAAGATTTAATTAAAAAGACAACCGGTTGACCGGGCATGAGCAAGGCGTTAAAATGGTGAAAATTAATGACAGCTTCATAACACCCCTTCATATATGTCCGATAATATGGGTCGGATGTTTCTACCGGATCACCACAAATGGTCTGACTATGAAGGCGGTCTTTTATTAATAAGCTCTAATAAAAACGCTGTTGATTTCCGGAGAGGACTGCGCTTTCCGCACCCGTCCGGACGAGCCTCCTCGCCGCTATCGCGTCTGCGGGGTCTCGTCTGTCCTTACTGGTGCAGGAGTCTCCGTCCTAACCTCCAATCAACAGCTGAATGGTATTTAACCTATCATTCATCTTTTAAAAGCTTATGATTTAAAAAGTTTAAGAAAACCAAGTCCTGGTTTGTGAAAATCTTATCCTTTTTAACAAGACCGCCTTGTTAAAACGCTTGAAGGGAAGAGGACAACTCTTTTTCGAACAGGCGTTTTTTCTATTTTTTTATGTTAAAGGCTAATGTTTTTTTAGCACAGCTGGTGATTGTAGCGGAAGGGGGACGACTCCAGCAGGAGAAGCGTGACAGGTGAGACCCCGCAAGCGCCCCGCGCTGAGGAGGGCCGATTGAACCGGAGCCAAAAGACGGCTCATGCGGAAAGCGTTCCCCCTGGAGCGGAAATCAACAGCCATCTTTAACAGAGCCTTCTATTTTGAAGGTGTAATTATACAGGTTTAAAAATAATCGAACGAGGTGACCATCCATGCTTGGTAAAGAAGAAATGCACGATCAGGAAATGATCGTTGTACTGGATTTTGGTAGTCAATATAATCAGTTAATCACACGCCGTATCCGTGAGTTCGGTGTATATAGTGAGTTGCATCCGCACACGATTACTGCTGAAGAAATTAAAGAGCTGAACCCTTCAGGTATTATTTTCTCAGGCGGCCCAAATTCTGTTTATGATGAGAATTCGTTCCGTGCAGATGAGCGGATTTTTGATCTTGGCATCCCGGTACTTGGTATCTGTTATGGTATGCAGCTGATGACGATGCACTTTGGCGGAAAAGTTGAAAAAGCGAAAAACCGTGAATATGGTAAAGCTGATATTCAGGTGCAGGAAGCTAAAGGTCTATTTAAAGATCTGCCTTTAACACAGACAGTATGGATGAGTCATGGAGATCTTGTTGTCGAGGCGCCGCCTTCTTTTGACGTTGTTGCAACAAACCCTTCATGCCCGGTTGCATCAATAAGCAATGAAGAACAGAAATTATATGCAGTTCAGTTCCACCCTGAAGTACGTCATTCAGAATATGGAAATGACATGCTGAGAAACTTTGTATTTGATGCATGTGGCTGCACGGGTGACTGGTCAATGGAGAACTTTATTGAAATTGAACTCGAGAAGATCCGCCAGGAAGTCGGCGATCGTCAAGTGCTTTGTGCACTGAGTGGCGGGGTTGACTCTTCAGTCGTAGCTGTACTGATTCATAAAGCAATCGGTGATCAGCTGACATGTATCTTTGTAGACCACGGCCTTCTTCGTAAAGGTGAAGCGGACAACGTAATGAAGACTTTTGCTGACGGCTTCAACATGAACGTGATTAAAGTGGATGCACAGGACCGTTTCTTAAATAAGCTGAAAGGTGTATCTGATCCTGAGCAGAAACGTAAAATTATCGGGAATGAATTCATCTATGTATTTGATGATGAAGCAACAAAGCTTGATGGTATTGACTTCCTTGCTCAGGGGACGCTGTATACAGATATCATCGAAAGTGGTACAGCAACTGCGCAGACAATCAAGTCACACCACAATGTAGGCGGTCTGCCTGAGGACATGCAGTTCAAACTGATTGAACCGCTTAACACGCTTTTCAAAGACGAAGTGCGTGCACTTGGAAGTGAGCTGGGCATTCCTGATGAGATTGTATGGCGTCAGCCGTTCCCGGGGCCAGGCCTTGGAATCCGCGTACTCGGTGAGATCACTGAAGAAAAGCTTGAAATCGTACGGGAATCAGATCATATTCTGCGTGAAGAAATTAAAAAAGCAGGACTTGACCGTGATATCTGGCAGTACTTCACTGTATTGCCTGATATCAGAAGTGTTGGTGTGATGGGCGATGCGAGAACATATGATTATGCGATCGGTATCCGCGCGGTAACATCAATTGACGGAATGACATCTGACTGGGCAAGAATCCCATGGGATGTACTTGAGAAGATCTCAGTCCGTCTGGTAAACGAAGTCAACTCGATTAACCGCGTACTGTATGATGTGACGAGTAAGCCACCAAGTACAATCGAGTGGGAATAACGAATATTACCATAAAAATTATTTAATAATGTTCGTATTTTGTATTGACGCTTCTATCATGCATTGATACAATACAATCATTAATTAAATACTTTTCGTCGTATAACGTCGGGGATATGGCCCGAAAGTCTCTACCAAGCTACCGTAAATAGCTTGACTACGCAGGTTTTTTAAAAGTTCAATTTGAACTTTTTTCAATCCTTTTAGTCATCCCTGAACGACGAGTGTGCGTTCAGGGATTTTTTTCGTTATACTTCGTATTTTTCGGAGGGAACAGTAGTGAAGAAGTATTTTCAGTTTGAAGAATTAAACACTAACTATAAGCGTGAATTCATTGGGGGATTAACAACATTTCTTGCGATGGCCTACATTCTTGTTGTTAACCCGCTGACGTTAACGTTAGTAGATGTTGAAGGTCTGCCTGATGCTATGCGTATGGATTATGGTGCTGTATTCGTAGCTACTGCGCTTGCAGCGGCAATCGGCTCACTTGTTATGGGGGTACTTGCAAGGTATCCGATCGCACTTGCACCTGGTATGGGGTTAAATGCATTTTTCGCTTACTCTGTTATTCTGACACAGGAAATTCCGTGGCAGACCGCTTTAACAGGCGTTTTATTTTCAGGACTTATTTTTATGGTATTAACTGTTACAGGTGTACGTGAGAGAATCATCAACGCGATTCCGAATGAATTAAAATTCGCGGTGGGAGCAGGTATCGGGCTCTTCATTACTTTTGTTGGTTTTCAAAATGCAGGAATTATCGTCGGAAACGATGCAACACTTGTTGCGCTTGGTGATCTGACAAATGGGAATACACTTCTTGCTGTGTTCGGTATTTTTATTACTGTTATTTTAATGACTCGTAAAATTAAAGGTGGTATTTTCTACGGAATTGTCATTACGGCAATTGTGGGGATGGTTGTTGGACTGATTGACCGTCCGAGCGGCGTCATTGATCCGACACCGCCAAGTCTTGCGCCAACTTTCGGTGCTGCACTTGAACCGATTTTCTCAAGCCCGGGAGACCTTTTCACTGTACAGTTACTGGTTGTTATTTTAACTTTCCTATTCGTAGACTTCTTTGATACCGCAGGAACACTTGTAGCGGTTACAAATCAGGCAGGTTTAATGAAAGACGGCAAGCTGCCGCGTGCAAATCGTGCACTGTTTGCAGATTCAACTGCAACGGTGTTCGGTGCAGTACTTGGAACATCTACAACAACTTCTTATATTGAATCATCAGCAGGTGTCGCAGCGGGTGCTAAAACAGGTTTTGCTTCAGTTGTTACAGCAGCACTCTTTGTATTATCTATTTTCTTCTTTCCGCTGCTGGAAGTCATCACAAGTGCTGTAACAGCACCAGCTCTTATCATCGTAGGGGTACTGATGGTTTCAGCGCTCGGTAAAATTGATTGGACACGCTTTGAGATTGCAGTCCCAGCCTTTCTAACGATCATCACAATGCCGCTGACATACAGTATTGCTTCCGGTATTGCGATTGGGTTTATCTTCTATCCGATTACGATGCTAGTAATGGGGAGAGGTAAGCAGATTCATCCCGTTATGTACGGGCTATTTGTAATCTTTGTGCTTTACTTCATCTTTTTATCGTAATATGCTAAAAGAGCTGTTCCGGTTCATGCGGACAGCTCTTTTTCAATGAGTAAATAAAAAAACAGGCGGATGTGATAGACATGAGCTATATTGTAAAGAAAATACTGAATAATAATGTGTTAATTGCTGAATTAAATAGCTCAGAAGTCGTCATGATCGGCAAAGGAATCGGCTTCAAGCGGCAGACGCAATCTACCATCAGTGAACAGGAAGTTGAGAAACTCTTTGTATTACGTGATGAAAAAGAGCAGGATCAGTTCAAGAAACTGCTTCCATACGTAGAGGAAGATCTGCTGAAGGTCATTATTTCTTCTATAGAATTAATACGTGAACGGACAAAATCATTTTTAAATGAACATATTCATGTGGCGCTGACAGATCACCTTGTATTCGCAGTCAACAGATTAATGAGAGGGATGTCGATATCCAATCCTTTCTTATTAGAGACGAAAGCGCTTTACCCTTATGAGTATGAGGTTGCAAAAGAAGTGGTGCAGTTGATTAATGACAGAGCCAATATTTATCTTCCTGAAGGTGAAATCGGTTTTATTGCGCTTCACATTCATAGTGCTATGGTGAACCGTAATGTTCATGAAGTGAATTCGCATTCCCAACTGATCGGGCGTCTTGTCCAATTAATCGAATCACAATTTGACGTACAGCTTGATAAGGAAAGCATTGATTATATGAGACTCGTCAGACACCTGCGATACACGATAGAGCGGGTTGTCAGGGGAGAAAAGGTGGATGAACCGGAAAAAATCGCTTTGCTATTGAAAGCTGAATATCCGATGTGCTATAATCTCTCATGGAAACTGATTAAGATTATGCAGCAAACATTAAAAAAACCTGTCTATGAAGCAGAAGCAGTCTATCTGACCATGCATCTGCAGCGTATTCAGAACAAAATGAAATAATACATTTTACGTGTTACTGATACGATCAGGCATGAGTAAATGAAGAACGTCCCGAATAACGGGATACGTGTACCTTCACGTATGTTCTTTCTTTACTCATGCCTTTTTGTTTGCTGTATAAAAGAAAAAGGAGGAAATCATATGTTTAAGAAGTTTTTTGGTCAGCTTCAGAAAATTGGTAAAGCACTTATGCTTCCAGTTGCGATTCTGCCGGCAGCCGGTTTGCTTTTAGCATTCGGTAACGCCCTGCAGAATGAAACGTTGACAAACCTTGCGCCATTCCTGACAAACGACTGGATTGTCATGATCGCAAGTGTCATGCAAAACTCAGGCGGAATCGTTTTTGATAACCTTCCGTTATTATTCGCAGTAGGGGTAGCCATCGGGCTCGCTGGCGGTGACGGGGTTGCCGGTCTTGCAGCGATCGTAGGTTATCTGATTATGAATGCAACACTCGGTACAGCACTTGGTATTGAAATGAGTGATGTAACCGGTGAGGGAGTTGATCCTGCATATACATTAATGCTTGGGATCCCGACACTGTCATCAGGTGTATTCGGCGGAATTATCGTAGGGGCGCTGGCTGCTTATATGTATAACCGCTTCTATAATATTGAACTGCCAACGTACCTTGGCTTCTTTGCCGGTAAGCGTTTCGTTCCAATTGCAACAGCAGCATCTGCAGTTGTGCTTGGACTGTTAATGATTGTTGTATGGCCTCCTATTCAGGAAGGGCTTAACTTCTTCTCACACATCATGCTGAATACAAACCTTGCTGTATCGGCATTTGTTTTTGGTGTCATTGAACGTGCACTGATTCCATTTGGATTACACCATATTTTCTATACGCCTTTCTGGTTTGAGTTTGGTACTTATATCAATGCTGCCGGTGAAACTGTGCGTGGTGACAATTACATCTTCCAGGCACAGATTCTTGATGGCGTTCAGGATTTAACTGCCGGTACATTCATGACCGGTAAATATCCATTCATGATGTTTGGTCTTCCGGCTGCAGCACTGGCAATTTATCATGAAGCACGACCTGAAAAGAAGAAGCTTGTTGCAGGAATCATGGGTTCAGCTGCCCTGACATCATTCCTGACTGGTATTACTGAACCAATCGAATTTGCTTTCCTGTTCGTTGCACCTATTCTGTTTGCGGTGCACACAGTATTTGCAGGTCTTTCATTCCTGACAATGCACCTGCTTGACGTAAAAATCGGTATGACATTCTCTGGCGGTCTGATTGACTTTCTTCTATTTGGTGTATTAAACCCTCAGACAAACTGGTGGTTAGTATTACCTGTAGGGGCAGTATTCGCAGTAATTTACTACTTCGGATTCCGTTTTGCAATCCGTAAGTTCAACCTGGCAACACCAGGACGTGAAAAAGAAGAAGATGGCGATGAAAACCCTCGTGCAGCTTCTTCGAAATCAGATTTACCACATGACATCTTAGATGCGATGGGTGGAGCTTCAAATATTTCAAATCTTGATGCCTGCATTACGCGCCTGCGTATACAGGTTAACGAACCATCGAAAGTGAACAAGAAAGAACTGAAACATCTGGGTGCTTCCGGGGTACTGGAGATCGGAAACAATATTCAGGCGATTTTCGGTCCGCGTTCTGACAGCTTAAAACATCAGATGAAAGATATTATGGAAGGTAAGACACCTCGTCCGGTTAAAGTTGATGCTGAAAAAGAAGTATCAAAAGAAATTGAAGAAACAGCAGCAACGGCAATTCAGAATGACCAGGCAGTCTTACAGGACATTATCTCACCATTGAACGGTGAAGCCGTATCGATTACTGAAGTGCCGGATCAGGTATTCTCAGGCAAAATGATGGGAGATGGATTTGCCATCAACCCGTCAGATGGAATTGTGCATGCGCCGGTAAACGGGAAAATCGTAAACGTTTCTCCAACGAAGCATGCGATTGGTATTGAATCTGAGCATGGTCAGGAAATCCTGATTCACTTTGGAATTGATACAGTTAAATTGAACGGTGAAGGCTTTACTGTACATGTAAATGAAGGAGACCAGGTGAAAGCAGGAGACTTGCTGCTTGAAGCAGATCTTGAGAAGATAAAAGATCAGGTTCCTTCTATTATGACCCCAATCGTATTTACGAACTTAATGAATGGTGAAACAGTAGAAGTTAAAAAGACAAGAGTCAGCAGAGGTGACACTTCTATTATTGAAGTGAAGTAAGCCTGGATCCCGTCGCAGCCCTGTGCTGCAACGGGGTTTTTTATTGCAGAAAAATCTGCTAAGTAATTTTGTGAAAAATCTTTGTGGAAAGTATTGAAATATTCAGAATAAAATTATATAATTGAAATGCTCTTAAAGGATTGACTCATTTTATGGAGGTGTGATAGATTAGTAAAGTTCTCTTTTGAAGAGGCGTACATTTTGTAATGATCGCTAAGGCTTTTTTCTTTTCTCTTTTAATTCGCTTTGGCAAAAGAAATTAAAAAAGTTTTTAAAAAGACTTTACAAACTATCAGAAGCCATGCTATGATAATCAAGTCGCTTACGAGAGCGGCACTTCGCTAAGAAGTGATTGAACCTTGAAAACTAAACAACCAAACGTCAACGTTTTAAGATTTTAAGTCTTTTTCGAACAAAAAAGACAATGAGCTTTTCAAACACTTTACGGAG